>ONFF01000009.1 GCA_900317055.1 uncultured Bacteroidales bacterium | reverse complement strand
AGGACGGCAACGCCAGATATGGTAATGGCAACTGGAGAGCACAAGGCCTGAACAGCCTTGAACCTGGAAAAGGCTACATGTACGTTTCGGGCGCATCTGTTACAGAAGAAAGAACGCTTGTCTACCCAAGCGCAAGCAAGGCTGCCAAAGCAAGCCCCAAGAACGACCAATTCGCAAAGGTTGCCAAAAAGGAAAGCCTCAAGACCTTAGATATCAGCATTATCGCACCCAAGGCAACAATGCCTGATATCAAAGTGGAAAATAAGTCTAACACTGCATTAAAGAATGCTTTTAATAAACTGTTTAATAAATAATTGTCAAACAAAATCAATCAAACAAAACAAAATTAATTCACTATGAAAAAGTTATTATTGACATTAATTTTAGCAATCGCGTTCGGCGGATCTATGTTCGCCCAAGAGCATTATTGGGATTTTACCAGCCATTTTGAGACCCAGAATGGTTTGGTGGCCTATGTCCAAATTGATGGACAAATCATCACCTATGATGACAACTTCGAAGCAATAGAAGTTGCAATGTTCGTTAATGATGAAATCAGAGGTACTTACTTCATGTATGATGGAGAAGAGGAGGGCGATCCATTTCCGACCGTAAACAATGTTATCTACTACAACGATAACGAAACGGGGGCAACTGTCACCTTCAAGATGTACAACCATGCCACAAGCACACTGTATGAAAACTGCGAATTGCCCTATGTTCAAGTTCACCTTGGAGAAGAGCACTTTGAAGTCTGGGACCTGCTCCCAGTTGAAGAGTGTGTGGTCCTTAACTTCGTCTCGGGCGGCGGCATCACCAAGGAAATCACTCCCAACCAATGGTACCTCATCTCCACACCCAGCGACGTGAACCCCTCGGCTGTGACCAACATGCTCGAGAACACCTACGACCTCTACTACTTCGACCAAAAAGGCGACAGTGAAGGCAAGGAATGGATCAACCGTAAGGCCAGCGAAACCGAAATCAACCCCTTCGACCTCGAACTCGGCCACGGCTACCTCTACGCCAACAGCGGTGACGGTGAAGGAGAAACCTACACCCTCACCTACCCCAGCGAAGGCGCCTATGCCGAAACAACTCTGGCTGTCGATCTGGACTATTTCACCGAAAACGAAGATGAAACCATGCATGGCTGGAACATCGTGGGTAACCCCTACAATGCCACTGCCACTCTCGACAAACCTTTCTACAGACTGGAAGGCGGTATCTTCAACCCCTATGATGCCGGTACAGCAGTTGATGCTTTGGAAGGTGCCCTCGTCAAAGCTGAAGCAGCAGGCGAAACCGTGAACATCACCATGGGTGAAAGCGCAAAGAAAGCCCTGCTCGCCCTCAACCTCACCGAAGGCGGCAACCTCGTCGACCGCGCCATCGTTGGCTTCGGACAAGGCAGCAACCTGCCCAAGTTCCAATTCAACAACAGCTCGAAGGTTTACTTCCCCATGGAAGGTAAAGAATATGCCATCGTCCGCAGCGAAGGCATGGGCGAAATGCCCGTCAGCTTCAAGGCCGAGAGCAATGGCACCTACAACCTGAACCTCTCCACCGAGAACGTTGAGTTCAGCTACCTCCACCTCATCGACAACCTCACTGGTGCCGACCAAGACCTGCTCGCCAACCCGAGCTACTCCTTCAGCGCCAACACCACCGACTACGCCAGCCGCTTCCGCCTGGTCTTCGCCACCAGCAGCGATGAAAACAACTTCGCCTTCTTCAGCAACGGCAGCCTCTTCGTCAACAACGAAGGTAACGCCACCCTGCAAGTGGTCGACGTCACTGGCCGTATCATCATGAGCGAAAGCATCAACGGCAGCGCCAACGTCAACATCGACGCCGCTCCTGGTGTCTACATGGTCCGCCTCGTCAACGGCGACAACATGAAGGTCCAGAAAGTCGTGAAATAATCCTATTGTCTAACCTATAAAAAACAGAACATAACAATGAAAAAATTAGCTTTGACAATCGCAGTCGTCCTCGGCCTCAGCCTGACGACATTTGCTAACACTAACGACGGCGGTCTGTTCCAACGCGGCGCTTCCGAGCCCACCTACGGCCTCTATGGCGACCGTGAAGTCGGCATGATTCCCACTCCCAGTCTCCCCTCAGAGTTCGGTCTGAATGGTAACCAGGATGCTCCTCTTGGTAGCGGCATCGCCGTATTGCTCGGCCTCGGCGCAGCCTACATGGTATCCAAAAAACGCAAGGAGGATTAAGCAATCACCTTCCCTTTTCACACTATTTTGACAGGAAGCCAGCGGCGCATTGCGCCGCTGGTTTCTTTTTTGTATGTTTGGTTCGGCGCAAAGCGAGGCATCTAGTCCCCCCTGCCCCACCTAAAAGAGGCCCAGCAGCCCCCACCTCTTAAAAGGCGTAGCGCAAAGCCCCAGCAGTCCCCCCCTTAAAAGGGGGGCAGGGGGGATTAAAAAACACAAGCAATTCTACTCCTGATAATACACCCGCTTCACGCGCTGCGAGACGCGCGTCATGATTTCATAGGGAATGGTTTGGCAGGCACGGGCAATGTCGTTGATGTCGTGCTCGGCATCAAAGATAACCACCGTGTCGCCCTCTGTGGCTTCCACATCGGTCAAATCGAGCATACACATGTCCATGCAGATGTCGCCCACCACAGGCACCTGGCGTCCGTTCACATAGAACTTGCCGTTGCCGTTGCCCAAGAGACGCGAGAGGCCGTCGGCATAGCCAATGGGCACAATGCCAATAAGCATATCATGCTCGGCATGGCCATGGCGGTTATAACCAATGCTGTCGCCCGCAGGAATGTGCTTAATCTGGTTGATGGTCGTCTTGAGCGACACCACAGGCTGCAACATACCCTTATCGGCCTCGCAAGTCGACACACCATAGAGACCAATGCCCAAGCGCACCATGTCGAACTGGTATTGCGGGAAACGCGAGATGCCCGCCGTGTTGAGGATATGGCGGATGACCTGCGGGAATGCCTCACGAATCATGGCGCTGCCTTCCTCGAAACAATGGATCTGGCTCAATGTGAAAGCATCCTCGGAAGGATTGTCGGCCGTGGCCAAATGCGAAAACACGCTCTTCACATGCAGGAGCGGGTTGGCCTGAATGCGGCGGATAAGCTCGGGCAACTCGTTCAAAGAAAAACCCAAACGGTGCATGCCGGTGTCGAGCTTGATGTGTACATTCAAGGGATGCGCCTCGGGCAAGGCGAGGTTCTCCATCGCCTTTTCGATGAACTCCAGATTGCGGAAACTGAACACCTCAGGCTCAAGGTGGTATTTGATGATGTTATCATAGCTATTCACCTCAGGACTCATCACCATGATAGGCAAGTTGATGCCCGCACGGCGCAATTCCACACCCTCGTCGGCGAAGGCAACCGTCAGATAGTCGACGTTATGGTATTGTAGCACATTGGAAACCTCAAGGTTGCCGCTGCCATAACCGAACGCCTTCACCATCACCATCAACTTGGTCTCCGGCTTAATCTTCGAGCGGAAATGGTTGAGATTGTTAACCAAATGGTTGAAGTTGATTTCCAACACGGTTTCGTGCGCCTTCTCTTGTAGTTCCATGCCGATTTGCTCGAACTCAAAAGCACGGGCTCCTTTCAGCAGGATGGTCTGGTTGTTGAACTTCGAGAAAGGGAAATGCGCCAGAAAATCAGCCACATTGGGATAGAAATAACGCTCCATGTCGAACTTGTTGGCCTGTCGCGAGATGCCCTCGCCGATACCAATCAACATGTCGACACCTTTGGTTTTCAGCAGTTGCGCTATCTCGGCATACAAATCCATCTCGCTACGCCCACTTTGCAGGATGTCGGACAGAATCACCACATTACGCTGGTGCTGGTGCTGTTGCTTCATCGTATCCAAGGCAATAGACAGCGAGTTGACATCGGAGTTGTAGTAGTCGTTGATGATAGTGCAGTTGTTCATGCCAGCCTTGATCTCCAAGCGCATGGCGATGGAAGTCAGCGACATGAGCCGTTCGGCAATGAGTTCAGGGCTCATCTTCATCAGCAGCCCAACGGCAATGCAGTGGATGGCATTCTCAATGGAAGCCGCGTCAGCGAAAGGAATGGTGAACGACAGCGATGCACCTTTATAAAGGCATTGCACTTGGGTCTGTTTCTCGCCCACTACAACCTCCTTAACCATAAGGTCGGCTTCCTCGAACTTGCGGCTCCAGGTGAATAACTTCACCTTAGAGGACATTCCAGAACGCATCACAACCTGCTGAATCTCAGAATAATCCATACAATACACCAGCGACTCAGCTTTGGTGAAGAGGTTCATCTTCTCGCCCACCTTTTGGGCATGGTTGATGAAATTCTCCTCGTGAGCCTGCCCAATGTTGGTGAACACACCAATGGTCGGACGAATGATGTCTTGCAAAGCCATCATCTCGTCGGGTTCGGAGATGCCCGCCTCGAAAATGGCCAGTTCGTTGCTTTCATTCATCTGCCACACCGAGAGCGGCACACCCACCTGCGAATTGTAGCTCTTGGGGCTGCGCACGATGTTGTAGTCGGGACTCAACATCTGATAGAGCCATTCCTTGACGATGGTTTTGCCGTTGCTACCTGTGATACCGATGACGGGAATGCTGAACTGCTGGCGATGATAAGAAGCCAACGCCTGCAAGGCTTTCAGCGTGTCGGCCACAACGATGAAAGCGGCTTCGGGGCATGAAGCCTCGGGACATTGTTTCACCACAAAGGCCCTGACCCCTTTCTCGTAAAGTTCCTCAATATACTTATGACCATCATTGCGGTGGCTTTGCAAAGCAAAAAACAAGGCTTGGTTGGGGTCCATCAGGTGGCGGCTGTCGATAAGCAAATCGCTGATTTTGCGTTCATCTGAGGCTCCGATAAGCTGCCCATTGACGATTTCCGCAACCTTCTGCAAGGAATAAAACTGGTGCTGCATAAATCCATTGAATTATTCTGCAAAGATAAATAAAAATGCGGAATGCTGAATGCGGAATTAGGAATGTCATTCAGCATTCATCATTCAGCATTCCACATTAAAAAAATCGCTATCTTTGCAAAAAAAAAGATGAAACTAAAGCAACACATTCCCAATGCCATCACCTGCGGCAACCTGGTTTCGGGCTGCCTCTCCATCCTTTTTGTCGCCTGCGGCATGCCCGTCAAGGCGGCCATCATGATCTTTGTGGCTGGTCTCTTCGACTTCTTCGATGGCTTTGCAGCGCGCCTGCTCCATGCCCATTCGCCCATTGGTGCCGACTTGGACTCGTTGGCCGATGTGGTTTCGTCGGGTGTAGCACCTGGATTCATCATGTACTGGTTGATGGTTCACGCCTTTGACTTGCCATCCATAACGCTGTTGGGGGTCTATGTGTTGCCTTGTTTGGCGTTTCTGTTGCCCGTGTTTTCGGCCATCCGTTTGGCGAAATTCAATGTCGACGACACACAAAAGACCTCGTTTCGTGGTTTGCCTGCTCCAGGCATGGCCATCTTCATCGCTTCACTCCCCTTGGCACTTGGCCAAGTGGGACACCTTGTCGATGGAGCTTTGGGCTATTGGTGCTGTCTTGGCATCACGCTCATTTTCTCATTCATGATGGTGTGTCGATTGAGGTTTTTCTCGTTCAAGATGAAGTCGGCAAAATGGAAAGGCAACGAAGTCAGGTGGATTTTCCTCATCGTCGCCGTAGTTGCGGTGGCCGTCTTCCGCCTAGTGGCCTTGCCTTTCGTGATGGTGCTTTATGTTTTGCTGTCGGTATTCTTCGCAAAGAAAATGGAGTGAATTGGGATTCCCTTCGGGAATGGCAATTCACTTGTTTTACATGCGGCGGCTTGTGACATTTACGGATCGTTTAGGTTGTATGCCGCCGCTTTTTAATTAATGACTACACTCCATTCCCGAAGGGAATCTTTTACATTTCTTTCTTGTGAAGAATGAAATTATGTCCCAGATAGACTTCGCGGACATGTTCATCAGCAGCCAACTGCTCAGGTGAACCCGACATGAGCACCTTGCCGTCGAAAAGCAAATAGGCGCGGTCGGTGATGCTCAAGGTCTCATGCACATTGTGGTCGGTAATGAGCACACCGATGTTCTTCCTTTTCAGTTTGAAAATGATGCGCTGAATGTCCTCCACAGCAATGGGATCGACGCCAGCGAAAGGCTCGTCCAAAAGGATAAAGTTAGGGTCGACGGCCAAAGCACGGGCAATCTCGGTACGGCGACGCTCACCACCCGAAAGCTGTATGCCCTTGCTCTTGCGCACATGCTGCAAGCCAAACTCATCGAGCAGTCCTTCCAACTTCTCAGCTTGCTGTTGCTTCGTGAGGCCTTGCTTGAACTGCATCACCGATGAGATATTGTCCTCCACGCTCATCTGGCGGAACACTGAGGCTTCCTGCGCCAAATAGCCGATGCCGATTTGGGCACGACGGTACATGGGCAGGTCGGAGATGTCCTGATCCTCAAGGAACACCTTGCCGGAATAAGGTTTGATGAGCCCTACCACCATATAGAATGTGGTTGTCTTGCCCGCCCCGTTGGGACCCAACAGTCCGACAATCTCACCTTGTTCCAATTCAACATTCACCTTGTTGACCACGGTGCGTTGACCGTATTTCTTGACCAAATCTTCAGTTCGCAACTTCATCTTCAAATTATCAATTATCAATTATCAATTTAAAAAATCCCTTCCTTCAAAATATCATGCAAATGGATAATCCCCAAATACTTTCCATCATGCACCACTGGCAATTGCGTAATGCTGTTTTCCCGCATCTTGTGCAAGGCATCCACCACCAAGGCATCCTCGTCGATGGTCTTGGGATTGCAGGTCATGATTTGTGCGGCCTTCACTTGCTCGATGTTGGGGTATTTTATCAGCATGCGGCGCAGGTCTCCGTCAGTGATGATGCCTAACAGTTGTCCATCCTTCATCACCACAGTGGCACCCAAGCGTTTGTGGGTCATCTCAATGATGACGCGAGTGAGGTTGTCGTCGGGCCCCACCTCGGGACGCTCATTCCTAATGTAGAGGTCTTTCACGCGGAGATAGAGTTGCTTGCCCAAAGCCCCACCAGGGTGGAACTTGGCAAAATCATCGGTGGAGAAGCCTCTACACCTCATTAATATTAATGCAAGCGCATCACCCATGACGAGTTGGGCTGTTGTACTGCTGGTCGGCGCCAAACTGCCAGGGATGGCTTCCTCATCCACGGTCACATCAAGGACAAAGTCAGCCTGTGAGGCAAGATACGACTGGCGGTTGCCCACCATGGCCACAATCTTGTTGCCCCGCAACTTGATGAGCGGCACTAGCATCTTGATTTCCGGCGTTTCGCCGCTTTTCGAGAGAATCACCACGATATCACCCTCACGAACAATGCCCAAGTCGCCGTGGATGGCATCGGCGGCATGCATAAACACTGCAGTAGTGCCCGTCGAATTCATCGTAGCCACAATCTTTTGGGCGATGAGGGCACTTTTCCCAATGCCCGAAAACACCAGATTTCCTTTGTTTTCAAGCACCAATGCCACGACTTTGGCAAAATCATCGTCCAATTTCGCTTTTAGCTCAATGATTGCATTCGCTTCATTCTCAATAATTTGAGTGGCAAATTGAATTATTTCTCCATTTTTTGTCATCTTTTCTCAAAAATTACTTGCGCCGTATTGGTGAAATACTATAACTTTGTCTTTGCTGATTGGGGAGAAAACTCTCTTTGGCAATAACGCAGATTTTCAAAACAGATTGCAAAATAACGCAAAAATTCGGACAATACCAAAAGGAGGAAATCATGGCAAAAAAAGCAGACCTTGAGATTCACAAACTGTTGAAGAATGTTTTCGGTTTCGACCAGTTCAAAGGGAACCAGGAAGAGATCATCAAAAGCATCCTTGGCGGCAACAATACTTTCGTTCTGATGCCCACGGGTGGCGGCAAATCGCTTTGCTACCAATTGCCAGCGCTGATGTCGAAAGGCACGGCCATCGTTGTATCGCCACTCATCGCCCTGATGAAAAACCAAGTCGACATGATCCGCAACTTTGGCACCGAGCTGGGCATCGCCCATGTGATGAACTCATCACTCTCGAAAGCCGAACTGCTTGAGGTGAAGGAAGACTTGAAGAGTGGTAAGACCAAACTACTCTATGTGGCGCCTGAGTCGCTCACCAAAGAGGAGACGACCGAATTTCTGCGTGGCCTCAAGATTTCGTTCATCGCCATCGACGAGGCACACTGCATTTCGGAGTGGGGTCACGACTTCCGCCCTGAATACCGCCGTCTGCGCCCCATCATCAATGCCATCGACGAAACCCTTCCCATCATCGCACTGACGGCCACAGCCACCGTCAAGGTGCAAAACGACATCATGAAGAACCTTGAAATCATGGATGCCAAGGTGTTCAAGTCGTCGTTCGACCGTCCCAACCTTTACTACGAGGTGCGTCCCAAGACCAAAGACGTCATCAAGGACATCATCAAATACATCAAGCAGAACCCGGGCAAGTCGGGCATCGTGTACTGCCTCAGCCGCAAGAAAGTGGAAGAACTGGCCGAGACGCTCGTCGTCAACGGCATCCGTGCCCTGCCTTACCACGCCGGCCTCGACAGTCAGACGCGTAAGGAAAACCAAGACAAGTTCCTTATGGAGGAGGTCGATGTCATCGTGGCCACCATCGCTTTCGGCATGGGAATCGACAAGCCTGATGTGCGCTTCGTCATCCACCACGACATCCCCAAGAGCCTCGAAGGCTATTATCAAGAGACAGGTCGTGCCGGTCGCGACGGCGGCGAAGGCAACTGCATCGCCTTCTACGACTACGAGGACATCCACAAGCTGGAAAAGTTCAACAAAGGCAAGAATGTTGCCGAACAGGAAATTGCCCGTGAGCTGCTGAACGAAACCGTAACATACGCCGAATCAGCTGTTTGCCGCCACAAACTCCTACTCCACTATTTCGGTGAGGAATACAACAAGGAGAACTGCGGCTCATGCGATAACTGCCGCTACCCGAAAGAGAAATTCGACGGCAAGGAAGACCTCAAGCTCGTGCTCGAAGCCGTGGAAGACACCAAACAGCTCTTCAAGACCAAACATATCGCTGAACTGCTGGCCGGCAAACTCACTGGCGACATCAAGGCGGCAAAGCAAGAAAACAACGAGTTCTTCGGTGCTGGCGACGAACATGACGACAAATATTGGACCGCTGTCATCCGCCAGGCTTTGGTCAACAAGCTGCTGTCGAAGGACATCGAGAACTATGGTATCCTGAAAATCACCAAGGAGGGTAAGAACTTCATCAAGAAGCCTTACACCATCATGCTCGTCAAGGACCACGACTACGAGAACACTGACGACGACGATCCGGAGACCATGGCAGCCATGGGTGCCAACAAGGACGGCGGTGCCGACAAGACCCTCTTTGCCTTGTTGAAAGACCTGCGCAAGACCATCGCCAAACAAAATGGTCTGCCGCCATTCGTCATCTTCCAAGACCCATCGTTGGAAGACATGGCCATCCAATACCCCATCACCAAGGAGGAAATGACCCAAATCGCGGGCGTGGGTGCAGGCAAGGCCGAAAAATTCGGTGAGCCTTTCATCAAACTCATCAAAGAGTATGTGGAAGAGAACGAAATCACGCGCCCGAACGACATGGTGGTAAAGTCGGTGGTCAACAACTCCGCACTCAAAATCGGCATCATCCAAAACATCGACAAAAAGATCCCGCTGGAAGACATCGCCTATGGCAAGGGCTTGGAATTCGACGAGTTGCTATCTGAGATTGAGAGCATCGTATCGAGTGGCACCCATCTCGACATCAACTATTATATCGAGGAGAACATCGACATCTATCACCAGCAAGACATCCTTGATTATTTCCAAGAGGCCGAATCGGACGATGTGCAGGCCGCCCTTCGTGAGCTTGGTGAAGACGAATATGAAGAGGAAGAAGTGCGCCTGATGCGTATCAAGTTCTTGTCGGATGTAGGTAACTAACTAGGAATGAAAAAGCTATCTATTTTCATCCTGCTCTTTCTCCTTGTGACCGCCTGCGGTCGCAAGGAGAAAAGTTTTATGCCCGAGCGGCTACTCTCGGAGCAGGAAATGATTGATGTGTTGACCGATGTGCAAATCATCGAGGCCGACATCAACTACCAGAAATCCAAAGAACGTGACCAGAAAGTGGAAGATTCGGTCAAAATCGCCCCGAAAGACTATATCAAGATGACGAGGGAATACTACGATCAATTCTTCGAGCATTATGGCATCACGGACAGCATTTTTGTGCAAAACATAAGGTATTATTCCACACAGCCCGAGGTGCTGGAACGCATTATGGACTCGATAATGAACCGATTGGACAAGGAGAAATCTATTTCTTCAGCTCCGACGCAATCAAATCATTTAACCTTTTCGCCGCATCAATGAGCATGCTCTCGTCCGTCGGGACAGGCACGGGATGACTTTTAAGGCGACTCAATGTCTCAGCCGAGCAGGCCTCGCGGTCGCCCTTGATGGTGGTGTAATCGTTCTTGAAGGTAGATTTCACCTCGAAAGGTATAGACACCAACGAACGATAGCCTGAGGCATCGTAATACTTTAACACTCCTGAAACAGTAACGGTTTTGTTTTGCGAGTGGTCAGTCACCTCAACGGTCTTACCGTCATAGGTCTCCTTGAAGGTCACCTCATCCAGACGGTCAGGAGTGACCTGGATGTCGTTGATGACGGCCCTCACCTCGGCATCGTCGCTTCTCAAGCGGATGCGGCGTGTGGCCGGCACCACATTGGCCGGCACTTCACCTGCGTCGAAATGCAGCACAACATCAACGAAATCGCGCAACAACGGGCGCTCGTCATCGTTGTCGACAGATACCAGCACGCGTTCGGCCTGGCGCAGCAGACTGTTCTTCTGCAGCTCGGGCAGGCTACTGTTGTCCTTGTTGGTATGCCATAGCTGTTCGATATATTTGTCCGCTTCAAGGGCATCTGCAGGTGTGCCCGTATTAAGGAGTTGGTTGGCCTTAGCCACTAAGAAAGCCTCCGCATGGTTGCGGGCAACGGTCATGTCTTCGTCAAAGTCGAGCTTCACATAGTTCATGCCGTTTTTCATCTTGGTCGGGAAGCATTTCAAGGCATCATTGCGGCCCTTCATGCTGCAATAACGCTGATAAATCTCGGGCCAAACATCGGGTTGACCAGAAGCTTTCAAGGCTAGTATGCGCTCATGGTCGGCTTGGTTGGCCTTGTGATACGAAACTGCCACCATATTGATACGACTGGCGTTCATGTCGCCATCGCAGATGTCGGGTGCCAGACGCTGGATGACCTGGTCATATTCTTGGGCTTCATAGAGTTTCTTGGTTGTGTTGCAAGCGGTCAGCATTGCACCGAGCAACAACGCGGGAATCAGTCGGAGGTATTTCATGGTTTTGCTGTTTTGATTCTACTTGTACATACGGGACCTCCGACAGGCTCAAGCACCCTCAACAACAATAAAAGCAAGGTCCCTGAGCCCGTCGAAGGGCCGGTTTATTATTTATAAAACCACAAATTCCGCTCCAAATTGTCCATTTCCAATGAAAATCTTTAATTTTGTGGCATCGAAACCTCTAATTTCATGGAAACAATCAAGCAACTGCAACAAGATTTTGCCGATTTCATGGCAAAGACCGACTTCAGCGGACAGCCGAAGGAGTTATACGAACCCATAGCTTACACCATTTTGCAAAGCGGCAAACGCCTCCGTCCCATGCTCTGCCTCTTGGCCAACGAGATGTTTAGCGGCGACGAAAACGAGGCCTTATGGCCTGCCTTGGCCTTGGAGACCTTCCACAACTTCACCCTTATCCACGACGACATCATGGACAAGGCACCGCTCAGGCGTGGCAAGGAGACCGTGTATCAAAAATGGAACGCCGATATTGCCATCCTCTCCGGCGATGCTATGCTCGCCAAGGCCTTCCAATATGCCTTACACCCCAAGAAAGGTGCGGAACTTGCCAAGCAACTAGGCAAGGTGGCCATCGAGATTTGCGAAGGCCAGCAAATGGACCTCAACTTCGAGACCCTCGGTAATGTGACCATCCCAGAATACTTGGAGATGATCCGGCTGAAGACCGCCGTCCTTTTGGCCACTGCGCTGCAAATGGGTGCGACCGTGGCTGGCGCAACAGATGCCGACATCCAACATCTTTACGATTTCGGTATCAATATGGGCATGAGCTTCCAGCTGCAAGACGACATCCTCGACCTCTATAGCGATGTGGAAGTGTTCGGCAAGCGGCATGGTGGTGACATCGCCGACAATAAGAAGACTTACCTCTACCTGAAGGCATTGGAATTGGCCTCAGAAAAAGACCGCAAACGCCTTGAATACCTCTTCACTCTACGCATCGACCATGACGAAGAGGAAAAAATAGAAGAGGTGCAGGCCATCTACGACCGTCTGCATGTGAAAGAAACCGTCGAACAAGTCATGCTCGACTACGACCGCAAGGCCATCGAATCCTTAGCTGCCATCAGCTTGCCCGAAGAAAAGAAAAAGCACCTCCGTGCTTACGCCGAGCTGCTTTCGGGTAGAAAAAAGTAAATGCCTTAAAACAAAGAAAGCGGAATGCCGGGTTTATCCAGCATTCCGCTTTTTTCATTAACCGTCAGGCATGTTTTACAATGTCCCGTTGTTATTCTGCTTGCCAGTTCCTTCTTTGACCTTTTGTTTAGGTCTGACAACATTATTGATAGGAGCACTAGGTTCGTTCTTGGAGGTAGGATCAACTTCCTTTTGATTAGAGTTTTCCTTTCCCACACCACTTTGGACTTTATTCTCAGCTTTACCAGGCTTTACCATACCAGCCTTTTTTCCATTGCCATTAGCGTTCTGGTCGTCTTTCTTCTCGCTAACCTTAGCATCGTTCTTTGCCTTTTGATCTTTGACCATCTTGTGCTTGGAGCTGGGCTTGCCATCCTTTTTGATAAAGACTTCATTGCCTTGTTGCTTCTCTCCTGCTTTCTTCTCCTCAGCCTTAGCATCGTTCTTCGCCTTCTTTTCCTTGATCAACTTGGGTCTCTTGGGTTTGTCAGTCTTATTAGCCTTGACATCATTCTTTCCATTAGGATTAGCGGATCTCATTGCAGGTGCTTTAGGATCTTCTTTCTGGATTGTGCCATCTTTCTTTCCATCTTGGCTATTCTTGTCAGCATCTTTACTGGCATCTACTTGAGGTTTGGGTTTAGTCTCATTGATAGCCTGTGTGGGTTTTTTGTTATCACCATCCTTCTTGATAGTTTTTTCACCATTGTCTTGGGGTTTGTCCTTAGGCTGAATAATAGCCTGTGTGGAATTGTTGTTGGTTTTGTCATCTTCATTTTGAGCATTCAAGTTCTGGATACTCAGGGCGCTCACGGCAAACATTGCCAGGACTCCAAATAGAATAGATCTTTTCATTTTGATTAAGTTTTAAAGTGAATAATTAATGTTGTTTCTTTCGATTTGAAAAATTACAAAAACCGTGCCAGAAAATCACGGCAAGAATAAACAACTGTCACCATAGCTCAAAAAACGGAAGTTGTGGTCCAAAGCGAAACGGTAGCATTCCTGCCAACGCTCACCAATGAGCGCAGAAACCAACAACAACAAAGTGCTCTTTGGCTGGTGAAAGTTCGTAATCAGCCCCGTGATGATACGCATATTATAATAAGGTGCAATCATAAGGGCCGTTGTGGCCTCCAAGCGGGTTAGGCCATGAAGGTTAAGGTAATCCAATACATATTGTAGGGATTCTGCTGCCGAAAGCGGAGTATGGCTCTCGTATGGGAACCACTGTTCCACATGCAGCGGACGCAAATCGGAACCTTGTTCCTTGAGCATCACACCAATCCAATAGAGGCTCTCCAAGGTACGGGTGCTAGTGGTTCCGACAGGGACAATCGGCTTCCCGAAATGGGAAACTAAGTTTTCAATCAACGACCGACGCACGATGATGGTCTCAGAATGCATGGCATGTTGACCTATGGTGTCGGTCGCGACAGGTTTGAACGTACCTGCCCCAACATGCAGTGTCACCTCGTCGAAGGTGAAGCCTTGGTTACGCAGGGCAGCAATGAGCGGTTGGGTGAAATGCAGCCCCGCCGTAGGGGCAGCCACCGAGCCATCATAACGGGCAAAGACAGTCTGGTAACGGTCGCGGTCGGCAGGCTCGGCATCACGATGCAAATAAGGCGGCAAAGGAATCTCGCCAGCTGCCTCAAGCACAGAGGCAAATGAAAGACTCTCGGGTGTCCATGAGAACTCAATCTCGGCATACTGGTCGTTCTGCGCAATGCGTTGCGCCGTCAAGGTTACAGGTTCACCTCCCACCCTTAGCTCCATGGTGAGGGGACCTTCTTTCCATCTTTTCGAGTTGCCTATCAAGCACTTCCAGCGGACAGGAGAACTGGAAGAGAATGCCAGCTGATAGTCCTGTTCCGGTTCAAGACAAAACACCTCGATGCGCGAACCTGTTGCCTTATGGAATTGCAAGCGGGCACGAATGACCTTGGTCTCGTTGAAGACCAACAAGGTTTCCTTGGGGAGGAAATCACCGATGTGCTTGAACTGCGATTCCAACAACTCATTGCCTTTCAATACCAGCAGCTTCGAACCATCGCGCTCAGGCAAGGGATACTTGGCGATGCGATCTTCGGGCAGAGGATAGTCGTAGGCTTCGATGGAGATGTCTTTCACCGCGTTCATCGTCATAAATTTTCTGCAAATATAGTTTTTTTTTACGGGATTGTCCTACTGACAAGAAAATTTCAAGAAAATATAGGGATTCCCTAGGGAATCTCAAAGTAGAAAATTCAATGCGGTTTCAAACACCTTATTAATTATTACTATTTTTGCAGGCTCGATTCGAAAGCCATGAAGACCTTGTTGAACATAGAACTCAGCCGAACCTTCCTCCTGAAATTCCTAAAGTTCGGAGTGGTAGGCTTTTCAGGTGTTTTCGTCAACTTCGGCGTTACCTATGTCTGCAAGGAATGGCTGAAATGGAACAAATACCTAAGCAATATTCTAGGCTTCATTGTCGCTGCCACAACCAACTACCTGCTCAATCGCATCTGGACTTTCCAAAGCACCAACCCTCAAATAGGGATAGAATATGTGAAGTATTTTGGCATCGCATTAGTCGGCTTGGGCATCGACACGCTGACGGTGTGGCTGCTTAATGGCAAACTGAAATGGAACTTCTACCTCAGCAAGGTCTTCGCTGTAGGTGCCTCCACGCTTTGGAATTTCTTCGGAAATTTATTATTTACGTTTGCTACTTAAGTTCGCTTTCACCTTTCATTTCATCAAAATCCGGGAGATGGTCAAGTGGACTTAATCTTTGACCCTCTACCTTGAAGCAATAGGTAGCGTTAGTATTGCTGAGCAGCAAGTATTTGGGTCTTAGTGCGGAATGATAGCGTACAGCCTGCTCAAGCACAGCCTCGGTAAGCGTCACCGTTGGAGCCTTGCATTCAACAATCATCAAGGGAAGACCCTCAGTGCCAAAAACAACAGCATCAGCTCGCTTATCCAAACCATTCACCTTCACCGAATACTCCACTGCCAGCAAACCCGAAGGCACATTGAGGCGCTCCACCAAGAGATACAGCACCCGTTGCCTGACTTCCTCCTCAGGGGTCAGCACGACCTGCCGACGACGCAAAGGGTCGTAAATATAGGTCTTCCCCTCACGCTCCTCGGTCTTGAACCATTGCAGATGCGGGACATCCATAAAAAAACTATTCCTCGACGAACTTCAAGCTGTAGGCGATGGATTCAAGCTGGAGCATAAGATTGCGTTTCTTCTGGTTAGGCTCGTAATAGAAGCCTTCAACGGTGACAAGCTGTCCTGTGCGGTTATTGGCGAAGGTGTAGGAGACGAAAGGTCCGCCCATATAATTGTTGTACACCTTCCACATACCTCGCATCTCCTTGGCGTATCCGGCAGGGAATTGGCTTGCCGTGGTCACCAAAGGCGGCACGAACTTAGTCTCTGTGCCCATATAGGAACCTTCAGAGGGGCCTGGAATGTGTTGCCCCATCATCAGGTCGCGCATCGAGAGCAAGGCCTTGGGCTCAAACTGCAAGGTGTCGCGGTAAGGTATCTGATAGATGACGATGTCGGAACTCGAGCGTTCCAGTTCCTTGCGAAGCCACATAAAATCGGACTCGGACTTGGCGATGTAAAAGCCTTGAGGTACAGTCAAAGTGAAGCCGAACCTCTTGGCGATGGCACTGGCGATGGAATCGTCTTTAGTGGGACGAAACACGGTCAAGATGCGCTCACGCTCCACCTTGTCATACCACTGCTGATAGATTTCCTTCTGCTTGTCGAAAACCGCAAGCCACGAGGCTACATCGGGAGCACTGATTTTCACATATCGCTGTGGAGCTGACCAATGGTCTTCCATGGTCTTGGCCACAGCCTCCTTGAGAGTTGGGTCAATCTCAACCTCAAAGATGCACTTGTGTTTCTTGAACATATCGGAGAAGGCTTCCGCATTGATGTGCGCCAAGTTGTTGCGCGATTCAGGTTGGGGCAGTCCATATTGTTCCTGCAGGAAGAAACTGCGGAGGGTGTCGCCTATGGTGCCATCCCATTGGTCAGGGTTTTGCGTGATGACAAGGATTTCGCGAGTGCCGCCCACAGAACGGGCTTTTCTGGGGCCACTGGATTCTTCACACGACACCATCATGCCGGCAATCAAGACAATGATGGCGATTTTCAGAGCGTTTTTCATAGTATGTTGGTGTTTTAGGTGCAAGCCTAAGGCCTGCAATCTGGTTATTTCTTAATCTTCAACTTCTGCCCCACTTTAACGCTGTTGCCCTTCAGGTTGTTCCATTTCTTGAGGTCGTTGACCGTGCAACCATATTTCCTTGAGATGGAACTGAGTGTCTCTCCTTTTTTCACGGTGTGGGTCTTGGGCGCGGCCGATTTTGTCGCCTTGCTATTGTTCTTGGCGCTCTTGGCGCTACTCTTAGTGGTCTTATTATTTACCTGAGCCATAGGAGAGCCAGAGCGATAGATGGTAAGACGCTGTCCAACATGGAGGGTTTCGCGCTTCAAGTGGTTCCATTTCTTGATCTTCGCCACGGTAACATGGTATTTCCTCGCAACACTGCCAAGGCTCTCGCCTTTTTTCACCACATGGACGAAACTGTCGCTCACCTCCTCCACCTTTTCCTCAATAATCTCTCGGGCTTTCTCGGACTTGCTTACATAGCTGTATATGCTGTCCTCGAGCTGCGTGAAGCGTAAGGTGTACTTGGTGGGCATGCGCAGCGCATAGGGGGATTCTTTCGAACCTGGGACAACGCGTTTGGTGAATTGCGGATTGAAAAACTCCAAGTCGACCATAGGTACACCGATGCACTCGTTGATTTGGTCGAAGGCCACACGATCGCGCACCAGCACCGTGTCGGTGCCATGCATCAACAAGCCGGGATTCATGGGATAGAGGTTATGCTCAGGAGCATAGTTCATCACATAGGTCACGGCGATGAAAGCCGGGACATAGCCACGCGTCTCAGCGGGCAGATAAGGCCAGATAGCCCAGTAGTTCTTCACGCCACCTGCCCTGATGATGGCCCTGTTTACCGTACCTGGACCCGAGTTGTAGGCGGCCAGCACGAGAAACCAGTCCTCATAACGCACATATAGGCTTTTCAGGTATCGACAGGCAGCATCGGTTTCCTTGTCGGGATAGTAGCGTTCGTCAATGAGAGAAGTTACCTTCAAGCCGTATTCCGAACCTGTGCCACGCATGAACTGCCACAAGCCCTTGGCACCCGCCTTAGAGCCTGCAATAGGATTCAGTGCCGACTCCACCATAGCTAGATACTTCAATTCCAGAGGAAGATTGTATTTGGAAAGGTATTCCTCAAACATAGGAAAATAGACATAGGAAAGCCCCAACATGCGGCTCGATTGCTGACGACGGCGATTGGCATACAACTCGATAAACGACTTGACATGACCGTTGAAAGTCAGAGGAATCGTTGTCTCGCATGCCAAGGCCTGTATGCGTTGCATGTAGACGCTGTCATCGTAGGCTGGCACATCGTCTTCCTTGAAGCCATACTTGTTCCAGGCTTTTTTATCGATGTCCAAGTACACATCTTTCGTCATACCGTAGGAACTCACCATGTCAAGCATTTCCATCACGGTCGACTCTTCTACAACAGCCTTACCTGAGTTCAAGTCATTGACTCTCTGGTCGTCAAGTTCCAAGGTATCAGCATCGGGTGCCAAAGGTTCATAGACTTGCGCAAACAAAGAGGCGAAAGGGAAAAGTGCTAACAATGAGATAAGATGTATACGTTTCATTTGGGACGATAATTACAAATGGTGAGACTCCTTTTTGAAAGAGAACGCAAAATTACCAAAAATCGTCTATTAGGATTGAAAAAATACTAATTTTGTCATTTCAAAACTAAATATTTCCTATGGAAAACGAGAGAAACACCGATAAATTAGCGGGTTACATCATCAAATTGGGTGGTTTGGCCATGGTTTTGGCCTTGTGTTGGTACTTCAAGAATGTGCTCATCTACATCATCGTGGCCTTTGTGGTCTCCATGATCGGACGGCCGCTCATGCAGCTGATGCGAAAGATAAAAATCAAGGGAAAGAGCGCACCCGACTGGCTTTTGGCCTTGCTCTCCATCATACTCATCTTTTTCATTCTTACGATGATCGTCACTCAAATGGTTCCTTTGGTCTCTAACATCGTCAGGGATGCCTCAGCCATTGAAACGAGCAGCTATTTCGAGTCGAATCCCATCGACAAAGTGAATGAATGGCTGATTGGAATGTTTCCCAACTTGGGCGAAGACTTCGATCTTTCCGCACTTCTCATGGATAAAATCCGGGAGCTGGTTGATTTCGGAAAAGTGAGCGGCATCGTTGGTTCAGTGGCATCTTTGGTCACCAGCGCCTTTGTCGCCCTGTTTGCCATCGTGTTCATCTCGTTCTTTTTCCTCAAGGAAGAAGGATTGTTTGAGCGGATCATCTGCGCTTTTGTCCCCGACAAGCACGAATTGACATTAAGCAAGACCTTGAGCGAAATCAAGCAGCTATTGTCACGCTATTTTGTGGGCTTGTTCATTGAAATGTTAGGGGTAGCCTTGGTCGACTTCCTCGGTTTGTGGCTCATCGCACGGTTTGATTTCAGCTATGCCATCGCCATTGGCTTCATCGCTGGTTTGCTGAATGTGATTCCTTATGTCGGACCGCTCATCGGCGATGTTATTGGTATTGTTTTCGGAATCGTCTTGAAGCTCGGAACAGGTGCAGGTTTGGATGTCAACATCTGGGTCTTCGCCCTCATCATCCTCGCCATCATGCTGGCTGCACAGCTCATTGATAACTTCATCTACCAGCCGCTCATCTACTCGACGAGCATCAAGGCACATCCTTTGGAGATCTTCATCGTGCTGCTCATGGCAGGCCATATCGGTGGCACCATTGGCATGTTGGTTGCCATACCCGCTTATACAGTGGTGCGTGTCGTGGCCATCCGTTTCTTCTACCGCTACAAGATTATCCAGCGACTTGTCCCGGATTTGAGCGAGGAGGATAAGATTATCGAAAATATCGATTGATTGGTCAGCCACCCGCTGGGGAATGCCACACTACACCCTAAGCCGTTATGGCGGACAAAGATCCGCCATCTCCTATGTGCGAAGACGAATCCCTTTAGTGCAGGATATCGCGGATCAAGTCCGCGATGACGCTTCATAGCGTGATTGTAGTTTTTTCTGAAACGC
The DNA here is from genome assembly GCA_900317055.1 of uncultured Bacteroidales bacterium. Taxonomy (GTDB): domain Bacteria; phylum Bacteroidota; class Bacteroidia; order Bacteroidales; family F082; genus Limimorpha. The sequence goes on along the minus strand of ONFF01000009.1, from coordinate 221,579 downwards.
CAATCGTTCGTTACCATCCAACAGATATATGATGCCACAGTATTGATACCCATGCTTTTCCAAGCCCTTACGCATGATGATATTAGCCTCATGTGTATCAATGCGGATATTGGAAACTAGAGTTTCGCAATAGTCCAAAAGCGCATCCAAAATGCCATGTGATTCGGGCGTGCTGGCGATGCGATGGATGACATAGTAAGGTTCATCATCCAGCCATTGTCCGTCGTAAATGACATTGTAGGTCACCTCAGGACTGGGTAGTAAGGCAAAAGTACCAACGATCTCACCTGCCTCATTAAGCATGACATGACTACCGCCCAATTCAATGTCTTTCTTAAACATATCATCGCGTGGATAGCCGTCAGGCCATTGGAAGGTATTGCCGTAACTCCTCATGATTTCGCGGGCTTGGTCACGAAGATAAAGGATGATCGGCAGGTCGGCCAAGGTGGATTTGCGGATGGTGTAACTCATTTTTGGCCCAATTCAAAGATGGTCAAATCGGCAACGGTCATCTCCACCACCTGAATCAGATCCTGTGGGTTGAGTTTGAACTGCAAACCTCTGACACCTGCACTGACATAGATGTAATCAAACAACTCGCAGGTCTCATGGATAAAGGTCGGAAATTGCTTTTTCATGCCCACAGGCGAGCAACCGCCACGGATGTAGCCTGTCAGCGGCAACAGTTCCTTCATCGGGATGAGGTCGCAACTCTTGTTGCCCGTGGCTTTGGCGGTCTTCTTCAGGTCGAGTTCATCGTTGCCAGGGATGACGCAGACGAAATATCCAATCTTGTCGCCTTTCAGCACCAAGGTCTTGAACACCTGATCGATATCCTCACCCAGTTGGTCGGCGATGTGCTGCGCCCCAAGGTCGTTCTCATCCACCTCGTAGGGAATCAGCTCATACGCAATCTTCTTCTGGTCGAGGATGCGGCAGGCGTTGGTCTTGTTGATTTTTTCTTTGGGCATAGCTTACTTCCTATTCTCCTCCACCCACTTCCGAGCATTCACAAACGCCTCCATCCAAGGCGATACCTCGTCGTTCTTGCGCTCGTCGGGATAGTAGGCCCACTGCCAAGGCAAGAAAGCGCGCTCAAGGTGCGGCATCATGGCGAGATGGCGACCATCATTAGAGCATACTGCGGCTGTTGACCAGTCACTACCATTAGGGTTGCCCGGGTATTCGTCCTGGCCGTAACTCATCACAATCTTGTACTTGTCGCGGTAGCAAGGGAAGTAGAAACGACCCTCGCCGTGGGCAATCCAAACGCCGAGGCGGCGACCCGACAGCGACTTGAGCATCACGCTCTCGTTTTGGGCAATCTCCACATTGAGGAAGCCCGACTCGAACTTGTGCGAGTCGTTATGCATCATCACGGGGTGCTCCTCGTGGTCGGGATAGAGCAGACCGAGTTCCATCATCAACTGGCAGCCGTTGCAAACGCCAAGACTTAAGGTGTCCTCACGAGCGTAGAAGTCATCCAAGGCTTTCTTGGCCTTCTTGTTGTAGAGGAAGGCACCCGCCCAGCCTTTGGCTGAACCAAGCACATCGGAGTTGGAGAAGCCACCGATGAAGGCAATCATATTCACATCCTTGAGGTCTTCGCGGCCTGTGGCGAGGTCGGTCATGGTGACATCGCGCACATCAAAGCCAGCAAGATAAAGGGCATAAGCCATTTCGCGGTCGCACTGGCAGCCCTTCTCGCGGATGATGGCCGCGTTGATGCCCGTGGGCTGGCGGCGATGCATGTCGATGCCGAGGCTGGCGGCCGTGCCGGTGAAGTTCCTACCAAAGCTATAATGCAGATACTGTTTCTTGTAGTTCATGAAACGCTCCATGGCCTTGCGCGGACCGCTCTGCTTGCGGTCGAGCAGGTACGACGACTTGAACCAAGTGTCGCGCAACTCGTCGATGTCGAAGATGTAGTTGTGCTCGGCATGTAGGATGTTGACCTGACGCTTGGCATGAGGCTTGCCAATCATCTTGAAGTTGATACCCAACTCGCGCAACATACGGTTGGCGATACCGTCGTTGGAGACTTGGATGACCACCGAAGGCTTCTCGCAGAAGAGCACGGCCATCAAGTCGTCCTTATCGAAAGCGCTGAGGTCGAGGTTCATGCCGTAAGTAGTATTGGCAAAATTCATCTCCAACAAAGTGGTGATCAAACCACCTGCCGACACATCGTGACCTGCCAAAATCAAATTGCTTTCAATTAGTTTTTGAATGGCATTGAAGCACTTCTTGAAGTAGTTGACACTCTTCACATCAGGCACAGCCTGACCGATGGCACCGATACTTTGAGCAAAGCTGCTACCACCCAATTCGAAACCATCCTTTGAGAAATCGATGTAAAGGAGTTCTGTGTTCTCATCGGCCTTCATTACGGGACGAATGACCTGACGAATGTTCGAGACCTCGCCCGCAGCGGAGACGATAACCGTTCCAGGAGCCACAACCTTCTCGCCATCGGGATATTTCTGTGTCATCGAGAGGCTGTCCTTGCCTGTCGGCACATTGATGCCCAAAGCCACGCAATAGTCGCTCAAGGCCTTCACGGCTTCATAAAGACGAGCCGTTTCGCCTTCCTGTTTGGCAGGCCACATCCAATTGGCGCTCAGCGAAACACCTTCAAGGTTACCTTCAATCGGAGCCCATAGAATATTGGTCAAAGCCTCGGAAACCGAAAGACGCGAAGCAGCGGCAGGGTCGATGAGACCCGCTATCGGAGCGTGACCCAAGGCAGTGGCAATGCCTCGCCTTCCATTGTAGTCCAAGGCACTGATACCAAGGTTACTCAAAGGCAATTGTATCTCGCCCACGCACTGCTGCTGTGCCACGCGACCCGTCACGGAGCGGTCCACCTTGTTGGTGAGCCAGTCTTTGCAGGCTACGGCTTCCATTTGCAGCACATTGTTGAGGTACTTGTGTATGTCGCGCTTGGTGTAGCTGATCTTCTTGAAATGATAAGGTTTGGTCTTGTCTTTTAATATCGTCTTAGGCGCACTGCCGAAGAAGTCGGAGATGGCCAAGTCGATGGGAGCCTTGCCTTTCTTGCGGACAAAACGCAGGCGCTCGTCGCCAGTCACCTCACCCACCTCGTAATACGGGGCCCGCTCGCGCTCGGCGGTTTCTTTGATGATATCTTTGTCTTTCTTATTGACTAACAAGCCCATGCGCTCCTGTGACTCGTTGCCGATGATTTCCTTGTCGGAAAGCGTCGGGTCGCCAACGGGCAGATTGTCGACATAAACCACACCACCTGCGTCCTCGATGAGCTCGCTAAGGCAGTTGAGGTGACCACCCGCACCGTGGTCGTGGATGCTGCGGATGGGGTTATGGTCGCTCTCGGCCATGGCACGAATCACATTACTCACGCGCTTTTGCATCTCAGGATTGGCACGCTGCACGGCGTTCAGCTCGATAGCGTTGCTATATTGGCCCGTATCGACGCTCGACACAGCACCGCCGCCCATACCGATGCGGTAGTTGTCACCACCGAGAACGATGATGACATCGCCCTCCTCAGGTTCCAACTTCTTGGCATCCTTCACCTTGGCGAAACCGATGCCACCAGCCAGCATGATGACCTTGTCGTAGCCCAATGTTTCTTTCTCACTATGCTCAAAGGTCAACAGACTGCCGTTGATGAGGGGCTGGCCGAACTTGTTGCCAAAGTCAGAGGCACCGTTGGATGCCTTGATGAGAATCTCTTCCGGTGTCTGATACAACCACTTGCGCGGCTCGATGTCTTTCTCCCACTCACGGCCTTGCTCCGTGCGGGGATAGGAAGTCATATAAACTGCAGTGCCCGCCAAAGGCAAACTACCTTGACCACCGGCAAGACGGTCACGGATTTCGCCACCGCTACCCGTGGCTGCACCATTGAAAGGTTCCACAGTGGTCGGGAAGTTGTGTGTCTCTGCTTTCAATGAAATCACGGTCTCAATGGGCTTGATTTGGAAAGCTGAAGGCTTGTTAGGCTCGGCAGGAGCGAACTGTTCCACCTTGGGACCAAGGATGAAAGCCACATTATCTTTATAAGCCGACACGAGGCGGTTCGGGTTCATCTTCGAGGTCTTCTTGATGAGGGCAAAGAGCGTGTTGGGCATCTGCTTGCCATCGATGACGAAGGTGCCGTTAAAAATCTTGTGGCGGCAGTGTTCGGAGTTAACCTGCGCAAAGCCATACACCTCGCTATCAGTCAGTTTGCGCCCAATCTTTGCGGATATGCCTTTCAGGTATTCCATTTCCTCGCTACTCAGCGCCAGCCCTTCCTGCTGGTTGTAGGTCTCAATGTCATCGATATATTTCAGCGGCTCAGGTTTACGGTCGACAGAGAACACATTTTGGTCAAGGTTCTCGTAACGGTTTTGCAGCATTGGGTCGTAGGGAGCCTTCTTCGACTCCACGCGCTGGAACTCCTCGATGCGGATGATGCCTTTGATGCCCATGTTTTGGGTAATCTCGACAGCATTGGTGCTCCAAGGCGTGATCATCTCGCGGCGCGGGCCGACAAAATGGCCTTTCACCGTGTCTTTTTCGATTTTTGCGGCATTACCGAAAAGCCACCTAAGTTTGGAAACGGTTTCCTCGGAAAGTTCTGATTTGGAATCAACGGCTATAACTCGTTGATTGTCAGATTGGAAAAAGCATACCATAAGCGCAAGGTTTTATGCATAGAACGATGGCGCAAAGATAGGAGAATTTATCCAAACTGATTCATAAAGATACAAAAATTCCAAAGCAGTTTTGCTTCAGAATATTTTGTCGGAAGTTTGACAGCGACAGTTTCTTTGGGCAATGCAAAATCCAGAAACATATTGCATTTGAACTCCCCAAAGTCACCGAGTTACTTTCAGAGGCTTTTTTGCACCTAACTTGTTGATTGAATTGATTTGGTTAATCAAATAGGTGAATTTAATTGGTGTAAAAATGTCGTAAGCTGTCAGTCTTGCGGCATTTTTTCTTTTCGATGTTATTCTACAAGCCATTGCTTCAACTAAATTATGCAGAGTGCTTTATGCACTCCAAGAATTATTCATTTATTAATTATCAAATCATTTTTTTATGCAAAAGAAAGTAATTTCTTTGGTTTTGGCGCTCTTGCTGGCCATCACGGGGTTGGTGAGAGCCGAAGAACTGACCGTAAACACTGGTACCGTCACTAATGCTTATGTGCCGGTTTATGGTTTTTACGCTGACGCCTACCTAAAGGCGGAGTTCGTGACACCCGCTGCCGACCTTGCCAGCATGACCGACAGCGACATCACAAGCTTGAGGTTCCAGATCGACCTCCCTGCACTTGATGCTTGGACTGGAACTTTTCAGGTTTTCCTAACGGAAGTGGACTACACCACCATGAGTGCGTTCCAAGGCACTGAGGGTGCGACCATCGTCTACGAAGGTCCCCTCGATGGAACGGGCGAACAACTGGTGGTGAACTTTACCACTCCCTACACTTACCACGGTGGTAACCTGTTGATCGGTGTCTATCAACCGACAAGAGGTAACTACAAATCTATCACTTTCAAGGGCATTGACGCTCCAGGAGCTAGTGTGCAGAACTACAGCTACACCAGCCTTGAAGCCATCACGCCTATCGCGCGCGATTTCCTGCCCCAAACCACTTTCGTCTACGAAGCGAGTGCTTCTGCCGAGCACCGTTTGGTAGCTCTTGTCAATGAGGAAGAAGTGGATGCCCTCAATGTGGGCACCCGACCCATTGGAGCCTGGATGGAGCCTTTCCACTTTCAACTGAAAAGCGAAGGCGCCGCCGCCACGGTGACGAACCTTGATTTCACCCCACATGATGGTCTCTTCGTTCTAGGAGACATCGAAACGCCTTTCCTGATTGGTCGAGATGAAACCGTTGACCTTGACATCAGCACCAATGGTGAGGAAGCCGGCGTTGTCGATCGTCAGTTTGTGGCCATTTACCAAGAAGCGGGTCGCACGGCTTCCGTTTGGCCCGTCACTGTCGAGTTCTACGCTCCCGAGATTCCTGATGTGGTCGAAATGCCGCGACCGCACGACGAAATCACCTTCCCCTATGTGGAAACGGTTGCTGGCATGCACAACGACTACACGCTGCCTTTCCCCGACATTGAGGAAGGCAACGACGCCGTGTTTGAACTTGTCATCGATGCCGATGCAGTGCTGAATGCCAGCGTCAGCAATGGCGACAACGGCAAGGTGGCTCTCTACACCGAGGATTTCAACGGCGAAGGCGGCCCCATGGCCAACAACAACTACACGGGTCCGATACCTACCACTCCTGAGAATACGGAGTATACCGCAGGCCCCGTCATCGAGAACCTGCCCGTTGTCCCTGGCACCTATTATCTTGTGGCTTCTTCGGCTTCCGATCCGTTCACAGTCGAAATCAACACCGAGCCCATGCCCTGCCCCGAGCAAGCCTACGGACCCACTCCGGCTGACGACACCGACGGTCTTGAGCCAGCCAGTGTGACCCTGCAATGGCATCTACCCAACTTCGCCACGGAGTATCGTTTGGTGTTCGGCACAACCTACTATCCCGATCCAGAGCATCCGCAATCCGTCCTCGTTGACTGGACACGCAACCTTGCCGAAAGCTACACAGTGACCGACCTCTGGAACAACACCAACTATTTCTGGAGAGTGGATGTGCGTAACGGCAGCGAAGGTTGCGAAACCCTCGGCCAAACCTGGGGCTTCACCACACATCTCAATAAGCCTCATGACCTCGTCGCCAACGACTACACCATCTTCGAAGACCAACAAGTCACTTTGAGCTGGACGGCCATCCAAGACCGCACCTTCCGCACCTATTTCATTTACCGCAACGGCGAAAAGGTGGGTGAGACCAGCACCAACGACATGAGTGCCACAAGCTATGTGGACGGTCCGCTAGAATACAACATGGACGGCTACGAATACTATGTGACCACCATCTATGACGAAGGCGAATCCATGCCCTCCAACATCATCACCGTGCAGGTGAGCGGCTACACCAACGAGACGGGCATCAACGGCTATGTTTGGGAGCAAGATGGCGAAACTGGCATCGAAAACGCCACCGTCACCCTGACAGGTCAAGATGAATTTGGCGACACCCAGACCTATACTGCCACGACCGATGCCAATGGTTACTACAGCAAACAAGTCTATGCCGGTACCTACACTGACGTCATGGCTTCAAAGGAAGGCTACCAGGATGTCGTAACGGTCCATCCGTTGCCCTTCACCGTAGCCCACAACGCCCAGGAGAACGAAGTGAACTTCCTCATGGACGAAAACTTCGATCCCGTCTGCACCGTCATCGCCGAGTACTATCCCGACAGCCTCGACCCGGAAAGCCCTTATGTGAAGGTGTACTGGGGCTGTGGCTTGCCTGGTGAAGAAATCATTGAACCCTTCGAGACGGGCGACTTCAGCCTGTTCGATTGGCAACTCGATGCCTCCTATCCTTGGAGCATCACCACTACTGATCCGTATGAAGGCACCTACTGCATGAAGAGCGGCGGCGCTGGTGTAAACAGCGTCATCAGCAACATGACAGTGACGGTCAACATCCCCGCCGACGGCGAGATGAGCTTCTTCGGCAAGATCTCGAGCGAACAGGGCTGGGACTACGGATACTTCTTCATTGATGGTACTCAGATGGGTCAGTACACTGGTGCTGGCAGTTGGGGCGAGCGCAAGTTCCCCATCACCGCTGGCGACCACACCTTCCAATGGAGATATGAGAAGGATGGCAGCGTGAACAACAACGACGACTGCTTCTATGTTGACTACATCACCTTCTACCGTCAACCCGAACCCTTGGGTGCCGGTTGGCACACCTATCTGGAAGGCGAGTTCAACGATGCCTTGCGTTCGAACCTGACCGACCAACCTGCTTTCGGCTACCACTATCCGACGAGCATCACTGGCCAATACAACGGCTTCCAGCTGACCAAGGTCTCCATGTTCAGCGACGACCTCTATGGTGCTGTGGGCGGCAACTACACCTGCAACATCTACCAAGGCGGTAGCACTCCTGGTGCCGGTACCTTGGTGTCCACTAAGACTGTTGACCTGCCTGTTGGTCTCGGCCAATGGGTCGACTGGGATCTCGACACGCCTGTTGCTGTGAACGGGAGCCAAGACCTATGGGTCATTTGGCAAGTGAATGTAGCTGGTGGTTTGGGTTATCCCGTCGGTATGTGCAACAGCGACAGCAACCCGAATGGCGACTGGTGGAACGCTGGTGAAGGTTGGGAGAACTATGGCGGTGGCGTTTGGACCATGCGCAACTACTTCACCGACCGTTCTGGTCGCAGCGTGGTTCTCGGCTCTGCCAAGAGTGCCCAAAATGCTCCTCTGGCCCTGGGTCAAGGTGCCAAGATCGACAGCAGACTCCGTACCATTGCGAAGGGCGACAATAGAGTGATTTACGAGAGCATCAACCCCAATGCTTCAAGCAGACCGTTGGTGATGGCTAATAGCAACCGTGCCCTGTCACACTACAGAGTGTATCGTACGAACTGCTACAACGACGGTCCTTACACCGAAGAGAACACCGTGCTGCTGGCTACCGTTTGGATGCCCGACACCGTCTACATCGATGTGGATTGGCCGGATGTGGCTCCTGGCGTCTACAAATGGGGTGTTGGCACCGTGTATGCTGGTAACCGTGGCGAAGAAATCGCTGGTCCTATCCACTGGTCTGAGCCTATCAATGTCAACAACGCCAAAGCTACTCGTGACGACTACACCTACGGATTTGAAACTGATCTTGAAGGCTGGACAGTCATCGATGTCAATACGGGTGAAGGCACTTGGTTGCACAGTTCAGCCAACCCTGGCGGCTATGACTACACCACTCACGCCCATGGCGGCACTGGCTTTGCCATGTGTTACTCATACATCGACTATGTTGGTTCCTACAACACCGACAGTTACCTTGTGTCACCGCAGAAGTACAGCATCGAAAATGGTTCCACTCTCACTTTCTACGCTGACAATGCCAACGACACCTATCCTGAAAACTTCTCAGTCTGTGTGGCCACCACTTCTGATGCTCCGACGGCTAGCGACTTCACACAAGTATGGAGTGGCGGTGCCAAGGGCAACTCGAGCGCCAAGGCTAATGTACGCCATGACAATAACCGTTATGACAACTGGCGTGAGCACAGCATTGACCTAAGCGCCTATGCCGGTCAGGAAGTGTGGATTGCCTTCCACGATGTGAACTACGACCAATATGAAATTTGGATTGACGATGTGACCATCGTTGCTGGTAGCGGCACTGGCCCAACTCCAGGCCCTGGCACCAACAACCTCAACCAACTTGCCCTGCCTCGTGAAAGCGAGACCATCTGGTCGAACTGCCTTGAGAAAGACATGAATCTCGGAGATGGCCTAGTTGACATCAATGTGTTACTCAACAGCGCCGATAGTCCTGAAGGTGTCGAAGTGAGTTTCATCAACCTGAACGAAAACGAACAAGCCAACAACCCGATGGCCTCCATCACACTTGACGAAACAGGCTTCTACAGTTGGGAAAGCTTCCGCAAGGGCGATTACCTCGTGAAGATTGATTTCGACGGATACTATCCGATTGAAGACACAGTCCACATCTGGGACGAGACCCACCTTCGTTATGTAATGACCGAGATCATCTACGGTATTGACAATCTCTATGTCTCCCGTACTGGTTGGGCCATGTGGGATGCCCAAGGTCTGCCGAGCGGTGGTGGCGGTGGCCAAGGTGGCAACGGCAGCACCTTCACCGAAGACTTTGAAAACGGCCTGAACGGCTGGAATGTACTGAATGTCAACAGCGACGGTGGTTCGTGGATCCACAACAGCAACAACCTCGGTGGCTATGACTACTCCACGCTTGCCCATAGTGGTACGGGCTTCGCCATGTGCTATTCCTTCGTGGACTATGTGGGTGCCTATAACACTGACAGCTATCTCATCACTCCTGTGAAGTATGACATCGTCAACGGTTCCACGCTGAGTTTCTGGGCCGACAATGCCAACGACAGCTATCCTGAGAGCTTCTCGGTCTGCGTGGCCACAGCCGACAACCCAAGTGCTAGTGACTTCACCCAAGTGTGGGGTGGCGAAGCCAAGGGCAGCTCAAACACCAAGGCCAATATGCGCCACGAAGCCGACCGTTATGAGAACTGGCGTTTCCACAGCATCGACCTCAGCGATTACGCTGGTCAGAGCGTGTATATCGCCTTCCATGATGTCAATTATGACATGTATGAGATTTGGATTGACGATGTTGAGTTGAGCGTTGGAGCCAAGAGCGACGACCGTCATCTCGAGGGCTTCAAGGTAATGTGCGAGAGCATCGACCATGAGCCTATCTTCAACACCAACACCGTAAATCCGTTCTGCCAACTTGAGACTGAGAGCCTCGTTGAAGGCGAGCACTACATCTGTAAGGTGGCTGCCATTTACAGCACTGGAATGAGCGACTGGACAGAATGCGTGTGGCAATATGAAAGCTGCGAGCACTACGCTGGCACTCTCAACGGCGTAACAGTTAACGGCACTACTATCAGCTGGGATTACCCGACTGGCACGGGTCCTGTACCTCCGCCACAACCGGGCGAAAATGCCGTGGTCGTGCTGAATGTCCCGACCGACATTTGGGGCGATGGCTCTGGCTATCAAATGCTGCTTGATGCCGACGCCACGATGTACACGCAACTCGAAGCCGCCATGTATTTCGACGAAATCGGCAGCTTCGACGGCTTCGAATACACGATTCCCGAGAACGCCGACTATGGCATCAACCCTGCAAACATCGTCGTCAACAACAGCGTGGCCATCGAAATCCCCGCTGGCACTTACGACTATGCCATCATCAACCCCGACAAAGTCAGTACGATATGGTTTGCCGGCAACAGCGGCAATGCAGAGAGCAAAGGTGACAACATGGTGTATGAAGCCGGTAAGATGTACACCTACACGCTTTCCAGCTCAGGCACGGGCGACATGATCAACTTGACCATCACTGACCGTAACGGCATGGTTTCTGTGCCTACGGGTGAGAATGTGACCACGCCGGCGAGAGCCATTCGCACTGCCGAGAACCTTGCCAACCGCGACGGTGAATGGTACTACTACGACAACGGCGTCAATGTGGATGGCATCGGCACGGGTGGCGGACAGTTCTACTGGGCCGTCATGTTCCCAGCCGGTAGCTACAACGGCAATGCTTTGACCAAAGTCTCGGCCTACGACTACATGGCCATGACGGGCAATGTGACCATCTACAACGATGGCGCCACGGCTCCCGCCAACCAAGTAGGTCAGATGGATGTGACCTTTACAGGTGCTGAAGACTTCGTTGAGTTCACCTTCGCCGAGCCTGTCACGATTGACCCGACCAAGAATGTCTGGGTAGTGTTCTACAACCAAAGTGGCGCCAACTATCCTGCGGCTTGCTGCGACAACACGGGCGATGCCAACGGTCGTTGGGTCTCTATGGACGGCATTGATTGGATGGATATCCTTGAGGCTGCCCCAACACTGAACTACACTTGGATGATTCGTGCCTACATTGAAGAAGGCAGTACACCTCCTCCGACACCAGGCGAGACCGACTGCATCGGTGCCATGATCTTTGCCGATGGTGAATGGGAGGCCTTTGTGCCCGTCCCTACCAACACCTATGAATACACTGGCAATGCCAGCGAGGTGTGCGTCCGCATGGTGTATCCTGGCACGGCCGAACTGCCCGACAACAACTACTATTATGCCATGAGCTGCCCCGAGTGCATCGAGCCTGCTTTGGTTTGCGAAAGCGACATCACCATCCACGGTGAAGCCCTCACAACGACCGACCAATCCAAGATTTGGTGGGGCGAGCAACCCGTTCCTGGCAACGAATGGCTTTCTTACCTGTCCATCGATGATGAATTCTCCGTCGAAGGCACCCTTGGCGCACAAGGCATGCCATTCTATTGGGGTTGCATGTATCCTGCCAGCATGATTGTCGAGCAAGGCTTTACCAGCGGTGTAATCGACCAAATTTGGTTCCTTGACGTTGGCGATCCCGAACTGACTGGCAATTGCGAAGTGCACATCTACCTTGGCGGCGACAATGCTCCTCAAACGGAGATCACCTCGCAGACCTACTACATCGATGGCGAGCAAGGCTTGAAACCTATCCAGCTCGACCAACCTGTGGCCATCGATGGAACACAGAACCTGTGGGTGATGTTCTACACCGACGGTTCCATCGACGCTCCTGCTCCAATGACAACTTATCTTGGCGACCCGAACACCATGTGGATGGGTGTCCAAGACATGTGGGTCCCGCTGTCATCGTTCGGCTACACCTATAGCTTTATCCAATTTGTCCATGTAAGCAATGGAGGCAAGGGTGACTTCCTGACGATGAACGATGGTACCACCACAAACTTCACCAATGGTTCGACCCGCGAGGCTAATCTGGTTGTGAAGCCTGTAAGCATGAGCTCATTCAATGCCACAAGCTTGCGCGACGACAACGGCGCTCCAGTGAAGTACAATGTGTATCGTTCGACCGACAACATCAACTACACCCTCATCGGTGAAGTGCCCTATGTTGAAGGCCAGACCTACTACGAGTACATCGACACACCCACGACCTCTAACGACTACTATTATCAAGTCCGCACGGTCTATGAAGACGGTTGTGAGTCCGTCCCGGCTTTGAACGCCGACGACTTGGCACAGAACTATGTCCTCATCTCCGTCAGCGTTGGTTTGAACGAACAGAGCGACGAGGTCGCCCTCTTCCCGAACCCGACTAAGGGCAATGTGACCATCCAAGCCTCCGGCATGAACCATATCACTGTGGTGAGCGTCCTCGGCCAAGTGGTCTTCGACACCGAAGTCAATGCTGATGAATACACCTTGAACATGGTCCAGTTCAATGCGGGCATGTACATGGTGCGCGTCAACACGGCAAACGGTATGACAGTGAAACGCGTCACGGTCATGCAATGATAAGCCGTAACCATGGCAGCCGCTCGTTCCAAAGCGGCTGCCATGACATGACAGTCCTACAAGAGCTGTCATAAGCAAGGAGGCGACCCGATGGGTCGCCTCCTTTATTTATTCAGAATTCCTCTGATTGTTCCTCACCGCCACCGCCGCCTTCATCGTCGCCACCTCCTTCACCATCGGGACGGTTACGCTTGATGTTCTGCTGATTGATGCGGTAATTGAAATTAAGCGAGAACGAACGGCGGTTCCAAGTGCTGGTGTTATACTGCCAGAAACCATCGCCCCACGACTCGCCACCCCAGCTGCGTGAGTTGAAGAGGTCGCGCACATTAAAGGTGATGGTACCGTTGCCGTTGAAGATTTCCTTGCTCACGGCGAGATCCATCCACCAGTTGCCTTTACGCATGCCCAAAGGCTCTTTGTGGGGACCCATGATGTGGGCCGTCAGCTGAAGGTCGAACCAGTTGCTCACCTTGAATTTCGACACAGCACGGCCAAAGAGCATCCAAGTGGCATCGTCATAGACCTTGTCGTTGATGGTGCCGTTGAATTGGGAGCGGAAGAAGTTGACATTACCGTTAAGGTTCCACCATTTAGTCATCTGGCCTTGGGCCACCATCTCTACGCCAAAATCATCGGCTTTGCCAAAGTTGATGGGCATGCTGTAGAACACGCCATCATCCTCGTAGGTATAATGACGGATCATATTCGTGCCATGACGGTAATAGGTCGTGAAGTTGAAGCTGGCCTTGTCCCAGAAGTGGATGTAACCGAGTTCGTAGCTGTCCATATAGGTCGGCGTCAAGGCAGGGTTGCCCAAACGAATGTTACGGTTATCGTTATAGGAACGGAAGGGGCTCATCTGCCAAAAGCCCGGACGACGAATACGGCGCGTATAGCTCACCTGGAACTGGTTGAACTCGTTCACCGAATAGTTGATGTGAGCACTCGGGAAGAAGTCAAAGTAGGGCTTGCCTCCGTTGATGGAGTCATTGCCGTCGTGGGCATAACCCTTCAGGTTGGTCAAGATGTCGGTCATCTCGGCACGCAGCCCCACCTGGCCCGACCAGCGCCCCCACTCGTTGCCGAGGCTGGTATACAAAGCAGCCACTTGCTCGCTGTATTCGTAATCATAACAATAGTTTCCCAAAGGCTCCCAAATGCCGTCATTCTTCTGCCATACGCTGTCGTTGCTCAAAATATTGCGGTTGGTATATTTGCCGCCAATCTCCCACTGCGCCTTGGTGAGGAAGGGATGCACATAGTCGATACTGGCCTGCAGGTTGCGCATGCGCTGGTCATTGCCCGTCTTCTGATAAATGGTCCATAAAGCCTGTTGTGCATCCGCATTAGGATAGAGCGACTCGTTGATGTCGGAGCCCGCATTCTCGGTATTGGTGAAGAAACGCACATTAGCCTTCAGGCTGCGGCCTTTGCGTTCAAAGGTCTTGTCATAGTCAAGGGTGACCTCATACATCGGGTCGTACTCCCAATAATCCTCGGCGCGCACATCATACGAAGCGGAGTCCCAAAGCGGATACTCATCGGAATAACGCACCACGGGATGCGTCTCCAGTTTGCCATAACGGTAGACGAATGCGGCACTCACAATATCATGGTCAGTGATGTAATAGTCGGCACCCACGCGCACATTATGACCCATACGGTTCATCCTACGTTCAGTGGTCTGGTCAGTGAGTTGGGTGAAGAGGGTGTCGCCATCAACAATATCACTGAAGCGCTTGGTCTTATTGACACCGCCGCCAATATTTCGACGATTGTTGAAGCCATAGCTACCGAAGAAGTTCCAACGTTTCAGGCGGTAGTTGCCCGAAAGACTGGCACCGTACATCCAAGGATAACCACCTCTGATGTTGACCGCGCCATTGAAGCCTTGGCGTTTATCCTTTTTCAAGATGATATTGATGATGCCTGCCGAGCCTTCGGCATCGTAGCGCACTGAAGGATTGGTGATGACCTCGATGCGTTCAATCATGTCGCCCTGCAAGGTGCGCAAAGCATCTTGGGTGCTCATACCCGAGAGGCCCGATTCCTTGCCATCGATGAGGATACGCACACCGTCATCACCACGAAGGCTCACATTGCCTTCCACATCGACCGAAACGGCAGGGATGTTCTCCAGCACCTCGATGGCGTTGCCTGCAGTGTTGGCCACATCCTTTCCCACATTGAAGACATGTTTATCCAAAGTCATTTCGTAGGTACTCTTCTCTGCCACCACATTCACCTCATTCAGCATGCGGCTGTCGGGCGAAAGATTGATTCTGCCCACATCGACCGTGCTTTTCGTGCCATCGAGGTTAATGCTTTTATAGGAGGTATTGAATCCCATATATTGGATTTCAAGCTCATAGCGGCCTTTCTCAAGTTCCAAGGTAAAGTGTCCCGTAGGGTCAGTGACACAGCCCGAAACAAATGTCTTATCAGGCAAAGTGCAGGCACGCACCGTGGCATATTCCATGGGATGACCTGTTGAGTTGTCAAAAACGCGACCTTTAACAGTGATGGCGGCAAAAGAGAATTGGGCGCAACATAGAAGCGCCAAAAAGAATAAGATAGTTTTTTTCATAGTAATAATTCTGCTCGTTTTAGGGCTGCAAAAATAGGTCTTTTTGGGCAATACAGCGCTAAAAATGTTGCAGAAAATGAGCATCTTCTATTTCGCTGACCGATACGACACAGCCATAGATGCCCGCAGACGCACATGCCAGCGTTGGCATGACATGGCTGCTGCAATGACAGCCCTACATCGGATCCACATCAATCTGCACCTGAACGGCCTTGTACTCGGAATTCTGCTGGAACAAACGAATCTGCTGTGCAATCAACTCCTTCACCTTTTGGGTATTGTAGTCCCGCCTAAACTTCACCATCATCTGCTTGATATACAGATTCTTGACTCTTGAAACCACAGGGTATTCTGGCCCAAGCAAATCCTGCTTGAAGATGGGGCGAAGCATGGCAGCCAATTCCGCCGAAGCAGGATTGAGTTTTTGGTAGTCCTTGTGCTTCAATCGGATAAGAATGAGGCGATAAAACGGCGGATAGCCAAACTGTCGGCGGATGACCATTTGCTTCTCGTAAAGTCCACGGAAGTCGTTGCGCAACACATCCTGTAAAACGGGATGCGCAGGCTCGTAGGTCTGGATAATGACCTTGCCTTGTTTGCCTTTGCGGCCTGCGCGACCCGCCACCTGAGCCATCAGCTGGAAACTGCGCTCGTGAGCGCGGAAATCAGGGAAAGAAAGCATATTGTCGGCGTTAAGGATGCCCACCACTTTCACCGAGTCGAAATCCAAGCCCTTGGTGACCATCTGGGTGCCCACGAGGATGTTGGTTTCATGGTCTTGGAAGGCTTCCAAAATGCTTTGGTAGTCGTTTTTTGAGCGCGTGGTGTCAAGGTCAAGACGCGCGACTTTTGCCTCAGGCATGACAAGGCTCAAATCCTCCTCGATCTTCTCAGTACCAAAACCATGCATTCGGATGTTTGTACTATGACACACTGGACATTCGGTAGGAACACTGGCTGTGTAGCCGCAGTAATGACAACGCAGCACATTTTGGCTCTTGTGATAGATAAGACTCACATCACAATTGATACATTGCGGCACATAATGGCATTCGTCGCATTCCAAACGCAGCGAAAATCCGCGTCGGTTTTGAAACAAAATGGTCTGGTTATGCTCTTCCAAGGTCTCTTTCATCGCATCCAGCAAAGTGCTGCCAAAATCGGCCTTCATTGTTTTACGACGGCGTTCCACACGCATGTCGCTGAGGATGATTTCAGGCATCTGCACGCCTCCAAAACGCTCTGTGATTTCCACCAATTGGTAGCGGCCACTCAAGGCATTGAAATAGCTTTCGTAAGAAGGCGTAGCCGAGCCTAATACGATATTCGCCTGATGCATGGCAGCCAACACAATGGCGGCATCACGGGCATTATAGCGTGGTGCAGGGTCGATTTGCTTGAAGCTGCTATCATGCTCTTCGTCCACGATGATAAGACCAATGTCAGAGTAAGGCAAGAAAATGGCCGAACGCGAACCGATAATGATTTGATGTCTAGGCGACTGTGTCTGCCCGAAATCACGAACCTGTTCCCATACCTCTACCCGCTCGTTGTTACCATAACGAGAATGATACACACCCAGCCTGTCGCCAAAATACTCTTTCAGACGGTTGATGATTTGTGCCGTAAGTGCAATTTCTGGCAAGAGATACAAGACCTGCTTGCCTTGATCGATGGCTTCCTTGATCAACTTGATATAAATAGCCGTCTTGCCGCTTGAGGTCACGCCATGAAGCAGCACAGGCTTCTTCTCACCAAAACCCGCCTTAATGCCATTGTAGGCCCTCTGTTGGGCTTCTGTAAGCTGGATGCTGTCCACATCAGTCTGCACCTTAAACTCCTTTAGACGGCTCACCTTTCGCTCATAGACCTCAAAAATACCTTTCTCGGCCATGTTTTTCAGTATCGAGGATGTGGCATTGGCTTTTTCCAGCAAAGCCTTGGCCATAATATCGTTATCGGCATCACCGCCAAGGGTGATGAAGGCAAGCAATACCTCGAGCTGTTTGTAGGCACGCTTGGTAAGGTTGTCCATTAACTCATGCACCTTTGCCTCGTCACGGTATGCAGCCGCAAGCCGCACAAAACGCTCGTATTTGGCCTTGTATTTCTCATTCAGTTCCTCCTCCATCACGAGGATGCCTTTCTCCATCATCGAATGGACAAGGGGCATCACCTTCTTGAAACCGATAATCTTGCTCACCTCGCTGATGGCAATTTTCGGCTTGATTTGCAAGGCTTCAACGATGAGGTACTCGAAGTCGTTCAAGGCTACGGAGTCGAGGATGTAGTCGGGCGACAGAGCTACGGTGGTCTCGCTGCTCAGCTTCAAAGCCGAAGGCAAAGCGGCTTGCATCACCTCGCCGAGATGACACATGTAGTAAGCCTTCACCCAGTCCCAAAACTTCAGCTGTCTCTCGTTCACAATCGGCTGTTCATCAAGTAAATCCATCAAGAATTTGACTTCCACCGAGGGCACTTGTTCGGTCAGCCCGACAATCAATCCCGACATGATTTTGGTCTTGCCGAACTGCACCACTGCTCTTTGCCCCACGCGCACCTTTTCGTTCAAGGCGAAGGGCACACGATAGGTGAAGGTGCTCGGAACTGGAATCGGTAGTAAGATTTCAGCAAAGAGGGTGATACGGGAGTCGCTCATGGGAATAGGTCTTTTTTGCACGCAGAATCCGCAGAAATCGCAGAACCTACCGGCTGCTATTTTTGCGTCGCTTTGCGTTTCTCATAATTCTGCGATTTCTGCGTGAGACGATTAATGTGAATTCACCGTGGAATAACCTACCAGCTCATCATAGCCCTTAAGGGCATTGTAGAAATAGAAATATAGCTTGTAGACATTGTTAGTCTCCCAATGGTTACCAGCCGTCATGTCGGTCATGATTTCGTGGGTCTGGTGGTCGAGGGTAACGAACATGAAGTTGTAGTAGCCTTGTTTGAGTACCATCGAACAGGTGTAGCCGCGCAAACGATAGTCATATGTCATCTTGTTACTCTCGTTGAAGCACCAGTCGTTGAGCGCACCCATGATATAGATGTCCTCGTGGGTCAGCGGTGCCTCGCTCTTGTAAAAGAAATTGACGCGGCAATAGTCGGCCTCAGTTGAGTTGTCGAGGTCCTCGTTCTCCACATAAACGAATTTCTCGCCATGAATGTCCTCATACGAAGTGTAGGCCAACCGCGCCCGCGACTCACAAGTAGCAATATCGATTTCAAAACACTCGTCAGTCTGGCGAATGTGGGCCAAGTTTTCAGATTGGAAATAGAAGTTGCTCGTATTGAAACGTCTATATTGGTTGGCTGCCTCAAAAACCGTCTGAGGATGATGCTCAAAGGAGATATAATCGGGATAAACATAGGTAGGTTTCAAGCCTTCGGCGGCATTGTCCCAGCGGCCGTTTTGTCGGATGGTCAAGAAGCTATACTGCTGCGTGTTTCCCGTAAGATAGTTGTTCATGTTCACCTTGACATTGAGTTGCTGGTGCGTATCGGTGTAGTTGAGGTCATCGGGATAGCGCGGCACAGTGGCACCCACATGGGCTTTCTCGTCAACCACCATGAAACGACGGGTTAGATACAAATCGTTCAAATCGTCGCCATATACGATAAGCAGATAGTTGCCCGAGATAAGCGGCACCATGTCCTCCCTTGGAAAGGTGAGGTGGTAGTTGACATATTCTATCAAGGTATTGCGCGAAAAAGCATAATCGTCCAAACGATCCGATTCGAAGCCCGAGGCATATTGTATACGCTGCATATCAGTGGGTTGCCAATCGTGGCTGCAATGGATGAAGGTGTAGTTGAGTACCTCGCCTTGCCCATCAATAATGTCGAACGAAAGGGTCAAACGGCCCATCATATCCTCTAATGGGATAATGGGGTCGTTCAGCTGGTTGTCGTCAGCATAAAGCAATACGGTCTGTATTTCTGGCTTGTAATTGAGGTTGCCACAGGGCAGGTCGAAATCCTGGGCGTAACCAACTGCTGCCCACAGAAGCAAGGTCATCAAAAAAAGAAACTTTTTCATCGCAAAGAGTATTGTTTCTGCAAAAGTACTCAAATTTCTTATTACTATAAACTATTTCACGCAGAATTCGCTGAATCTTGGAAAAGATAGAGACGTAGCGCGCTACGTCTCTACATAAATAAATTCCAATAATTCTGCGTATTCTGCGTGAAACAAAAACAGGGTGAAATCAAAGATTCTCCACAATGCGCTTCTGCACCTCGCGGAACTCCTCTTCACTCATATGCACATGTTCTTTCTTGAAGTCCATATCGCCTTCCTGAGAGATGGGAATGAGGTGGATATGCGCATGAGGCACTTCCAAGCCGATAACAGCCACGCCGATGCGCTTGCATGTCACAGCTTTCTCGATGGCCTTAGCCACTTTCTTGGCGAAGACCATCATGGCACCGATTTCGTCATCCTCGAGGTTGAAGATATAGTCATCCTCGCGCTTGGGAATCACCAAGGTGTGACCCACAGCAACTGGATTGATGTCCATGAAGGCAAAGAAACGCTCGTCTTCGGCAATCTTATAACAAGGGATTTCCCCTTTCACGATTCTTGTGAATATGGTAGCCATGACTTGTGATATTAACGGGTAATTTCAACAACTTCGAACTGAACTTTGCCGGCAGGCACCTGAATCTCGGCGATGTCGCCCACCTGCTTGCCCAACAGTCCTTGACCTATGGGCGAGTTGATAGAGAGCTTGCCTTCCTTGAAGTTAGCCTCCTTCTCAGGCACGATGGCGTAAGTCATCATCATGCCCGACTTGGTGTTTTTGATCTTCACCGTCGAATAGAGCAGCACCTTTGAGTTGTCCATCTTCGACTCGTCGAGGATACGGGCATTGAAGATGAGGTCTTGCAGTTCGGCTATTTTGGCTTCAAGCAGGCCCTGAGCCTCTTTCGCAGCATCATATTCGGCATTCTCAGAGAGGTCGCCTTTGTCGCGAGCTTCCTGGATGGCTTGCACGATGCGTGGACGTTCGCGAAGAATCAAGTCGTCAAGTTCGTCCTTCAGTTTTTGTAACCCTTCTGGGGTAAAGTATTTGATTTCTGACATAGTAATTATGTTTATTTATTTCATTGCAGGTTGCAAAAAAGAGACCCTTACCGAAATAAGGGTCTTCTTTTGGTTTGCGACTGCAAAGATACAAATTATTTCTAAACTGATACCAGTTTTAGAAAATAATTCTCACGCCCACGCTATGGGTACCACCGAAGGTGTAGGTGTCTCTGTAGGAATAATCCAGAGCAAAACGCATGGCGTCTTCCTTCTTGGAGACGGGCACATCGATAGACACACCAGCGCTGAGGCCGCGGTTGATGTTCATGCAGCCATCATCGTAAAGGATGCCTTCCTTCGACCAAATGCCGTTTTCGTAGGTGTAACCGGCGCGAATCAAGAACATCTCCTTCCAGCTATACTCCAGACCGACGATGAATTGGTCGTTGGTGAAGGAGTTGGAGCAGAAGTTACCAGCCAAGGTGATTCTGTTGGTTTCAGCAAACAGGAAATCATAGGCGGCAGCGATGCTCAATTGGGTGGGCAATTCGAAGTCGTCGGCGCGCTGCAGCATAGTGAACTGCTGGTTGCTGGCGTTGTCCATGAACACCCTGAGTGAGAGACCGTCACCTGAGAACTTCATGGTAGGTCCAATGTTCTTCAGAGTGATACCAAAGTGGATGTTGTCGAAGGGGCCAGTGACATACTGGATACCAGCGTCTAAGGCCACACCAACACCGCCCATATCTTTGATGGACTCGCTGATGATCTTCAGGTTGAAGCCGCCGCTGATACTGTTGGAAAATGCCTTAGCGAACGACAGATTGATGTTCATCAGGTTAGGTTTGTAGGTACCCAAGGTGTTCGGGTCGGGGTTACCCACAGTCGTAATCGGGATTGCACCGAGGCTGAACGACATGAAGGAGAGACCCAACACGCTTGACTCACCCACGCGAGCCAGGAAGCCGAATGAGGAGATGCGGGTGTCATTACCCACACCAACCAGCCAGCTGGTGTGGGTAAAGTTCACATCCAGGGTGCGGCACGAGCTGATGCCAGCCACATTGCCGTAGATGGCTTCGACGCCATGAACGAACGACATGCCTGCATTGCCCCAGCCCGACGATGCGGCCCAAGGGTTAATCAACAGCTCGGGAGCGCCAGCTTGGCCTGAACGGTCTTTGTTTCCTGCAAATGCTTGAGGAGCACTTAATCCAAATAGGATTACGAAGCTCAATACGATATATCTAAATGATTTCTTCATGATGATAAGTTATTTACGGTTAGCAATTACATTTGTTTAGAATGTGTTCAGGTCAACTTGACGCATGGCACCAAAGAACTTGATGGTACGCTCACTGCCACTGGTCAAATCCTTGACATGAATCAAGTAGAAGCCAGAAGCCACAGGCGTATTGGCAAAGTTCGTGAGATCCCATTCAATACTCGTTGTTTCATTGTCCTTACGGAACTGACGCACCTTCGTGCCACTCAAGGTATAGATCGAAACGATACACTTGTTGGGCAGGTTGATGATCTTCACCTTATTGGTCAGTGCGTTGCCTTCGTAGGAGTTATAGGCATAATAAGGATTAGGCACCACCGTAACAAGGTTGAGGTCTTTCTCTGTCTTCTCTTTATCGTTCAAGAGAGGATCCCAACCATCAATCGAGAAGGTGTACTTCGGATTCAAGTTGTTGATCATCAGATCCGGATTCTCTTGTTGTAACGGGAAGCCATAGCCAGGAGCATAAGGCTTGGCCAGACGGATACGGACACGGCACTCATTGCCTTCAGGCAACCATTCCATACCTTCGATGCCCATCGGCATACCAATCCACATGACCAGCTTGTATAAGCTTCTGTTCATGTTCGTAATCATACCACTATTCAACTTCTGAATAGCATTCATTGAGTTGAACAGCAGCTGACCACCGTCATAACCGTAGTTCTTCACTTGTTTCCAAGGTGCCGTACTCACCATCGGGAGGGAGTCCATACGCCAGATGTAGACAAAGTGCTTACCACCAAAGACGGGATCGCGATCCGTACCACGGAAGATAGCCGGGTCATACTCTTGAAGTTCACCTGATGCGTCTTCAGCTGTGGCCTTCTGCACCTTGGCAGGATTGAAGATCATATCGCGACCACCGAGATCCTCCAAATAGGAGTCCTCACCGAAGGCAACATTCAGACGGATGCCGTTTTCAACATCGATGACATAGCCCGGGAACCAACCCATGCCTTGAGCACCGATGAAGTTCGGATCCTCTGGGTTATTGGAGACATATTGGGCATCACCAGCTTGAGACCACAAGTTGAACGGAATGTCCTTGTTGGTTTCATCCTTAATCATATACGGATTACCGTCCTTGTCAACCGAAGCGTGCTTACGCAAGCAGAATCTCTTAACATTGTTTTCGCTAAGGGTAGGATCCATGCACATCTCAATAACGGGGCAACGGGTCCACTTACTCTTATCAGCAGTGAAGACGATGTCGACACTGACAGTCTTCTTAAACGCGCTATCAACACTACCACCTTGAGCTACAGGACCTGGATCCAAAGCACCAGTATGTCCCGTACCTGAGGCGAATAAAGGAGTTGTCCACGAACGGTTGGCAATCTTTTCCCAATTCTCGTTCGGGTCCCAAGGCTGGCTCTTACCAGTACCATTATATTGGGTTGACGACATGTTATAGTCGTTATTAATACTACCACCATCATTCATGTCGACATACGTACCAGAACGGATCCAGTTCAAGTATGAACCAGGCACATCGATGTCGCGGATAGCACTCATCCATTGATTGCTAGGATCAGTGTATTCGATTGACGAAGTAATCACACCGTTGTTTTGGGCAACGACAGTATAGTAATCCTTCCACGGATCTCCGTCGTTCTTATCATTATAATACAGACCAGCCCAGATACGACCAAACTCATAGACTTGGGTGACATTGACAGAAATACCACGGTCGATGAGCATCTGCTCATTGTCGTACACCGTAGTGGTGTCACTAAAGATGGTATCCATATCGGTCAAGTCAACCAAGTACCAATTGTTGACCATACGAGCAGCGGAGTCACCCTTAATGTCAGGATTGTTGGTGATGTTATGCGTATATTTCTCATACATATTGTCAAACACCAACTCATAGCTGTGAGACTTCACATTCAGCGGGTCGATAATCTTCACATTGATAGGACCATAACCAGCAACATAAGTAGGATGATACGAAGCAGGATAATTGGGATTACCAAAACGGTTGGTCGAATCATTGGCCATAGGCTTGCTCATAATCTCGTCAATCGAAGCTTGACTCAACTCAAGCTCGTTGAAGCCGTTACCAGCACCAACGACACGGGTGATTGCAGGGCTGTCGCCATAGTCGGCTTGCAGCACAGTACCGTTGACAATCTTGTGAGGAATAGCGGTATACACCTGAATGTTCTTTCTGCCTTCGAGATAAGGCTTCTTCTGACCTTGCAGACCAAGAGCATCGTCCTGATTGTAGTCCAGATAGTTGTTGTAGGCATAGGCCACAGCCATGAAATAATAAGGTGTGTGGTTGACCAAACGAGGATTGTCGCTCGTCGAGAACTTGTCCTCAGTGAGCACGAAGCTGTGGGAAATACCGGCATCGCCGCCATACACCTTCAGGCTCGGGACGTTGGCTTGCAACGACTCGTCGAATTCATAGTTGAGCAGACGACCCACATTATTGCGCACGTCGCATTGGAACACCAAACGGGCTTTGTCATTGTTGTTCAACTCGTCGGCACCCACTTCGGCATTGGCCACTTGATACACTTTATAACCTTCAAAGCGATAGTATCTGTCGTAAACAAATGTCGAATCTTTGTATTCCTCATCGATTTGATAAATGCTGTCGCCTTCAGCGTTAATGTGCCAAATAGTATCTTTCTTGACTAACAAATGTTCAGTTCTACCAGTCGGAATTTCGGGGTCAAGTTCAATGTATTTCTCCTTATAGTTATTGGAGAGCGTACCGTTCGACAGATAGATAATGAGTCTCTGATCGAGCTCACGGATGGTCAAATCTGGAGCGCTAGGTCCGTCGATAACCTTGAAGCAGTTGTCGAACAAGGCTTGGCACTTGTCGTCGACCACGCGCAGCAACTCAACTGATGCCCATGCACCGCCAGAGGTGGCACGTGCCCACGGCACACCGAAGGTGATGTAGTTGACAGCACCAGGTTCCAGGGTGAAGGGACCTGCCGACTGCATGAAACGACGGTCGTTAGGTGCATTGCCGCACTGCTCTTCAGTCCAGTATTTACCATTCTGGTTGAAACCACCATTCGGAGTATTACCACCGGTACCCCAGTTCCACGGGTCGGAATCGCCAGGGAACATGAAGTCGCACTCAGGACCAACAACATCGCTGCTTGCGAAAGCATCGCCACCAAAACGCATCTTGGCACCGTTCTTCCAAATACCACGCAGATAGTTGTAATATTCAGGAGCGGTCTCGGGGTCACCATTATCAGCATTGCTATTGTTGTGATACACGAAACGGCGCATACCAAAACGTTCGTCGTCAACGATACCATTGCCAAAGTTCACACCATTGATGCTGAAGTCAACCACTTGTGTCTGGTTCACGGTATCATAGAAGAAGATAGTGTCGGTAGTTCCAGGAACAACTTCGTAATGGTCAAGTTCAAGTTCATAAGTATACTTGGGGTTGTCGATTCCATCGGGATCCATATAAGGGCCTTGGAAGAAGTCGATACCAATCGCCGGAGGCTGAGCACCGTAGGCTTCGGGTTCACCACTACCGTCGATATAAGCACCGTTGTAACCATAACCCAAACCACGTCCAACGTCGCAGCCCACATAGTCGTCCTTAGCGAAACCGAGGTCGACGTCAGTCCAAGGCGAGAAGTAGGTACCCGTCAAGGTGTAAGTGGAACGGTTGATGATTTCATAGCTGCAGAAAGTCATGTTGTTGATTTCGTCGTTCGTGGCGAAAGCGAAAGCTTGGGCACGCACTTCGATACCGATAGCTTGACCACCCGACTCAGTGTGAGCAGCACCTTTATCATTGAAGATCCACCACAAGGTTTGGTCACCCTTTAGTACCTGGTCAGCCAAGATGGAACCGTGCATAGTTCCCTCAAGCTCTTCTTCCATGGTCGAAATCTTAGTGTGGCAGAGTTCATTGGTGATGTCATAGTAGGGATAGTCACCGATTTCAGGATTATATTCACCATCACCGTCGGCATCGTAGAAAGGAGCCAAATACTTGGCAATGCCTTCCGGGTCATCATCGGCACGGGTGGCGGGCCAATTCTTGATGATGGTAGGCATCTGATATCCTTCATCCAGTCTACCCGTATTGGGGTCGAAGGCGGCG
Organism: uncultured Bacteroidales bacterium; assembly: GCA_900317055.1. Taxonomy (GTDB): domain Bacteria; phylum Bacteroidota; class Bacteroidia; order Bacteroidales; family F082; genus Limimorpha. The sequence continues at coordinate 195,583 of ONFF01000009.1, read as the reverse complement.
AGGAATTCGTCCACCTCGGCGCGGGTGATCTTATAGATCTTATCCCACTTGGCGCAGGTTTCAGGAGTGATGGAGGCCTTGCCGTCGACGGTCAAAGGGCCAGTGTAGTAGTCGTTACCAACCTGGCGGAAACGCAAGGCGGCGCACTTCAACTGGTTGTTGACGTCGACACCAGCAATCCACAGTGAGCCGGCATACAGTGAAGTAGCCGAGCCATTGGCAGGAATGAAGTACTTGGAACCCGTTCCAGAGGGAAGGTCCCACCACATGTCACCACCCGCATTGATACGGGTTCTGACATTGTTGATGTCGAGCCATTCGAAAGCTGACGAAGGCGTACATCCGGCTGCGGTCTGGGCACGCTGACCACTGCCATTGTGTCCATACTTGTACATTTCAGCCTTTCCGGGAGTCACAGCGCTCACGATGAGCAGCGCCGCTAACAAAAATCGAAATATATTCTTCATAATACTAGTAATTTTTCGTTATGAATAGTCTCTCCTATTAGAAATTGAAGCTCAAACCAACTCTGATGTGACGAGGCATTGAATAGTTGCCGCCACTGTTGACGTAGAGCTCATACATTTGGATGTAAGCCTGCGGGTCAATTTGGCTGTTGATTTCATTTTGCCATTCAGGTGCTGAGAGGTAACCATCGTCATCGGGATTACCAGTAGCGTTATACACATTGGTAATGTTCTTCGAATTGAGCAGGTTCAGCACTTGCAGATACACATTCACGAAAGCCTCGCGGCCCTTCTTGCCTTCTTCCTTGCCACCAATGGTGAAATCGAAGTCCTTGTCGACGCGGAGGTCGAAACGGAACGAAGCAGGAATACGGGAACCGTTGTAGGTACCTTGGAGCAAATTGTTGCTGGCCGAGATGGGTGACGAAACCTTACGGGCAGCGGTGAAAGGCGTACCCGAACCACCATTGACTTGCAAAGCAAAACCAGTGTTGGAAAGGATCTGGTGACCCTTAATGGTGGGGCCATCATAGTCCTTACCACTGCTGTAACGATAGTCGAGTGTCAAGTTGAAGCTGTGACGACGGTCGGCATTGGTCGGGAAGGTGGATCTCAGGTTAGGCACACCAGCGGCAATCAGAGCGGCAGCCGTGGAGGTTGAAGAACCAGTCATGTCGGCAAACTGCAAGGTGTAGCTGGCACGAATACGAGCGTTCTTCGTACGACGCATGTCGTAGCTGGCAGTCAAACCCTTGACAGTACCGAAGTCGAGGTTGCTGAATGAGTTGTAGCCCTTGGGGAAAGCACCGTTGAAACGGTACATCTGGATCATGTTACGCAACTCGTGGTAGTAAGCCGAAATCGTCATTGACGAAGTGTTGGTCACCTTCTGGGTGAAACCGAGTTCGTACTCGATGGTCTGCGAAGGCTTCAGGTTGGGGTTGGCAACCGTACCCGAGAGGTCGGTGAAACGGTAGTAGTACAGCGGGCTGCAGTAGTAGGCACTGGTAGGACGCTGCGTCAACACATCGTAGTGAGCGAAGAACAAAGCTTCATCGGAAATCGGGAAGGAGAAGGAGATACGAGGCATGATGCTCCAAGCGGGATCGTAGTCCTTGAAGGAGTTGATGTCAACCACTTGCTTCTCTTTTTCAATATATTGTTTCTTGATCCAAGGCGTAACACCAGTACCCATGTCGAGGACTTCGGGGTTGGCAATTTCAACACCTTCCGCGTTGTACCAAGTGTTGCCCGAACGATAACCAACGATTTCAGTGATTTCGCTGATCTTATTCACGTAAGGAACATAATCATCACCAATGTTGTCGGGGACATAAATGCTAGATGCAAGACCGGCGAAGCCATAGTTCTCTTCGTTCAATTGGTTGTTCTTGATAGCGCTCTTAATGTCGCCAACGGTATGGAAGTCGTACAGCACATACGGGTCTTTCAGCACCTGTTGGTTGGCGTCGAAACGGTCGACACGGACACCGATGTTGAAGATCAGGTCTTTGAATGCGAACTTGTCTTGGAGGTAACCAGCCATATAGATGGGCTGTTGAGCACCAATCGGGCGGTCGAAGACCTTTTCCGAATCCTGATGGTTGAAGAAATCGTTGAGCGAAGGACGTTCGGTCAGTGAATACTTGGTATGGCCATCGTAGCTGTAGCCATAATAGTAGACCGAGAAGTTACCGTCGCGGGTCAGCTCATCGGCACCAAACATGCTCATGTCAAGGCCGCCTTCAACCTTACCGGTTCTCATCTTACCGTTTTCATCGTAATATTTAATGGTATTGTTATCGAAATCGTAGGTATCGATCAGAATCCACTCTGTGCCATCCACTGGCAGACCCATGGCCTGACGCAAGCGGGCGTCGAAGGTGTACTGAGTGGTTTCGTCATACAGTCTGTGGAAAAGCACTGTATCAACATGGCCATCAACCGAGTTGGCAAAAGGATGTTCCATATCGAGCTCTCTGATGTGGAAGTTGGTCATGTCGCGCATCAGCGTCCAGTAGTTGGAGCTAAACGACATCTGCGAGTTGTTTTGTTGCTCGTACTGGAAGCCCAACTTGATATCGTGAGAGTTGTCGCCTCTGCCAAGGGTCATAGAACCGTTGACATTCACTGCAATTTGGTCGTTGACAGCCTTGCCGTAAGAATCTTGGATGGTACCAGGCACTGCATACATACCATACACATAGCTGGGTGACATACCATTGATCAAACCATTGTTCAGGATGATGTTGGAGAGGTTGTTATAATAACCCACTGAACCATACTCCTTATACAGATCGAAATAATTGTTGGCGTAGGTGGCCAAATCGGGGTTGAAGTTGGAAGGTTTGAAGGTCACCAAGGTGTCGTAGTAGTTATCCAACACGAACACATTGCTGAGGTTCTTGTATTGGCCGTTGACCAACACTGAGTCGACAGCTGTCGTCTGGAAGTGGGCGTTAGGAGCTCTGTAGGTGGTGAACTTACCCAAGTTGCCGTATGCAAAGATGTTGTTCCACAAGTCGGGGTCGCCCGATTCGCTAGTGAAGCGAGAATAGTCGGCCTGGATGCTGTAATACACATTGGAAATCAACGAAGTGCTATTGGGGTCGCTCTGGAAACGTTGGGTAAAGCGGATATAACCACGATAGGTACCCGATTTGGACAGATAGTTTTTGTCTGTGTTGAAGTAGTACTGGCTGCGGCCACTGGCATAGTGACCACCGCTCAAAACCATTGATCCACCAATGGTGAGGTTGGTGGTCTTACCCGTACGAACGTCAATCTTACCCGTCAAGTTAACGCTTTGGTTGGTCGTGTTGTTGAGGAAACGAGTTTGGAACAGGTCGTCTCTCTGCGTGTAAGCAGCGGTGGCATTGGTACCGATACCAATAGTCAGAGGGTTAGTTCTGATCTTTTCCATGTACTCGTCTTTAGCACGCCAGTAACCCACAGCTGAACTATAGCCATACTTGTTGTGCGTGATATCAAAAGCGAGAAAGAAACCGAGGAGGGCTTCCTGGTCGTTCTTCTTGCTCTTGATGAGCGGTCCTTGCAAGCTACCACCCAAGCGGCCGTGGCCGTAACCGTCAACCGAATACTCGGCTTCGATACCGCCACCCCATGTACGGCTGGGGCCCTTAGTGGTCATGTTGATGATACCACCCATGGCGTCACCATACATGGCAGGCGTACCGCCCAAGATAACATCGACCTGGTCGATGGCGCTTTGAGGCACGCTCGTACTACCGATAACTTTCACACCGTCGATGTAGTAGACGGCGCCTTCACGGGAACCACGGATGGAACCGACCTCACCGTCTTGCGAGAACACACCACCAACACTGGCGGCAACGCCTTCTGCCGAACGCACCGGCAACTTGGCGATTTCCTCGGAGGTAATGGAGGCACCTTGCGTAGTGTTATCCTTTGAAATCAAAGGAATCTCGTAGTCGACAACAGTGACTTCACCAATGTTAATAGCTCCACTGGCCATCTTGATGTCGTAGAAGGTGATCTTGTTGGCAGGAATAACAATGTTCTTCACAACGAAGGCATTGTAGCCAATACAGCTCGCCTTGAGGTCATACGTTCCCGGAGGAATCGGGTTGATGTCATAATTACCGTCAAAGTCAGAAGATGTACCTCCCACTTGTGTTCCGCCTTTTTCAACAATGACGTTTGCAAATGGTACCGTTTCTCCTGTGTCATCGGTAATCTTGCCTTTGAGTCTTCCTTGCGCTTGTGCCATGGTCATCGTGCAGGTGGCCAGGACGATGGCAAGGGTCATTAGTAAATTTTTAAACATACCTTGTAATTTTATGTAATACTACTTTGTTTGGTGCATAATAGTGCATTAAAAGTCGTCAAAATTACAACCTTATTTCAAAGTACGCAAGAAAAATATGCGTTTTTCGCATTTTTTTCTTTCCGAATTTCAGTTTCAGTTGTTTATATTTTTGATTTTCAGACATTTGGAAAAATTCATTTCAATAAGATTTTTTACCGCTTCAATCGCGTTTTTTAGCTTCTATACCCATTTCTCGCTCATTTCAGGTTCAAAAGAACGGATTACTGCGCTGTCGACGCCGCATCCGCTCGGCACGACGCTTGTCTTTCTGCATCATGCGCTTGGTTTTTTTCGCCTGACGCTTGTAATGGGTCGTCTTGGCCTTATCATACTGCTTTTTGGACTGCTTCTCCTGCTGCTCCAACTGACGCTCAGCTTTTCGCATGGCTCGCGAACGAGACGAGGCACACGAACCCAACAGCAAAAGCAAAGCCAACAGATAGACAACTATACGGATTCGCTTCTTCATGACTAACTATTTTGCATGCAAATGTAATATTTTTCCATCATTAGGGTACTATTTCGCGAAAAAAAGCGTTTCTTTGCTGTCATGAAAAACGCAAAACTACACCTATTAATATTAATATGCGCCCTGCCCCTACTGCACGGCTGCACGAAATACTCAGAAAACCCCAACAGACCGATTCTGCCCAACCCTATCACGATTTACCCCAACCAGATACAGTATCAGAACCTACATACCATAGGTGGCTGGGAATATATCACATCCGAGATAGAAAGCACAAGTCGCGGCATCATTGTTTTCCACAGACCCGATGCCGACAACCTTAACGACACTTTTGCCGCCTACGACCGTATACCGCCCAACGAACCCGACGCTTGCACCGACAGCCAAGGCAACACCACAAGAATGATTGTGGATTATCCTTTTGTCGTTGACCGCTGCAACAACGCTTATTATAACATTCTGAATGGTCAGATTATCATTCGAGAGCCTGACATGATTCCTAGTTTTCCCACAGATGGCACACCGGTATATAATTTGATCCAGTATCACACCACCTTCGACGGGAGCAAACTGACGATTTACAATTAATGGGAATCTTCCTCATTTTCCATGATGCGACCCTGCCGCTCAATGGATGCCTGATGGATGGCTTCAAACACCTTATTAATTAATATGGGCGACAAACCCATCTCCTCACCTGTGGCCACATGGTCGGCGAGAATCTTCTTCCAGCGGTCAATCTGCACCACAGTGACATTGTTGCGCTTCTTATATTCGCCAATCTGCGCACTGACCTCCATGCGACGTGCCAACAGCTGCAACAATTCGCTGTCGATGTCGTCAATCTCGCCACGAAGACCAGCGAGGTCGCGCTCCACATTACATGACTGTTTGGAACGGAAGGTCAAGCTGGTTAGTAATTGTTTCAACTCTTCGGGCGTGATCTGCTGCTTGGCATCAGTCAAGGCGGCATCAGGATTGATGTGACACTCTATCATTAATCCATCGGTGGCGAGGTCAAGGGCCTTCTGCGCAGTGGATTGCAACAGTTCACGATTGCCGCAGATGTGGCTCACATCAGTGATGAGCGGCACATTCAAACGCCGTGTCAACTCGATGGGAATTTCCCACATGGGATAATTGCGGTAAGGCGTTTCCTTATAATATGCAAAGCCACGATGAATGGCTGCCAATTGGGTCAAGCCAGCCTTTTGGAAGCGTTCGAAGGCACCCATCCATAGGTTCAAGTCGGGCGAGACGGGGTTTTTGATGAACACGGGGATGTCGGTGCCACACATCGCATCAGCCAGCTGCTGGACCGAGAAGGGATTGACCACCGTGCGTGCACCTATCCACAAAGCATCGACTTCGTATTTCAACGCCAACTCGACATGCTCGGGCGTGGCTACCTCGGTGGCGATAGGCAAACCCGTCTCCAGTTTCGCTTCTCGGAGCCAGACAAGACCCTGCTTTCCCCTGCCCTCGAAGGCATCGGGGCGGGTACGCGGCTTCCAGATGCCGCCGCGCAGCATCTTCACCTCAGGGATTTGCGCCAAGGCTTGCGCCGTGGATATTATCTGATCTTCAGATTCTACGCTACAGGGACCGGCGATAACGAAAGGTGTGGACAACTGTGTGTAAATATTGGCCATAATGTTTGCAAAAGTACAACATTTTCAAACCTGCATTGCATTTTTTTGTAACTTTGCACATTATTTATAATACGCAACAAAGAATAACATCATACAATGAAAAGAGTTGAAATCAAGCAAGCCTTGCAGATGCAAGCCTCTGACAATGAGATTACTGTAATGGGCTGGGTGCGCAACAAGCGCGGCAGCAAGAATGTGGCCTTCATCGCCCTCAACGACGGCTCAACCATCAATAACCTACAATTGGTCATCGACCTGAACGTCATCCCCGAAGAAAAACTGGCACTCATGCATGCCGGTGCATCCCTTTGGGCCAAGGGTGTTTTGGTCGCATCAATGGGTAGCGGACAAGCCGTGGAGCTCTCCGTGAAGGAGATTGGCCTGTTCGGTCCCGCCAACCCCGATGAATATCCGTTGCAACCCAAGAAACACTCGTTGGAGTTCCTGCGCGACATCGCCCACCTGCGTTTCCGCACCAACACCTTCGGCGCCGTGATGCGTCTGCGTCATGCCATGGTATTTGCCATCCACAAGTTCTTCACCGAGCGAGGCTTCTATAATATCCACACGCCATTAATCACCGCCTCCGATGCTGAAGGCGCAGGCGAGATGTTCCAAGTGACCACCCTCGACCTCAACAACCCGCCTCGTGACGAACAAGGCAATGTCGATTACAAGCAAGACTTCTTCGGCAAGTCGACCAACCTCACTGTGTCGGGTCAGCTCGAAGGCGAGTTGGCTGCCACGGCATTGGGCAAGATTTATACATTCGGCCCCACCTTCCGCGCAGAGAACTCCAACACCACACGCCACTTGGCCGAGTTCTGGATGATTGAGCCGGAAATGGCTTTCTACGACATCAACGACAACATGGACCTCGCTGAGGAGATGCTGAAATACTTGATCCAATATGCTTTGGACAACAACATGGACGACCTCCAGTTCCTCAGCAAGCGCCTGCAAGACGAAGAGAAGGGCAAAAAGGAAGAAGACAAGTCGATGGAGCTTATCAGCAAGCTGCACTTCGTGCTTGAGCATGAGTTCGTGCGCCTGACCTACACCGAGGCCATCGAAATTCTGCGCAACTCCAACTACAACAAGAAGGGCAAGTTCCAATATCCCGTTGACGGCTGGGGCGTCGACCTGCAGTCGGAGCACGAGCGTTACCTCGTTGAGAAGCACTTCAAGAAGCCTGTCATCTTGACTGACTACCCGAAAGAGATCAAGGCCTTCTACATGAAACAGAATGAAGACGGCAAGACTGTCCGGGCCATGGATGTACTCTTCCCCGGCATCGGTGAAATCATCGGTGGCTCGGAGCGTGAAACCGATATCAGCAAGATCCTTGACCGCATGCACGAAGTCGGCATCCCCGAGGAGTCCATGAACTGGTACCTCGACAGCCGCCGTTTCGGCTCGGTGCCGCATTCTGGCTATGGCCTTGGCTTCGAGCGTCTGCTCCTCTTCATCACTGGCATGACCAACATCCGCGACGTCATCCCGTTCCCACGCACACCTAAGAACTGCTTATATTAATGCTGAATGATGAATGCTGAATGATGAATTGAAGGCAAAACCTGCATTCCGCATTCAGCATTCCGCATTCATAATTCAATAAACGATGAACAACCAACGATTGACTCAAACCCAGCGACAGGAGCTGAAGCTGTCGCCGCAGCAAATCCAGCTGATGAAGCTGCTGCAGCTGCCATTAATCGAACTCGAACAACGCATCAAGGAAGAGATGGAAATCAACCCTGCCCTTGAAGATGTTCACGACAGCGACTATGACGAGAACGAGCCAACCGTTGACGATCCCGCCGACGACAACGGCGAAAATGACGACTATAACGACGACGAGATAAACTTCAGCAAAGACGACGAGTTCGACATTAACGACTACCTCTCGGAAGAAGACCGGGAAGATTATTCCTACAAGCTGCAAGCCAACAACTACAGCGGCGACGATGACGACTACGAAGCCCCCATCGCTAACGAGGAAACCTTCCAAGACTACCTGAACCAGCAACTCGCCTACCACGACCTGACGGAAAAGCAACTCGAAATCGGGCAATACATCATCGGCAACTTGGACGACAACGGCTACCTCAACCGCCCCATCGCCAACATCGTCGACGATATGCTATTCACAATGAATGTCTCCACGACTGAGGAAGAAGTTTCAGAGGTGCTCCGCATCGTGCAACAACTCGACCCTCCTGGCATCGCCGCCCGCGACTTGCAGGAATGCTTGCTCATTCAATTGAAACGACTTCAGGAGGACAATCCTTTCCACAAGGACTACAGCCTCGCCATGACCATCGTCAAGGATTTCTTCGAGGAGTTCACCAAGAAGCATTACGACAAAATCGCCAAGAAACTCGAAGTCAGCAACCGCGACCTAAAAGCCGCCCTAGATGAGATTCTCAAACTCAACCCAAAACCTGCTGATGCCTCCAGTTCCAGCACCAAGAACATCCATTACATCACGCCCGACTTCTTCGTCTATGTCAGAGACGGCAAGGTGGAACTTTCGTTGGATGGTCGCAACGCTCCTGAACTGCGTGTTAGCAAGTCGTACTTGAAGATGCTGGACGAGTTCTCCAACAGCAAGGACAACCGCAGCAAACAGGAGGCCGTTCAATTCGTGAAACAGAAAATCGACTCCGCCAAATGGTTCATCGACGCCATTAACCAAAGGCAGAACACACTCTACATCACGATGAAAGCCATCGTCGACATCCAAGAAGAATACTTCTTGACGGGAGACGAGACCCAACTCAAGCCCATGATCCTAAAGGATGTGGCCGACAAAGTGGGGCTCGACATCTCCACCATTTCACGCGTGGCCAACAGCAAATATGTGCAAACACCCTATGGCACTCACCTGCTGAAGTTCTTCTTTAGCGAAGGCATCACCAATGAAGAAGGCGAAGAAGTCTCGACCCGCGAAATCAAGAAAATCCTAAAGGATGCCGTCGAAAACGAGGATAAGGCCAACCCCATGACCGATGAGCAGCTCATGTTCGTCCTAAAAGAAAAAGGCTACCCCATTGCCCGCCGAACCGTGGCAAAGTATAGGGAACAGTTGGGTATCCCTGTGGGGCGAATGAGAAAAAAGATTTGAGAAAGGGGATTGCAAATCCCCAATTCGTCACGGTCGGATTGCAATTCTGACCGAATTATAATAATTTTCGAACATTATCGTTTTTAACTTTGTGAAAACGAATCTCTATACCAACAAAAAGCACTGGAAATGGGCCTTGGCAGTCGTTGCCCTGCTCATTATCGGTGTCTCGTTGTGGTACACCAACCATTTGGTGAAATCCATTGCCATACAAGAGACGCGACAAGTGAAGATGTGGGCTGCCGCCATGGAGCAGCATGCCGTGATGATGCAGTCGACCGAAGAGTTTTTCAACAAGGTGAGTGAACAGGAACAATTGCGCGTCGACCTTCTAGCCAACGCCTACCGTAGCGTCATCGATATCTCGACCAACGAGAACACCGCCATCTACCTCGACATCATCCGCAACAACATCAGTATTCCTTTAGTCATCACCGACACCAAGGACAATATCATCTTCAAAAGCAACCTTCCTGCGGCACAAGACGAGAAGGAAATCTTCGACGAGGAGATGAAAAGCGCCTATTCCAAATACCCGCCCATAAAAATCGACCCAGGCTACGGCACCATTCAGTACCTTTATTACAACGAGTCGCAAATCTACACTGACTTGAAGGCCGTGTTGGAGGATATGATCGACCACTTCATGGAGGAAATCACGCTCAACTCGATGGGCGTACCCGTCATCGTCACCAATGAAGCCCAGGACACCATCCTCAGCTTCGGTAACCTCGACTCCCTCATGATGCGTGACACTAACTATGTGCGACAGCAGTTGGAAATCATGCGCAACGAGAACGACCCGTTGCAAATCGAGTTCATGAACAAGGGCAAGGCCACCATCTTCTACCGCACCACCGACTTGGTGCAACAGATGCGCTACTACCCTGTCATCCAGTTTGTTGTATTTGCCCTGTTCTTGCTCATCGCCTATCTACTCTTCAGCTATGCCCGCCGTTCGGAGCAAAACCAAGTGTGGGCTGGCATGGCTAAGGAAACTGCACACCAACTAGGCACCCCGCTCTCCTCGCTGATGGGCTGGATTGAACTACTGAAGATGCAAGAAGAGCCTTTTGTGGGCACCTACGAGATGGAAAAAGACATCGAACGCCTGCAAATTGTCACCGACCGCTTCTCAAAAATTGGTTCTGTGCCAACTCCTGAGCCCACTGACATCAACTACCTCATCCGAGATACGATGGACTACCTGCAAAAGCGGTTCTCTAAGAAGTTTGAATTTGAAGTCAACCTGCCCGATGGCGAATTGATCATGCCCTTGATTCCTTCGCTGTTCCGCTGGGTGCTTGAAAATCTGACAAAAAACTCTGTCGATGCCATGGGCGACCACGGCAAAATCACCCTTGACCTCATCGATGACGGCGACCACATCCACCTCGATTTGAGCGACACGGGCAAGGGCATTCCGAAGTCGCAAATCAACCAAGTGTTCAACCCTGGATTCACGAGCAAAAAACGCGGCTGGGGTCTCGGCCTTTCCTTGGCCAAGCGCATCATCGAGGACTACCACAAGGGCAAAATCTTCGTGAAATCCTCCATCGTGGGCGAAGGGACTACATTTAGGATTACCCTGAAGAAATAGAATAAAAAAAGGAGGCGTTGCCTCCTTTTTTTATTTCACGATTTATTTGTTTATTTCACAACAATTCTTTGTGCCTCAGCCTTGCCTGATTGGTCGTAAAGCCTCAACAGATAAACGCCTTGGCTCAACGAACTGACATTCATCTTCTCAACCAGGCTTTCCATTAGTTTCTGTCCAGTAAGACTATAGATTTCAGCTTTCTGGAAACCTTCGGCCTGAATCTGGATTTCATTCTCGGCAGGCACAGGATACACTTTGAAGCTAGCAGCAGAAACATTTTCATCCACATTTGTCAGATCGACATAGGCCACTTCAACCCATAAGCCGTAGTATTCGTTACTCTTTTCGCCATTACCGAATACCATCTCGATATCGCCATCTTCTGACACCCAGTCATAACCTCCAAAACCAAGGCAAAGACCACTCACTGCGTTACCATTGCCGTCATAAGCGTATTCAAACTTCAGATGATTCTCCCAATCCGAGCCGTTCCATTCCTTCACGGTCTTGGTGGGGAAAACATCGCCTTCATAATTGTAGGTGGTCAATTCATCATTGACCCATGAAGAGCCAACCCAGTCTTGATTGAGGATTTCAGTGACTCTCTCATCAAAATTAAGGGTGATAATCTCTTTCTCCTCGTTTTGCCAAGCACCGCCTTGCATGTATTGCATGATGAGTTCGATGGTGTTGCCATTGCGGGTGTAGGTGTATAGCTCGTCGGAAGTCCAATTGGAACCGTTCCAATCCCAATAAAGGACTGTTGTCACATCACCGTTGTAGTTGTAGACCTCTTTCATTTCGTTCTCCCAAGTTCCGTTTTCCCATTCTTGATAAATGACTTCGCTCAGCTGATCGTCATCATAAGTATAGGAAGCGCGAGTCTCGTTTTCCATCATACCAGTTTCGTAAGCTGACTTGGCCACCGCCTCAAGCAAATTGCCATAAAAGTCGTACTCATAGTTAATCATGTAATAGTCTACCCAGCCATCGCCTTCATCTATTTTTGTGAATTCCTCAATGAGATAATAATCATACTCATCGTAAGTGTAGACAGTACGATACTTCTCGCTATAAGTGGTCTCCCAAGTAGCGATCTCCGGCACCAATGTTGTTTCGTCGCGAACACCATAGTGCTTGAGCACATTGGCCGTCGCATCTGATTTCAGATTCGCTTTGTGTTGTGCAAAGCCCAAATTTCCAAATGCCATCACGAGGATAGCCAAAGTAAATAATCCTTTTTTCATCGTTGTAAGTATTTAGTTTTTAATGACATCGAAATAATAATTGACTTTAGACTTGACATTATACACAGTCGAGCCATCCGGATTGTTAACGATTTGATAGGTAATTTGCCGGGCAAAACCGTGAAGACGGATTTTGCCTTGGGCATTTTTATAGACATAAACCGTCAACTCATAATCAGGATGTGCGTTCCCCGAAGGAACCGTCATATTAATCAAAAAGTCGTCATCGGTCACACAAGGCCTACCCTCAAATGTCCGATTGAATTCATCGCTCGGACAATTTACCTTAAACTCGATAGTGCTCACAGATGTTGCCGTGATGTTGACTTTAGCATCCTCGCAAATATGGAGATAGGCGCCTTCTGTCAAATCATCAAAAGCACTCGAAATGTTGGAAAAAGAATACGACCCAACGATTTCCTCATTGGTGTATCCATAATACTTTTCCCATTCGTTCTCCTGAGGCTGTTTTTCGCAAGATACGAAAAAGAAACCCAACATGAGCAAAACCGATAAATACTTGATATTCTTCATTTTATTTCTCATTTAACGATTAATTTCTTGGTTTCCATGACTCTGCCATCCTGATTGAGACGCACCACTGTATAGCAACCCTTTGCCAAGCCTTCCGTTGAAAGCTCAAGGTTGTCAGTTTGGATAAATGTAGCGTTTCTCACTTCTTTCCCATTCAGGCTAAGAACGCGGATGACACCGTCGCAAATGCCACTCCAAGTCATGCGAACCCTGTCTTTGGAAGGATTAGGGAACAGTTGCATCTGCTTTTCAGGCTCGGCATATTCTTCAGTGCCGAGGGCTTCCTTGTCCCAAACGGCGATAGCGTATTCACCCGGCATGACATCATCGACCACAAGACGACCTACTTTCCAAGTGGAGCCTGAATAGATCGTGTGGGCGATTTCGTGCCAAGCCTCCGAAGCGTTCTTGCGGTAAAGCAAGGTGGCCGAATCGTTTTCGGATTGGATGATGTCGCCGTCCTGGGTCTTTGAGTAATCAAACATACCTTTCACCTTAGCCGCACCAAAGTCATAACGGTTGATGGACCAAAAATGCTTGGACGAAAGGGTCAGTTTGGGTATCAGCGGGTCGTCGTAAGGACCCACCAAGTTATTCTCGACAGCGACAAACACCGAGTCAGCCAGAGCGGTGGCCTCAAACCTGAAGCCATGGCAGGCTTGCTGTGCCGATGTCTTCACCATGACAGTCTTCTGTTGCTTTCCGTCCAACCAGTTGTTGTTGATGTCGCTCACCATACACACAGGTTCAAAGTCGAGAATGACCGTAGCGCTGCCATGCTGGTTGTCCCAACTCACTTTCTCAGTGACCCACTGGAAGTCAGGACCAATGAAAGTCAGTTCGCACACATTGCTTTGACCGATGTGTGAATCGCCAATATGTTGATAGTGCAAGTCAAGCGTCACTTCGTATTGACCACCGACTGGTTCAATAGAGATAATTGATGCAAACAGATTAGGCATGCCGCTCGAATAGACATAGGTGTCAAAGAAACCGTGCATGTCAATGCCAGAATATTGGGTTAAGGCTTCACACAGCTGCTCGGAGGTAGCTGTCTGATAGGCATATTGTTGGAAATAGGCTCGCATGGCTGCCAGGAAGTTCTCGCGACCCATGTAGTTCATCATCGTGTTGACAATGACAGCACCGCGCTCATAGACCGCATCGCTGTCGTAAGTCATGTTCAAGGGCATGTTGTTGAGCGGCATCCAGTTGGAGGGGCTATTGCACCATGCAGTGATGGCACTGACCTTATTCGAAATCGTATTCTGGAAATGCTGTTCACCATAGACACCGGCTTCGTAAAAAGCACCCCAAAACTGCGCGAAGCCTTCGTTGAGCCACATATCGCCCGCTTCGGTGCAAGTCACCAGGTTGCCCGACCACATGTGTGACAATTCATGGGCAACATACTCCTCACCCGAGGTGGTGCCGTCGATGATGCTTGCTGCAAAGGCGATATTGTCGGTATGCTCCATGCAGCCCTTGCCCGTGCTGACATAGCCGATACGGTTGAAAGGATAAGGGCCAAGATTCTCTTCAAAGAACGCAATGATTTCCTTGATGTGGACAAAGGTTCCAGGTACATTATTCATCTGGTTGGGTTTGGCGTACACATCGATCAAGATGTCTCCATTAAGCCCTTCATAGGTATCTTGCCACAGTTCGTAATCGCCGATGGCGAAAGAAATGTGATAGGTCGAAATCTCTTGTGGGGTAAACCAATGCCAAGTGGAAGTACCATCTCCATTGTCATAATGTTCCATAAGGTTGCCGCCACAGATGGCCTTCTTGTCATTACTGACGCTGATGATCAGGTCGTAGGTGGCCTTGTCGGTGAAGTTGTCCACGCAGGGGAACCAAGTCTTGCCGAGATTGTGGGGTTGGCTGTCGAAACCCACGCCAAGGTTATAGACATAATCGGTGCCCCACCATTCCACACCGCCCCAGGTCTCGTTGAAGGTAGATCCTCCATAGCGCACATCTAAGGTGACATGCTCGTTGGCGGCTATGGTCTCATCGAAAACGATGGTAAGGAAATCGCCCTCTTGGCTGAAACTCTCCACACCATAGTAGTCGGAGGCCACGTCGGTGACAGTGAGAGTCTTCAACTCCAGCACGAGGGTGGAAAGACTGGCTGTTGTGTTGAAGTCAACAAAAGCCTCACCTTGCAGCGTGCGATTGGTAAAATCGAAGCCCCAAAGGTGGATTTCATAGTGCGTAACATCAATGTTCTCGCCAACGGTTTGCGCTTGTAAACTGGCAAAAGTCAATAACAAAACTAAGAATAATAAAAGTCGTTTCATATTGCTGTATTATTATTTCATTGTAGGATTAGTAAAAATGGGCTCGGTCTGTATCACATTGCTTTCATGCAATGCACGGTCAAGGATACGAATCTCAAACTTCACCGTGTCGTTGGGTGAGAAAGGATTTTGTACTGTAAGCTTGTACTCCATCGTGCCACTGATGGCCTTCGGTTCCTCCGAGTCACGAAGTCGCTTGAAACGGGCATTGAAGGTCACCGTATCGTAAAGCACAAGCGTGTCGGCAGGACTGGTCGGCACATGAGGACTCAGCAGCGGCGTCTTTACGAACTCGCCATTGACACATTTCAGGTAATCAATCACCATATTATAATAATGTGTATCGTGGAAGCCGAAAGGCGGCAATGTATCGCCGTCATCAAGGCCAAGGTCACCGTCGCCATCGGTATAAGAAAAAGCAATGATACCCTCACCGCTGAATGTACTGTCAGCATTAATCAAATAGGTGAAACCCTCGTATGTAATCTTTGGCTCGATAGGATACTCCACGGGCTTTTGGCAGGAACATACCGCCAAAGCCAAAAGTAGTAATCCGATAATCGTACGAATCTTCATTGCGTTGGATTGAGGCGGTAAAAGTACAACTTTTTGGGAAGAATCAGCATAGAATTACGGAAAAAGGTCATGTTATCGCAAAAGTTAGGTGTCAACAGACTTCAGAAAGTATGTCATTCCTGCGCTGGGCTGTGTGAAAGCATGGAATCTATGCTTTCTGAAGCCGGCCCATTAGGTTAACTGCTTTGAACCGCCTCCCATAGATTCCTAGCCAACGCACACACCTCCGTAGGAATGACATGGGAGGCTAAGCTGGAATGACATAGGTTTATCAACTAGTATGATTTTCAGATAATTAAAAAGAAATCCCAAAAAATATCGTGGAAAAGTGTGGAAAAGTGTTGACACATTCACATTTTTTGTATCTTTGCAGCGTGAATTGGCATGAAATATGTCATCACAAAACGAGCAGAATTATTATTTGATGCCTAATTTATATATCATATCAGGTTGTAATGGAGCTGGAAAGACCACAGCCTCCTTGACTGTTTTGCCTGAGACGCTGCAGTGCAAGGAGTTCGTCAACTGCGACGAAATCGCCAAGGGTCTGTCACCGCTCAACCCCGACGGTGCCAAGGTCGCCGCAGGTCGCCTGATGTTGACATGCATCAAAAAACACATCGCTGACAAAGTTGATTTTGCCATCGAAACCACCTTGGCTGCCAAATCCTATCACTCCCTCATCCTCAAGGCACGCGAACAGGGCTACAAAGCCAGCCTCGTTTATTTCTGGCTGCAAAGTCCCGAACTGGCCATCAAGCGCGTGGCTGAGCGAGTGAAGCATGGCGGTCATCATGTGGACGACAACATTATCCGCAGGCGTTACAAAGCGGGCATCAAGAACCTATTCCATCTTTATTGCCCCGTCGTTGACTATTTCTTGTTCATCGACAACAGCATCATGCCCTCCGAAATCATCGCCGAAGGAAACATCAAATCCATCAAGTTTTACAACGAAGAAAAATTCAAAAAAATCAGACAATATGACAACAGTAACAGTGAATGCCAAGAAGAATGAAGTATCCTCCTTCACCAAGAAGCTGATGAGTGGCCTCGACCTCTCCATGCAACGCTTGCTCACCATGCGCTGCCGCCACAATGGCACCTTCTGCTTCTGCGATGCCGATGGTAACATCTACACCGTGAAAGCCAAGGAAGTCAAAGCCCTGATGGAACAGGAATAATCTTCCAACATCACATAGAAAAACCGACCACGATTTGCAGTGTTTGCTGCGAATCGTGGTTTTTTCGTATCTTTGGCGCATTAAAACTCAGCTTCCATGAAGAAAAAAGTATCACTCCTCTTATTATTAATAAGCATTTTCTACGCAACCACTTTTGCCCAAACCGACCAACTTCCCGAAACCGACCCTGTCATCACCAACCGCATCAGCCAATGGCAGGACCTGAAATTTGGATTCATGATGCATTGGGGCATCTACGCCCAATGGGAAGTGGTGGAGTCATGGTCCATCTGCAACGAGCCTTGGATCAACCGCAATGGCGCCGATTATTACCAATATAAGACTGATTACCAAAATCTTAACAAAACCTTCAACCCGCAACATTTCGATCCTTCAAAATGGGCCGAGGCCGCCAAAAACGCGGGCATGAAGTATGTTGTCTTCACCACGAAGCACCACGACGGCTTCTGCATGTTCGACACGAAGGAGACCACCTACTCCACTGTCGACCCAAGCTGCCCGTTCTCGAAAAATCCCAAAGCTGACATCACGGGCGAAGTGGTGAAAGCCTTCCGCGAAAAAGGCTTTTGGACTGGTCTCTATTTTTCGAAACCCGACTGGCACTGCGATGACTATTGGGCACATGAATGGGCCACCCCCGACCGCAATGTCAACTACGACCCGACTACTATGCCCGAGCGTTTTGAGAAATACAAGCAATTTACTCACAGACAGATCCGCGAGCTTACCCACAACTACGGCGACATCGACATCCTGTGGCTCGATGGTGGCTGGGTGCGCCCCGAATGGAGCGTGAACGACGAAACGCGTCCCTGGCTCGGATGCCAAGGCTACATCCAGGACATTGACATGCCCAAAGTAGCCGAAATTGCCCGCGAAAACAACCCCGACCTCATCATCGTCGACCGTTCGGTAGGCGGCAAATACGAGAACTACCAGACTCCCGAGCAGCAGGTGCCCGACTCGCTCCTGCCCTATCCTTGGGAAACTTGCATGTCGATGGGCAACTCGTGGTCGTATGTCTCCACCGACACTTACAAAAGC
The DNA here is from genome assembly GCA_900317055.1 of uncultured Bacteroidales bacterium. GTDB lineage: Bacteria > Bacteroidota > Bacteroidia > Bacteroidales > F082 > Limimorpha. Next base: position 177,506 of record ONFF01000009.1, on the reverse strand, counting down.
ACCAACAAACTCATCCATCTTTTGTGCGACATCGTGGCCAAGGGCGGCAATTTCCTCCTCAATGTAGGGCCTGATGCCGACGGCAACCTGCCCGACACCGCCTTGCTTCGCATGAAAGAAATCGGTAAGTGGATGCAGGTGAACGGCGAAGCTATCTACGGCACACGCCCAATTTATCCTTTTACTTACGGCAAGTTTTGTTTCACGCAGAAAGACGACAAAGTCTATGGTATTTTCCTCTTGGACGAACAGGAAAACCCTGTTCCCGACACTTATTGGTTTGAGGCCAAAGACATAAAGCTGAAGACGGGAAAAATCAAAGTATTAGGCAGCACAAAAAAAGCCTCCCTTTGCAAGGAAGCTGACGGTCGTTACCGCATTGATTTCCCGAATCATTTCGACATGCAGCACGCTGTAGTGTTTGAGATGAAGAAATAATACCAGAATTCAAAAAAAACATTTTTTGGCTTTTTAGAATTCAGTATTAAAGATTAAGATTTTTTACTACCTTTGCTGCATTGAAAAACCGTGAAAAACAAATCATGATAACGCATAATCGGTTAACGGCACTTTCCTTGTTTTCAGGAGCTGGAGGCATGGACATCGGAGTTCTACAGGCGGGATTTGATATCCTCTCATGTGTCGAACTTGACAAACACTGCTGTGAGACTTTGCGAGAAAACATATCTAGAGAAGAAAGAAAAACTATTGTTTATGAAGGAGACATAAAAGAGATTTCTCCTCAAAAAATACTTGATGATCTAGGATTTAAATCGGGAGAAGTGGATTTGCTTTTTGGAGGTCCTCCGTGTCAGGCATTTTCTCAAATTGGAAAACAAAAATCAATGCTTGACGAACGCGGTGTGCTGTTATTTCAAATGATTAGGTATGCAAAAGCCATACAACCAAGAGCCTTGATGATAGAACAAGTGAAAGGGCTCCTTAATGCAAAAGACCTAAATGGAAAAAGCGGAGGTGTTTTTAAGCAATTTATAAAAAGTCTTGAAGAATTGGGGTATATTCCAAAATGGCGTGTCATGCTGGCTGCTGATTATGGTGTCGCACAATTGAGAGAGAGAGTTTTCATTGTAGCAACGAAAAAGCCTAACGGTTTCCAATTTCCCAATCCAACTCATTCCCAACCTTCTGAAACTATGAGTTTGTTTGACCTACCTCCATACGTAACTGTCGGCGAAGTAATCAAAGGACTCGGAAAACCAATACTAAAAACCGAGACTGACATTGTCCCTGATAACAGCCATTATGATGTGACTCCTCGCCGTGACAAAGAACGTATACACGGAGTGCCTGAAGGGAAAAACTTATCTTCTCAAACCCATCTTCCCAAAGAACAAATCGGTGGTTTGACACAAAAAGACACAACCAAGTTTTTGCGTTTGGATCGCAATCGACCTTCAAACACCTTGCGAGGTGGAGAAATATTTTTTCATCCAATTGAAGACAGGTATTTAACGCCACGAGAATATATGAGAATACATGGCTACCCTGATAGTTATGTATTAAGAGGCCCAATTCGCGGTAGGTCAGGAACTATAAAAAATCTAGACCAGCATCGACAAGTTGGAAACTCAGTACCTCCTCCTCTTGCCAAGGCCGTGGCCATAAAAATAAAGGAGACCATCTTATGCCAAAAATCTACGAATTGCTTGGATACCCAATAAATGACATAAGCCCCGAAGTAATCAAATCAAGAAAAAAAGCTTATTGCCCGTTTATTTCTGACAGATGTGACGGCGGTGGAAATCGTTTCATGTCAGAAATAGATTTAAACAACCACGACGAACTGAAGAAATTATTCCCAAATATGGACAGAGTGTCTTCGGGCGTTTGTTCTATTCAAATCTCTGATGATACCCCTCCTTGGATTATTTGTCCTCGCCGTTTATTGTATATGGGGAGAAAAGCGAATGAAAATACTTTGAAAGGAGAAACCCAAACAAAGCTTTTAGAAAAATGTGGTTTCCAAAGAGGTACAGAAATTGGCATTTGGGCAGAATCCAAAGTAAAGTATATCAACGACAATGAAGATGATGACACGTCGGCTTTTGACTATACATTTGACTATGTGTTAATGCCTTTGGGGAAAGTAACTAAAGCACAAGCGGTTTTGGATTCTGGCTTGGAATGGAATGTTCTGGAAAAGTATTTACGTGATAGTGGACACACTTTCGCCATGCGTAACGAAGACATTTATATTGAAGATTTCCCCATTGGGAATCCTGTAATCGTTGAAGTTATGACTTCTAGCACTTCTGGAGGAAACAAGAAAAAACGAAGTTGCATCCCACAAGCGTTTGAAGATTGTATGTTAGGAAAGCCACATTTAGCACCAGGAATTAATTACCGACAGGTTTGGGCAAGAATGGCCAGCCAATTGATTGTAAAATCACAAGCAGCTATGGCTTGGGGTGGCAAAACAATATGGGTTTTACAAGACCTGCTCGCCGATTACATCTCTTCCAGCACTGCACTTGATTTACACAAGTTCATCGCAGAACACACAAATGAGGTGAATATCCTTGCTTTCTCATACGGGGACAATTATAAGCATGCTAAGCCAAACAAAACAGTATCTTTAGACAAATCCGTTCTATATTCTGGTCCTATAAGAGCAAACAATAGCAACAACCTTCAACCTTGCTTTCAAGACATAGTATTAGCCTCGGTTTGTCCTCCACGCAATGTTTTGATATCAGCTTTAAGCAAAAAAACAATGGCAAATAGGATATTCATATAACAACATTTGGGCAAAAACAAATGCACCACCAACAGCATAACAAAATGATACTGCAATTGTGAAAGTATGGGATGTTGAGTAAAATACTCAGAATAGATTCTCTGTCTTTTGAATAAAACCAAGAAAACAATCTGGGTTTGCTTTGAATCACAAACGAACTCAAGGACTATTTCTCAACCACATTAACAATCTTCTTAGGCACATATATCACCTTGTGTACCTGTTTGCCCTCAAGCCACTTGGCGGCTTCAGGAACGGCGAGTACTACGGCTTGCACCTCATCGAGATAAAATCAATATGTTAGGCTGCCAAAAGAAAGCCTCCCTTTGCAAGGAGGCTGATGGTCGGTACCGCATCGACTTTCCGAACTCGTTCGAGATGCCTCATGCGGTTGTGTTTGAGATGCAGAAAAAATAAAAAAGGCACCATCAGACACTTTGATAAAATAAAAGCTAATAATATAAACATAAGATGTTTGAAACACATGCTGACTAATACAATAATGTCGCCAAACAATTAAAAAAAACCAGCATAACAAAAACAGTGACGATGGTGCCGTCTTGCTTCATTTTTCGGTTCCAAAATTAGATACATTTCAACATTCATCAAATAACAATCCGTACGGAATAATTGTCATTTAGTCGGTTTATTGTGGATTATTTGCACAATAAAACCTATTTTTGTAGGCAAAACGACCGAAAAAAATGAATAAACAGCCACACGCTTTAGAGGAAATAAGAGACCAGATAAAAACACATGGTCTAATGATATTAGACAACATAAACCGAGTGTCTATTTACGAGAAAGCCTACGCATCACCATTTTTCGTACTTTGGCTAAATCACCGGGGGTGTCTGAAAAACCTTTTTGACAAGCAACAAAAGGAATTCCATCAACACGACTTTGTCATGGTTCCTCCTGGTCATGTGATGGAGATCCAAGAGTCGAGCGACGATTATTTGGTTTCATTGCTCATCATCTCACCAAGTTTTCTCCAGAACCTGAAGCATCTCTATCCCTTCTATTTTGAGCATGTCGAATATCGATACAATTCCGTTTTTCATCTGAGCGACGAACAATACGATGGCATGCAAGGGCATTTCATGATGCTCCAAGCCATCAGTCAGTTGAGCCACCCTGAGCGTGACGAATTATTGGTCAAGCAAATGGAAATAGGGACGCATTTGATGGAAATTTACCTACATGAAAACGGCATAACGGCGCCAGAACTCACCCCAGCCCAACAATTGGTTAACCGTTTTAAAAACACCTTTGTCAACCATTTCCATGAAAGCCGCGAAGTGCAGTATTATGCCAATCTTCTTTGTTTGTCGCCCAAGTACTTCGGCAGCATCATCAAGAAACAAACCGGTATTAGTGCCAATGAATGGATTTCGGGTTATGTCATTGTCCAAGCCAAGTCGCTACTTCGCCACAGCAAGGACCTCAATATCCAACAGATCAGCCAACAGCTTGGCTTTTCCGACCCGGCTGCATTCACTCGCTTTTTTAAAACAAACGCGGGTATGTCGCCCAAGGAATATCGAGCGCAACAATAAAACTGAGTAGAGATGTAGCGCGCTACGTCTCTACAAATTGATTATCCTACTACGATATTCACAATCTTCTTCGGCACGTAAATCACCTTGCGTATCTGCTTGCCCTCAATCCACTTGGCGGCTTCGGGGGCGGCAAGCACAGCAGCTTGCACCTCGTCGGCATTCATCGTCACAGGCAACTCCATATTGAAACGCATTTTGCCGTTGAAGCTGATGGGATAATTAAAGCTGTTCTCCACCGTCTTGCTCTCATCATAAACGGGGAATGCAGCGTTCACCACCGAGGTCTCATGACCCAGCAAGTGCCACAGCTCTTCAGCGATATGCGGTGCATATGGCGAAATCATAATGGCCAAAGGCTCAAGGATTTCGCGCTTGTTGCACTTGAGATCGGCAAGCTCATTGACGCAAATCATGAAAGCCGAGACGACCGTATTGAACGAGATGCTCTCAATGCCCTCCTCTTCCTTCTTGATAAGCTTGTGCAGGCTCTTCAGTTCAGGCGCTGTGGCAGGCTCATTGCTGACGTTGAACTCGTTGTTTTCGTTATGGAACAGCCTCCAGAACTTGCGCACAAAACGGAACGTGCCTTCGATACCCTGCGTATCCCAAGGCTTCGACTGCTCCAAGGGACCGAGGAACATTTCATAGAGACGAAGCGTGTCGGCACCGTATTTCTCTACAAGGTCGTCAGGGTTCTGCACATTGTATTTCGACTTCGACATCTTCTCGACTTCGTTGCCGCAAACGTAAACTTCATTGCCGTCCTTATCCTTCTCCTTGATAAAGTGGGCATCCTTCAGGTCATCGCGCCATTGGCGGAATGCCGAAATATCAAGAATGTCGTTACGAACCATATTGATATCGACGTGAATCGGGTCGCTGAACAACTCACGGTCAGGTATGTTTTTGGACACGAAAATAGGACCACGATTGTACTCTTCACCTTCAATGAAAGCCGGAACTATCTTACCCGCAATCAAATCCTTGATTTTCTGTTCAACGATATGGGTTCCAGCCCTATAATCATTCAAAACATCGATGTTGGGCACCAAAAGAAGTTTGTAGCCCTTCGATGCCGCATAGTCCTCCCAGGGTTCAGCCACCTTCTCAAGGTTGCCCATACGGTTGATCTCAATAAGAATGCCTTTCTCAGGACAGAAGAAGTCAAACTGACGACGACCATCCTTGTAACCCTTGATGAATTCCACACCCAAACGCTTGTCCTTGATGATGTTCCAAACATCGTATTCGCAGAGCTTCTCCAAATTGACACGATAGGCGAAGCTGGAACGGCCTTGAATCATACCTTGGTTGATCATCCTCTGGAAAGGTTCATCCTTGCATGACAAACCAATGTCATAGAGGAACTTACACCAGAATCTGCTGTAAATCAGGTGGCCGGTAGCGTGCTCAGCACCACCAATATAAAGGTCGACATTTTGCCAATAATCGTTGGCTTCGCGGCTGAAGTATTCCTTGTCGTTGTGCGGGTCTTCGTAGCGGAAATAGTAGCCACTCGAACCGGCAAAGCCCGGCATGGTGTTGGTCTCGATGGGATAGCCTTCCTCGGTAACCCAATTCTTGGCGCGAGCCAAAGGCGGCTCACCCGTTTCGGTGGGCTTATATTCACTGATGGCAGGCAACTCAAGCGGCAGTTTCGACTCATCCATAGCGTAAGGCATGCCATCCTTGTAGTAAATCGGGAAAGGCTCACCCCAATAACGCTGACGGCTAAAGATGGCATCGCGCAGGCGGTAGTTGGTCTTGCCTGTGCCGACGCCCAGTTTCTCCAGTTCCTCAATCATGCGCTCGATGGCTTTCTTGACGGTCAGGCCGTTGAGGAAGCCCGAGTTGACCAGCTCGCCGTCCTTGGCGTCGAAGCTCTCCTCCCATGTAGCGGGATCTGTCGGCTCGGTGCCGGGTTTCTTCACCACTTGGATAATGGGCAGGTTGAAATGTCGGGCGAAGGCGAAGTCGCGGCTGTCGTGGGCAGGCACAGCCATGATGGCTCCTGTACCGTAGCCCATCAGCACATAGTCGGCAATCCAAATGGGCAACTTAGCACCCGTGATCGGGTTGATGCCGTAGGCACCCGTGAAAGCGCCGCTCACTTTACGCACCTCAGCCATACGCTCGCGCTCGCTGCGGTTCTTGGTGCGGGTGATGTATTCCTCTACCTCGGCGCGCTGCTCGGGCGTAGTGATTTCGCTCACCAGTTCATGCTCAGGGGCCAGCACCATGAATGTGGTACCAAATAAAGTATCCGCACGCGTCGTAAACACCTCTAAATCGATATCTTTACCGTCCACCTTGAAAATAACGGAAGCACCCATAGACTTGCCAATCCAGTTGCGCTGCAGGTCCTTCACTGACTCGCTCCAATCCACGGTCTCGAGACCTTGGAGCAGACGGTCGGCGTAGGCGGTGATACGGAGTTGCCACTGTTTCATCGACTTGCGCTCCACGGGGAAGCCGCCACGCACCGAGAGGCCGTCGGCCACCTCATCGTTGGCGAGCACTGTACCCAATCCCGGGCACCAGTTCACCATGGCCTCGGCTTGATAGGCAAGACGGTAGTTCATCAACACCTCTTGTTGTTGCTTCTCACTCATGGCCTTCCACTCATCGGCGGTGAAGCTCAGTGGTTTGCTCTCGGCCACATTGAGGCCTTCTGTACCTTTTTCCTCGAAGCGGGCAATCAACTTGCTAATAGGCTGGGCCTTCTGGCAACCGTTGCAGTAGAACGAGTTGAACAGTTGGAGGAAAGTCCATTGCGTCCACTTGTAGTAGCCTGGCTCGCAGGTGCGCACCTCGCGGTCCCAGTCGTAGCAGAAACCGATCTTGTCCATCTGCTCGCGATAGCGGTTGATGTTCTTCTCAGTTGTCACAGCGGGATGTGTGCCCGTCTGAATGGCATATTGCTCGGCGGGCAGACCATAAGCATCGTAGCCCATCGGATGCAGCACGTTGAAGCCTTTCAGCCTTTTATATCTTGCATAAATATCCGAGGCGATATAGCCCAACGGATGTCCCACGTGCAAGCCTGCGCCCGAAGGATACGGGAACATGTCAAGGACATAAAATTTCGGCTTATTATGGTCAATATCAACCTTATAGATTTTGTTGTCGTGCCAGTATTGCTGCCACTTCTTCTCGATTTCGGTAAAGTTATAGTCCATACAACGAGGTGTTTTTTGCTGTTTTTGAAAGAAACTGCAAAAATAGGGAAATTTTAGAATGTAACGGCGACAAATTCTTGCCCTAATTGGTGGATTTGTTGCAAAATCTGTTGTTCGCGTTCTTGGGAAGGCTTTTTGAAGCCATTAATATAGTTTCGCAGCAGGCCCGCATTGATACCTGCCTTCTCAGCAAAGCGGCTCACATTAATCTCCGGGTGCGTCAAAAAGAAGCGTTGCATTTCCGAAGGCTCTGCCTCTTCGTAAGTGAAACTCTCAAAGCTGACATCTACATCCAATTTCCGCCAATGGATATAATCAATGAAAATCTATTCTTTAGCTTCCAAAATAGCGTCTGGCAAATTTCGTATATTTGTATGAAAAAATACATTTTCTGTTTTTATCCTCTTTTTGTCAAACACAACTTGGATTTCTACATCAGATTGAATAAATGGTGCTATTGACCTTTGAGCATCCAATGTTGAAATATATGAAGACAAAAAACTCTTACATTCTTCATCTTTGGTCGGTACTATGATAACCTCATCAATTGATGCACCATTTACTTTTGTTCCTAGTAAATGCTCGTTAGCTTTTGCCAATTTTACTGCACTAATAAAGTCCATAAATAATTTACTTTTATGATTAATCTACAACAACTTTCATCCCCCTATTCTCGATAGTCACAATATACAACCCAGCACATGGCAAGGAAATCCTTCTTCGCAAACCCTTATACACAATAATGCCTTGTACATTATAAACCGTAACCTCTGATAATCCATCTGCGCCTTCTATAAAAAGTTCTCTATTTTTGGCAAAAACAAATACTTTTGATGATTCTTCAATTTCACCAATACCTGTGCCCCAAAAGTTGGCTATTAGATTTCTATCTCTTTCGGCAATAAAGGAATAAACAGGTTCTGTGCAAACAGATAATCCATTTTCAGTCCAATTAATGAATGAATAGCCGTTATTAGGTATCGCCTTTAACGTAACCGTCTCGCCCTGTGAATAATCTCCAGCACCTTCGACCGTCCCGAACCCATAATTATTACTGTTAACATTAATATAGACACTACTTCCTATAACAAAATTGGCCGTCAACGTTCTATCTCTATCAACGACAAAGGTATATGTACGGTCAGTTGAAACTTCAATCCCAAATTCAGTCCAACTTTGGAATGAATAGCCATTACTTGGTGTCGCTGAAAGTGTAATCGTATCACCTAAATGATAAACGCCTGCGCCAAAAGACATTCCCATCTCTACGGAGTTATTTACAATCTCTATGGCATATTCTGGTGCCTCCCAATCGAACTCAATGATATTGAAAAAATACTTCCAATGTTCTGCTTGTTCATACAGATGCTTTGAACCCCTTGGGACATAGAGAGGTGTATTAATATATGTATCATTGTCAAAATAATATTCTAGTTCATAACCTTGAGCAGTGACGGGGATCAATTGTGGAGGATTTGATTGAAACAACTTAATAAATGCTCCTTCGCCTTTTACCCATCTTCCATATGTGTTTCCCCCTGTTTCATCAATGCCAGATTTATTAAAAAACGTAGAAGCTTGTTCGCTGGATAAAAAAGGACCTATTGTCAATTGTTCAGCTTCAAGTTTATATATTTTCACACCAGACCTGCCTATATACCAATTTGAGGTTGGCCCCCATGAATCTGTTTGATGATAAACGCTTCCGCTTTCAGTCCCGCTTTCCCAGCCATCAAAACCATCTTCAAAAACAACCGATTTAGGAGTATAATGATAATCTTGTCCATAGCATCCAATTTTCACCGTATTAGGAATAATAACTGCTTCTGGCCATAAATTGAATCCACGCAAATCAGTTACTGTAGGTCCAAGATCAACACTTTCGGGTCGAACAAAAACTCTGTCAGGATGTCCAAAAAAATAATAGTGTAATTGTGACTGGGTCGATGGAACTAATTGCCGACCAATATAAACATAATTTGGATTTGTCTTATAAAATTGACTGTTTCCATAATAAAGACCATAGTTCTGATTAAAAGTATCATAGATTCCCCATATCAAATCTTCAGGGCCATCTTCGACAATTAGACTCATAAGAGAAGGAAGTATCAATATGTGATCGACTTTTTTTACCGTCGGAGGAATTACTAGTTCGCTTAAACCTTTAATATTACAAATCGTTAAGTTCTCTACACTATTTGGAATTTCTATCGATGAAATTGTAGGGAGCCTACTCATATATTCACCATATCCCTCATAAGAATAATGTGGGTATCCCAAGATTAAATCAATAACAGTATTTGGAATTTCAATAGATCTAATATAGTCGTACGAATAGGAACTACCAAACAACAAGTTAATACTATTGACAATAATACACCTATCTCCAATTATTATGTTTTGTGGGACAATTACATCAGTCACCGATGATTGAACATGAACAAGTTTTGCAGTCAATGTCGTCAAATCAAGCTTAAAACACAAGCCATCAATATCTACATCATAATTTGGTTGTGCCTCAACTTTACAAAAAAGCATAACCATCATTATAATAAATAGAATCTTTTTCATGATACAAAAGTTATAAACTGAGGAATTACATGATACACTTTTCCCGAACTTTCTTCTTCGACAATTCCCATCATTTGATCCCTAAAGCAACCTGCTTCACTATCATAATATGGTTCATTACCAAAACAATGAAAAAAACCAACACGTTCTTTGAGGATTTCTTCGGCATCTTTGTCAGGCTCTCCAACAAAATAGCCCAAATCCTCTAAATCCATTTTCCGTGTTTCTAAGGTAAACTTCACCTTTCTCATATTCTCCATAAAGTCTCTTTTCGGCTTCCAATTCCCAAAGCTCAGGAGAATCCTTCCTTCTCCATACATTTGATACAAAAGAAGCGTGGAACTGACTATGCCACGCTGCAGATGAAGGTCGTAGGAAACCTGAGAATACGAGCATGTATAACAGCCCACGCTAAAAGCGCGGAACCATCATGCCATCTCTTGTATTCTCAATGAAAAGTTCCTACGTTTTCACCTACAAGACAAGCATAACGCTTCTATAAAACGGACTTGGCGCACCAAATCCGAAAGCAAAAATAAGGAAAATATCTGAATACTTATGCTAACTATTGTTTTTTTTCAACTTTTCAAAAAATCTGTTGCGTTTAATACAATCTAGGTATTGGAACCAAATAACCAAAAACCAATGATATATCCGACAGCAAACGACTACAAACGACTACAGTCGACTACAAACGTTTAATCAACGGCTCATTCTTGACAAGTAACGTTATTTTGCAGCGTAAAAACACAAAAGTATTATTATGGAAACAACCAAACCAATCAAAAGCATTCAATTTGATATGCAAAAAGCGAACATCGACAACATCAAGAATGTGATTTATGAAATTCGGGGGCAAAAGGTAATGCTAGACCGCGACCTCGCCAATATTTACGGAGTAGAGACACGAGCTCTCAACCAAGCAGTCAAACGTAATGCAAAAGAGGAATGGATTGAAATTGAGAGGATTAGCAATATGTTGTCACAAAATGTGATGACATCGCCACAAAAACGCCCCAAGTCAGCACCTCCTTATGTATTCACCGAACATGGTGCTGTGATGCTTGCCTCCGTATTACACAGTCCTTGTGCCATACAAATGAGCGTGATGGTGACAAGGGCGTTTATCGCAATGCGAAAGGCAATAGCAACAATGCTGTCAGTCGACCTAAAAATGGAACAACTTTCCCATAAAGTTGATCAGTTGAACGCCTATATCGAGGAAATATTGCACGACCAGAATGACATCAATGAACAGCAGGAACAGACCAACCTGGAAATTGCCATACAAATAGAAGCCCTCAATGACGCCCTTGACCAATTAAGGGAAACAAAATCCCAACCTCGAAAGCGTATTGGTTACAAACCTGAAGAAGATAATCTTAATCAAACAAACTCATCTCTCCCGTAGGCTTAATCCGAGTTTTCCCCAAATGCTTATATGCCAAATCGGTGCATTCGCGGCCACGGGGTGTGCGCATGATGAAACCTTCCTGGATGAGGAACGGCTCGCAGACCTCTTCAATGGTGCCGGGGTCCTCACCCACCGCCGTGGCAATGGTATTCACGCCAACTGGCCCACCCTTGAACTTGTCGATGATGGTGGTGAGAATCCTATTGTCCATGTCGTCGAGGCCATGCTCATCCACATTGAGCGCTTTCAGGCCGATTTTTGCGATATCCAATGTGATGGTGCCATCGCCCTGGATTTGGGCAAAGTCGCGCACACGACGCAGCAACATGTTGGCGATACGCGGTGTGCCTCGGCTGCGGCGCGCAATCTCAAAAGCCGCCGTGTCGTCGATAGGCACACGCAGGATGCCTGCCGATCGCTTCACAATCGTCGACAAGGTCTTCGCGTCATAATATTCTAGACGCTGCTTGATGCCGAAACGCTCGCGCAAGGGCGCCGTCAGCATGCCGCTGCGAGTGGTGGCACCTATCAAAGTGAAAGGATTCAAGGTGATTTGAATGCTGCGCGCGCTGGGACCTGTCTCAATCATAATGTCGATGCGGAAGTCCTCCATGGCGGAATAGAGATATTCTTCCACCACAGGACTAAGGCGGTGGATCTCATCGATGAACAGCACATCGTTAGGCTCAAGGCTGGTGAGCAAACCCGCAAGGTTACCTGGCTTGTCGAGCACAGGACCCGAGGTCATCTTCATGCCGACACCCAACTCATGAGCAATGATATACGACAAAGTGGTCTTGCCCAGACCCGGAGGGCCATACAGCAATGTATGGTCGAGGGCTTCGCCACGCTGGGCGGCGGCCTTCACGAAAACGCGCAAGTTGTCAACCACCTGCTTCTGTCCCGCAAAGCTTTCAAACATATCGGGACGCAGGGCGTTTTCGAGGTCCTTCTCAGCCTTCGACAAATGAGAGGCATTCGCGTCAAGATTACTATTCATGCGTTTGTTTTGCGCCACAAAGATACAACTTTCGCCGAAAATTGGGATATTCTCAAAAAAATGTATCTTTGCAGCCTAAAATGATTCCATTATGAAGCGCATCATCTGCCTTTCCATACTTGTTGCTTGGGCAACCCTGACCTTCGCACAAAGCCATGGTTCATTGCATGTTGACCAAGACAGCCGCATCGAAAGCCTTATTGCAAAACAACGTTCGCTCTACAAAGTCGACAGCTCGTTCAGCGGCTACCGCATTCATATTTTCAGCGAAATCGGTAACGAAGCCTTGAATCACGCCAAAGCCGTAAAAAGCCGTTTTGAGCGGGCCTTCCCCGACATCCCCATATATTTGACTTACGCAGAACCCCATTTCCTCCTGCGTGCGGGCGATTTCCGCAACCGTGTGGAAGCCGAGAAATGTCTGCGCCAAATCAAACCGAAATTCAAGGAGGCATTCGTTACAGCTGACAAGATTTACCGACCAAAAGTTAGCCTTTATAAAAACGAAGAATGACGCAAATTGCGTCATTCTTCGTTTATCCACCTCATCACATTGTCCACCACAATCCCCAACCGAAGGACAAAAGCCTCTTCGGTGGCGAAACCAATGTGTGGCAACATAACGAGATTAGGCGCATCGAACAGCGGATTTTCGGGCTTCAGAGGCGGCTCCATGCCATAAACATCGGTGGCTGCACCCGCAATCTTGCCTTGTTTCAAGGCGTTGGCCAAAGCTTGTTCATTCACCACGGGACCACGTGCTGTATTAATTAATATGGAGCTTGGCTTCATCAAAGCGAATTCCTTCTCTGTGAGGAAATCCCGAGTCTCTGCATTCAAGGCAATGTGCAAGGTGACGATGTCAGACTCTTTCAACAAGGTCTCTTTATCCACAAAGGTCACACCCTCAACTTGCTTTGAGGTGCGGTTCCATGCCAATACCTTGCAGCCAAAGGCATTCGCCAACTTGGCCACGCGCTGACCGATGTTGCCCATACCGATGATACCCAAGGTCTTACCCCCGATTTCTCTGCCAGGCATGATACCCTTACGGTTGCATTGGCGCGTAATCACATCGTTTTCAAGCACTTTGCGATACACATCAATCATCATGGCGACAGCTAGTTCGGCCACAGCTTCAGTGCTGTAACCCGCTGCATTCTTTACGATGATGCCGCGACGCTGGCATTCCTCCATGTCGATGTGATCCAAGCCCGTGAAAGCGATGGAGAGCATCTTCAGATTCGGACAAGCATCAAGGAAGTCCTTGCGCAAAGGGATATTGCTCTCGATGATGACATCCGCACCCTCGGCACGATGTTTCAACTCATCAAGGTTCTCGTTGCGGTCGGGATAGACGACCACCTCGTGACCCGCCTTTTTCAAGCCTTCACAAGCCGCTTCAATTTGGCTGACTTTTAAGCCTAACGGCTCCAAAAAGACAATTTTCATTTTGCGGCAATCATTTCGATTTCGACCAAAGCCTTCTTGGGCAGTTCCTTCACGGCAAAAGCGGCACGGGCAGGATAGTCGCCCTTGAAATACTTGCCATAAACGGCATTCATCTCGCCAAAATAGCTCATATCAGCAAGATAGCAAGTCGACTTCACCACATTATCGAAGGTGCAGCCTGCCTCGTTGAGGATAGCCTCCAAGTTTTTCAGGCTCTGTTCGGTCTGAGCAGTAACGCCTTCAGGCATCTCACCCGTGGCGGGATTGATGGGAAGTTGACCCGAAATGAACACCATTCCGTTGGCTTCAATGGCTTGAGAATAAGGACCGATGGCTCCAGGAGCCTTTGTTGTTGCAATAACTTTTTTCATGATTACTGAATTTTCGATGTTTGTTGAAAAATTTATTGGATTTCTGAGCGCAAAAATAAGAAAAAAGGTCATTGAGTTCATCGAAATATATTACCTTTGCAGACTGAAATATTTTGGTAAGCTCAACATCCTAGTCCTTATGTCATTCAGGGAAATCTTACGCAAACTCAACAACCGCTATGTGTATGCCACATTGCTGTTTCTCATTGTCATACTTTTCATCGACCAGTTCAACCTTTTCGAGCAAATCAGGCTCTCGAAATCGGTGAAAGACAAGAAACAGCAGATTGAATACTACGAAAAGCTTGTGCCCGAAAGCAAAAAGTATCTCAACGACTTGCAAAACGACACGGCCACTATGGAGAAAGTTGCCCGCGAACAATACCTAATGAAGCGTGACAACGAGATTATCTATCTAACTGAGACACAAGAATGAAGCCCTCTTTGCGCATAAAGGTCTTCCCGTTTCTATTCCTCGTTTTCTTTACTCTTTCTGCCGATATTCTTTTTGGCCAGACGCATACCCTAAGCGGCAAAATTACCGACGAGCGCAACCACCAGCCTTTAGCCTTCGTCAATGTGGTCATCAACGGAGGCCAACAAGGCATTATTAGCGACATCGATGGCAGATACAGCATCACCGCAAACGAACCCATACAGAAAATAAGATTCTCTTCCATCGGCTACGAGCCTAAAGAAATTGTGTTACAACCCAACCAAAAGAAGTATAGTGTCGCCTTGACACCCATGACCTTTGAATTGGGCGAAGTCACCGTCGAGGCTGGCGAGAACCCCGCCCACCGCATCATCGACAGCCTGATGGCACACCGCAAGGCCAACAATCCCAACTCGCTCAAATCCTATCGTTACAACATCTACGACAAGATGGTCTTTACTGTGGACAGCAGCAGCTTCGGTCAAGCCATAGCCAACGACACCGCCATGGAAATGACAAGCCTGCACCTCTTCGACAGTATCATGAAAAAGAGCGACCTGATGGTGATGGAGACCGCCTCGGAAGTGCTGTTCATGTCGCCCGACCGCAAGCTGCAACATGTGCTCGGCACCAAAGTGGCCGGCATGAAAGAGCCCACTTTCATGTATTTGGTCAACAGTATGCAAAGTGTCAGCTTCTATGACGAAACCGTCAACATTATCGGCACCGAATATGTCAACCCCATCAGCAGAGGCAGCAAAACACGCTATTTTTTCACTTTGGAATCGGTTCATCCCATCGGTCTGGGCGACTCACTCTATGTAATCTCGTTCCACCCGATGCGCGGCAGCACTTTCGACGGCTTGCGCGGAACGATGACCATCAACAGTGACGGTTGGGCACTGCAAAGCGTGAAAGCTTCACCCAACGAACAAGGAGGAATCTTTACTGCCGATATTCAACAGCTTTACCAAAAAGTGGATGGCCAATGGTTCCCAAAACAGTTGAACACCAACCTGAAGTTTCCAAGTATGGTGGTCAGTATGGACGGTAGCGACTTCCCCATGGCTGCTATAGGGAAAAGCTACCTGAGCGACATCGAAATCAATCCCGACATCAGCAAACGACAGTTCTCCGACATCGAAATCAAGGTGGACCCCGACGCTGCTTTCCGCGATGAGACCTTCTGGAACGAACATCGCATCGACTCGTTGACAGAACGGGTGAAAGCCACCTACATCCTCGTCGACTCCCTCACCCAAGGCACCGACATTTTCGACCGCGTTTTAGGCATGACCGACAAACTGATGAACGAATCCGCCCTGCCCATCGGCTGCATTAACCTTGACCTCTCCAGAATCATCAACATATCGGCCGGAAGAGGGTTGTATTTCGGCTTGGGAGGGCGCACCAACGACAGACTCTCGCGATGGTTCAGCCTCAACGGATCGTTTGGCTATTGGACACGTCTCAAAGATTGGGACTACGGAGGCGGACTGAAATTGAACCTCAACCGACAGCGGCAGATGGAACTCAGCTTTCAATACAGCCGCAGGTCGGAACCTATGGGTGAATTTGGCGGGATGCTTGAGAAAGAAACCAACTCCGAACTTTCCACTTCAAACTACAAATATACCTTTTACGAGAACATTCGCACACGAAGAAACCGCTTCGACCTCTCTTTCTCAACCCGCTTTGCACAACATTTCAAGGCTTATCTCAACCTTAGCACAAGCCAAAAACACTACAACCAGCAGTTCTATCATATTCCTACCGACTCGCTTACGGGAGGACGCTTCACCGTCGCAGAGCTCAAACTTAGGTTCGCCTATAAGGAAAAGTTCCTCAGCACACCACAGGGTATCCGTTCCTTAGGCACGCTCTATCCTATCGTGTGGGTGTCCTACCAACATGCCTTCCCAAACATATTCGGCAGTGAGTATGAATACGATCGCTTCAAGTTTGAAGCCTCAAAGAACTTCTACACGCCCTATCTTGGAGTCACCAAGGTTCTCGTGCAGGCCGGCTATGCCACTGAGTCGTGTCCCGTTATGGAGACTTTCAACATCTTAGGCACCTACGAACCCTTCGGGCTATATTCACCAGGCAGCTTCAGCACCATGCGATTGGATGAATTCTTCTGCGACCGATTTGTCGCCCTTTATCTTAGCCATAACTTCAGCGGCATGCTTTGGAAAACGAATTCCGAGTGGTTTAATCCCGAACTTTCCATTATCACGAATATCGGCTGGGGCGACATGAAACGCGCCGAGGCCTACCCTGACAAGAACTTCAAAACAATGGAAAAGGGCTACTTCGAGAGCGGCATCGTCATCGACGGACTAATGACTACGCCCCTGACAAAAGTCGGTGCAGGTGTGTTCTATCGTTACGGTCCCTATAGCCTGCCCAACCTGTGGGACAACTTCGCTTGGAAATGGAGCGCAATTATAGACTTTTAATTATGAAAAGAATATCTTTTTTCATTGGATTTTTTGCCTTACTCGCCTCCTGTAACCGAGGGCCTCAAAAGATGGCGCTTCAAGGCGAGGCACAAGGCTCCTACTATGCCATCACCTATTACGATGAACAAGGCCGCAACTTCCAGCAGGAAATCGACTCTATCTTTCATGCCGTGGATGTCTCGGTCAACCTATGGGTCGACACTTCAGTCATCTCGAAAGTCAATCGCAATGAAGAAGTCAAACTTGATTCCATCTTTGTTGACAATTTCCGCATTGCCCAAGAAGCCGCAAGCCTTTCCGACGGTTACTTCGACCCCACCATCTCACCCATCGTGGCCGCCTGGGGCTTTAGCTACAAACATGGAGACACCATCACGCCTCAACTCATCGACAGCCTAAAGCAATTGGTCGATTATCGAAACATCCGCATCGAAGAGGGAAAAGTTGTCAAGGCAAATCCCGCCATGACCTTGGATTTCAATGCCATTGCACAAGGCTACACCTCCGACTTGATTGCTTCCTTTTTAGATAGTCGAGGCATCAAGAACTATTTGGTTGATACTGGAGGTGAAATCATGGCTCGTGGCGAAAAGCCCAACGACCAGCCGTGGATTGTAGGTATCGAGAAGCCTGCCGACAACTGGGATTCGGAACAAGTGGTGCACACCCGCATCGCCTTGCGCGACAAGGGCTTGGTCACCTCGGGCAGTACCCGCAAATATGTGGAGCGCAACGGCAAACGCTATTCCCACTGCATCGACCCGAAGACAGGATATCCCGTTGAACACAATGTGCTCAGCGTGACCGTATTGGCCGAAAACTCCGTTTGGGCCGACGCTTTGGCCTCCATCTGCATGGTGATGGGCATGGAGAAGTCACTGCCGCTCATCGAAAGCATGGATGGTGTGGAGGCCTATTACATCTACGTCAACGAGCAGAACGCATTGGAAACCTTCGCAACGGATGGATTTGCAAAGCTTGTTGTGGATTAATTAGCTCTATACCAAGATTGTACTCCCTGCGGGGGTATAAAAAACAACGAAAGCCGCTGATTTTCAGCGGCTTTTCTGTACTCCCGCAGGGGGTCGAACCCTGGACACCCTGATTAAGAGTCAGGTGCTCTACCAACTGAGCTACGGAAGCATCGTTTTGTGGGTGCAAAAGTACAACCTTTTTTCGTTCCCACAATGCTTTTTTATGGAAAAAATTTAATGATTAATATAAATAGTTATAAATCAAATACTTATTTGGTAAACCAAACCTTAAACTCGGCCACACGAGCCTTGCTCACAATGATCTTCTCGGGCGTTTCAACGAAAAGGTTGATGGCCAACTTGTTGCCAAACCAAACCGACACATCCTTGATGGAGCTGCGGGCAACAACAAACTGACGATTGGCGCGGAAGAACTCATGCGGATCGAGCTCGCTCATCACATCGTCCAAGGTGTGGTTCATATAGAATGTCTTCCCATCCGTTGTGATGATCTTCAGCGTCTTAGCATCAATATAAATGTAAACTATATTGCTGACCGGCAAAGGAATAAACTTGTCGCGCTCGGGAAGCAAGAAAAAGCTTCTGTATTTTTTCTTCTCTCCCAATTGGCTCAAAATCATGCTGAGTTGGTTGGTATCCACACTTTTCTCCACCAGCGAATGATATTTGTTCATGGCACGCTCCAATGCATCCTTGCTGATGGGCTTCATCAGATAGTCGATGCTGTTCACCTCAAAAGCCTTGAGTGCATATTCATCGTATGCCGTGGTGAAAATGACCGGACATGTGATGGTAACACGATCAAATATGGCAAACGATGAGCCGTCGGCCAAATGAATGTCCATAAACATCAGGTCGGGCATGGGATGGTTGGCAATCCATTCGACGCTGTCTTCGATGGATTCAAGCATGCCAACGATTTCAATACCTGGGCAGACTTCCAGAAGAAGCTTCTTCAGCGTCTTCGCAGCCATGACTTCGTCTTCAATAATCAGTGCTTTCATAGTGATTGTTCGTTTAGTTTAAGAGGCAAAGTTACGCTAAAAATCTTTCCGTCGTTAAAAATTTCAACATTTTCGTTCCATTTTATTCGATATCGCTCCGAAAGATTGGCCAATCCAATTCCCGTTCCTTCCTCTTTTCCAATCTTTGGCTGAATTTTATTACTGACTATCAGATGATTATCATCATCCGTATGAATATCAATCGTCAGTGGCTGTTTCGAGGAGACCACATTGTGCTTGATGGCGTTTTCTATTAGCCCCTGGATTGAAAGTGGAAGGACATAGTAGTTATCGTATTTCTCATGTTCGATATGATGGTCGAAAAGCAGGTTGTCGCCATAACGAATCTTCATCATCTGGCAGTAGGGACGCACACATTCAAGCTCTTGGGCCAAAGTAACCACTTCCTCGTTTTTCAATGTGTAACGAAGCACCGTCGACAACTGATGGACAAAATCGCCAGCCTTTTCGACATCAACGTCAATCAATGCTTTCAAGGTATTCAGCGAATTGAAAAGGAAATGTGGATCCATCTGTGTCTTCAGGGTCTCATAGCGTGAGTTAAGGTTCTCAGCCCGAAGTGTTTCGTTTTCAACGGCTGCTTTTTTCTCAAAATAGACCGAACGCAACAAATAAGCAGACAGAACTGCAATAGCATATAAAGGCAAATCACCCAACCAGCCCTTTACTATACAAACGAATAGCGAATGCGGTGGCCTCCAACTTGGCCAACAATACCATTGAAAAGCAATACACAACGAACTCATTATTATGCCAACCAATAATGAACCTATGAGAATCGTACTAAACTCATCCCTCTTCTTTTTGAGTTTTAGGCTCATGATTTTCTTGTCGAAAAGCAACAAAATGAGAACCATGATAAATGTAAGGGGGATATTCACCAAAACCTTATTCAAAAACCGTGGTTTTTTATGATCTAAAGGTTCAGGATGATAATTTCTAGAATCTTGAGGCAGTGAGGGCCTAAGTCGCGGCATTTCCTTCAATTGAAGCGTATCTCCGTTCAAAACCACAAAATCCTGGCCATCCAAACTCTCTATCTCGATTGGATTGTCAAACATGGGTCTACTGAAATAATGCGTCAATACGAATATGGCATAGTATGCTAAAGTAATAGTCAACGATAGCATAACTATTCGCTTCAGCGAAATGTAATTATCCACTTCATTAAATGTATCCTTGTTCATGGTCTACATTTTAATCATTCATACCTCAATGCATTAATCGGGTCGGTGCGCGAGGCCTTCAAAGCGGGGAAGAAGCCCGAAATGAGGCCCAAGATGGCGCAAGATATAAACGAAATAAACATCCAAGCCACATTGACAACATAAGGCATCGACATGGCCAATGATACTACATAAGAGAGCAACAGACCCAACAACAGCCCGATAACACCTCCGATTAGGCTCAAAATGATGCTTTCAGTAAGAAACTGCATCAAAATGGCAGAGTTCTTCGCTCCAATGGACATGCGCAAACCAATCTCCTTGGTACGCTCCGTCACTGTGACATACATGATGTTCATGATGCCGATACAGCCTACCAGCAAAGAAATCAAGGCAATGGCGACCAAAACCGTAGTGATCATGCCCGTCATCGACGACATCATCTCCAACATCTCCTGTTGGGTGCGAACCTCAAAGTCGTCGGCACCATCCTCAGGAATCTTGTGCGAAACACGAAGAATGCTTTCCACCTCCTCAACCGCAGCCTCAGCCACATTTTCGGAAGCAGCCGAGCAAACAATCTGCTGGATATAGTCGACACCCAACATACGCTTTTGTACAGTGCTGTAAGGCATCACCACCAAGTCGTCTTGGTCCATGCCCATACCGTTTTGTCCTTTCTCCTTTAGGGTGCCGATAACCTTAAATGGCATATTGCCAACACGAATGGTCTTGCCGATAGGGTCTTCTCCATCGTCAAACAACTCTTTTACGATGGTCTGCCCTATCAAACCCACTTTAGCGTATTTCTTCACATCCTCCTCGGTGAAGTTGACGCCTGTTGCAATTTCGTATTTCCTGATTTCCAAATAGTCGGGCGAGCCTCCATACACTGTGCCCGACCAGTTCTTGGAACCATTCACCAACTGTCCGCCACTATTGACCACGGGACTGACCATCGTGACATTTTTGGCACCTTTGGCAATCAACTCACAATCCCTAACCTTAAGCGATTGCACATTGGACGAGCCCATGCTCACGCCACCGCGCCTTTGGTTGGCTCTCATCACCATGATAAGGTTGGTGCCCATATCCGACAATTGATTGGCCGTACTCTGCTTCAATCCCTCACCCAAGTTGACCACCGCGATGACGGCAGCAATACCAATCACGATACCGAGCATGGAAAGAGCTGTGCGCGTCTTGTTACGCAGCAAGGCTTTCGCCGAAATCCGTATGAGGTTCAAAATATCCATATCAATAATCGTTATCCTTGGGTAATGCCGCCAATGCTTCTGCCGCTGACTTGGTTACTACAGGCTCATCCCGAAGAATGTGACCATCGCGAAGGAAGATTGTTCTGCTTGTAAACACCGCAATATCAGACTCGTGCGTCACGAAGGCAATGGTTTTGCCCTGTTCGTGAAGGTTCTGAAAGAGGCTCATGATTTCGTATGAAGTGCGCGTGTCGAGATTGCCTGTGGCTTCGTCGGCCAACACAATGACAGGGTCGTTCACCAAAGCGCGGGCAATGGCCACGCGTTGCTGTTGACCACCCGAAAGCTGGTTGGGCATGTGTTCCATTCGGTCC
Source organism: uncultured Bacteroidales bacterium (assembly GCA_900317055.1). Taxonomy (GTDB): domain Bacteria; phylum Bacteroidota; class Bacteroidia; order Bacteroidales; family F082; genus Limimorpha. Next base: position 155,521 of record ONFF01000009.1, on the reverse strand, counting down.
TTCAAGCCCACCAATTCCAAAGCATGCTGAGCCCTCTCATGGCGCTCACGATGCGATACATCCGGATTGTACACTAATGGCAACTCCACATTCTCCAAAGCTGAGGTACGCGGCAAGAGATTGTAGGACTGAAACACGAAGCCAATCTTGCGATTACGAATTTCCGACAGCTCGTTTTTGCTTCTTTCCCTGACCGAAATACCATCAATGTAATACTCGCCTGAGGTGGGCTGGTCAAGGCAACCAAGGATATTGAGCAAAGTAGATTTGCCGCTACCCGACGATCCCATGATACTCACAAACTCGCCCTGACAAATGTCGAACGACACACCCTTCAGGGCATGCACTTCCTCACTACCGACGACAAATGTACGCTTGAGGTTCTCAACCTTGATGATGGATTGCCGTTCACTCATGATCATTTCTGATTACCTTGGTTTCCTCCTTTACTATTATTATTCCTGTTCCTACCAGGAGGACCTGGCATGAAGGGGTTTTCGCCTTTCTTCACTTCTTTCTCCTTGACGACATACTGCGCCGAAAGCACCACTGAGTCGCCAGCCTGCAAACCTTGCTCGATGATCTTATAAGCGCCATCACTCATGCCCACCTTGACGGGACAGGGCATCATATCATCGCCTTTCCTCAACCACACCCTGTTATGACTGGCTACTTGCCCTCCTTCATTCATCTGAGGCTTTTGGCCTTGTGGTGGCTCGGGGCGCTGTCCATCGGGTTTTTCACTCTTACGAATGGCTTTTAGCACTTGCTCGTCTGGGGTGAAATTGAAGGCCTCGGCAGGCACAGCCAAGCCTGTCTCTTCCTCCGTGACGATGGTCACACTGGCAGTCATGCCCGGGAAGAGCTTTTGGTCGGGGTTGGGAGCCTCGATGATGACCGTATAAGTCACCACATTACTCGTGGTAGTTGGTTTCATACGGATTTGGTTCACGGTACCTTCAAACACATCGTCCATATAAGCATCCACGGTAAAGCTCACCCTCTGCCCAACTTTCACCTGCCCGATGTCGGCTTCATCGACATCGGCTTCCACCTGCATCTTGGTCAGGTCGTTGGCCAAGGTAAACAAAGTAGGCGTGCTGAACGAAGCTGCTACCGTCTGCCCCACCTCAACGGCACGATCGAGCACAATGCCATCGATGGGCGAATAGATTTCGGCGTAAGCCAAATCAACCCGTGCCTGGTCGTATGAAGCTTGGGCGTTTCTCTTGCTCATTTGAGCCTGCGTGTAGGTGTTCTGAGCTTCCTGATAAGCGGCCAAGGTGGCGGCATTCGACTCGTAAAGCTGTTTCGTGCGTTCGTATGTGAGTTTCGCATAATTGAGCTGGCTCTCAGCCGAAGTGAGGCTAGCTTTAGCCCTACTCAGGCTCTGGTTAAGCGTCTGCTTGTCCAATTCGGCCATCAGCTGACCTTTCTTCACCACATCGTTGAAGTCGACATAAATCTTCTCCACCTTACCCGACACTTGTGTTCCCACTTCAACAGTCTCCACAGGCTCAATAGTACCTGTTGCAGTCACAGTGTTCTCAACGGTATATTCTCCAACCACATGGGTGCGGATGACCAATTCCTTGTTGGCTGATTTCATAGCCTTGATGATGACTATCGCAGCGATGGCCACGACAACGATAGCCAGGATAATCAACCATATTTTTCTTTTTTTCTTCATATTTCGTATTATTCGATTTTCGTTCTTCTTGCGGCTGCCACAGTGTGACAGCCCTACAACTCTAAACACTCAACCCTATACTTACAACTCTATTTGTTTGCCCATATACACATCCAGAATCTTGCGTTTCATTAGCAAGGAATACTTATTCTGGATATAGGAATTGAGGGCATTCAGATAATTGTTCTGTTGCTGTAGCAATTCCACTGTCGTTATGGTGCCGTACTGATACTGGATGTTGTACGCATTGAAACTCTTGCTATAGGCGTTTTCCTTTACTTGTGAGACCTTATAGGCATTGTAAGCAGAAACCACATTACGGTAGGCTTGCGCTACGGTTTGGCGTACTGAAAGAACCGTTTGCTCATAGTCCAACCGAGCCTGTTCCAAGGCAATACGACTCTTTTTCACATTGGCTCTAGTTTGACCACGACTATAAATCGGGATGCTCATCGAAATGCCCGCAGATTCAGTTGGTTTGCCATACCATTTCGAGTTGCCCTCAGAATCGAACGACAACACGCCCATGCCCACATTGGCATTGGCAGAGATGGAAGGGAAGTAGTTGCCTCGCGCCATGTCGACGCTCTTTTCGGCCAAATGGACATCGTAGTCGCTCATGCGCAAGTCAGGCATATATTCCATGGCGAGACTAATAGCCTCTTCTTCTGAAGGCAACGACTCTTTCAGGTCATCAAGGTTGTCGGTATTCGGAGAGACAATCTCCAAATCATCAGTCGGATTCATCGAAAGCAGCACCTTCAAATCAAGCAAATTGTTCTCAATATTAATACGAGTGTCAACCACATTGTTCGAGTCGCTGTAATATTGCGCCTCAAGCAGCAGAAGGTCGCTTTCGAGAATAGTACCCACATTATGGCGTACTCGTCCCTGCTTCACCTGTTCGCGACTGGTATTAAGTACCTCAAGTTCGTAATTCAACAATTCTTGATTGCCAAGAATGACGAGGAAACTCTGTAAAATCTGAGTGGCAAGCTGGTTGTCATATCGTTCCAATTGAACTTCGTTACGCCCCATGTTCAGGCGATTCTGCTCAATAGTATTGTTGATATTGCCACCTTGATAGATGGTCAATGAGGATCCCACGCCCACATTTCCCGAGGTAGACCAACCGTTTTCGTTGTTCGACAAGTTCTGCCCTACTGAAGCACTCAAGTTAGGCAGCCTTTGCCGTTTCGACTGTTCGTAAGTTGTCTCCAACGACTTACCAGTCAATTCCATAGATTTGCGCTCGTAATTATTTGCTGCGGCAAATTGCAGACAGTCCTCCAATGTAAAGCGATAAGATTGACTTTCCTGTGCCATGACAGAGCATGCCAATAGGAAAAACAGAGAGAGTGTGGTTATGCGTCGTGTCATCATTGTCAAATTAAATCAAAAAATCCAGGTCCGTTAATAAAATCAACTTGACCTGGACAATAGAATTCCTTTAATTTCATTAACCATGCAAATATAGCACAGCTAACGCTTGTTTCTGTCAATTATATATCCGAAACAGAAAACAAAAAGTTTAAAGCAGAGGAAAACAATCTAATCGATTAGGAGTATCACTCCTTCCTTCTTTTTCCAATAAGATAGGCACCGCCAAGGCAACCCAAAACAAGGATACCTCCGCTCAAAGGTGCAAAGTTTTCCAAGGAAATATCACCATCGCGGTCTTCAAGACTAATCACATCATTTTCCTCCTCATCACTTGAACCACGCAAGCTTTTTTTCAGATCCTCATTGCTTTCGAAAATATTCTGAGCCTCTGCAATTTGCATCATAGCCGGACCACACAGCATTGCTAAAACGGCCATAACGCTAATGATTCTCTTTTTCATTTGTATTGTTTCCTTTCTATAATTTATTGATTACTTATTCCTGATTCTCATACATAGATTGCTCTAATATGAATTGTCCTGCAAAAATATTGCTTTTTTGTTATATTCCACAACAAATTTTCATTTTTTTTCCATATTTTTTCTATATTATTGATTATCAAACTTTTAAAAAATATATTTTTATTCCTTCGATCGGGAGGCTCATCGAAACAATCAAAAGCACCATCTCCGGACAGGGTCATTTTTTTTAAAAACGATTGCCTACCTTAGATTATTTTGTACATTTGCAGTGTTCCAAAAGAACTCCGTGATGGAGCTATGAAAAGAGAATAATGATTAAACCAACTAATAACTAACTTAAAATTAAAACGTTATGAAAACAAGTAACAAGTTTTTTGCCGAATTGTTCGGCACATTCGTTTTGGTGTTTGGCGGTTGCGGTACCGCTTTGTTTGGTCATGTAGGCTTCCTTGGCGTAGCCATTGCTTTTGGCCTCACCGTAGTGGCTATGGCATACGGCATCGGCCACATTTCTGGTGCCCACCTCAACCCCGCTGTCAGCTTTGGTGTCTTCGTTAACGGACGCATGAGCTTTAAGGAAATGCTCGTCTATTGGCTCGCACAGTTCATCGGCGGCATCATCGCTGGTGCTTTGCTCCTCGTGATTTGGAATGCTATCGGTGGCGGCGCTACTGGCGTCTTTGCTTCCAACGGCTATGGCGAAGCATTCCAAAAAGCTTGCGGTGGTCCTGAGACAGGTTATCAAGCAATTTCCACAGGCGGTGCTTTCCTCGTTGAGGCTCTGCTGACCTTCGTATTCTTGATGGTCATCCTCGGCGTCACTGACGATCGTCATGCCAACGGTAAATTCGGTGGTCTGGCCATCGGTCTCACCTTGGTGCTCATCCACCTCATCAGCATCCCGCTGACCAACACTTCTGTCAACCCTGCCCGTTCGCTTGGCGTTGCTTTATTCTCGAAGTGTGGAGAATGGAGTGCCATGGGTCAAGTGTGGCTCTTCATCGTGGCCCCGCTCGTCGGTGCCTGCCTTGCCGGACTGGTGTACAAATGCCTTGGCGGCTGCTGCAAAAAAGAGAAATAATCCGAATCATTAATTAATGGATTTCAGGCCGTTTCATTCGCTGGTGATACCGGCTAATGAAACGGCCTTTTTCATTTTTAAAACAAACAATTATGAAAAAGATACTACTATTGCTTGCCCTCTTCTCCCTCTCTCTAGGCTTAACTGCTCAGCAACCTGCCACGCGGGCATTCATCGACGAAGACGGCATCATCAAAACCGAAAGCGTACTCACCCAACTGCCGCCAGCAAGCCGTGATGCATTGACACCCATGCCAGGCTTTCCACTAACCTTCGCTTCCAATACTACCTATAAGCCAATGCGCGGCTTGGCTTTAGCAGACCTCAACAACGATGGCGCTGATGAAATCATCCTCTGCCACAACGAGGAAATTAACGTCATCGATGGACAAGGCAACATCCTTTGGACCCAACCTTTAGTCGGAGGCATGGCTCAGTACCCCGCTGCCATTGGCGACATCAACAACGACGGAATACTTGAAATCGTAGCCCTAACCGCTTACGGCAACGCCCGTGGCGGCATCAATGTTTTCGATGCTTCGGGCAACATCCTGATGACAACGGTCTCCAACAACAACCCGCTCATCTGCGCTCCTGTCTTGGCCGACATCAACAACGATGGTGAACTGGAAATCATTTTCTGCGGTCGCGGCAAAGCCTCGGCCAGCATCTCCGCAGGCATCCATGCTTGGAACCTGCAAGGAGAAGAGATGGAAGGCTTCCCCTTCGAATTGCCTTCTACACCTGCTTTCACCCCCACCTTGGCAGACATCGACAATGACGGCTCCCTTGAGATTTTCGCCTCGACAACCTCCGCTTTATATTGCATCAGCCACACGGGCGAACAACTCTATACGGTTGAAAGCAATGATTCTTACAAGTATTCTTACCAATCGCCACTCGTAGTTGATTTCGAAGGCGATGGCAATTGGAGCCTCGTCGGTGCATGCCATGGCGACAACCCGAACCATTACGTGCGCAACGCCCTCACAGGTGAATACCACGCAGGATGGCCTAAACCCGTCTCTTATTGGACTTACTCTGCCCCAACAGTGGTGAAAAACGGCGACGAATATGCCATCTTCATGGGCGTTTCGGGCGAAGGTAATGTGTTTTACCAATATGACATTGAAGGCAACGTGGCTCCTGGTTTCCCACTAAACCTGACCTCAGGTGTCGAAGGTTTCATCACTGTGGCCGACATCGACGGCGACGACGAGAATGAAATCATCACCGACTTCAATCTAATGGACGGTAGCGAAGGGTTCATTCGCGCTTGGGAAATGGACGGTACCGAGGTAACCGAAGGCTTTCCGCTCCACCCGCAAGGCCTCTCCTATATGAACGGTGCCAACTTCGGTGACATTGACGGTGATGGCATGCTGGAAATCGTCACTTTGACCTACGTTCAGAATTTCTCACCCGATGACCCTGTTTATGTGACTGCATATGCCCTGAATCAATCCGTTAAAAACCTTGTTTACGGCACCTACAAAGGCAGCAATGACCGCATGGGATGGCTTCGTGAGGAAGAGGTGGTTATCAGCTGCAATCCCGTTCGCGACCTTTACGCCGAAGCCTTTGGAGACATCCCAGAAGTGGCTCTGAGGTGGACCGAACCCGAGTCAGGCTCAACAGGAAATCTTTTAGGCTATAGGATTTTGAAAGACGGGATTCTTTTGGAAGAATTGCCCCAAGCACAACAGGAATACTTCGACAACGATGTTGATTTCGACGAAACTCATGAGTACATAGTTATCGCCATTTTCGATGACGGTTGTGAGGCCGAGTCAGACCCGCTCTCTGTGACTGTGATTTGGGATGCCATCCATGAAAACGGAAAGGAAGCCAAGATTTATCCAAATCCCGCCAATGATGTCCTTCATGTGGAGGGTAACGAGGTCATTCTAGTGGAAGTGTACAACATCATGGGCCAAAGTGTGCTGAGCGTCAACGAAAACTTCAAGTCAATCAACATCAGCAGCCTGCAAAACGGAATTTACTTTGTTCGTCTCAAAACCAATGATGGCGAAAAGACCCTAAAACTGGTGATCGAAAAGTAAGATGGCTGGTATCTACATCCATATTCCTTTCTGCAACTCGAAATGTGCCTATTGCGGGTTCTATTCGCTGCCTTCCTTGAAACTGAAAGATTGCTTCTTGGAGGCTTTGAAAGCGGAGATTGTTGCACGAAAGGAGTACCTTCAGCGCGGGCCTCATTGCGGGCTTGACCCGCAATCCCCCGCGCTGAAGGGTAATCACGACTTGCCCACCATCAACACCATCTATTTCGGTGGAGGCACACCTTCCTTATTATCATTAAAGGAAATCGGTGAGTTGCTACACCTTATTAAGAGGACTTATCCCATCGCCGAAAAAGCCGAGATTACCCTCGAGGCCAACCCAGACACACTGTCGTTAGATTATCTCGAAGGCTTGCGACAACTTGGAGTCAACCGACTGAGCATCGGCATTCAGAGCTTTTTCGACAATGACTTGAAGTATCTGAGCCGTCGCCATGACTCAAAGCATGCCCGCCAATGCATCGATTGGGCCAAACAAGCAGGCTTCAGCAACATCGGCATCGACCTCATCTATGGATTGCCTACCTCCAATGCCGAGCAATGGAACAAGAATTTGGACATTTTCTTAGCATACGGCCTGCCTCACCTCTCGGCCTACTCCCTTACCTTGGAGCCCAATGCCATTTTGACCAAACAAATCGAACTAGGCAAGGTGCCTCCCGTCAACGAAGATGATGCCCTGCGCGATTATGAAATCCTATGCCAACGCGGCGCTGAAAACGGCTATCTGCATTACGAGATTTCCAATTTCTGCCGCCGTGGCATGCATTCCAAGCACAATGCTAGCTATTGGTTTGGCACGCCCTACATAGGCTTTGGACCTTCGGCACATTCCTACGATGGAACCTCACGACAATGGAATGTTTCCAGTGTTGAACGGTATTGTGAGGCTTTCTCTACCGCATCCCGTCATTGCGAGGAACGAAGCAATCCAGAAACAAAAGCTCCATGCCTAGATTGCTTCGTCGTACCTCCTCGCAATGACGCAAAGCGAGTCCAAGAACCAATAATTGAAAAAGAACAACTTTCTACTGAGCAGCAATACGACGAATATGTCATGCTGCGCTTGCGCACCCACTGGGGAATCGACTTGAAATGGCTCAAACGCGAGATGGGTGAACACTTCTCCACCTACTGTGAACAACATGCCCAGCCCTTGATTGCCCAAGGCAGGCTCTCACAGACACGGGAATTCCTCTACCTCACCGACCAGCAAATGCTCTTCGCCGATGGAGTGGCCGAGGAATTGTTTTGGGAATAAGTAGTTTTTTATTCCAAAACATCAAAACTAACCGTTTTCTTTCCTATTTTTGGACTTCTAAAACAAATGTTAAGGTCCCTGAGCTTGTCGAAGGGCCGATTCAATTATCAATTCTGATTTATTATGCTTAAATTCAAATCATTACTTCTCTCAGCTCTGTTGCTCATCGGCTTTAATACGATGGCACAAGACGAAAACGAACGCCTTGTCGGCGCCAACTGCACGAGCATTATGGTAGGCAAAAACGCTTCCACCGACGGTTCCGTCATCACCTCCCACACCTGCGACGGCCGCTACCGCACCTGGATGCGCTGGGAAGCCGCCGCCGACCACGAAAAAGGCGAGATGCACAAGGTGTATAAAGGCTCCATGCACACCGAAGACCCCTTCGACAACCGCAAAGTGGAACTGGCTGGCGAAATCCCACAAGTGGCCCACACCTACGCTTATCTCAATACGGCCTACCCTTGCCTCAATGAAAAACAACTGGCCATCGGCGAAACCACTTTCTCGGGTCCCGACACCTTGGTCAACAACAAAGGCATGTTCATGATCGAGGAACTGGAACGCGTGGCTTTGATGCGCTGCGACAACGCCCGCGATGCCATCCAACTCATCGGCAAACTGGTGAAGGAATACGGCTATGGTGACGGTGGCGAATGCATCACCATTGCCGACAAGAACGAGGTGTGGCAAATGGAAATCCTAGGCGAAGGTCCAGACAAAATCGGCGGCGTGTGGGCAGCCAAACGCATCCCCGACGACGAGGTAGGTGTTTCGGCCAATATCGCCCGCATAGGCAAACTCGAACGCAAGAGCAAGGACTTTTATTGCTCCGACAACTGCGAGGCCGTAGCGAAGAAATATGGCCTCTGGGACGGCAAGGGCGACTTCGTCTTCTGGAAGGCTTTCCGTGCCTCTTATGGCGGTGGCAAGAACTACAGCGACCGCGAGTTCTTCATCCTCAGTCAGCTGGCACCCTCATTGAACCTTAACCGCGACATGCCCGAACTGCCCTTCTCAGTGAAACCAGACGAAAATGTTGATGTACGCAAGGTGATGGAACTCTTTCGCAGCACTTATGAAGGGACCGACATGGACATGACCCGCAACATAAAGATGGTTGCAAAGAAACGCACCGACGATGGCGTGGTCGAAGACACCATCATCAGCCCCGTAGCCAATCCATGGGTGGGTAGCGCGATGATGAACACCATTAATTATCTCGCTCCTGGCACCATCAACTTCCAACGCACCGTAGCTGTGGCTTGGAGCAGTTACCATCACATTATCCAATGCCGTAGCTGGATGCCTGACGAAATCGGCGCCATCTGCTGGATGGCTTGCGACAACCCAGGCCAAAGCCCGCGCATTCCCATCTTCTCCGGCTCCACCACCCTACCCGAAGGCTTCGACAAATGCGGTCAACTGCGCTACCGCGACGAGGCTTGGATTTGGCACTACCGCAAAGCCAACAAACTAGCTACCGTGCAATGGGGTCGCTGCAAAAGTACGCTTCTCGGCACTGCCAACCGTTTCGAACAAAAAGCTTTCGACGAAATTCCCGCAGTAGAAGAAAGGGCAAAGAGCTTGATTGCAGAAGGCAAAAACAAAGAAGCCACCGAGCTTCTCAATCAATACACCACGGACTTTGCCGCTTCCACACGACAAGCCTGGAAGGAAATGGAAAACAAGTTCTGGTATTGGTTCAGCTTCGGATTTTAACCCATCCCTTGACAAAAAGAATGGGGAAAGCATTTGCTTTCCCCATTCTTTTTTAATTCTGTTCAACTAAGATGCTAACACTATTCCCAGCTTCACCGCTTATCTTGACATGTCCTGTTCTTGGTCGCAAACTCGGCAGGGGATCGACCGTGACGGTAAGGGTTTTATTGCCAAAGCCACTCAAAGGATCGCAATGGATCCACGCCACATCTACATTCACCGACCACGCTTGGTTCGCTGACACATGGATTTCATAACTGCCACCTTCTGGGCGGACATAAAGTTCAGTTATGTCTGTTTCCAAAATGTCGACCTTACCCTCCTGAACGACGACCATCGTGCACAGCACTTGTCCATTACGAATGGCTCTAACAAAACCTATTCTTTCATTCGGCTCAGAATTGTTATCCACTATAATATCAAAAGTGGCGTCACCCTCGCCTGAACTGGTTACCAAAGTAATCCAACTGCTCGCCTGTAACTGCCATGTGGCGTTCGAGGCCAAATGCACAGTTTGCACCCCACCAGAAAAGGCTACAAACAAAGTATCAGGTTCAAAACTAGCTATAACCGGATCATCACCAGGAGCTTGACTTGCTGTTAATTGCGCACTCAACATCCCCGATTTGATAATAAAATCCTGCATTTTCAGCTCATTAATCGTATTGGGTGCAGCCGTCAGAACAACAACAGCATTGCCCGTACCCGACTGTTGCGAGACCGACAACCAGTCACAATTCAAATCAAATGTCCATTCATCATCACAACTCACATGAATCTCTCGCTCGCCGCCTTCTTTTCCAAATTGGAACACAAGAGGTGAAACCTCAAGGAAATGCGGGTCGGGTGAAGCTTCCTGCCTAATGATGAGCTCCACCTGAGCACCTCCAGCCGTAGCAAATATGATATTGGATTGACGCTCTTCATACAATGGATTTTCACCTACGGTCACACTGATTTCAGCATTACCTTGTCCTTCATTTTGATTCAATGTGATCCATTCCTCTCCAACAGTGGCCGTCCAATTGTCCTCAGTGGTCACGGCAATAGTCTTGGTCTCACCAGTACAAGCATAATAAAGGTTTCCAGGAACAACCTCAATGCCTAAAACAGGCGACACTTTCTGTTCAATAATTACCGTAGCAGAAGCCAAATCATGTTTTCCTATTACGACTTCTCCTATGCGAGATTCGGACATATCGCCTTCTAAAGGACTAATGGTCAATGTAAGGGTCGCATTATTGGAACCATTCATCATCGAACTGTTCACCCATTGGGGAGTGACGACTTCCCATTCGATATCGGATGACACCTCAACCGTATACTCACCTCCTACAGCGCCACAGATAATTGACGCAGGACTAACTTCAACATAATGCTGAGGAACCTCCTGAGTCAACTTCAAAACAGCAGTATTGTCCTTGGTACTGGCAGTGATTTCAGTTGAACGGCTCTCTCCTGTCGTATTAGGAGCAACAGTTAAAATAAGGGTGGCATCACCGTTACCCGACATTGAAGAAACCATAACCCATCCCTCGGTCATGGCGATGGTCCATTCTCCATTCGACTTCAATGAAACCTCATCAGAGCCTCCTTGGGCGGCAATCTCAAGAGTTGCTTTGTCAAAAGACACCTCTACAGGTTTACGGCAGCCCATAAAGGCAAAAACCAAGGCTGCGACGATTAAAAAAGTAAGTTTTTTCATCAGTTTGGTATTATGTTTCTACTCTATTCTCTTTTTCCTAAAACGCAAATTACATTTGATTAGTATATTGAAACAAAAAAAGGTGCGCCGAAGAAACCGACGCACCCTTTCCTTCAATCACTGAGCCTTTCGTTTAGAAAATCTCTGTTCTATTATCCTTAATCTTCACATTGTTTCTCAAGGCGTTGTACACACCATTGTTCAGAGCTCTGTTGGAGAACTGGCTGGTCTTCTCTCTGATGATGCTGCTGTAGTCAGTAGTCTCTTCGGGAGCCGTGAACTTCACGTTTTTGATGATGAAGGCGCTAGAGTTACCGGCAACGGGGCCGACTTCCTCACCTTCCTTCATACCCATGATCATACCAACGATATCGCCTTCAACACCAAAGTTACCCAACACACGCGATTCAATGTTGACATCAGAGACAGTGGTGGACTCAGCACCCAGCTCGTTAACCATTCTGTTGACATCGCTTCCACAAGCCTTCATCTTCTCAACGGCCATCTCACCCTTCTTCTTATTAAGGATTTGGTACTTGGAACGCTCGGCAACAACATCCAAAGGTGCATAGCCTTCATTAATGACGCCCGTCAGAGCGGCCACAACCAGCTGATTGTTGTCAAGTTCAAAAATCTTGTCGGAGATGTCACCTTTCTTGGTCTTCTCGTCGAAAGCCCAGCGGACGATTTCACGCGGGCTCTCAAGACCGGTGATTTGATAAGTCGACTTCTGGATGCCAGGCATCGTGCGCTTGGTGAGACCTTGTTCTTCAATAGCCTTGTTGAACTGGTCGTAAGTTCTATTTTCAGCAAAGAACTTGTTAGCCTCGGCATAAATGTTCTGATAAGTCTTCGTGCTCCATGTGATTTTGTGCTCAAGGAATGCAAGACGCGCCTTAGGTTGAGGTTCAGTTTTTCCTGTAACCTTCACAATATGATAACCAAAGGGAGTCTCCACAATGCCCAATGAACCAACGGGGTTATTAATCACATATTCATTGAACTCTGGAACCATCGTGCCATCGGTGAACCAATCAAGGTCGCCACCTTTGTCCTTCGTGCCATCTGTGTTATATTCAGCGGCCATTTCAGCATATAGGTCATCGTTGTTCTTCGTGGCCTTCAGTTGAGCCAGCAGTTCGTTAGCTTTGGCTTCAGCTTCTTCTTTAGTGGTAATCGTGTCTTGGCTTCCCATAGCGCCCTTATAACCAATCAAGATATGGCTGGCACGCAGTGAATCGGGACGGCTTTGCATGTCAACGATACGAACCAAGTTAAAAGCGTCTTCGTTTTCGTAAGGACCATACACATAGCCCACGCCATTGCCGTTGTCGAAGATGGCTTGTTCAATCATCTCAGGGACATCCTTGCGGCCCATCCAAGTGCTGTCGTAGCGCTTGTCGGAGTTGTAGCTGTCGTTCACGAAGTTGGCAGCACTCTCAGCAGCTTCAAATTCGGGCTTTCTCTCTTGCACGAACTTCAATGCTTCTTGACGGTCTTCCAACGAAGGCTTGATTTCGAACAGAACATACTCAATGTCGCGTCTTTCGTCGGTCTCATAGCGGTACTTATTCTCCTCATAGAAAGCCTTGTTGTCGGCATCGGTCACTGTCACGGTCGAATCCGGGATGGAGGAATAACGCAAAACGATGACATCGGCCGAAGCCTTCATGTTCTTGTTTTCATAGTATTTCTTGGCCAAAGGAGTGGGAAGGAAATAGGAAGCCTTCACCAAATTGTCGAACTTGGTCTCCAAGCGGTTTTGTTTTACGGCTTTTTCGAAATCGAGCCAACGGTTATAATACTCTGGAGGAAGGTTGCTGAGGTTCTGAAGGTATTCGGTCACGCGTTGTTTGTCAACATTGCCGTTACCATCACCGAAGCTCTGAACCACCCACTGGTGAGGTTTGTCGCCAGTAATCTGATCCATCAGTTCCTCTGTGGTGATTCCGATACCTGCGGCCTCATATTCCTTGGTCATGATGTTATCCTTAATCATCTCTTCCAAAGTGCTGTTGTAGATACCATAAGTTTCGGAGGAAGAGAGGTTGTTGTTTGAAGACCTTCTGTTTTCAAGATTCTTTTCCTTGAGCGCTTCATAGTCTCTCACCGAAATCTTGTCGCCATCAACAGTGGCCACGGTGGGACCTGTGTTTCTTCCCTGACTTTGGAAAAGGTCTTGTAAGACAAACGCTAACAATGCGATACCGATGATTGCAATCAACAATCCGGAGCGTCTTCTGATTTTTTCAATTGCTGCCATAATTCTATTTTCTAATTACTATTAAACTTCAATTTTGAGCGTGCAAATTTAGTAAAGATTTCCACTCGCTGGGAAAAATGTTTTATTTTTATTTTCCAAAAGCTTCAATTTTTGCTTGTTTTTACAAAAACAAACTGAAAATCAATTATTTATTTTGGATTTTCAGCTCCACCTCATCCAATTTCATGTGTGAAGCTTTCAAGATTTTGACCCGATAATTGCCAATTTGGAGCATTTGACCCTGTTCAGGAATGCTCTCACAATAGTGCAGAATCATGCCAGCCAAAGTCTCATAGTCGTCGGAAACGGGCAAATCGAGCTTATAGGTGTCGTTGAGGTAGTCGATTTCAAGACGGGCGGAGAAGACAAAGGTGTTGTCGTCCACCACCTTTTCCACTTCATCCTCCACATCATACTCGTCATCGATCTCGCCAAAGATTTCCTCCACCACATCTTCCATCGTGACAATACCGGCAGTGCCACCAAACTCATCGACGACCGCCGCCACACCCTGACGGTGCTGGATGAAATGCTTCAAGAGCCTATCGGCAGTATAGGTTTCAGGGAAAAAATCAATCTTACGAATGATGTCGGCCAACGCCACTTCCCTATGCTCAGCCACAACTCGAACCACATCGTTCAAATGGACATAACCCACAATGTCGTCGATGCTTTCACCTATGACAATCAACTTCGAGTGTTTGGTTTCCTCAAAACGGGCTTTCACAGCCTCAATACTATCGGAGAGCTTCACTGACTCAATCTCGTTGCGTGGCCCCATACACTCGCGGAGTTTCACCGAGCGAAACTCCATCACATTCTGAAACAACTGTATCTCCTGCTGCATGTCTTCATCCGCTTCCTCAGGATCGGCATATTCAGCGATGTAATCATTGAGGTCGACAGTGGAGAACCGGTATTCTTGTCGGTCGACTTTAAGACGAAGGATATAGCGGATGATGAACTCCGAAATGCCGGTGTAAATGAGAATCAGCGGATAGAGCAGACAATAGCAAACGAAAGTCGGCAAAGCAAAGAATGAAAGAATGGCGTTGGGATTAATGCGAAACAGCACCTTGGGAAGAAACTCAGCCACCAATAAAACAAGCAAGGTGGAGAGGATAGTTTTCACCAGCAGCACCATAAATGCATTGTCGAAAGAGATGTATTGCAACCAATGGTTGACAGGTGCGTCAAGCAGTTGCGACATGCTCATGCCATAAACGATGAGGGCGATGTTGTTGCCCAACAACAAAGAAGTGAGGAAGTGCGACTGGTCTTTCAAAAACAGCCTAATGATTTTTGCCGAGAAGGTGCTTTTCGTCAGTTCCACCTCAAGCTGAAGGCGATTAATGCTGTTGAAGGCAATCTCAAGTCCCGAACAAAGGGCTGAGAAAAACAAAGTAACGGCAACGATAATCCAACTGTCCATAACTCAATCCTCCTCATCCACATCGAGCAAAGCACTGCCTGAATACATGGTGTATTCCGAAAAGTCCTCACGCGCCACGAGGCTGTCAGCCTCAATTTGCTTGTCAGGCGTGACAATCTTGACATGTGAGCGGGTGTGGATCATCTTCGTATCTTGATACCAGAATAACTTGTCGGAATACATGGTCTCGTTGCTACCATAGTTCTGCACAATTACATTGCCTTGAGCCTCAATTAATCCCATCTTGCCGTAGTTTTTTCCATAATCGGCATGGAGCTCCGTGGTCTTTTCACCCTTGTCGTACATATACACATCGAAACCAAGGGGAAATTCCATTATGTCGTCCTCTGTTTCCATGCGCACCATGCGTGGTGTGTGCAATTCAAGGTTGACTATGCCCGAGTCGCTACGATAGAAAACAACGCTATCGGCGATGATACCCGACAGCGTGTCGTCCGATCCCATGGCTTGCACGATGGCATCGGGGTTCGAACACGAAAACAACATCACAGCCACGAAGGCTGTGATGTTGAGTATGATTCCTATTTTCAGGATGCGTTTCAATTACTTTCTAGCTCTGATGGTGGTAGTTTCACCAATCCAGCCGCCAATGTTGAAGGACTGGCCTTCACTATAGTCATTGAAGAAAATGGTTTCTGCCTTCGGGAAGCCAGCGGTGTAGGAACTAATCATGCGGTTAGCTCTGTCAGCGATTGAGGAGTCGATGGACTTGGCCTTCTGGCACTTGTCGACGGCAGCCCAATACACGGCACCCTTTTCAATTTCATCGTTGAACTGTGAGGCACTTGAGGCATAGAGTTGGGCGATGATGAGGTAAGGCTCGCCAGCAGTCGGGTCAACCTGTGCAGCTCTTCTTGCGATATCGCGGGCTCTGCTGAAGCTACCCATGTTCTGGTAGCACATGGCCAAGTTGCGGTAGGCACGATACTTACGGTCGTTGTTGTCGGTCTTCGTGGCTTGCTCGAAGAAGGTGGCTGCTTCACTATACTTCTTGTCCTTGAAGAACTTGATACCCAAGCTGTAGGAAGCCTCGGGGCTGGGCTCCAGCTCATTCAGTTTGACAGCGGCATCAAGGAAGAGCTTCGAGTCGGTGCAATCCTTCTTATCAAGGATGGTGGTGATGCGCTTGAGCAGTGTCACATCGTCAGGCGTTTCTTTCATCTTGGCGCTGAACACCTTGATCAGGTCGTCGCAGGAAGCAAAGGGAGAGAACAGGTTGTCGAGGTTGTTCTTCACACCCTTGTTGATGTTGATGTTCTTTTCATTCTTCTCCATCTGCTTTTCGAAGCCGGCTACAGCTTCGGAATCGCCACTTGCCAAAGCCTCTTCCTTGGCAGTCTCAAGTTCCGTCTCTGTCGTAGCCAAAGCACCGATGTTGTTATCAAGCACTTCGGAGAGCTCCTGATAGACATTGATGATGGTCATCTTCTCAGCCTTGTCGTTGTTCACCATGTCGATGGTAGCCTTGAAGTAAGCATCGATGTAAGCGCCCTGCAACTGTGAGGCATCAAGGTCAACGGCGGATTTCAGCACATTGTAAGCCTCTTCATAGCGGTTCTTGTTGTAGGTGTAGATGAGCAAACCTTTACGGCCCATAATGCCAGCCACCTGCGATTTGCCAGTCTTCGGGTCGACCGGGAAATACTGGGCTCTGTTGTCCATCATCATGCAAATCGTATCAATGTAGGCATCTTTCTGGGCGGGGTTGGTGCGGATGAAATAGTCCATAATCTTCTCACCTCTCGTGTAGATAAGTTGGCTGGAACGGGGGCAGTTGAGGAAGACCTCTCTCCAGGCGTTGACCATTTCGGTGCTAATGGCTTCCGGCGCAAACTTGGCCGCTTCCCATTGCTTGTAAGCCTCACCATAGATGGACAGGTTGGTCACGCAGGCCACGCTGTCGGTTCCATACTTCGACTCTGACACCTCTTGGGCGGATACGCTCATTGCCATTCCAAAGATAACGGCAATCATCATTAATCTTTTCGTTTTCATCTCTTCTTATTTTTAGTGTTAGACTTGTTTGCTCTTATTCAAATATCATTCCAAAATTTTTCCGCAGTCTTTCCTTATTTGTACTTGCGCTTCATGAACCAATGCTCGAACACCGAAACGCCTACACTCACCTTGGCATAGCGTTCCTGTATCAGACCGCCTTCGCGAGTGCCGTATTGACCGGCTTCAAGAGCCAAGTTGACCTTCGACATGGTTTTAGGCAACGGAAGCGACATGCCTGCCGTAACACCCACCTTATTAATAGAATGATTTAGTCCGTCATTGCCCAGCAGGTTGATGAAACCTTGCTCATAGAAGCCTCCAAAACGATAGGTGACGCGCGAAAAATATCCAGAAATAGAGGTATGTTTGGGCGTGAATTCAGCGCCTGCCGACACCCTCCATGAATCCTGCAGTCCTTCCGTCTTCCCTTGTCGGGCAAACTTCGACCATTGTGTCCAATTGAAGTCGGCTCCAACTGCCCATTCACTGCCCTTCTGCAATGCTACTCCAAAACCGATGCCTTGCGGCATAGTAATCTTCGTTTTGTTGGTAACACATGTAATAGTGTCAATCAGATACTCCACCTCGGTATCGACATCTTCCTCAAACGAGCGGATGAACAAAGTTTGGTCACCATTGAGATTAATCTTTTGGGTATAAGTCAAACCCAAACTCAGTTCCAAGTCATTACCCACATTCGTGTTGAACAGCATGCCATAATCAAACATGAAGGAGCGAACCATCACATCGACGCTGCGCCGCGAACCAATAAAATAGACCGTGTCGGGGAAAAAGAGCGAGGTTTCGGCTTTACTGTTGCCGAACACATAATAGCCATTGGCACCCACAGCGAAGTGTTTGCCAATCTTAAAGGCATTGCCCCAAAAGGCTTGGTTGAGGCCACCGCTACCTTTGAAGCGCGTGGTGGTCTTGCCAATGCCAGGCTCAATATCGTCAACGAGCATATTATAACCCGAAGTGCTGAAAGGTTGCACGCCCAATGCCATCTTCCACCAAGGCGTCACACCAAAGGCCATCGAAACATAATCGAAAGAGGCATTGCTCGCCTTTTCCGAAAGGGTGGCCGTACTGAAGGTCGACGACTTGAAATAGAATCCAGCGTCGAAGAGGAATGCCAAGGAGTCAATCTTAGCGTAGGAAGCGGGATTTTCGGCATTAATGATGCCGCCTCCAAACATGGCGTTGGCCACGCCGCCCATGCCTTTCAGCCTCACATTCATGGAGCGTCCGTTCACCTGTCCGATGCCGAACAAAGAATATGGAGAATCCACATCAGCTTGGGCATTAGCGCCAAGGCCAAACCACGCCAACAGGCAAACGAGCATGATGCTTTTAATAAAAGGTGTTCTCATAACCATAACATCTTAGGCACGCTCTCCCACATTCACTCCGCAAAGGGAAAACAAAGTGGGATTAGAGCGTGCAAATATCCGATTTTTTAACTCGTTGAGCAAGTTTTTATTGTTTTAATTGTAAGTGTTATTTGCTATTTCATTGAAAACCAATATAAAATATTTCAAAAAACAAAAATTTCTCAGTTTTTGAAGTTTTTTTCTTGCCAATTGAGAAAAATGTCGTATTTTTGCAGCCACAAACCGAGAGGTTCAACCTAGTTAAAACGGAGGTACCGTAGCTCAGTTGGTAGAGCAGAGGACTGAAAATCCTCGTGTCACTGGTTCGATTCCCGTCGGTACCACCTCCTTAAGAGACGCGATAAATCGCGTCTCTTTTTTTTACCTACCTAAACACAATGGAAGATGTGATTCGTCCCGTCCCGACATCAGGCAATAAAAAAAAGCACCTCCCAAAGGAGGTGCTTTTTCATTAATGTTTACCTTACAGATTAGAGCTCAGCAACATTACGAGTCAATCTCAAGAATTGATTAGGTCTAATCATACGGGTCATAGGTTCAAGACCATTGTAGTCATAAACAACAGGTTCACCTTCAGTGAAGTTGAACGTAAGCTTAAAGCCATCATAAGCTGCAACAGGACGCAAGGTAATCATGAAGTGTTGAGGAGTGTTAGGATTGAGTTGGACACCATCGCCGCAATTCAAAGTAATGACCTTACCTTTCAAGGCAGCGTGAGCATCATCAACAAAGTAACCGCTTTCGCTGATATAGGCAGCAATAGCTTCAGCATTACCAGGTTGACCATAGTTGTTCAACAGGGTGAGCAGCACATCCGGATTAACTTTGTCAATCTTCACGTGCACACGGCCCGTCACATTGAAGGTGTTGTCTTCATAAACGATGCTCGTGATCGTTCTGCTTTGGGTGTCGGTCAGTCTCAGCCACAAGCCACCCATGATGTTTCTGAATTGGAATTCCTTTTCATCGACACCAGCGGCAACGGTATCGGCAGCAGCCATACACAAAGTTGTCTTGGGCAGAACCACTTGATTACCATACTTACGGTACTCTTGATGGTCAACGATTTCGAACATGGCTTCGTTTTCACCTTCCCAAAGTCTTGCGTTGTTCACGATTTCTGCGGGATAGAAAGCGAAGAGTGCAGTTTCAACGGGATTGTGGTTGATAACAGTACCACTTGAATAGAACCAGTCTACTTGGTGACCAGCCTTATCGGTCCAATAAATACCATAGTTGGTGTGGGTAGCATCGTCCGAATTAAGGTTGTACACCATAATCTGGTCATTCGCTTCAAAGAAGGTATTGTTATTACCATTCGATCCGATATAAGCTCTCTCTTCATCTGCAGTATTAACTACAAAGTTTTCGGTTGTTCCAGAGAAACGGATACCCTCTTTTTGCGTGTCGTTTTTCTTGCATGAGGTGAAGGCCAAAGCCACTACTGCCAACATGCAAACGCCTCTGAGAATTTTTTTCATTTTTTTACTAATAATTTAATTAATGATTTTTTTCGAAATTAAATCAATTAGAGGACATTGAATTTGCCTTCAATGACACCGGCGCTTTCATCAGCGACCAGCGGATCTTGCATAACAGCATTCATGACATTGAGCTCAACCACTTCTGCTTTGGGAGCTTCGTACATTTTGTTCATTTTTTTCATTTTGTTTACTTTTTTAATTGTTAGACTTTTGTGATTAGTTATTCGTATTCCTTTTCACACTGTTTGACGCTGCAAAAATAAATAATTAATTCATACCCTATACAAAAAATTTACTTTTTTTTGAAAATTTTTCCAAAACTGATCCAAATTGCATTGCTCATCTCATGAAAAGCCTGCGCGGGAAACACACTCACATGATGGAAAAAATCCACGAAAATACCAATAAAAGCGTGGGCTTTGTGCCAAAATAGGCGTTTGGGCTTATTGCGTTTGAAGTTATTGGCACGCTTGAAATTACCTTCTTTCATGATTTGGCCATAGAGTTTCTTTGCCTTCTTTCGGCATGAAGCATCATAGAAGGGCATCTCCGCCTCTGGCAAGCCGAGACACTCCACCAAAAGATAGCCAAAAGTCTGCCACGGCTTCATGACACGCATGGTGTTAATCCATTTTCTCAGCTTTTCCAAATCAAGTTGCCCATGATAGGAATGCAGAGCCATAGTAACGTCGCTGAGTTGCCGCCAACCCACGCCTGTTTCCAGATAATGATGCCAAGCATGGTAAAAAGTGAAAAACACCACAAACTCCTTTGAAGGGATGGATATCTCCAGGCCTTCAAACTCAATGCGCTGAGGATGGTCCATCAAACCCTCCTGTTCCATAGCGGCATAATGAGGATACAACTTGGCATTCTCAATATCAGCGCTCACGCGATGTACTTCTAATGAATATTGACCAAACTCAATATTATAATGTCTGCCCACATCAACTTCATCGCCCCAGTTGTAGCTACCAGGCAATGTGCGCAGCAAGGTACAGGCCTCATGGAAATTGGCGATTCCGACAAAAAGGTCTATATCGCCGATTTGACGCAGGGTAGGATTGGGATAGAGTGCTGCAAGGCCAAAACCTTTCAGTACCACCGGTTCAATGTCGTGCTCACGCAACAGCTTCAAAGCTGGCGCCAAAATCTGTCCTAAACGCATCTGGCGGAACAAATTGTTGCGCATGAGTGACTGCATCTTTCCCAGCATGTCGGCCGATGGCTTGTTTGCATCAGGCATTCGCGAAGCCAAATCAGCCAGCAATACAACATTGCTTTGGAACTTGGCAATCTGCAGAACGCCTTCCCAATCGATTTCACCATCGATGGAAACCTTCGTGCCCCATAAAGCAGCACGAAGCAATTCAAAATATTGTTGTTCAACAGTCGACACGACCTACACCTTATTAATTAATATTCAATCCTCTATGATACCCGCTTCAGCCCACGACTTCAACATTGCAGTCACATCGTTTTGGGCCGTTTCGCGGTCGATGTCATAATTGTCAGTCAAAAGTGTGGTCAACATATCGGCATCAAAATCCTTGTCTTCCACTTCCTTCCATAGGAACGCAGCAGTTTCGTTCAACGAAATCATGCGGCTAAAGTCGACCGCTTCAAAACCATCGGCAACGAGAATGAACTCTTTGCCCAAAGACCTTAAGGTGTAACCTTTTCTTGTTTTCATATTCTGTATTTATATTTGTTTACCTCTAATTCTATTCCATTTTCTGTATATTTTCAACAAATACTTCCTAAAAGGAAGCAATAGGCGCCAGATTCGTCCTCTTGAGGGTTTCCGCTTTTCCCCTTCTGGAGTGATAATCTCGACCACAATACCAGAGACATCAGACTTCAATACCTGTTCGACACCCTGCAAGTTACCATCACCCATCATTGTAACATGGTCACCTTTGATACCGATAATCCGATGCAAGATATAACGCCCTTCGAAACGAGCCAACACAATATCCCCCACTTTCAACTCCTTTGGCTGTTGAAGCCTTACATTGTCGACCTCACCTCGAATGAACGGACGCATGCTATTACCCTTGGGTGTCATAACAACTTCACGTCCTTCGTGCAGCAGTTGCGACACCTCACCTAACATCAAATCGTTGGGCAGGATCACTTTTGCCATCACTGCGTCACGGTATTGTGACAGAGCCAAGCCGCATCGGCATCAGGCAAACAGTCGAGTCGGTAGCAAGGCACCGAACCAACAACCTTCGCATTGGTCGTATGATATCCGTCAGCTTGTTCTTTCAAGAATCTCAATCCCGCAAAAGAAACAAAAATGACAGCATAAGCTTCGGGCAAAGAAAGCCTTCTGATCTCATTCTTCTTGGCTTGATGAAGGTCAACGATAGCGCCCACGGGGACATCAATGTTACGATAACAAGATGTCTTGCCACTCCAAGGTGTACCATAGACGCGCACTTCGCCATTATCTTCGACCTTCAATGCCGGATGGTCATCGTTAAGCAACTCGCAACCTTCAATATTATTAATCCACAATTGACTGTGTGTACTCTTTCCTGTACCACTCACTCCCAAAAAGAGGTATCCCTTACCTTTATGCATCGTCACAGAAGCATGCATCATCAGGGTGTTTCTGTGTGTGGTTGCGCAGGCAAACATCATCTTCATTACAATATCTGACGAAAATCTCCAACCACCTAACACACGGAACTTCATATAAGTGAATTCTTTGTCAGTCAGCATAATTACACGCACCGGAGCTTCCATCGTAGGAGCAAACTCAAACAACCACTTCCCGTCCCAATCATACATCTCTGCACGCGGCATGTCAGCACGCATGTTCGAGGCAACAACAAGTTGCTTGCCCGTCGTATCCGGCATTGCATCAACCAGTTCTGCAGTAAAAATATAGTTGCCTGTGTCTTCTGTAACAAATGGCTCATAGTTCTGCATCGTCCCCCACGCCCTTTCATCGTCAGGCATGATAATGGCAAAATCAAAGCCAGCAACTTTATATACTTTCTTCATTTTGTGAAATTTTGTGCAAAAATAGTTGATTTTTTGATATAAAAGCTTGTTTTGGAGAAAAAAAGCGATTGCATGAACGTTACAGACAAAAAATCGTACCTTTGCCCGATTTTTTGAAAAAACTATGAAGAAAAAGACAAATAACAAAGGGACAGCGACCCTTCGACAGGCACAAGGGCCGCGGACACGGAATATAATTTTAGCTATTTTGAGTGGAGGTTTGCTCACGGCAGCTTGGCCTATTTGGGGCATTGCTCCTTTCATTTTCATTGCTTTCGTCCCTTTATTGCTGCTTGAAGGCTTCATCGCGGAAGGCGAACGAGGCAGGATGTTTTGGCTTTCGTTTCTCGCCTTCTTCGTATGGAATGTAGCTACAACCTGGTGGGTGTGGAACTCCACTCCTGCCGCCATATTGGCTTGGCTACTAAACGCGCTTTTTATGGCCACCGTATTTTGGCTATTCCACCTCACAAAAAAGAAAGTGTGCAACAATCCTTGGGGCAATTTCATCCTCATCCCCTACTGGATGGCTTTTGAGCTGCTCACCTACCATTGGGCCATCAAATGGCCATGGCTCAACTTGGGCCATGTATTTACAAGCCAAGTCAGCTGGGTGCAGTGGTATGAATACACGGGGGTAGCTGGCGGAACCCTATGGGTATTGATAGTCAACATACTGATAGCCAACATCCTTCAGTTCTTCAAAACCAAAACGGCGAAACCCATCTTGATCAGCATCGGCCTCGAAGCAGTTATTCTCCTCGTGCCTATCATTATCAGCACAAGGATTTACAAGCACTATGAAGACCAAGGTACTGACACGGAAGTCATCGTCGTGCAGCAAAACTGCGACCCGTGGAACGAACAGTTTGACAGCCATTTCTACGACCAAGTCATCCAAAACAACATTAATTTGTCGCTACCCTTGGTGACACCCAACACGCGCTTCATCGTCAGCAGCGAATCGGCCATCCAGGAAGGCATCTGGCTGCATGAAACCGAGAAGGTCAAGGCACTCAAAACCTTGAATGATTACGTCTCACGGTTTCCACAACTATCTTTCGTCATCGGAGGCACCACCTACGAGTGGGTGCCAAAAGGCATGGAAGATGATTTTCCAGCGCGTCATATTGATGGCACAGACAAATACTACTATTGTCACAACTCGGCCTTACTCATCAATAGTGACGGCTTGCAGCACCGCAACAAGTCGCAACTTACTCCAGCGGTGGAGGCCATCCCCGAATGGATGGGCTTCCTACGCAACTTCAGCCTCACCATGGGCATAGCTCGTGGCACTTTGAAGACCGACCCCGAATCGAAAGTCATGACCTTTGACGGACATAAGGTGGCTGTGCCGATATGCTACGAGTCGGCTTTCGGCGAGTATGTCGGCAGCTTCTGCAAGAAAGGCGCCGACCTAATCTTTGTCATCACCAACGACGGTTGGTGGGGCGACACGCCAGGTTATAAGCAGCATTTCGAGTTCTCCAAATTGAGAGCCATCGAAAACCGCCGCTGTATCGCTCGCTCGGCCAATACGGGTCGCTCGGGTTTCTTCAACCAGCGCGGCGATGTGCTGCAACAAACCAAATACTGGGAACCTGACGCCATCAAAACAACCTTGAAAGCCAACAAGGAAGTCACTTTCTACGCCAAGAACGGCGACTACCTCAGCCGCATCGCGGTGTATGTCACCTTCGTGCTGCTCATCACATGGATTGCCAAGTCATTTTTAGACCTTGGCAAGAACAGGAAGGCGGCCAAAACCACCACAAGAAAGAAAAGATGAACCAACCTCTTCTTTCTTTAGGTCCCTTCCAAGGCATCACCGACGCGCCCTTCCGCAATGTGTTCAAACGGCATTTCGGCGGCATCGACAAATTCTACACGCCGTTTTTCACAGGCATCCATAAAGAAGACCACGCCAAGAACCTGCAAGGCGAGGAAATCGACCCAAGATGCAACGATGTGGAAACACTTACGCCACAAATCCTAAGCACTGACGCTGAGGAGATTTTGCGTTTTGCCAAGCAATGCAAGGAACTGGGGTACAAGGAAATCAACCTCAATATGGGTTGCCCGTTTCCAAGGGTAGCCAACAAGAAACGAGGCTGTGGCCTACTACCCTATCCCGACAAGGTAGAGGCCATGCTGGACAGAGTTTTTGAAGAAATCGATATCAAGTTCAGCGTGAAATGCCGCTTAGGGTATTTTAGTCCAGAAGAGATTGATGCCATCATTCCGATTTTCAACAAGTTTCCTTTGAGTGAATTAATCATTCATCCTCGCATCGGTAAACAACTCTACAAGGGAGAGGCTGATGTGGAACGCTTTAAGGAATTAATGCCTCAGATAAATGCACCTTTGGTGTATAATGGGGATATTGTTTCGGTGGAAAGCTTTGAGAGGATTCACAAAACATTGAACGACGGCCCTTCAACAAGCTCAGGGACCTGCAAAACCATAGTCCAATTCATGCTTGGACGCGGCATTCTGGCGAATCCATTTTTGGCAGAGGACATTAAGGCCTCCGTCATAGCGAGGAAGGACAATGAAGCAATCCAGGAAAGTGACTCTCTAGATTGCTTCGTTCCTCGCAATGACGCAAAGCGTGTGTCAGATAATTGCTATACTTCACTCGCAATGGCTAAAACCGAACGACTACACAACTATGTCCTTGACTTGTACGAAGACCGCCTCCGTCATGCGGGCGGCAGCCCGAAGGTATTGGGGCGCATGAAAGAACTATGGTCGTACCTGATGTATTCTTTCGATGAACCACAAGACATTTGGCGCAAGATTAAGAAAATCAATGCGCTAAAGGATTATGAAGAAGCGGTGGATACGGTTTTCAGGTCTCACACTCTCCGAATCGTCACTTGATCCAATAGATGTAGTTGTCTTTGCGAGGTGCTGCTTCGGGATAATCGCCAGCGGTATAGCCTAGGATGCAGTTGCCAATCCCAACCAGATTCTCGTTCTCGATGCCAGCATCTTTCAAGATAGCTTTGCCTTCTTCAGTCTCGAAGACCTCCTTGGCACGATGTATCCAGCAGGAGCCTAAACCTTTGGCATGAGCTGCATTAAGCAGGTTGCCCATCACAAGTGAGCCATCTTCCTTCCAAGTCCTGGCTGCAGTTGTGTCGGCCAAAACCACCAACACCACGGGAGCGCCATAAAACGGATCCATATCGTTGTCGGGACCAAAGACGGCGGCGTTCAATTTGCTCAAACGATCACGCACTTCCTTATTGGTAACGGCCACGATAACGGGCGCTTGGCGATTCATGCCAGTCGGAGCGTAGGTACCGGCTTTGCAAATCTCTTCAATCACCTCCATTGGAGGTACTTCATCGGTGTAGCTGCGCACACTGCGGCGCATCAGCAGGTCGTTCATCGTTGTACTCATAGTCTTTTGTTCGTTGTCGGTGTTTGCATTGTCGTTCTGGCAACAGCTGGTGAAGAACAAGGCAAAGGTAACCAATGCTAAAATCAGAAAGTTTCTTTTCATGGTTGTATCATTTTGCTTGACAAAAATAGACAAAAAACCAACACTGTCAAAAAAACGACATCTTTATAACAAAAAAGCCCGTCTGCAAACAGGCGGGCTAAACGATCAGAGGTTCACTCATCAATCATTCGAACGAGGCGATGGCCTCCTTAATGATTTCAATGGCTTCGCGCAGCTCGGCCTCAGTGATGACCAAGGGCGGAGCGAAGCGGATGATGTGCTGGTGGGTGGGCTTGGCCAGCAGGCCGAGGTCACGCATCTTGAGGCACACATCCCAAGCTTCCTTGCCATCTTTGGGCTTGATGATAACGGCGTTCAACAGACCCTTACCACGAACCTTCTCAATCATCGGGCTCTTGATTTTGCCGATTTCCTCGCGGAAGATCTTACCAAGACGCTCGGCATTCTCCATCAAGTGTTCTTCCTTGATGACCTCAAGGGCAGCGATGCTCACACGGGCAGCAATCGGGTTGCCACCGAAGGTCGAGCCGTGCTCGCCGGGCTTAATGTTCAGCATGATGTCGTCGTCGGCCAACACGCAAGAGACCGGCACCACACCGCCACCGAGGGCCTTACCCAGGATGAGGATGTCGGGGCGCACACCTTCGTGGTCGCAGGCCAGCATCTTACCTGTACGGGCGATACCGCACTGCACCTCATCGGCCATGAACAGCACATTGTACTTCTTGCAGATATCATAGCACTTCTTCAGGTAGCCATCATCCGGCACATAGACACCAGCCTCACCTTGGATAGGCTCCAGCAGGAAACCAGCGATTTCCTTACCTTCCTTGGCCAGCACTTGTTCCAAGGCATCGGGATCGTTGTAAGGGATACGGATGAAACCGGGAGTCATGGGGCCGTAGTTGGCATACGACTCTGGGTCGTTACTCATCGTGATGATGGTGATGGTACGGCCATGGAAGTTGCCTTCGCAGCACACGATCTTCACCTTATCGTTCGGGATACCCTTTTTGACGACACCCCAACGGCGAGCGAGCTTCAGACCCGTCTCGTCGGCTTCGGCACCTGAGTTCATGGGCAGCACCTTGTCGTAGCCAAAGTATTCAGTCACATATTTCTCCCACACGCCGAGAGCATCGTTATAGAAGGCGCGGCTGCTGAGGGTGAGGCGTTCGGCCTGATCGGTCATAGCCTTGATGATTTTTGGGTGGCAGTGACCTTGGTTGACTGCGGAATAAGCCGACAGGAAGTCAAAATACTCTTTTCCTTCGACATCCCACACCTTGGCGCCCTTACCCTTGGCGAGGACGACCGGCAGCGGGTGATAGTTATGGGCACCGTACTTGGCTTCCAGGTCCATAGCTTGTTGTGATGATGTGATTTTTTCGATCATGATTGTTGTTTATTTAAAATTTAAAGATTTAAGATTTGCTCACTAGAAAGGGCGGGCACTTCGACCAGCTCAGTGACCGCTACGGCGTGCAAAGGTAAGGTTTTATTTTCAAGGTTTTACACTTTTGCTCGTTTTTTCCGAACAATTTTGTAGGCGATTAACAAAGCCAAGACAAAAAGTGCAATAGCCAGCAAGCCGAAGAAGGCTAACCGGTATTGGTTGCGTTGGGATTGGAGAGTTTGGATCTGTTTGGATTGGAATTCGTATTGTTCCAACAAGCCTTCTACATTGGATTGGATGCGAGACAATTCATCGCTCAATGCGTTGTTCTCATTGACAATACCCAAATATTCATCTTGCATCAAACCTAATTCCTTCTTCATCTCCATTAACTGACCCAGTCGGGCATAATCGGCTATCAGATATGGACGAACTGTATTGACATATAACTGGTTGCCCTTCTCCGAGGCCAAGTCCATACACCTTTTCAAATAAACTGCAGAAGTTGTGAAATCGCCCACAATATTGTAATGTATACCGAGATTCTTATATGCTTCCATCATTCCAATGGTGTAACCCATCGCTTCCGATGAATGCAATGCAGATTGATAAAGACTTATTGCTTCCCCTTCTCTATTTAATTGCCGCATTACACCAGCCAATTCCAACTCATCTTCAATCAAGGTAATTTGGTCACCAACATTTTCAGCACAAACGATTGATTTTTGCAGATATACCAAGGCCGAATCACATTTGACAAAACCACTTGCATACGCTGTTCCGAGATTTTGGTATGCATGAGCCAAAGAAGCCTCATCTTGATAATGATCAAATACAGGTATCACCTTTTGCAATAATGAAAGCGCATCATCAAACTGCTGCCTTTCAACATAAATGTTACTAATGTTGTTGTCGCACTGCGCTATTGACAATGTATCTTGAACCAATTCGAACCTTTTTCTTGCCTCTTTGAAATACTCCAAAGATTTGTCCATTTCATCCCGTTGGTAATAGATGTAAGCCATATTGTTGATCACATCCGCACAATTCAGTTCATCTCCAAGTTTTTCAGAAACTCGCAACGCATACTGATAAGTCATCAATGCAGAATCCATATCACCCATAAACAACTCAACACGACCTTTGTAGTTCAACACATCCTCCAACAATTCCGAATCATCTTTATTCTTAAGGAGTTCCAAAGCCTTATTATAGTTTTCAAGAGCCAAGTCAAGTTCATAATGGTTAAGGTATCTCATCCCAATTTTCCAAAAAGCCTTAGCCAATAATACCTCATCGTGGAATTGAGATGCTTCCTGAATAGCTTTCTCGCCCCAATCAATACACTCATCAAACGAATAATCAAAGAACACCTTGGATAGTTCCATCATAGTCTCCACCTTCTCGCGCCCTTCCTGCTTCGACATGACGCTTTCAAGGCTATCTATAACCCGCGTCTCATCCTGCGCGAAGATGAAAGTAGTCAAAAAAGAAAGAATCAATATGTTAAACACCCTTTTCATCAAAGGAACATATTATACTTTCTTTCATCAAAGATGGTCGTGAGTTCGCCGTGACCGGAATATACTTCCGTATCATCGGGCAGATGGAACAGCCGCTCGATGATGTTGGTGCGAAGCTGCTCGTAGTTGCCACCAGGAAAGTCCGTACGGCCGATGCTGCGGCAGAAGAGCGCGTCACCCGTGAACACCCAACCCTCGATTTCGGCATAGAGACTTATGCTTCCCATGGCATGGCCTGGCGTGCTGATGACCTCGAGGGTGCTCTCCCCCACCTTGATGATCTCGCCATCTTCCAAATCGATATCGGGAAGGTCGCTGTCACCCAAAAGCGGCATCCCAAACATAGCAGACTGTTGCCGCGAACGAAGGAAATCGCTCTTCACATTAGGATGCGCCGCCACCTTGATACCGTAACGCTTTTTCACCGCGATGTTACCCACGATATGGTCGATATGGCCATGCGTATTGATAGCCATCAACGGCTTGAGGTTATGGCTGTCGATGAAACCGAAGAGTTCGTTTTCCTCGCCTGCATTCGAGCAGCCTGGGTCGATAATGACACATTCCTTGGTGTTGTCATCGTAAACGACATAAGTGTTTTCCGCAAAGGGATTGAAGACAAATTGTTCCAGTTTAAGCATAGTATCTTTTTTGATACGGCCTTTCGACAGGCTCAAGGGCCTAAGGTTGTTGAGTCTGTCGAAGCCCTACATTCTTTTGCGAGGGCAAAGATAAGGTTTTTTCCACAATAATCTAAAGAAATTGCCTATCTTTGTCCGCTAATTTGGTATTCATGTTGTCGAAAAAACGATACGCGATTCTCTTATTGCTTCTCATAGCCGTGATTCCCATGGCTCATGCCCAGTTCTACAACGGCATGAACATGCCCTTCGGTAAGAACCGCGTGCAATATGGCGACTTCCATTGGTCGTACTACATGAACGACAACTTCGATGTGTATTTCTACCAAGGTGGCAACGACCTTGCCCAATATGCCCAAGCCTACGCCAAAGAGCAGATTCCACAGTTGGAAAACCGCCTAAACAGTCGCTTCAGCAAGAAAATCCAATTCCTTGTGTTCAACAGCAAGGGCGACTTCAAGCAGAGCAACATCAACCTTGAAGAAGAGGAAAACGGCAACACGGGCGGCATCACCAAAATCATAGGCACAAAGGTCATTCTTTACTTCGACGGCGACTACACCCATTTCGAAGCACAAATCCGAGAAGGCATCGCTCGGCTGCTGTTCAGCCAAGTGATGAATGGCACATCGATAGGTTCGCAACTGCGCAGCAGTTACCGCTACGACATACCACAATGGTTCCAGGATGGTTTGGTGACTTTCATCGCTAGTAACTGGGACTGTTACAAGGAAGCCCAACTGCAACGCGGCATAACATCGGGTAGCTACAAGAAAATCAACCATCTGCGCGATGAAGACGCCTTGATTGCGGGTTATTCCTTCTGGAATTTCATTGATGAAAAGTACGGCAGCAAGTCGTTCAACGACATCATGACCTTGGCTGAAAGCACACAAAATGTGAAGAAATCGCTGCTCTATGTCACCGGCAAGGAATACAACGCACTGGTCGAGGAATGGTTTGAATACTACAAGGCGCGCTACGAGAGCCTTTTGGTCAACCAGCCCACCGACCTGATGAAGCTGAAATACAAGAAGTACCGCACTTTCACGCAGCCTTCTATTAGCCCGAACGGCAAATACATCGCCTATGTCAGTAACGATGAGGGCAAGATACGCCTTTGGCTCCAAGACCTGCAAAGCGGCAAACGGCAACAACTCTTCAAGGCAGGCTACCGCTCCGATGAAAATATCGACACTTCGTTCCCTCTTTTGGCTTGGCATCCCAACGGCGAGATCCTGTCGTTCATCCTTGAGGAAGAAGGCAAAATCCAGCTCTACAATTTGGATGTCAACAGCGGAAAGAAAGCCAGCACCTATCTCTTCGATTTCCAGAAGGTCAGTTCGTTCTCGTATGCCCATAAGAGTCGTAAGATTGTGTTGGCTGCCACCCGCATGGGCAAACCCGACATTTATGTCTACAATCTGTTTTCCAACACTTTGGAACAAATCACCAACGACTACCACACCGACCTGAATCCCGTCTTCACCATCGATGACCGACAAATCGTGTTCAGCTCCAACCGCGACAACGACACACTGAAAGTGGATGAAAAAATCGGGTTCCAAAACAAGCAATTCGACCTATTTGCTTTCAATTATATTAATAAAGGTGCGGTGCTCCAAAACCTGACCCAGCAACGCCTTTCGAATAGTATTCTGCCTGAACCCCTCAAAGATGGGAGCCTGCTTTTCTTGAACGACACAAGCGGCTTCTACAACCTCTACCAAATCCGCTTTGATAGTGCCATCAGCCATATCGACACCATTGTACACTATCGCTATTTCGGTAAAAAAGAACAACTTACGGACTATTCCACCAACATCATCGATTACAGCTACCAGCCTCGCGACCACAAAGCCGCCATGCTGATGGCCGACCAAGATGGGGAGAAGTTCTTCCTGTCGCCCATCTTGCGCGGTCATGAACAAAGCCTCAGCCAGATGAGTCCGTACGCACAAAAAAGGCTGCTGAACGAATTGCGAAAGAAAGAAAACGACACGGTCATTGAGCCCATTTCCAAGCACCGTTTTTCTACCAGCTATCGTTATGCCCGACGCAAACGGCCAATCAATGGCCCCTTAGGTGTCGACTCAACCCAAGTCGTGCAAGACAAAGGTCCTGCACCCAAACCACGGCAGAAAGACACCATACAACATCCGAACAACTATTATGTGGAGCTCTTTACCGATGAGCTGATGAGTCAAATTGACTTCACCAGCATGAACTACAGTTACCAACCCTTCAGCGGCGGCGGTATGCCCATCTATCTCAACTCAGGGTTCAACATCTTCCTCGGCACCAAGATGAAAGACCTGATGGAAGACTACAAAATCGAGCTCGGCGTGAAACTCAACACCAGCCTCACCAACAACGAATACTTGCTGCGTTTCAGCGATTACAGCAAACGCTTGGACAAGAGCATCACCCTGCACCGCTATGTCACCGACGACAACTCCAGCTACTACTACCGCACCTTTACCAACGAGGCCTTTTATACCTTGAGTTATCCTTTCAGCGAAATCCTGAGTCTGCGAGGCACAGCCATCTATCGCAACGACCACCGAGTCAACCTGGCCATCGATGATTACAGTCTCGCCGACAAAGATGTTTACGAGAACTGGGGTGGTTTGCGTGCCGAACTGGTTTACGACAACTCGAAGAAAATCGGAACTAACCTGCTCGTTGGTGCAAGAGGAAAAGTGTTTGCCGAATACTACCAACGCATCGCGCGCAACACCAATAACATGATTGTTGTTGGTTTCGATTACAGGAACTACACGCGTATCAGTCGTAATTTCATTTGGGCCAACCGCATCGCAGGTAGCAGTTCGTTCGGGCAGCAGAAACTCATCTATTACATGGGCGGTGTCGACAACTGGATTTTCGCCTCCTTTGACCAAGGTGCACCCGTCGACTACACGCAAAACTACGCCTATCAGACCCTTGCCACCAACATGCGAGGTTTCAGGCAGAACATTCGCAACGGCAACAACTTCGTTGTCCTGAATAGCGAGTTGCGCTTCCCTGTGTTCAGCTACTTCTCCAACCGCCCCATCAACCTCAAGTTCATCAAGGACTTCCAGATTGTAGCCTTCGGTGACCTTGGCACCGCTTGGACAGGCTGGAATCCTTACGACCCGAGCAACTCGCTCTATAACACGCACATTAGTGACGGGAATCTGAACATCACCGTCACCGAGATGAAAGAACCTCTTGTAGGCGGCATTGGCTTTGGCCTACGCACCACCATCTTAGGCTACTTCATCAGAGGCGACATGGCTTGGGGAATACAAGACGGACAGATCTCGAAAAAACCTCGCTATTATCTGTCGTTCAATCTGGATTTCTGAGTGTTAGCCTTTCTCATGGCGTGACGCACGGTAAGAAAAGCCGAAGTGCAGCCCACCACCAAAATCGTAGCGAAAATCAGCAGCACATCTTTAAGTTTCAACAACACTGGATAGGCATCCACCACATAATTGCCGCCCGTGCCAAACTTCACGAAACCAAATTGTTGCTGCAACAACACCAAAATGATGCCCAATAGCAATCCTATGATACCGCCAGCCACGGAAATCAGCAAGCCTTCATTCATGAAGATTTTCTGAATCAGACGGTTATCGGCACCCATAGCCTTCAAGATTTCCGTGTCCTTGCGCTTGTCGATCATCAGCATGGAGAGCGAACCGACCACATTGAAAGTGGCCAAAATCAAGATGAAAGTGAGGATGACATAGACCGCCCACTTTTCGGAACGCATGATTCGGTATAGCGTTTCTTGCTGTTCTTGTTGGTTTTTCACTGTAAAGTCCTCCCCTATCGCGGCTTTTACTTCCTTTTTCACCTTGTTAATATCGGCGTTTGGGGCAACGAAAAGCTCTATATTCGAGGCTTTGTTCTCGTATTCAAGCAGTTCAGAGAGCCAATCGAAAGGAACAAGTACCAATTTTTCATCTTGTTCTTGTTCAGTGGAGAAGACGCTACGCACAGTCAACACATCGGAGTTGAAACTGTTTTCGAGGCTCATCAGCGAGGCATTGCCGCGTTTGGGCACATAAATGCGCACCATCGCGTATGGGTTGTAGGCATTGATACCAAGATACCACGCCACACCTGCGCCGGGAATAGCGAAATAATGTTCATCCTCATCTGAAAGAACCAAATCACCACCACCGAAAACAACTTCTTTCAAACGGGCAATCTTTTGGTACTCCAAGCCAACACCCTTCACCTGCCCGATATGTTGTTTGTCATTGGCACGGAAAAGCGCATCTTCGGTAATTGTTGGAATTACATAATCAACACCTTGTATATCTTTAAGTTGGCCTAAAGGAAAAGCCGTCAAGTCGATGGTCTTGCCTTTTACTGGAGCGATTTGCAGGTCAGGAGTGAGGCGGTTGTTCATCGAAGAAATCACTTTCTCCAGTCCATTGAAGGCCGACAGCACCACAATAAGTGCAAACGAGCCCACACTAATACCCAAAATGGAAATCCATGTGATGATATTAATGAGGTTGTGGCTCTTCTTGGCCAGCAGATAACGGTTTGCTATGAATAGCGGCAGTCTCACTTTTCGGGATGCAGCAGGTTATCGATGTTTTCGATATAGTCGAGCGAATCGTCCTCGATGAAACGCAACTCAGGCACCACACGCATCTGGTGACGGATACGGTTGCCCAGCAAGCCCCGGATAGCTTTGGCGTTTTGGCCTACCTCTTCCACGACCTTTTTCTTCTCATCCACGCCGAACACACTCAGATACACACGCGCATACGACAAGTCGGAAGTAACATTGACGCGCGTCACGGTGATCATCAGCGAGGGCACTTTTGGTTTCAGTTCCTTCTGGAATATATCACCTAATTCTTTTAGTAACAGCTTGTTTACTTTTTCTAGTCTCTTACCCTCCATAATTCAGTTTTCTTTTTTGTTTGCAAAAATAGGCATTTCTTTTGAAATCTTTCGGAAAAGCATTCAGTAAACTGAAAATGTTTATTTTTGCGAACTGAAACATAAATAATTACATTCCCATGAAATCAATCATTAAACCACTATTCATTTTGGCCTTAATGGCTTTGTCCGTGTTTTCATACGCGCAGGAGCCAGAGCAAAGCCAAGAATCAACCACCTATGTGGAAAACGAATTCATCATCTGGCTAGAGCAAGATGTGGATGCTGCAGACTTTGCCGCCAAGTCCAATACTGGAATCATTCCGAAAAGACAACTGTCCAAAAGGCTGAATATCTGGCTTTTCGAAATCAACGACAGCAAAGAGCTTAGAGAAGACAAAATGCGCCGCTTAAACGCCAATGCTGATGTGCGTGTCATCCAAAACAACCATACCAACATCACATTACGCGAATCGATTCCAGACGATCCTTTCTTTGGCCAACAATGGGCTCCTGCCATTATGAACCTGCCGCAAGCTTGGGAGGAATTTACCACAGGCGGTGTCACGGCGACTGGCGACACCATCGTGGTTGCAGTCATCGACGGAGGTGCTGATTGGACCCATGAAGACCTGAATTGCTGGGAAAACGCTCATGAAATCCCCAACAATGGCATCGATGACGATGGTAACGGCTATATCGATGACTTTCACGGTTGGAATGCTTACAACCACAACGGCTATGTCGGCAGCAACAACCATGGCACTCATGTTTCGGGCATCATCGGTGCTGTCGGAAACAATGGAAAAGGCGTTTGCGGCGTGAATTGGAATGTGAAAGTCATGCCCATCGGCGGTAGTTCGAGTAACGAGTCTATCGTCGTAGAAGCCTATTCCTATGTTTTGGAGATGCGAGCGCGGTACAATGAAACTGATGGAGAAGAAGGAGCTTTTATTGTAGCCACCAATTCGTCCTTTGGCGTAGATTACGGGAATCCTGACGATTACCCCATCTGGTGCTCAATGTACGACGAAATGGGTAATGTCGGCATTTTAAGTTGCGGCGCCGGTCCCAACATGAATGTGAATGTTGATGTAGTGGGTGATGTCCCATCCGCCTGTCCTGGAAATTATCTCATAGGCATCACCAACACCACTTCTTCCGACGAAAAATATGGAAACGCTGGATATGGTGTCAACAACATCGACCTTGGTGCACCCGGCACATCTATCTATTCTACACTTCCTAACAACAATTACGGCAATATGACTGGAACCTCAATGGCCACTCCACAAGTTTCTGGAACCATTGCGCTGATGTATGCTGCCCTGCCCGAGGAGATGATGATAGCATGCAAAAACGACCCAGCAAATTTCTGTCTTTCAGTGAGGCATCACCTTCTTAACGGTGCCGACCACTTGCCTTCGCTCGATGGTTTGGTTGCCTCAGGAAGGCGATTGAATGCCTACGGTGCAATCGAAAGTGTTTTATATGACAGCATTATACCCACTTTAACAGGCGAAGTCAATATTTCTGGAGAACCTTTCTTCGGAGAAACATTGACCGCCGAAACAAATTTGGGTTCTACGCCATCCATTCCTGATTTAGGAGAGTTGCATTACCAATGGCGAAGAGACACAACAGCTATCGAAGGAGCTGTCTATTCAACCTACACTTTGACCGAAGATGACATTTTCGAGAAAGTCTGTGTGCAAGTCACGGCCGAAAACTGCACAGGAGCCATAATTTCACCTCTTTTTGGCCCTATCAAAAAAGCGGAACAGCCCATGCCCGAAGCTCCACAAATGGAGAGCAACACCGATACAAGCATAACTCTTGTTGCTATAGAAGATGGTGAATATAACATCAATGGCAGCGAGTGGCAACCATCTCCAGTATTTGAAGGCTTAATGCCAAGCACCTCCTATATTTTCACTCAACGCAAGAAGGAAACAAGATCGCATTATGCCTCGCCAGTGAGTCCTGAAGCGGTTTATTGCACGATGCCCTATGATCATCTTTGCGAGAACCATAGAAGCACCTTCAAAGTCTATCCTAATCCTGCCAAGGGATATATTATCATTGAAGGCACAGGCAATATGACAGTCACGAATGCCCTCGGCCAAACCATCCTGACCAAGGAAATCAAGGGAAAAGAAAAATTAGTATTGCCGCAAGGAATGTATTTTGTGACTTTGGGCGGCGAAACGCGGAAAATTGTGGTGGAATAATATTCGCACGCAGAATCCGCTGAATTGTGTGAAGCGCGAAGCGACGACAAGAATATGTCCGACAGGTTCTGTGAATTCTGCGTTTTCTGCGTGAAAAAAATCACTCTTTCCACTTCGAGTCCATCAAAATGGTCACCGGTCCATCGTTAAGCAGCTCTACGGCCATCATGGCACCAAATTCACCGCTTTGTACTTCGCGACCTGAGATTTCAGCGAGGCGTTTCAGGAACTGTTCATAAAGAGGAATAGCCACTTCGGGGCGGGCGGCACGGATGAAACTCGGACGGTTGCCTTTTTTGGTCAAGGCATGGAGTGTGAACTGGCTCACCACTAGGAACGAACCTCCTACCTGGTTGATGTCCAAGTTCATAGCATCGTTTTCATCGCTGAAAATGCGGAGTTTCGTAAGCTTTTGGCAAAGCCAATCCACATCTTCTTCGTTGTCGGCCTCCTCGATGCCAAGCAAAATCAACATTCCCAAACCGATTTCCGATTTCACTTTACCGTCAATCGTGACGGATGCGTGAGTTACTCGTTGTGCTACAATTCTCATAAGTCAAGGTCCCTGAGCCCGTCGAAGGGCCGATTCAACAATGCATTAGTTTAAAAATCATCTCTCTATACAAGTCCTTCTCGCTCACCTCGCCGCTCTCGTAGCCCTTCGACTTCATGTCGAACTCGCGAAGGATGGAGATACAGCGGATGCAGGCGCCAGGTGGATAGTTGCGGGCAGCCAACTGGTAATCCTTGACGAAATAAGGATTGACGCCCAACATACTTGCCAAAGCGCCCTGCGACTTGTCGGCAGCAAAATGCAATTTCAGGATTTTGGTGAAATAGCCATAAAGCGTTATCGCCGTGACCAACAGAGGATTGTCCTTGCCATTATCACCGAAATAGTTCACGATGCGGTTGGCTTTCAGCACATCGCGGCTTCCGATGGCGTTCTGCAATTCAAATACATTGTAATCCTTCGAGATGCCAATGTTGCGCTCCACATCAGCGTCATCGATGCTTTTGTTTTTGGGCAGCGCGATGGTAAGTTTTTTCAGTTCGTTGGCGATTTTGTGGAGGTCGGTGCCAAGAAAATCGGCCAACATTTGCGTAGCTTTCGGCGTGATGCTGTAGCCATCGGCCTTCAAGTAGTTCTGAATCCAGCCAGGGATGTTGCTGTCGTACAACTTCTTCGACTCAAACCAAATACCCTTCTTGTCAATCTTCTTGGCCAAGGCCTTGCGCTTGTCGAACTTCTTGTACTTGTATGCAAAAACAAGAAGCGTGGTCTCGGGAATGGTATCAAGATAAGCTTCAAATTTCTCCAAATCTTTCACATCCTGCGCTTCCTTGACGATGACCACCATGCGCTCACCCATCATCGGGAAGCTGCGGGCATGATTAGCGATGGTCTCCACATCCACATCACGGCCATAGAGCACGATTTGGTTAAAGGCGCGGTCAGCCTCATCCAAGGCCTCGTTCTCGATGGTGTCCGAAATCATGTCGATGAAATACGGTTCCTCACCCGTCAAGAAATAGATGGGCGCGAAGTTTTTCTTATGAATGTCGGAAAGAATCTGGTCGTAAGTCATCAGAACTTCAAGTGCTTGACGGTAATACCGTTATTAATCAGTTGCCTTAACGAATCTATGCCAATGCGCAGGTGCTCGCCGACGTAGTTCTTGCTGACCACCTTGTCGCTTTCCTCGGTCTTAACACCCTCGGGCACCATGGGGTTGTCGGACACGAGCAGCAAGGCTCCTGTCGGGATTTCGTTGTGGAAGCCGACTGTGAAAATGGTGGCGGTTTCCATATCAACAGCCATGCAGCGAATCTTGCGGAGATAGTCCTTGAACTCGTCATCATGTTCCCAAACACGGCGGTTGGTGGTGTAGACCGTTCCCGTCCAATAGTCACGACCATAGTCACGAATGGTGGTGGATATGGCTTTTTCGAGGCTAAATGCCGGTAGTGCAGGCACTTCAGGCGGGAAATAGTCATTCGAGGTACCTTCACCACGGATGGCAGCAATAGGAAGAATCAGGTCGCCGACCTTGTTGATTTTCTTGATGCCACCACATTTGCCAAGAAACAACACCGCTTTGGGTTGAATGGCACTCAGCAGGTCCATGATGGTAGCGGCATTGGCACTGCCCATGCTGAAGTTGATGATGGTGATTTCGCCATCGGTAGCACAGGGCATGGAACGGTCGCGCCCAACGACTTCAACACCTTGCCATTCGGCAAAGCGATCCACATAATTCTGAAAATTGGTCAGCAGGATATACTTTCCAAACTTCTCCAGCGGCAAACCTGTATAGCGCGGTAGCCAGTTTTCAACTATTTCTTGCTTGGTTTTCATTTGCTTCTAATTATTTGTGCAAAGGTAGGAAAAAAAGCATGAAATCTTGGCAAGCAATCAAAAAAGTTCTACTTTTGCACTTTAAAAGTACCCATTGTATGCAAACCACAACGACAACTATAAGGCAAACCAACTCAACCACTTCTTCTCGCCAAAAGAAAAAAGCTTACCCCAAAACCTTGAAAGGATGTTTCTCATTTGAGGAATTTCAAGACCTGTTGAATGAGAAAATAAGGGAGCATTATGAAAAGGTATGAAATCCAGATTCGTAATGTAGTAAAGAAAGACATTGAGCAGATTAAGGATTTCATTGTCGAAAAAAACAGCCGCGAACACGCCGAGCGTTACGCGGCTGAACTTTATGCGGAAATGCTCTCATTGACTTTTCTTGCGGATAGCATAAAGGTTACCGAGTGGAAAATTGCCAAGAAATACAGCAAAAGCAAAAGAGAAAAAGTGCTTGTGACCCATAACAAAAAATGGAGCATTTTCTTTCATACTTATAGAGATAAAGTCATCATTGACAAGATTTTGGCCTCAAAACTCATTAAAGAATAACTATGACCCACTACCCCGTAAAAATACTGATGGCGTTCGGCTGTACCTTTGAGCCAGAGGGCGACGAGTTCTTCGAATGGCTGATGCGTAACGGCTATCCCGAACTAGGTGCCTTGAGCCACACCATTCAAGGCGACACCAAGGCCAAGGACTGGCTGATGGAGCACGGTTTCCCACACCTAGCCGCCATCGACAGCGTCATCGACAAGGAGCCAAAAGCTGAAGAATGGCTCATCAAAAACCATTTTGAGGTCAATCTGGCCTTTGCAAAAGCCATCAACAGAGACGATGACGCTACCTTATGGTTGGAAAAAAACGAGCTCCAAGTCTTTATCGTCCTCGCCGATAAAATCCGTAAATATTTGGACGACAAATATTTAAATTTCCACAAAATCCATTTTTAATTTCAAGCGAAATTTTTTGTCCTACATAACAGAAAAAATCCTAACTTTGCCGCCAATCAGACCTAGTAGAAAATAATTAGAAAATCATACTACAATGAAAAAAGGATTATCCATCGTCATCAACATCGTTCTGTTTGCCATCATCGTACTTTTAGCATGGCAAGTCGTGAAGAGCATTCAAGCTCCTATCAAGTTCAATACCGAGCAGAAAGCCCGTGAAGTCCAAGTGATTGAGCGCCTTATCGACATCCGTAACGCCGAGGTGCTTTACAAAAACGCCAACAACAAGTACACGGATAATTTCGACACCCTGATTAAATTCTGCCAAACCGCAGAGATTCCTGTGGTGCAAATGATTTCAAAGCAAAACATGGAAGACTCCACTTATTATACTGATTACGACACCATTGGATTCGTAAAAGTAATGGACTCCCTCAAAACTGGTCGTGCCAATTTCAATATCAACGACATAAAGGTGGTACCTTTCAGCCAACCGCAAAAGTATTTCGAACTTGAAGCTGGCACTAAGGAAAGCAGCGGTATCAAAGTCCCGATCTTTGAAGCCCGCACACCTTATGAAGTCTATCTGGGCACTCCTGGCGACAATTTCAGCGAAAAGGAATGGAAACAGCGTGTTGACAACCTTAAGGCTGAAAAGGAAAGCATCCAGCGTTATGCCGGTCTGAAAGTCGGCTCCATGGAAGAAGCTTCCACCGAGGGTAACTGGGAGAAACTCTAAATGTTTAGGATGAATGACGGCATCGTTGAATCCTTATATCTCCCAATACAACGAGGAGTTTGATGCCGAGAAGTCATCGCAATACAGAATGGCCATCCAATGTTCATTGGGTGGTCTTTCTTTTGCCCTTCTCGACACCGCCACACAAAAGTTAGTCGCCTTGG
Organism: uncultured Bacteroidales bacterium; assembly: GCA_900317055.1. Lineage (GTDB taxonomy): Bacteria > Bacteroidota > Bacteroidia > Bacteroidales > F082 > Limimorpha. The sequence continues at coordinate 114,120 of ONFF01000009.1, read as the reverse complement.
AATGCTACCAGTCGGACTTGCTTGCCGACAGCGACGACCTTTTCCGCACCTTGGAACGCGCTTTGGAATCGAAAGGGTTGAACAACAAGACCTTCCAATCGGTTATTAGCATCACAGACAATCGTTACTGTACCCTCGTTCCCAAGCCTTTGTTCAACGAGGCAGATCAAGCCAAATACCTTGACTTTGGTTTTCAAATCCCAGAAGGATACGCCATCGTTTCAGAACAATTGGAGTCTGCACAATGCTACAATGTCTTCGCCTTTTCGAAAGCCCTGCAAGACAAGGTGTTGGCCAAATGGGTTAATGCCAGTAGCGTCCATTCAAGCAGTGTGTTCATCAACAGCATAATGCAAAATAAGGAGGCCAACGGCGTTTTCGCCAATGTCCGCAACCGCGACTTCGACATGCTCATCAAGAAAGATGGTAAACTTTTGTTCTTCAACAATTTCAAGTTCATCACAAAAGAAGATTTCGCTTATTTCCTGCTTTTTGCCATGGAACAAAATGGTGTATCGGGACAAGATACTCCAGTATGTTTCGCAGGCCTCATCCGTCCCGCCTCGGACATCATCGACCTTTGCGGGCGTTATGTGAAAGACCTCCACTTTGTGGATGACCCACATGCATTGCAAATGAGCAAGTCAGCGGACAAAGTGCCATTCCAGTACTATTTCATTCTTTATCAAGCACTAAGATGAGAATCATAAGAGGAAGATACCAACGGCGGCAAATCACTGCCCCAACCAACCTGCCAGTTCGCCCCACCACCGACATGGCCAAGGAAAGCTTGTTCAACATCATCGAAAACCACTTCGATTTTGAGGAAACCGAAGCCATGGATTTGTTTGCCGGCACGGGCAACATCTCTTACGAATTGGTCTCAAGAGGTTGCCCAAAAGTGGTTTCCGTCGACCAGGACTTCGGCTGCGTGAAGTTCATTCGCGAAACGGCCAATAAACTCAGCATGAAAGAGTTGCTCGTAGTCCGCTCCGATGTGTTCCGCTTCCTCGAAAAGCACAAGATGCAATACGACCTCATCTTCGCCGACCCGCCTTACGACTGTGAACACTACGACACTTTGGTGCAACTCATATTCGACAACAACCTGTTGCGTGAAGGCGGCATGTTTGTTCTAGAGCATGATAAATACCAAAATTTTGAGGAGCATCCTCATTTCATGGAACAGCGGCATTACGGCAAGGTGAACTTCAGTTTCTTCGCCCAAACCATCGAGGAAGACGATGACCAGTAACAATGACAATGACCGCTTCTACTAAGTGTAAAAGCGGTCATAGTCATTGTCATATGTCATAGTCAAATATATCCGAAACGCTTCCTGACATTTTCCTTCTCTTCATCATTGCTGTCGCGGAAGAGCGGCATCACTTCATCCTCAGGGAAATCTGTGAAGGTGAGGAAAAGGAGCGAGTCGAGGGTGTCGTTGAAATCAGGATCGACATTGAAACAGAGGAACTTGGCGTTCAGTTTCAGGTATTTCTTGAACAGTGTAGGCAGACGGTATTGACCATTGCTCAAGCGAAACATGAACTTGTCGAACTTGTCGATGCTTTCCATGTTGCACTTCATCAGCACATCAGCATCCACTTTCAGGAAATCTTCGCGGAAAGGTGTCATCGGCGTGGCCATGTGGGCGAGGTCGTCGCTCACAGGATGCTTCTCCGTGACATACTTCACAATCATGCTTTGGTAGAACTTAGGATACCAACTGCTGATGCTCACCGGACCGATGAAATGCTCAATGTTGGGGTAACGCACCACCACATCCGAAAGGCCGCGTAGCAACAGCACCAACGGCAGCACCTCTTTCTGATAGTCGAGCGCAACAAAAGAACGACCCAACTCGATGGTATGCTCCAAATACGGAATGAAAGACTCGCTGAAATTGACCAATGTGCTGACATAGAAGCCCTTGATACCATACTTCGGGACAATCTCACTACCGATGCCAAGACGATAGCAACCCACAATCTTTTGTTTCGCCTTATCCCAAAGGATCAAATGCTTGAAATGCGAGTCAAACTCGTCTTGGTCGAGGTTCTTGCCTGTACCCTCACCGATGGCGCGGAAAGTCTCCTCGCGCAAACGCGCGATTTCGTGGATAAGATTCGGAATATCTTCATAATCTGCCAAATAGCACTCGAAATCGGAAGCAGAGAAAAGGAAAGACTTTTCGCGGATAGCCTCCAATTCAGCTAACATGAGCGACAACTCGCTTGGGTCATCAATCTCAGCTTGTTTCACGGTCTTCTTCTCCACTGGCTTTGGGGGAATATTGGCTTCGAGGGCGTATGAACGGCTACGCAGATAGGCCGCCAGCTCGGCAGGTTTCTCGTAAGTGGCTATTTCGGCGGGCAGAATCGGTTTGCCAATCTGCAAGTTGAAGCAAGTATCGTGTTTGTTGATTAATTCTTTGGTCAGGCGCGATGTGCCCAACATGCTGTGAATCCTATCTTCAAAATAGAACAATTTCGAGTTACGGCCGTCCCAATACGCAGGTATCACCGGAACATTGGCATTCTTGATGATTCGGGCAATGGAAGTGCTCCACGGCAAGTCTTCCGGGAAGTCGTGACCATGGTAACGCGACACCTCACCCGCAGGAAACACACCCAAGCCATTGCCTGCGGCAATGTGCATCATAGCACCCTTGATACCGCCCACACTGCTCTTCCATTCAGGGTTTTTCTCGAAAGGATTCACCGAGAAGAAACACTCCTTGAGGTTCGGGATATGCGACAGGATGAAATTGGCCATCAACTTGAAGTCGGGACGCACCTTGGCAATGGCACTCAACAACATCACGCCTTCGATGCCACCGAAAGGATGGTTGCTGACCATCACAAAACCGCCCTCTTTGGGAATGCTCTCCAATTGTTCGGGGCTGACATCGATGGTGATGCCCATGTTTTCAAGCAAATGATCGGCAAACTCACGGCCTTGATAATCAGCGGCTCCATCGAACAATCGGTTGATTTTGCCCAAACGGAGAAAACCGTAGGCAACCCCCGCCACACAAGTGCCGAAGAAGCCTTTCATGCCGAAAGCCTTTTTCAAATCCGCATTGGTTACAACTTTTCGCATGGTCGTTTATGCCTATGGCACAATTATCATTCAAACGGCAAAGATACGGATTTTATTTATCAATGCAACAAAGGCAACGACATTTATGAAACTTGTAGCTTGGTATTGGCATAAAAAAGGCAAGGAAAAATTTTTCCCTTGCCCATTTTGATATGATTATACCCTTACTTTTATCTCTTAAGGAAGCCATTAAGCTTGGCTTTGCTCGCCTCAAAAGTTGCCTTTTGCGCATCGGTCAGCAACTTTGTGTTAATCTTTGTACTCAACCTCAAGGCTTTTTCTACATACTGACTAAACTGGTTCTTTTCGTCATGCTTCTTATTGTGCTCTATTTCACACTTGTCGACTGTTTTCACGAACTCATTGAGCAACTCATTATTCTCTTGTATTGCTTTTTGTTCGGGATCAGCATGGACTTTCTTGGAATTCTTATTTACATTAAGCTTCAAATCCTGCTTTTTGTTCGAAGTTTTTTCCTCCTTTTCAATTTTTGCCCTTGATTTTACGGCTGGATTATTTCTCCTATCCTGTGCACTAGCGGTAAATGCGAAGCCGCTAATCAACAGAGCCATTACTGTGGTAATAATAAAATTCTTCATTTTATAATCCCTAAATGAGTGTCGGGCGCAACCATTATTTTTTTCACCTACTCGTAAGCTTTTCGGCTTCCGCTAAACTATATTCTTTCAACTGCAAACATATACTTTTACCTTGTGATTTTTACAAAAAATGTGCCAAAATGAGCAATAACTCACTATTTTTTTGTCACTAAAATAATGTATTTTTGCATCTGATTTGTCTTTGCAGATTGATTATGGTGATTCTTTTCAACAAACCTTTTGGCGTGCTCAGCCAATTCACTCCCGAAGCCGGACATCGGGCGCTCAACGAATTCGGTTTCCCTGCTGGCGTGTATGCCGCCGGTCGCCTCGACCATGACAGCGAGGGAGCTTTACTGCTTACCGATGATGGAGGGCTCATCAAGAAACTGTTGGATCCAAAATATGAACATCCTCGCACATATCTTGCACAAGTCGATGGACAAATCACGCAAGAGGCTGTCAATCAGTTGAAAAAAGGGGTAAACATCAAAGGCTATCGCACCAAACCTTGCCAAGCTCAGATGGTAGACCCGCCAGAAAACCTTTGGGAGCGGGTGCCTCCCATCCGCTATCGCGCCAACATCCCGACCAGCTGGGTACGTCTCACCCTCATCGAAGGCAAGAATCGGCAAGTGCGCCACATGACCGCCGCTGTCGGATTTCCCACTTTGCGCCTCATTCGTGTTCAAATTGGGAATATTTCACTTGGGGACTTACAGCCTGGTGAATGGAGGGTGGTGAATGAGAAGGTGATTTAAGCTAAGTACTTTGTAGGATATCCAGTTTCGTTCCATGCTAGGTTGTAATGCTTGCCAAAATACCTTTTGGCGTGGCGGTTGGCTCGTGTTTCCGTCCAAAAAGCGTTATGGTCGCCTTTGCCCATGGCGCTCAACAGACTGGGCAGGCCGATGACGAACAGATAAGCCCAGCCAATACGCTGACTGTCGACGGTATGCCCGAACTCATGCATACAAATCTGGTTGCCTAGGATATAATTATCCCCTTCACCCTGCATCCAGGAGGCGCTCCATAGGTCGATGAAAGTGCCCAGCGACACACCCCTACCAAATTTGTTGTCCTTTTTCGTCACAAAGGTGATGCCTCCAAAGGTATCAACACGATCAGCCTGGCCAAACAAGACCCGCCCTAGGGAATACAGCCAGCCCACAAGGGTCTGAGGCAGTTCCCAGGTGAATCTGGAAAACAGTTGCCAAAACCGCCCCCAAACCGAACGCTTACAATCGGTAAGAAAAAGGCCTCGGGTGATTTGGGCAACGAGGCGAAGTCTATGGAACAAAGGCGACGGCATTTGTGAAACTTGTATTTCGAGAAAAACACCAAAAAGGAGGGCAAAAGGAAAAACTTCCTCTTTGCCCTCCGATGAGATAATTCTACCTACTTTTTATTTCTGGAATAAAGGCAGATACTTTTGGGTGTATACCATATCGTATTTTTCCTTTTGCGCATCATTCAGCTTCTTGGCCTTCTTATATTTTTCAATCTGAGCATTAAGAGCCTGTGCCTCCTCGAGATACTTACTAAAATTGTTCCTTTCGCTTTTACTATTCTTGCGTTCATTGATGCATTGGTCGACTTTTTTCTCAAAGTTAGTAATCAAAGTGGTAATTTCCTTAGATTCTTTTTCAGCCTGAGCTTTTTCTTCAGCTTTTTTAGCGGCTTTTTGTTGTCCTTCAATAGCACCCTTATCAGTTTTTTTATCCAACTTCGGTGCTGGTGCTGGGGTACTTAATTGTGAGGTACCTTTTTTCTCTACTTCTCCTTGAGCATTAGCCGTGAAGGCAAAACCGCCAATCAGGAGAGCCATTACTGCAGAAATAATAAACTTTTTCATTTCATAATCCCTAAATAAGTGTCGGGCGCAACCTTTAATTTATTGCCTACTCATAAGCTTTTCGGCATCCGCTATTTTACTTTTTCAGCCGCAAATATACATCTTTGATTTGAATATTCAAAATAAAAGAGTAATTATTAGCTCTGCCCAATTCAAAAACAAAAAGCGTGCCAAAAAAAAGACAAAAAACAATAAAAGAAGAAAAAAAGACCCTTAGATATCCTAAGAGTCCTTTTTCTATCTGTTTACCAGTCTATTGAATGACTATCTTTTGTGTCTTCACTTTCTCGTCATTGAAGAGGCGCAATACATAAACGCCAGGGGGCATCCCGTTTGTAGAGACGGTGTGCACACCGTCTCTACTGATGATAATGCGCTTCGTTATTCGTGATGACACCGCCGTTGATGGTGAGCGAGGCTCCGTTGTGGTTGTTAATGCCGCCGCCCTTGGTGCCGCTATGGTTGTCGCGGATGGTGCCACCGTTAATGATGATTGTGCCATAGTTGCTTATGCCTCCACCTACTCCCGTGTAAGCTCCCTTGATGATGCCGCTGTTGTTGCCGCTGGCATCGTTGATGGTGAGTGTGCTGCCGTTGATGACCTTCAGCACATGGCCGTAATTGGTGGCGCTGCTCAAGCCACGGTCGAGCGTGTGACCGTTCAGGTCGAGCGTGACCGTACGGTTGTTGTTGACTTCAACCTCCGAACTGATATTGATGTCGGCCATCATCCGGATGTTGGCATCGTTGAGCATCACCGCATCCCTCAACTGGGTTTCCGTGTAAACGTCAATAATGCCATCTGTAGTGATGGTGACAACATGCATGTAGATGTAGTCGCCGCCCGCACCGCTGTTGAGGTCGAATCCCGAGGAACCGCCATTGGCTCCCAGCGCACCGTTTGAGTTGTTGTTGAAGTAGATGTCGGTGACCACACGATTCGGCGAAAAGGCTTCCTTGGTGTAATAGAGAAAGATGTAGGCACCACCAGCACCATAGTTGAGGTCGTAGGCACCGACCGCAGTAACGAGGCTGTAGGTGTGTCCGTCTTGGGTTATGGTGTTGGGATGATCGTCATTCCCTGTTTTGAGATAGAAACCCGTGACGGCTGTGCCACTGCTTCCCGAACTTTCATTCGTCTTATAGAGCAAGTATATAAAGTTGCCGCCTGCACCCGCGTTCAGGTCGTTGTCGATAACCGTCCAGCCCTCATTTTGGTATTGGGTTTTGTAACCATCGGTTTGGCTTTGGTTGCCAGAGATGATCATCACATCGGTGATGAAGGTCTGAGCCCAAACGCCTTGCATGAAGGCGAAGAGAGCGACAAACAAGAATAGCGTTTTTAGTAAGTTCTTCATTTCGTTGAATATACGATTGTTTTAGTGCTTTTCAAAAGAAGCGGCAAATACAAAAAAAATCCAAAACGCAGTCGTTACCAACAATTTACAAGCAATTTCGGTTTAGTACTCTTCTTCTTTGTAAAACCCACCAAACAAATCCTTACATGCCAAGTTCGGCAAGTTTTTTCATGGCTTTCTTATAGCCTTTTTTTGCAGCATTTCTAAGCCAAAGAATTGCCTTTTCCCGGTCTTGTTCGACAGGTTCACCTTCAAAACTTCCTTCTAATAGAGCGTTGGCAAGCAAAGCTTGGACATTTACGCAGCCGTTCTGAGCCGCTTTCATACCCCACTTGATGGCCTCGCTCAAATTCTTCTTACCAAGTCCGACACCTACTTGATCCCTACTATAGATGAAAAAGAGGCTCTCTTGTGCGCCCACATTGTCGTGCTCGGCCAAGTTCAGATAATACCTCATCATGGTTTCGCCATCAGTGTCAAGATGCCTGAAATACAGTTCCGAGTAAATCGTGTCCGCAATACACTTTTGCGCTCTCCAGTCTCCATTGAGGGCTCGTTTCCACAAACGGGGATAATTCCTCTGCTTGGCAAAATCATCCAAAGTAACCAGGCTTTGACCCATGCCGCTGTATTCGTTTTGTCAAATGATGCTATCAAAGTTAGAAATATAAAGCTGTTTATTTCTATAAAACACAGTTTATGCGGGATTTAGAGAAATAAAGAAGACCTTCAAGTTTCCTCAAAGGTCTTGTAATTATACCCATTATTAAAACGGTTTTGTTTCATCCAAGATTGTCCACAGTTCAAACACTTAATACCAAGAGTTGCTCCTTTGACTATCATAACTATCTCTGGCAACTTTTTCCTCGCTGACATGTTTGCCGTTTTTGTCAATATAAAAAGCATTACCCCAAAAATCATAAACAACCGTGTATTTATTTGACAGACCTTCAATGGATCCGAAATCATACACTTGTTGATACTTACATGGAACAACCAAAGTTCCGCTTGTGTTGATAAAGCCGTGCCCTTTCTCCAAAATCCAGACTCTGCACATCCCTTCATGGAAATCTCCGACTTCATCATACTTTGGGGTAACGATTATCTTTCCAGTTTCAGACATGATGCCCATCTTTTTCGTCTTTTGGTCTTTAATGGCATACATGCCTTCTGATTTGTCACCCACAATATATATTTTGTCCCCTATCAGTTTCAGCTTGATGTCACGCCAATCCTGATTCAATTTGACTGGAATCAATCCATCAGCATCCATCGTATAAACCCAAGCAAAATCAAATCCAGTGAGCATTTTTCCGCTTTCACTCATAATAGCACAAGCTTTATTCCTACCGTTGACTTTCACCAATTGGGTATAATGACTGTCTATAGGAATAACCGCATCAACCCACTCGCTGATAATCTTGCCAGAAGCATCTGCAACTGCATGTTTCTCTCCGTTTTTCACCGAAAAATACTTACCCATAATTGGAGTTGCCTCATCATACTCGTCAAACACAGGATTATGATCCGAGGATTGAGCCATGACGAATTGGCAAAGCAACATCATGGACAGGAACAATAAAACCAATCTTTTCATAACTATGGATTGTTTAATTAAAACCCAAATGAGTAAGCAATCAAACCTACAGCAGAGAGCAATGCCAAGAAACCAAACCATCTTGTATATGAGCCTTTCTTACGCAGATAAGGAACACAAAATGTGACAATGCCAAATACAGCTTCAATGACGGCTCCTACAATAGGTTCTTCCATGATTATGGCTACTATATCAACTCCAACAGAGATGACCAGCCACAACAATGTGATGAGGACCCTCACCAACTTGTTTTCCTTTTTTTCTTCAGTTGACATTCTTTTATCCCTAAATCCGTGTCGGGCGCAACTTCTTGTTCTATCAGATTGTTATTATTTCCTAATCTTTTATATCAATTTGAATTACTTATAGTTCGTTTCTATACCTCCACTCCATACGCCTCCACCTATCACCACCTCTGTATGAGGGTCGCCCTCAAGTTCTCCATTAACATATTTCATGAGTGTTTCGTAACCAGAATAGTATTCCTTAACTATTTCTTTCCATTCCACCTCAAATTTATCCCCTGGATTTATAAAATGATCCAACAAAGGATTAATATCAACATCATCCAGAGTACAAATTCCCTTGAACTGCGGGTCAAGCACCTTCAAACAACAGCCCCACCTGTAGTATCCATCATTCCCCCAATCGTAACTCCAATGATCACTCCCGTTTGTACACAAGGGTGTTAGATTCCCTATTTCATTTTTGATATCTTCCTCATTTTTCACCACATCAAATCTCGCAATGATTAAAAACTCATCATTGTTAATTTGCTCAAAACTTAGATTCACATTCTCCACATTGTAATACCAAGCAAATGTTCCTTTTACTTTTGGTTTACAATCGAAACTTTTCTTATATGCTTTGGTTTCCTCGCTCGCTTTAGTTTCCTCATTCGCTTTGGTACCTCCACAAGATACACAAGCCATTGCAACAACAGCCATCAAAACAAAAGTTAGTTTTTTCATTTTCTTATCCCTAAATCCGTGTCGGGCGCAACTATTTAATTAGACAATTAATTCATTTCGTTTTATCGGTCTGAGGGTGATAAAGGTTGTTTTTTTATCACCCTCAGACCAACAAACACAAGTGTCAATTTTTCTCCAGCAATGCGTCATTCATCTTTTTGGTTATCTTAAGATAACGCTTCATTTGGGCATCGCTCATCTCTCCTTTTGCTTTGTCAATTTTTTCTGAGAGTTCCTGCGCCTTTTCAGCCAATTTGACATATTCGCTCATTGCCGACATGTCGCCCTTCATCGCTTTTTTGTAGGTTTTGATGTACTGGTCGACATACTTTTCGTACTCATTGAGCACCTTGTCCCAATCATCACCTGCAACAATTTCCGTCCTTGCAGATGATTTGGTTTCCATAGCCGAAACCGTGGTGCAGAAGCCTCCCATCAGGAAAGCCATTACTGCCGCTGTAATAATTGTTTTCTTCATTTTCAAATCCCTAATTCCGTGTCGGGCACAACTTTTTATTCTCGCCTACTCTAATAGCTTTTCGGCTTCCGCTGCATCGTTCGCGTTTGGGGAAAAGGCAACAAAAAAGCCCGCACCCCAATCCTATCTTGAAGTGAAGGCTCTCGCATGCCCGAAACAAAGATAAGGAAAGCAGTGCGTGCTATATGGGCACGCAGCGCATCTGCCCTGCCTTGTTTCGTTCAAATTTGCGAGATTCTCACTTTCAGACAGGTGGTATCGCTACCGATTATAGGCCACAAATATACGCATTTTTCATTCTTGCAAAGAAAAAAATGCTACTTGCACCAAAAAAAACCGGCACTGCCTTTCCCGTTACAAAAGTAGGGGATTCGGCTAAATTATAGTTGGTACTTTTCAGTACTTGTTTTTCAGTTTCCTTGTAACAACCTTTCTAAAGGTAAGTCTTTATTTATGTTGAAATAAAGCTTTTGGCACTCTATACGCAACGAATCCGCTTTCCTCGGGTTTTCTTGGCCAACCCATCCAATAGAGGGCAACTTTCCAACATACAATCCAGAAATTTTTGAGACAAGTTCCTTGGAAACCACCTTGAAATCTGTCTCAAATTGAGCTTGACATGCCAAATCCTTAGGTCTCATCGAATTGTGTAATTCTTCCATTTCCAACACAAAACGGTCTTTATAAATCTCTCCATAATCCCAGTATGCGATTACACCGCTTTTCATCCCATCTTGGATTTCCTTTTCAAATCTTTTATATAAGACCTGATACGCCTCGTGTATAGAATCCAAATTCAGCACGACTACAGGATTACTAACAACGGGCTCCTCTTTTTTAGTTTTTGTGTGACTCTGCTTTACAGGATTGGATTGTTCCATCACAACCGTATCACGCTGCTCTTGAACAACAACTGCCGTGTCGGGAGCCGTAACAACTTGTGGAACAGGCTCTATTTGTGCTGGAGCCGATACTTCTTCCGCCTTTTTCTTTGGCCAACTCAAAACAATCAAAGCCATAGCCAAAGCAACCAAAGCCAGCCATATACCAATCTTACTCCGCCGAATGGCCCTGCCTACTTCCGAAACTCTCTGATACCGTTCTGGGATTTCCTTTCGTTGGCATTTACGAACAATCCAACCATAACGGTGCGGAAACAGCAACTTGATGATAAAACCCAATGAATAAATGTCGCTCTCGACACCTGTTGTTTCCTGACGGGACAATTCAGGAGAAGCAAAAGCATTTGTTCCACCTGTGGCCTTGTCAATGCTGGAATCGCTGTCAGCGTAACCGAAGTCTATTAACTTGACATTGTGTCCATTATGGGTAATAAGGATATTCTCGGGCTTCAAATCATTATGAACTACTTGATGCTTGTGGATAAAGCCCACTGCGTCAAGCAATTCGTTCAGAACATGTTTCTTCTCTTTGTTGGAGGGATGGGTTTTCAGATAGTCGGTCAAAGTCTCGCCATCCACATATTCCATGACGATGCATGGTCCCACCTCGGCATCCTCACACCAACCGATACACCTAACAATATGCTCGTTGCCATAAAGCTGTTCAAAGATCTTGTATTCGCGTTGCAACCTCGCAAGGTTCTCTGCCGAGGTACCTTGCTCTCGATTCAAAGCTTTCAGAAACAGTTTGCGCTCTCCGCTGATGACCGTAAATAAAATGCTATAGCCCGCACCTCTATAAGGCAATTGCTTATAATCGTGGAACTTGGAAAAGCCATCCGACATTTCCCCGAATGATCCAGAAGTGTAACTATCATCCATACAGGCACACATTATTGATGCAAAAGTAGGAATTTCCCGCCTTATCTGACCGATTATTGTAATTTTGCCAGACCAAACAAAGCCACAACCATGACAAAGACTTCCGTTTCAAGAAGCGCAAAAGAGCTTGACAACTTGCGCGATGACATCAGAAAACGCGCTGGTTTTCAAGATAAAACCTTGTCTCCAAGCGATTTCGACTTCCTTGAGGAGGACATCAAAAAGGAACTATCCAAAACATTCATCAATGCGAAAACCTTGAAGCGCTTTTTCGGCTATGACAGAACGGAAGAAAGTTCATTCATTAGACTTTACACTTTGGATGTCTTGTCGCAATATGTGGGTTATGAAAGTTGGAACGCCTATCATGAGCATTTACAACTTTTGGAAGGTAGCGGCTCCGGGGATTTCAAAGGCGAGGAAATCAACGCAGATGATTTGAGCATTGGTGACGCCTTGCAAATCGCATGGCAACCTAATCGAAAAAGCACATTGAAATATCTTGGCAATCAAAAGTTTGAAATCACCAAAACGGAAAACTCGAAATGGCAGGTCGGAGACACTTTCTTTTGCAGGCATTTCATTTTGGGTAAGCCGCTTTATGTCGACAATCTGACTGACAAAAACGGCGTATTGAAATCCTCAATGTATGTTGTTGGGGAAAAGAACGGAATTTATTTTCAATCGCCAATATAAAAAAAGACCCTCAGTCACCCAAGGGTCTTTTTGTTACTGTTAACTAACTTAATTAATACTCATCCTCGTTGAAAAAGAAATCATCTTTCGAAGGATAATCGGGCCAGAGGTCTTCGATGCGTTCGTATATCTCACCCTCATCTTCGATTTCCTGAAGGTTCTCAATGATTTCTTCCTGTGCGCCCGTACGCAAGGCCCAATCCAACAATTCGTCACGGGTGGCTGGCCATGGGGCGTCTTCCAATTTTGAGGCTAATTCTAGTGTCCAATACATTGTATTTTCGTTTTTTGTTTTACTCTTTTTTGAGGGCGCAAAAGTACAAGTATTTTTGGAACTAGCAAGGGCTTTTTTGTATAAATAACAAATTTTTATTTATTTGATTCCCAATTATTTTCTCCAACTTTGTCTAAAAAGCCAAAATATCTTGCCAAAACAAAGAAATAATCTGACAGCCGATTCAGGTACTTCAAATCGAGTGTATCGATGGGATGTTGGGCTGCCAAACGCCAACCTTGACGCTCGGCACGACGGCACACGGTACGACACACATGGGCATAACTTGCCTTGAGATTTCCGCCTGGGATGACAAAGGATTTCAACTCTGGCAACTGCTCGTTCATCATGTCGATTTCGTGCTCCAAATAGGCTACATCTTCGGCAACCAACACTGGAATCATCTTCTTTACCTCAGAGTTCTCATCCAAGGCGAAATGCGACTCGATGGTGAACAACTTGTTCTGCACTGTGTCCAACACGGTTTTCATCTCGGCAGTGACGCCTTCCTGGTCATAAAGCACGCCTATGAAAGCACTCAGTTCATCGACAGTACCGTAAGACTCTACTCTGTCGTCATATTTCGCGACGCGCAGACCACCAATCAACGAGGTCTTGCCTTCGTCACCAGTTTTAGTATAAGTGATATTCTTCATTCAAAATTCAAGATTGAAAATTCAACATTCAGCATTCCTCATTCAGCATTAATACTTAAGTACAAAATCCTGCTTTTCAATGCCTTCGCGGAAGAAAACAATGCCAACAGAATACAAATCCATACTCAGAGTGACATCCTCATCGGCGATAATGGCTTCCCAAGCTTCCTCCGTACGACCCGAATGATGGATTCCCTCAAAAATGAGCACCGTCTCCTCATTGGCTTGCGCGTAGGCTTCCTCAAGTTTGTTCCATGTGTCCTCGCCGAAATCATTCAACCCAAAAAACACATAATCGAGACTCAGGCGCTCCAATTGCTCCGGCTCGGGTTTGTCGCGACGCAACAGGTTGACATTAACCACACCCATCGAGTTCATGGTTTCAAGGAAGTCGGCGGAGTGATCGAGATAGACCTTGGTTTGCAAGTTACCTAAAGCCAATGCTGTAGTATTGAGTGCCGAGAGCGTACCAAACGACACAACAGATTCAGGCTCAAGATAGTTGACCAAACGATAGAGCAATCGCGCTTCTTTGCGACGCGAACGCGTAGCGTATCTCTTCCCATCCAACAAGCGACTGATTCTCAACATGGTATCGTAATCAGTATTGGGGCCTTTGTCGTACAAGACCTTGGTCATAAAGTCGTACACAAAGGGCGAATGCACTTTATATTTGCTCTTGCGTCGCAACAAATATTTCAGATAGCTCAACAGCATAACTCAATCATATTGAACCTTTTGCAGATAAAACACCGAACGCTTTGCCTGAGGCTGACTGCTGTTTTGGATGATTTGCGAACCGTAGATAAGGAATCGGTTGCCATACCATTTCGTCATCTCAGCGAAATACTCATCATCCACATAGTCGCCACCATGACTCGGAGCCAATTTCTCGGTCTGTTGGTTCATCAGGACTTGGGCATCTTTGTCGAAAGCGGTGTATCGCAAGTTGTTATGATAAGGCGAAGCTACCACCAACTCATCAAAGCATACACCTTCGGAGGCATGCGGAAAGAGGTCGTAGGTAAGTTCATTATCAAACTTCACCGACTGCTGCCACTTCAAGTTGCCCTCTTGGTCAAAGGCTAATAGTATTTCGCTAAAGAAATCGTAGCCGTCAAAAACGGTATAAGTATACGGATAGCCACCATAATAGCCGTAATAGCCATAGCTCATGCGCGTCTCCGTATGGTAATATGGCATGAAGGCCTCCACTGCAAACACCGTCAAGTCGCCAAAATCGGTCAAGCGCGGCGTCAGGAACTGGAAAGCGATTTCGCCTTTGGTTGCCTTCTGGTTTTTGCTCAGTTTCAGCTTCTCTTCGCGCAACTTGACACGGTCGGAAGCCGTCAAGGCATGCTCAATCTCAGGCATGTCCTTAAACAAATACACCTTACTATCGGGGGCTCCGTTAACAAAGCGCATCCATACCACGCCAAGGCTCTCTTTGTCAAAGTTTTCAGTCACGCCTTCGAGGTTGACTTTGCGTCCCGTCTCTCGTTCCAAAGTGCCTATGACGACAAGGTTTCTGCTCTCATCAAAACGAAAGACCATGCGGCCCAAAGCAGCATTGGGGATATTCTTGTATTGGTAACTATTTTGCAGGTTACCCATGGACGAATAGACATTAAACGAGGTGGACACAAAGTGCTTGTCCACATATTCCTTGGCAGCTACCACGAAACAATGTTCTTTCTGAAAGGCTTCTGTTTGGAACAGCACCAAACTCCCAGAGGAAGGCGTTACCACTCGGCATTGGTTGTTCGAAAGGTCATAGAAATGCAAAGCCCCGTTGCCGCTTTTATTGTTGAGTGCCATCATCATCGTGCCGCCAGCCACTTCGACCGACAACGGCACCGACTTCTCAGGCCATTTGTTCCAAAAGGTCTGGTAAGTCCTTTCCTCCCGATTGAAACTCACCACGAGAAAATCCAGTGAGTCGGCTGCTTTTTTGTTGCCCTCGTTAGTAAATAGGAAGGCAGCAAATTGTTCATCACTTCCCGAGTCGATGAATTTAAGCTTGTCGGGCAAAGGAATCAAATCGCTGCGGGTCTCGTAGAGGCTACTGTCGACACAAGCAAAGTTCCATAGGCGATGTTTGTCCTTGTCGGTCTTTTCGGTCTCGTAAACCACGAGGCCACCTTTTTCATCAAACGACTGAAAATGAAAGCCTTGTTCCTTATTCCATCGGCTTACCTCATAGCGCACAGGCTCCACCTGCTGGGCCGAGGCCCAGTTTATAATAAGGAGTAATGCTATGAGGAGGAAATTTTTCAAGAGGTAGGTTTTATTTGACTCCCCCCATCCCCCTCTCAGAGGGGGAGCAGCTTTTACTTTTCATGAAGCTGCTCCCCCTTCAAAGGGGGTTGGGGGGATTCAAAATACTTATTACTTACTTAGAACTTCACGAACTTCGATACTGCCGTCGTGCCATTGGCATAGCGGACATTGATGAAGTAGACACCGTTGACAAGTTCGTTGACATCGAGTTGGGCTTCGCCAGCAGTGGCATTCATCTCGCTCACCTTGCGGCCCGTCATGTCGAAGACGCTGACTTGGGCATCGCTTTCCAGCATGAACGACACTTGTTCACGGGCAGGATTGGGATAGAGGTTAAACATCGTCGCTTCGTTCTCATTGACACCTTCCGTATGATAAGTGTAAGCCCTCACATAATCAATTTCCCATGACGAGGCCGCCTCGTTGGTGCTGATGTAAATGAAAGCCAGATAGAAACCACCAAAAGGATTATAGTCATAGAATTCCTGATACACATTGAATGCGCCGGATTCAGCCCATTCATAGTTGCCTTGTGAGAAATTGAAATGATCGGTAATGCTGTACCAAGTGAAATCCGTAGGATCGCTTTGGCCGTCATAATCAAAGGAAACAGCAACGCCAATATGATCGCCTTCAAACTTCATGGCCGTGCGGAACTCAATCCAGAGATCCATGAAACCACATTGCAGTTTTGGGCTGATGAGCCAGTCCTCGTTTGCATTGTAAGTGCTATTAGCATAACCGTTGCAGACAGCGTATGTCGTGCCTTGGTAAGAGCCTTGATGCCAGCCTTGGTCGCCGTACGCATCGAAAGTCGTAAACACGCCGAGGTCTTCGTCGAAGTCTTCAAACATCAGAATCTCAATGTCTTCCGTTGCTGCATCATCCGTCGGATAGGTGCCGTCAGTCTTGTAGTCGATGTAAATGCTATTATTGGTATAAGGGAAGATGGCGAAATGATAGGTGGTGCCACCTTGCAGGCCGCTGAAAGTCACGGTTTGGGCACCATAGTTCACATTCATGGCAAGTTCGCCATTTGGAACAGGCACGCCATCGGTGGGAACGGTGATGTTGCCCGTGGAACCAAGCACTAAATACTTGTCAGGTACTTGCTCACCCACAGCATCGGTCCAAGTGAGGGTGACATCCGTGCCGTTTACTTCCGAAACCCTGAAGTTCGTGGGGTAGTTGGTCGGCTCGGGTTTGGGTTGCGAAGTGCCGCCAACCTTGTACAGGCTGACTGGAACATTAATGGACGAGTTGCTGTTGTAGCAACTGAAAAGCGGGTCGCCGTTGGAGCTGTTCTCGTTGAAACGCATGATGTTGCGCGTGTTCTCGCCTTGGGCGGTCACCACAGCCGTACCATCATCATTGAACTCAATGGCCCACTCGCCGTTGAGGTTGTTAGGGGATTGCGTCTTCAGTTGGTTAGCAGAACTGCTGGCAGCATAAAGGTAACCTTCTCTCAACGGATCGTAGAACTCCCAAGCACCATTGCTACCCATCAAAATGAATTGATGCGCCTCGGTTTGGCTACTCGGGTCAGTGGCCGGCGTGAGGGAGATACTGCCTCCGACTTCCGTCACCTGAATTGCGTGGCGGTTGTTTGACTTCTGGTAACTCATGGCGCAATAGCCAAGGTTGTCGTCGTAGCCCACAATGAGGTACGATGTTCCGGCCTCAAGTTCTGAAGCCGAGTTGACTTTTGTGAATGTGAGGGCGGTTTGAGCGATGCCGCTCACCGAGAGGAGCAGCATGGCCACCAATGAGAATAGAACTTTTTTCATTTCGTTAGATTTTATGTTTGACAATTAGTTGAATTTCAAAATTTAGGTCGGGCCTTCGACAGGCTCAGGCACCTTCAAGGGCCGTAAAAGCCAAGGTCCCTGAGCCCGTCGAAGGGCCGTTAATTATAGGTCAAGTGTCTCAACTTGCTCGACAGCCTTGATTTCAGGGATGACTTTCTTCATCACGGATTCGATGCCGTTTTTCAGGGTCATTTTGCTGTGGGGACAGTTGCCACAGGCTCCTGTCAGTTCCACAATCACGGTGTTGTCGTCGGTGAGTTCCACGAAGTTGACATCACCGCCGTCCTGCTGGAGGTAGGGACGCACTTGTTCGAGGACATTTTTGACTTTGCGCAATATCGTTTCTCTATCCATTTCCATCAGTTGTTCAGTTGGTAGTTGTTCAGTTGTTCAGTTATGCGTTGATAATCGCATGTGCAATCTTGTCGAAAGCCTTGGTGACCGGTGAGTCAGCATCAAGGGCGAGCGGCGTACCGGCATCGCCACATTCGGCAATCTTCTCAGTTATCGGAATCTGACCCAAGAGCGGCACACCGAGCTGGCTGGCAAATTCCTTGCCAGTCTCCTTACCGAAGATGTAATATTTCTTCTCAGGCATGTCGGAAGGCGTGAAATAGGCCATGTTTTCCACCAAGCCATAAATGGGAATCTGTAAGGCTTCTTCCCTGAACATCATCGCAGCACGCAGCACATCGGCAAAAGCCACCTTCTGCGGCGTTGTTACGATGAGCGCGCCCGACACATTATATTGCTGCGCCAGCGTCAGCTGGATGTCGCCCGTTCCAGGAGGCATATCGACCACCATCCAGTCCAATTCACCCCAAAGGGTGTCATTCATTAGCTGGTTAAGGGCACTAGTGGCCATAGGTCCACGCCAAATGAGGGGACGATTGGCATCTACAAAATAGCCGATGCTCAACAACTTGATACCATATTTCTCAATCGGCAGCATCACCGTCTTGCCGTCTTTCTCGAAAGCGGCAGGGCGTTCGTTTTCGGTACCGAACATCATCGGGACAGAAGGACCGTAGATATCGGCATCAATCAAACCTACACGCTGGTTGGCACGCGCCAAAGCGATGGCCAAGTTGGCCGCCACAGTCGACTTGCCGACACCACCCTTACCTGAGACCACCGCGATGATGTGCTTCACCTTGGAAAGAGCCGTTTTCTCCTCCACCACCTTGATTTCGATGTTGATATCCTCACCGAAAACCTCGGTCAAAGTGCGCTTGGCACCGTTCACCAAAATATCGTTCTTTGGGTCATTGGCATGTTCCATAACGAGGTCGAAACGGATGGCATTGTCCTTAACCATCAGGTTTTCAACCATATTCAATGCAATGATATTATCCCCCTTGGGGAAATAAATGACGTCCTTCAGGACTTCCTGTACATTTTCTTTATTTAGCATGATTTTAAACTATTATCGCTGCAAAGGTAATAAATAGTTTAGAGTTTAGAGTTTAGAGTTTAGAGTTTTTTTTGTTTAGTGTTCAATAGTGATACGCTTGGAGATAATTCCGCTCTCCGTCTTGACACGCAGCAGATAAAGTCCTTCAGACATCTTTTGCAAATCAATTGTCGTTTGGCTTTCTGCGACTTCTCTCTGTATCAAGCACTGACCCAATGCATTGTAAACCGAAACCGAAATCATACCTTCAGTCTCGATTATGACAAAGCCTTTAGCAGGATTAGGATAGACCTTCACCTGTGCCTCATTTTCATCCATGCCTGTGGAAGAATAATAGGCGTGAAGCTCAAATTCATTGGGATAGTATTTCCTATTGGCAGGCGATGAGGTGCAGTCCCAATCGCGATAATAGGCATAGAGACGATAGTAGTAGTCGCCTTCCTCGGACAGGGAATTGTCCGTGAAAGTGGTCGCGGTGGCATTCAAAACCTTGATGCGATGGTATTCGCCGTCGCCTTCTTTTCTGAAAAGATAATAGCCCGACAGGCCGTCATTAGGCTGAGGCGCTTCCCAATTCAGCTTGACCTTATAATTGCTTGTATACTCAAAATCCAAGTTGCGGGGAGGATAACAAGGGCCTGCCGTAGCGCAAGACTCGTTGGAAGAATCACCGTTTTCGCCACCTTCACAGAGAACACTTACACGGTAGCAATGACCACCCATGGCCACCGCTTCATCCAAAAAGGCATTGCCTGAAGGAATGAGACGATAAAGCAAATCGTCACGATAGATTTGACAGCCATAACCCGCATGCTCAACGGCATCCCAGGTGAGCAAAATGGCATCACCTTGTGCAGTGGCGACAAGATTTTCAGGCGTGTCGCAAGTCATCTCATTTCCGCAACCATTGTTGGCCTCAAAGAAAACACCCGAAGTCAAGTCGTCGGAAGAACCCGAATAGGAATACACGGTCTCCCCGTTGGCATCTTTGATGACAAAAGCCATTTGGCTGACGGTTTCCTCAGGTGCCGTCCACACAAAGCTCATACGCCCCAAAGGCAACTCCGGTTCAACCTGAACTGCAGCAGAGGAGGTGGTCGTCATTCGAGTGATTTCGCGGCCCGTGGCAGAACACACTGTGAGCATGCCACCTTTCCAGCCTTGAGTATCGTTAGAAGTCATAATGATACGCCAGCTGCAAGATGGGCCAACCATCACTTTCATGACATTGGCATGTTTTCCGACGCGGCCATTGGCGACAACATACACCGCATAGTGAAACACATCATAGCGCGGCACATCGGTATCTTCGAATTCCATCATGGCACCGGGAGCCACATCGGTCAAAGTCGCGACGACTTCATTGTCGCGCAACACCAAGACTTGTTCAATCACATCTATTGGACTACCATCAAGGGTTGTAGTGGGATTGATCCAGTTAAGGCGCACTTTGAGATCGGTGTCTGAAACGGGAACCGCAGTGAAATCAACGGGAGCAGAAGGTGTTTGGTTATAAACCTCAGAGGGAACAAAGTTGAACATAGCGTCGGCGGGATTCGTGTAGGGGGCATCATCGATGAGATACCAACCGTCACTGCTACCACCCCAACCTAAGTTAAAGTGGAAGTAATCGTTGTCGTCGTATCCGTCACACACAAAAGCATGGCAACCACCGTTGTCGCAGCCACCGTAATACATCGGCCAGCCCATGTCGAACTGCTCACGCACCATGGTCTTCCAAGTTTCGGTCTCAAAGTCATTACGTCTGAGTTGCACATTGGAATCACTATAGTCGAAATAGGTATGCATAGCGCCTGGGATTGGACCCGAGCCGCCGCCGCTACCATCGGGACCATAGCCCATATCAATGGTCACGCCGCAATGGAAGCACAAAGTTCCAGTGGCCAATTTTTCGGCCTCTGTAGCGTTGTTGTCCAACACATTGGGCATGTTGTCCCAGTCATATGTGGTGTTGCCGAAGTCGGCACAAATCTGACCGTAAGTCTCATGGGTGTAGCAATGGCTGCCAATGCCTTGGGCAGGACTGGCCCAAAAACGCATCAATTGCGACATGGCTGTGGCAAGACAACCCACAATGGCATGACCGCCCGATCCAGCCGGGTCTTCGGGGCAGCAATAATTGTACGGATAAGTCTGATTCCATTTGGTTTGGCAGAAATAGCCCGTACCACGACCTTTGATGCTCGAGATGAGCCGTCCATGCTGAAGCACGGAGTTCCATTCCGCTGCCACATCGGGAGTGGCAACTGCCTGATGCAGTTGTAACATGCACTCTGTCACGCCGTCCAGATAATAGGACAATGCTGGAGGAATATTCGAGGCATCGAAAGCCGACTCGTCGGAGTAGCCAATGACAGGACGATGCGCATCGTCGCCTGCAATGATGACGAAGCTATGATCGTTGAGGTTGAACACATAATACGCCTCGTTCTGACCCGTATATTCGAGTTGCGGCATAGCGCGCTCCATGGAAAATTGCACCGTTGCGAATTTCTGGGCCGCAGTCAAGGCGATATTGCGGTCGATAGGTTTGGCTTGAAGGCTTATCACATTGATAGCCAATACAAAAAGTAGTAGAATGAGCTTTTTCATATTCAATGAATTGGAATAACTGCCTGCAAATGTAGCATTATTCTTTCAAAAAAGCTCCCACTACTGTATTAAATGCCTCATAATTCTTATTTGCCACAAAATGGTCGCCCGCAATGATTTCCAATTTCGCATTGGGTAAACTGTTGCAAATAAGCCGCGTATGTTCGTCCTTTATCATGTCCTTTGTGCCCGCCACAACTAGTATGGGCATCGTAAGTCGAGCCAATTCGGAAGGCTCAATGTGTGGCTCGTTGACCATAAGACCGAGCATCTCGGCATTTTTTTTGGCTTCCTCGGACTTCTTCGCAAACATCTTTGCAATACGATAACCGACTTCGATGGGCCATTGGTAGCGCGCTTTTACTCCTGAAGGGAAAAGATTGGCTCCGTCAACAATCATTTTGTCCACCCTTTCGGGGTATTTCAGCGCAAAGGTCAAAGCAATGTTACCACCATCGGAAAAGCCCAATAGAATGGCTTTTCCGATGGCTTTTTCGTCCATAAAGTCGCGCAAGTCCTCGGCAAACTGTACAATGGTGAAAGGCTTCTCTCCTCTCGGTGACTGACCATGACCTCGTGTATCAATGGCTATAACGCGATAATCTCTTGCAAAACAGGGTATCTGATGCTCAAAATAGTCGCAGTTCTCTCCATTGCCATGGAGCAGGATGAGTGGCTTGCCTTGGCCTTGTTCGATGTAGTGGAGTTGGATGTCTGACATATCTTTTATATCGGCCCTTCGACAGGCTCAGGGATCTTAATTGTATAATGCCAAAAGACATTGAGCTTGTCGAAACGCCAGTTTTTTAGGTTTTGTTATTTAAGAATAAGGCGCGTTCTTCTTCGGAGAATTTCTCGATTGCATACCTTAACATCGTGCGCGGCATGGATTTATATCGTGTTGATAACCAATATTTCAGCCGTTGCTCATCATGTTTACCAGCTTCGCGCAAGAGCCAACCGACAGCCTTTTGCAAAAGGTCGTACAAGGGTTGAGACTTGGCCAAAAAGATGTCAGCAATAGCGTAAGTGTCATCTAACTGGCCATGGCGGATGAACTGCATTGTGCTGACCATCCCGATGCGCTGCTCCCAAATCGTTTTGCCATCACGAGCAAGGTCATAGAGCAAAGTTCTGTCTTTGTCCAAGAGCCATGAACCTAAAAGTTCGTAACACGACAGGTCGACCAAGTCCCAATTATTAATGTATTGCGTGTGCGTGAGGTAGAAATCGATGCATTGTTGTTGCAAAGCATTCTCCTTCTTGGCATGCTTGAAGATTTGCACCAAGGTCAATAGTGCGGCAAGGCGCATCTCATGGTATTTGGAGGCGATGCAGACTTCCAAATCTTCGAAAGAGGTCTCTTGCCACCAGTGTTTCACTACTTCACGGGTCAAGGGTACCTTGATACCCAAAAACTTATCGCCTTCACCATATTGTCCCTTCCCTGTCTTGAAGAAACGCGACAGGCCTTCGACCTGATTTGGATCCTGTTTGGCGAGGATACTATCATATAAGGTATTCATGCGCTTTTCTCCTTTTTGATACCTAACACACACCAACGAATGAAGGGTATCCGCTTGATGATTTCATTCAACGCGAAAGGAATCGTCATTACCGCCACAAACAAAATGGCATACATCATCCAAGGTGCCAACGAGGTATATTGCTTCATCATATAGCCCAATGCGGCAATCACCAGGTAATGAAGGATATAGACACCATAGCTGGAACGCGTCATATAACCTGCAAAAGCACCAGTACGGTCAAAGCGCGCTTTGAACCAAGCCATCATCGCCAAGCACATCAACCAACCATAAAGGCAATTGAGCGGACTGCCCAAATACTGAGGCGAGGTGTTGTCCTGACCGAAAGTTGTGACAATCAGCACTATACCAGCAACGACTGCACAAGCCAGCAACGGAATCCAAGCCTTTTGTAGCTTTTCTAGCACCTCGTCGTGCGAGAACACGAAATAGCCCAACAAGAAAGGCACCAAATAGAAGAGAGGCTTATACAAGTTCAAGAGGCCGTCCAGACTTTCGGGGCGGGGATTCTTGATCAACGTCTGCTCCCCTGCCCAAAACAGCACACCCAGCAAGATGACAACTACAAGATTGGCCTTACCGCACCAACTCCAGATTTTGTCTTTTCTGTCTATCACACGCACCAATAGCAACACAAGACACAGCAGCCACAGCACCTGAATGAACCACAGCGGTCCTGTGCCGCTAAAAGCCATGATGAAATACTTTGCTATTACGGGAACGCCGTCAAACACGCCTTGTCTTGCCGCCACAACGGTATTGAAATAACCGACCATCCAGTGAAACACGAGCAGGCCAATTGTGCCAGGCACCAAAAGTTTGCGAGTACGAGCCTTGAACCACTCCCCTGCCGACTGCTTTTCCAGCGCATAACGGGAACTGATGCCTGCCAACAAAAACAAAAGCGGCATGAACCAAGGATAAAGAATATACATGACGACATCCTGATATTGCTTATACTCCGGATATTCGCCGAAACCGCCAATGCCACCAAAGACGCCCTTGTTATTGTAGAAATAAAAAACATGGTAAAACAGCACTAAAAGCACCGTTACCCAACGCAAGTTGTCAATCCAATGCTTTCTCATTTGGGAAGGCCCTCCATCGCCTGATCGATAGCTGCTTGGAAGATTTCCGTTTTCAAAAGTGCCATTCCTCTCTGGTCGCCCAGTACCAAAAGGCTGTCACCAGCCTTGATGTCGTACACCTCGCGGGCTTCCTTTGGTATGACAATCTGACCCCGATCGCCCACTTTCACTACGCCAAAAATGTATTTTCCATTTTCTGCTTCCATGATGATTTGATTTTGATGATTAGTGTGATTTTTCATATTTTGCTGCAAAAGTATGATTAATTTTCTTATCTTGTATCTTTTCCCTCAAAAAAATTTACGCTTGGACTTTCGCAAATCCATTTCTTGTGATTGTTTTTATTATTTTTGCACCCAATTATTATCATTTAAAATGTTCAAAATGAAAAAACTATCCTTATTCCTTATTCTAGCCTTAAGCGGTTTGTTCGCTTTTGCCCAGAATGGCCGTATCGACTTGCGCAGCACTTCTTCGGCCGAAATCACACATAGTGACTTTACCTCGTTGCGTGCCATTTTCAACTATGGCTCCATCGAGAGTATCGAAGTACCCACCGAAAGAGGTACCTTCTCAGAAATCGCCATTGAAGGCACATACGCATCAGGCGAAATCGGCACTCCCGAGCTGCCTGCCTCGCACCAATTGTTGGCCGTGCCTTTCGGTGCCACGCCTAGCGTCAACGTAATCAATTTCACCACTACGGATTATCGCCTCTCCGACTACGGCATCAAAACTCTGCTGCCCCATCAACCTTCCGTCCGTAAGGACCAGAACCTTGATGAAGTTGAGTTCGTGTACAATGCCGAAGCCTATCAGACCCGCAGCCTCGCCACGATGCCTGAAGCCACGATTGAAGTGCAAGGCATCATGCGTGGTATCCGCATCGGCTCGCTGGTCATCAATCCCGTGAGCTATAATCCTGCTTCCAACACCTTACGCGTTTTCAACAACATTGAAGTGGAAATCAACTTCGATGGTGCCGACCGTGCCGAGACTGAGCGCATGTTGCTGAGTACCTACAGCCCTTATTTCGACATCGTTTACAAACAGATGTTCAACTACCGCCAAATCATGGATGTCTACTCCGACCATCCCGATTTGATGGCCTATCCCGTCCACATGATCGTCATCACTCCCGAAAACTACATTTCCGCTTTGCAACCTTGGATTAATTGGAAAATCCAAAAAGGCTTTGATGTGAATGTGGTGACTACCGCCCAGGCTGGTGGTAACTATAACGCCATTCAGTCCTATGTGCACAACCTCTACAATACTGGTGTCAGCCAAGGTGCCACGCCTACTTTCCTTGTCCTTGTGGGCGACACAGGACAAATCCCTGGTAAAACTAGTGGTAATGCCACAGGCAAAGTGACTGACTTGTATTATGGCTCCGTTGATAACGACTATTTCCCGGATATGTTCTACAGCCGTATGTCGGCCGAGAACACCAACGAAGTCACTGCCATCGTCAACAAGATCCTGCAATACGAGCAATACACGATGCCTGACCCGAGTTATCTCAACAATGTGACCCTGATCGCTGGTTGGGACGGCTATTGGACCAATTACGTCGGCAAACCCACAATCCAATATGCGATGCAATATTATTACAACACCGCACATGGATTTACCAATGTCTATAACTGGTTAGGTCAGCCTTATACAAATTGCTATGCCTCATTGAGTTCAGGTACCGGCTTTGTCAACTACACTGCCCACGGCAGCGAGACCTCTTGGTCAGAACCTCAACTGACCAAAAGCCAGGTAAATGCTCTTACCAACACCAACAAATACTTCCTCGCCATGGGTAACTGCTGCTTGACGGGCAACTTCGGTTACAGCCAGCCCTGCTTCGGCGAGGCCATGCTCCGTGGAGAGAACAAAGCTGCCTATTCCTATATCGGTTCCTGCCCTGTGACCTATTGGTATGAGGACTATTACTTTGGTGTTGGCGCCACCAACACCTTTGGTCAGATGCCTAACATCAACAATACGGCTACAGGTGTTTATGACGGCATTTGGATGGACGACACCTACAACACCGTATCATCAATCGTCTTCCTCGGCAACTTGGCTGTTTGTTATGCCAGCACAGGTGGCTATCAAACCAGCTCCAACCCGACCTATTACTGGCAAGCCTACCATGTGCTCGGTGATGGTTCCATCATGCCTTACCGCGTGAATCCAACACCCAACACTGTCAGCCATGCCTCCTCCATTCCTTCGGGTTCAAGCAACTTCGCTGTGAATGCACAAGCTGGTTCCTATGTCGGCATTTCGCAAAACAATGTTCTTAAAGGTGCTGCTCTGGTGCCCACCTCAGGTTCAGTCAATGTGCAGGTAAGCGGAATCACTTCAGGTCAACCCGTGAAAATTGTTGTTACCAAGCCTCAACGCCAGCCTTACATCCAAGACATTACTGTAGGCGGTGGTGGCGGCACTACATACACCGTTGCCGTATCGGCTAATCCCACCAATGGAGGTAATGTCTCAGGTGGTGGCACTTACCAGCAAGGACAATCTTGCACCGTGCATGCTACAGCCAACAGCGGATTCACCTTCACCAACTGGACAGAAAACGGTAGTGTGGTATCAACGCAAGCCAACTACACCTTTACGGTAAACAGCAATCGTACATTGGTGGCCAACTTCCAAGCCCCAACGCAGAACTACACCATCACTCTGTCAGCCAACCCATCTAATGGAGGTAATGTCTCAGGTGGCGGCACCTACCAACTAGGACAATCTTGCACCGTGCATGCTACAGCCAACAGCGGCTTCACCTTCACCAACTGGACAGAAAACGGTAATGTGGTCTCAACGCAAGCCAACTACACCTTTACGGTAAACAGTAATCGCACATTAGTGGCCAACTTCCAAGCACAAACGCAGAGCTACACCATCAGTGTGTCGGCCAATCCGACCTATGGCGGTACTGTTTCAGGTGGCGGCACCTTCCAACAAGGTCAGACCTGCACAGTGCATGCCACTCCTTCCACTGGCTACACCTTCGTGAGATGGACTGAGAATGGCAACCAAGTCTCCACAAATGCCAACTACACCTTTACGGTAAACAGCAATCGCACATTAGTAGCCAACTTCCAAGCACAACCTCAGAACTTCAACATCAGTGTGTCGGCCAATCCGACCAATGCCGGTACTGTTTCAGGTGGAGGCACCTTCCAGCAAGGTCAGACCTGCACTGTACATGCCACTCCAGCTACTAACTACACCTTCGTGAGATGGACTGAGAATGGCAACCAAGTCTCCACAAATGCCAATTACACTTTCACCGTTAATGGCAATCGCAATCTTGTGGCTCAATTCCAAGGCCAAAGCTACTACATCGCCACTACCTCCAACCCGAGCGATGGTGGCACCACCAGTGGTAACGGCCTCTATCACTTTGGAGAGACCTGCACTGTAACAGCAACGCCTGCCACAGGATATGAGTTTGTAAATTGGACGGACAATGGCAGTGTCGCTTCTACTGAAACCGCCTATTCCTTCACCGTCGAGAGTGGACGTAACTTGGTGGCAAACTTCACCGTGCAAACCTTCCAAATCACAGCCACAGTCGAGCCTGCCGAAGGAGGCACCGCAATTGGAGGCGGCACCTACAACTATGGCGACATGGTCACTATAGAGGTGGACACCAACGAAGACTGGGCGTTCCTGAACTGGACGGAAAACGGCAGTGTCGTTTCGGAAGAAAAATCCTTTACCTTCACTGCATTAGAGGATCGCCATTTTGTGGCCAACCTTGAATACACCGAAGGAGTTAGCGAACAAAACGGCAGCCAGATCGTCATCTATCCCAACCCCGTCAACGACAAGCTGACTGTTGAGGCAGAAGAAGCTATTGGCACAGTGGAAATCTACAACCTCATGGGTGCGATGGTCTATAGTCAGAAGAACTGCACCAACAAGGTGGAAATCAACACCGCCGACCTGCAAAGCGGCATCTATTTCATCCGTCTGACGAACGACAAGGTTTCTGAAACCAGAAGGTTCGTGAAAGAATAATACCGTTTAAATAGAACGAAACCGACCGTCTATGTCATTCCTAACGGAATCTAGAGGCGGTCGGTTTTTTTATGTCTTTATTCTTTATTCAACCCAGTAGACGTAGTTCTCTTTGCGTGGCGCAGCCTCAGGATAATCGCCCTTCACATAGCCCAACACACAGTTGCCGATGCCGACATATTTTTCAGGAATACCAAGCTCTTTCAAGATTTCCTTGCCTTCATCGATCATGAAAACCTCGCGAGCGCGATGCACCCAGCAACAGCCAAGACCTTTGGCATGAGCCGCGTTGAGCAAGTTACCCATCACTAATGCACCGTCTTCCTTCCAGGTATAGACCGTGCTGTCGGCCAAAACCACCAGCACCACAGGAGCGCCGAAGAAAGGATCGAAGTCATCCTTGCCAATGACAACGGAATTGAGTCGGCTCAACTTATCACGCACCTCACGGTTGGTGACGGCAAGGATGATGGCACTTTGACGGTTTTTGCCTGAAGGTGCATACATGCCTGCCTGACAAATCTCTTCAATCATCTCTTTAGATGGCATTTCGTCAGTATAGCTGCGCACGCTGCGGCGTGTCATCAAGTCGTGAAGGGTAGTATCCATAGTAACAAGTTATAGAGTCTCTCGAAATCGTTAGATTCGACGCTGTTAAATAATCTTTTTTTGAGGCGGCAAAGGTACACATTATTTTTGCAATTTTGCAGCCCGAAATTGGAATTAGATGCAAAAAGTCAAAAGTTATGTCCTGCCCATTGCCATTGTCTTGGGATTGCTGCTGCACGACTATTGTGCCGCCCTCAGCGTGGTGGTGCCCTTCATCATCTTCACCATCATCCTGTTGACCTTCACTGCTGTTGACATCCTCAAGCTGCGCTTCAAACCCTTGTTTGCATGGATTATCCTCTTTCAAGTGGGAGTGAGTATAGGTGGATATGCCCTACTCAGGCTTTTGAATGTCAATGAAATCATAGCCGAAGGAGTGCTGATTGGGGTGTTGTGTCCCGTGGCTGCTTCGGTGGCCGTGGTCAGTACCATGCTGGGTGCCGACCGCAACACCGTGACCTCCTACACTGTCATCGGCAACTTAATCGTTTCCCTCGTGGCACCCGTCTACTTTTCCTTCATCGGAGTGAACCAAGACATACCCTTTTTCGACTCGTTTCTACAGATTCTGAGGCGCATCGGAACCGTCATCGGGTTGCCTTTCTTCGTGGCCTTGGCTTTGCAGCTCTTGTGGCCTAAAGCCAACCATTTCATTAGCCGTTACAAAGGCTTGGCTTTCTATTTATGGGCAGTGGCCTTGTTCCTAACTTTGGGACAAACCATCCATTTCATCTTCATTAACGGCAAGGGCAACTGGAACAGCATCCTTTGGTTGGGCATCTCAGCATTGTTATTCTGCATCATCCAATTCGGATTGGGCAAATGGATTGGGCACAAATATGGCGACACGATTGCTGGCGGGCAGTTGTTAGGACAGAAAAACTCCGCAATGGGCATCTGGATGGCCAACCATTACCTCCACCCTTTAGCTTCGGTCTATCTGGCCTTTTATTCGGTCTTCCAGAACCTGTTCAACAGCTGGCAGATTTGGTATTACGGGAGAAAGAAGAAAAATGCATAAAACACCAATCGACCGACTATAGATTCCATACAGGAATGACATAGTCGGTCGATTGTTGAATTTTAAGATAACCAATTACAGCGAACTATAGCTTGGCGAGAAGGTGTCGCCCTGGTTGATATCGCCCGTAGCGATACCTTTCTTCAGCCAACGGGAACGCTGAGCAGAGGTGCCATGGTTGAAGGTCTCAGGCATAGTACGTCCATAGGCCTGCTTTTGCAGGTAGTCATCACCGATTTTGGCCGCTGCATTAAGCGCCTCCTCGATGTCGCCATCCTCCAACGAGCCGAACATCTTGTTGTCGTGGTGAGCCCAGACTCCAGCGAAGAAGTCGGCTTGCAGCTCAAGGCGGACACTCACTTCATTGGATTGTGGTGTATTGCGACCATAGCTTGCCATTTGCTGATGGGCTTCACCTAAGATACCGAGTTGATTCTGCACATGGTGACCCACCTCGTGCGCAATAACGTATGCGTAGGCAAAGTCGCCATCGGCACCAATCTGTTTCTTCATGCTCTTAAAGAACTCAAGATCGAGGTAAACGGTTTCATCAGCTGAGCAATAGAAAGGTCCGCTAGCCGAGGTAGCGTTACCGCAACCCGAATTGACAGCATCGCTGAAGATGACCATCTTGGGCGGCTGGTAGGTGCGACCCAACTTTCTAAACTCCTGTGTCCAAACGTCTTCCGTTCCAGCAAGGATCTGCTTGCAGAATGTCATAAGCTCTACGTCGACTTGGCTGTAGTCCTTGCCGTCTTCAACATACTCGGTAGAGTTGCCTGGCTGCATTTGTTCCATAACAGCACTAGCATCGCCTCCCATAAGGCTAATGATCAAGTAAATAATAAGGCCGCCAATACCAATACCACCGGCAGCTGCCACTGTTTTTTTCCCTCTGCGGTCTTCCACATTGGTACTTTCTCTTCTTCCTTCTAATCTCATGGTGTTTTGTTTTTAGGATTAATGGCACAAAAATACAGAAAAATGGAAACCTGCGCGTTACGAGTGTCTTTTTTTTCACAAATATTGTGTTTTTATTGCTACCTTTGCCCTCAGAAAAACATCTAAATCATCAAAACACAAATACTACAACATCATGAAAGCATTTGTCAACGACATTGAAGTGCGCACCTATTACGGCGCAAAAGTGAAATCGGTCGTGCTGGCCTACTGCCGCGCGAACAACCTGCCTCTCAAGCTTGAAGGCATAGAAGTGAAAGACGCCTACGGCAACATCATCGGCCTTGATGGCTCGTTGCGTGCCAATTCGAAAATCTACGTCAAATTCTAAGTGGTATGAAGAAAATCAGTAAACTCATGTTGGCGGCCTTTGTCGCCACGCTTTTCCTTTCGGCTTGCGAGCCCAAAGAGCAGAAGCTCTACATCGTTTCCACCAACGATATGCACGCCAACATCGACAACTTTCCTAAGATGGCTGCACTCATCGACAGTCTCCGCAGTGTTCACCCAGACTTGCTGCTTTTCAGCGCGGGCGACAACCGCTCCGGCAATCCCATCAACGACCGCTACACCGAGCCTGCCAAGCCTATGTATGAATTGATGAACGCCGTTGGCTTCGACCTGTCGACTTTCGGCAACCACGAGTGGGATGGCGGCCCCATTGCCTTGCGCAATGTGTTGGGCTGGGCCAAGTTCCCCTTTGTTTGTGCCAACGTCACTTTCGATGACACCTTGCAGATGCCCAACGTGAAGCCTTACCAAATCTTTGAGCGCAATGGCTTGAAGATTGGCGTCATCGGTGGTATCCAGTTGGGCGAGAACGGTCTGCCCGACTTCCATCCGAAGAATGCCGACGGCTCACATTTCGTACCTCTCACCGATGTGTTGCCAAAATACATCGACGAACTCAAAGATTGCAACGCTGTGTTCCTCCTCTCGCACTGTGGTTTTGAAGAGGACATGGAGACCGCTGCCCAATTCCCTCAACTCGATGCTATTTTCGGCGGACACAGCCACACCCGCGTGGCCGAGAAGCAAATGGCGGGCAATGTGATGGTTACCCAAGCCGAAGCCAAGGTGAAATTCGTGACTTTGAGTACCTTCACTTTCCGTGACGGCAAAATCGTTGACAAGGACATGCAGCTGCTCTCCATCAAGGAATTCCCGAAGCGTAATACCGAGGTGCAGGCCATGGTTGACAAATACAACAGCAACGAATTCTTCCGCACTGTGGTCACCACCAACCTCACGCCTATCGACAACTACGAGTCGTTGGGCTGCCTGATGACCGATGCCATCCGCTACACCACAGGCTCCGATATGGGCTTCCAGAACCCTGGCGGCGTGCGTTTTGACACGCTCTCGGCACGCCCCGTGACGCTGAAGGACATCTTCGCCCTCGATCCCTTCGACAACGAGATCATTGCCTTCACGCTCAGCGGTCAGGAAATCATCAACTTGATGAAGTCATGCTTCATCACCGACGGTGGTCCCATCTACTGTTCGGGCTGCTCTTATTCCTATAAGGTAGACGATGAAGGCCAAATGAACGACATCGAAGTGACCTTGGAAGACGGCAAGCCTTTGGACCTCGATGCCAAGTACAACATCGTGATGAACAGCTACATGTCAAGCGTATTCGACTATGAGCACGAAGATGATGGCCACACCACTTTCCGCAGCTCCAACGAGCTGATGCTGGAATACTTGGCAGAGCATCCCGAGATTGATTACGGGAAGACGAATAGGGTGAAGGAGAAATAATAAATTCCCTATTGGTAATAGACTTTGTAGGGCTGTCGTATCACGGCAGCCGCTGTTGTGAATCAATACAGCGGCTGCCACGATGTGACAGCCCTACAAGAATTTGGCACGGTTTTGGTAAGAAGACAAGTGAACACTAAATAAATCTAATAGATGTTAAACCCTTAAAAAAATCACCACTATGAAAACCAAGAACATCCTGATGAGCATCCTATTGGTAATAGGATCCATCGCAGCAAAAGCAGCCGGAGGCTACCCACCTGAACTCGCCTTGGTCTCACAGCCCGTGATGGTGTACAACTACAACTCTGTCACGGTCATTTACGACGTGGAGAATATCGGCGACTACACTTATAGGGGTTACGTCTCCCTCTACCTCGACCCTGACTACGGCTATAGCTACGCCGAGAAATACGTCAGAGTGTATCCCGGTCGAATCAAGAGAATCGAAATCGACATCCCGCTGTATCGCATCAACAGAAGGTATGCCTTCACCATCATGCCCTACTACGAGATTGGCAACGAGCTCTACAGCTTCACCACCTTCGAATACTTCGAGCCCATCAGCTTCTTCTGGGATGGGCCGCGCACCGAGCGCTGGGTGGTCATCACAATACCTCCGCGTATCCGCTACTACCACCGTCCGGGTACCTATCGCTTCTACTACGACGGTTATCGTCCGCCGATGCCGCCTCCTGGCCACGGTCCCCTTCCCCCGATGAATCCTCATCACCACACCTACGGCTATCACCACAACAACGGCGGTTATCCTGCCACTCACCCCGAGGTCAACAACCCACCTGCTTCCAATAACGAAGCGCCCAGTGCAACGGTCAGACCTAAGGCCAACGGAGGCAGCATGAGCTCGGGCAGCAGCAACAGTGGCGGCAGCAACACACCTGCACCCACGCCCAATAACGGTGGCTCAAACAGCGGCAGAACGTCGAGCAGCAGTTCAAGCGGTCGTGTGAACGGCTCAAGCGGTCGCACGGACAACCCGACCAGCACCCGCCCGGCAACCAACAGCGGAAGCTACAGCCGCCCTAGCGGAAACACCAACCGCCCCAGCAGTGGCAACAGCAATGGCGGAAGTAGCCGCGCCAACAGCTCAAGCAGCAACAGCCGCTCAAGCGGTACCTCGTCAAGCTCTTCAAGCCGCGCCAGCAGCTCAAGTAGCAGCAGCCGTTCAAGCGGAACCAGCAGCAGCTCCTCAAGAGGCTCAAGTAGCTCAAGCCGAAGCTCAAGCTCAAGCAGCAGCCGCGGTGGTTCCTCCAGCGGACGCAGATAAGACTCCGATAAGACAAAAAACATCAAAAACGAGGGCGGTCTAAAGGCCGCCCTCAATTTTTTTACTATCTTTGCCCAAAACTTTTGAGCCGTGAACATCATCAATTTTGCAGCAAGCAACACCATCATCAACCAGTATGTGGCTGAGCTAAGGGACATTAAAGTCCAATCCGACCGAGGAACCTTTCGTTACAACTTGCAGCGCATCGGGCAACTGATGGCTTATGAAATAAGCAAGACATTGCATTATTCGGAAAAAACAATCCAGACTCCATTGGACATGGCCAAAGCCAACACGCCCGATGATGAAATCGTGCTCGCCACCGTGTTTCGCGCCGGTCTGCCTTTCCACGAAGGCTTTTTGGACATCTTCGACCATGCGGGCAACGCTTTCGTGTCGGCCTACCGCTATTATCTCGATGAGAAACACGAGAATGTGGGCATCAAAGTGGAATATCTTGCCGCCCCCGACCTGACCGACAAGACCCTCATCATCGCCGACCCGATGCTGGCCACAGGCGGCAGCCTCGAACTAGCCTACCAAGCCCTTTGCATCAAAGGTATACCAAAACAGCTCCATCTGTGTTGCGTCATCGCCGCCCAAGACGGCATTGACAACCTCATGAAGCTGTTCAAGCCCCTTGACAATGTCACGCTGTGGTGCGCTGCCATCGACCCAATCCTAAACGAGCACAAATACATCGTTCCAGGATTAGGTGACGCTGGGGATCTCGCCTACGGCGATAAGATTTAATGCTTGCAGAAGCGGAAGTTCCATCCCACAGTGACCAAATAGCCATAGGCATAGCCACCTTTTGTATTATTCATCAAATATAGGCCTCCGCCAAAATCCAAATTATCGAAACTTGCTCCTCCCACAAGAGTCTGTCTGAGATAATCATTGCCCAAAAGGTTGCTATAGCCAGCATGATAATCAATCATACCAGCCCATCTGTTTTTACTTGTATAAACACGGATTCCTCCATGAGCAACATAAGCAGGGTCAATAGCAATCTGGGAAAATTTTCTTACAATAAGTGAGACACCACCACCCACAGAGGCTTGGATATACGGATTAAATTGATAACCAGCGTCCACAAAAGCACCTCCATATAGACTTGGACGAACGAAAAAACCTTGACAACGAGTAAACGAACCATCTTGCGCCAAGGAAGGAATAGCCATCATAACTATTGTCAAAACTAATAATAACTTTTTCATAAAAATTAAAATTATTGTTAATAAGTAAGTTTACTTTTTATCAAGATAATCTACCACTGATTCCACCAGATTGTAGGCGCCGTCGTAGACATCCTTAATTGTCGCGTCAAGCATGTAGGCTGGCGTAGTGAAGACCAGCAGTTCGTTGTCGGCGCACACATCGCCGTGCTCGGTCTGCACATGGAAGGCACCCATTTTGCGGATGTTGTCGGCATCGGGTGTGCCTTCTTTACCCAAGGTGACGCACACACCAGGCAGCAGCTTGGCAAACAACACTGGAGAAATGCACATGCCACCCATGGGCTTATTGGCTTCACGCGTCTCAATGATGGCACGAGCCACATCGGGTTGTACCTCCATGTCGGCACCCTTGAAGGCATAGTCGCAAAGGTTTTTGGCTGCGCCAAAACCACCACTGAAAAACAGGCCATCATAGTCCTCGGCCTTGTAGTCCTCGATGGGCAAGATATGTCCACGAGCAATGCGAGCAGCCTCGGTGAGGATATTGCGTTCCTCCTTGGCTGCATCACCTGTCAGGTGGTTGACAACATCATGCTGCGAACGATTAGGCGCAAAGCATTGGTACTCACACTGATGTTGGTCGATGGAAAGCAATAATGTAGTGGCTTCGTGGATTTCGCTGCCGTCCTTGTGACCGCAGCCTGAAAGAATTACTGCAAATTTTTTCATGATATTGTATATTATATGATTACTTATTCCATTCCGGTTTCCGCTTCTCAAAAAACGCCTTCATGCCCTCCTGCCCTGCCTTGGAGATGCGCTGGTTGGCGATGGCCACTGAGGTCTGCATGAAAACGGGGTTGTAGCGGTCGTCGGTACCCGTCACCATGCGAAGCAGGTTCTTGCACTCGGCAATGGCATCAGGCGAGGCTTGCAAGAAATGGTCGATGTATTGGCGTTCAGTGTCAATCATCTCAGCCTCGTCGACAACAACATTCACCAAGCCGAAAGTCTTGGCCTCCTCAGCAGTGAAGCGACGACCTGTGAGCATCAATTCCTTGGCGGCAGTAGTTCCAATTTTTGCCACCACAAAAGGAGAAATGGTAGCTGGTGTGATGCCTAAACGCACCTCCGAGAAAGCGAATTTCGTTTCCTTTTCGGCAATCACGATGTCGGCAGCGGCGATGATGCCATTGGCTCCACCGATACAGGCACCATGCACATCAACGATGACGGCCTTGTCGCAGAAATAGATGGTTTGGAACAGCTTAGAAAGCTTTTCGGCATCAGCGATATTTTGGTTATAGCTGAATCCAGCCATATCTTTCATGTAGGCCAAATCGGCACCGGCACAAAATGCCTTGCCATTGCCTTTCAGGATGATAACCCGAATATCATCGCGGCTGTTGAGCCAGTCGAAGACCTCGGTCAGTTCGCGTATCAGTTCGGCATTCAGTGCGTTGCGCACCTCGGGGCGGTCGAGGTTAACCCATGCCATGCTTTCGCCCAATTGTACTTTTATTGTGGTGAATTCCATTTTCGTTAGTTTAGAGTTTAGAGTTTAGAGTTTAGAGTTTAGAGTCAGTTGAAAGTTGAGAGTTGAGAGAAGGAAATTTAGAGATGCAATATTCGTGAAAAATTGTCAATCTGTCACAATCATTCCGTAAAAAATTCGTTTCTTTGCAGTCGGAATGGTTTTTGATGACCACTTCAGTGTCCCCAATAGGATCACAAAACAAAACACAATGGAAAACGACAACCTCAATAACGGACTTGACGACCTCTTGAACATGTTCAAGAAGATGATGGAGAACCAAGACCTTGATGCCATTCCAGGCATCAACGAAGAACAGAAGGAACAACTGAAGATGTTTCTTGAGGACTTCGATGAACTGAAAGACGACATGAAAGTCGAAATATACAAACTTGACCCGTTCACGAAGCAGATGGTAGGCTTGGTAATGGGACAATTGCAAAACTTCACCAACAATCCACAAATGCCCTCTCAAAGCACTGTGCCACAAGAACCCCCTGTCAACAAGGAGAAACAGTTGAACGAAATTCCCGGTACTACCGAGAACTTGGAAGCCCATTTGGCCGCCATCGATGACCAATTACGCCAACCAGACCTCTCCGATGATGACATCAACCGCCTTTTGGATGAACGCACATCTATTATGAAGGAATTAGAAATGAAATAATGTCGGTGCTTCGACAGGCTCAGCAACCTTAGCTTATACGGTCCTTGAGCTTGTCGAAAGGCCGTTTAATCGCCAATAATCAAATCAATAAATAATGAAGAAAGCACTATTTACCCTCATCGCATTAGTCATTTCGGCGACCTCTTTCGCCCAACTCATTGCCAATAAAACCGACAACAAGGTCACCTTCGGCCTCGACCTATTCAGCGACCTACAGCTCGCCCCAAGCGACAATTGGGACCCGCGTGGCTTCAACCAAGGTGTGAGCTTCGCCCTCACCTACAACTTCCCTTTGGGTGAAAGCACGAAACACACGGTTTCCATCGGTTTAGGCATGTCGTCGCACAACTATTTCTCATACACACGCATCTTAAATCCTTACACAAACGGTGATCTCGAATATAAGAACTACCGTGATGTGGAAAACTTTAAGCGTTATAAGGTCAACCCGACCTATGGCGAGGTTCCGTTAGAGCTGCGTTTCCGCATCAAAGATGCCGTGAAGATTGGTGTTGGCGTCAAAGTCGGTGTGATGCTTGCTACAAAGACCAAATATGTCGGTCCCGACGATGAAGAAGGCACACTTACGAACGGCAGCGGTGCAACTGTTCACGAGAAGCTAGCCTATATCAACAATGTAGAGCGTATGGCTTACTCCGCCACCCTGCGTGTGGGTTGGAGATGGGTGAGTGCCTTTGCTGCCTACCAAATCAACCCTGTGTTTGCTGTTGGCCATGAAGCACCGACCTTCCATCCACTGTCGGTGGGCTTGACTTTTGCACCATTCTGATTTGGTAAGGATTGCTTGTGGTTGCTTTGCGTCACTGCGAGGCACGAAGCAGTCCAGAGAACTTGTTCAATTACTAGATTGCTTCGTCGTTCCTCCTCGCAATGACGCAAATCGTCTCCCAATGGATTATTGCTGAAGCCGAACAAATGGGCTTCGACGCTTGCGGCATTGCCCAAGCGACGGTCCTGAAGGAAGAGTCGATACATGTCGAACAATGGCTCGAGAGCGACTGTGAGGGTGAAATGGGCTACCTTACCCGCAACAAGGAGAAACGCTATGACCCTCGCCTTTTGGTAGAAGGCACAAAATCCATTGTTACTGTACTTTACAATTATTTCCCCAAACAGACTTTAAGCGATTCTGACCGTTTTAAGATTGCCAAATACGCCTATGGTGCCGATTATCACGATGTACTAAAGCGCAAGATGCGACAACTTTTAGAACGCATTGAGACACAGACGGGTAAATTGGAAGGCACACGCGTCTTTGTCGATTCGGCCCCTGTGCTCGACCGCGCTTGGGCTGTGCGTTGTGGTTTGGGCTTCATCGGCAAAAACACCACATTGATCCATCCCAAAAAAGGCTCGTTTTTCTTTATCGGGCATCTTTTCCTGCCGATAGAATTAGAAGAAACAGGTCGCCCTATGACCAACCGCTGCGGACGCTGCACGAAATGCCTGGACGCTTGTCCCACAGGCGCCTTAGTGGCTCCTTTCCACATTGATGCTCGCAAGTGCATCTCTTATTTGACCATCGAATACAAAGGCAACCTTGCCGGGATTGACCCAAAGACATTCAAAGGCTGGATGTATGGCTGCGACATCTGCCAAGATGTGTGTCCCTACAATCGTTTTGCCTTGCCCAACCATGAGCCTGAGTTCCAGCCCTCCCAAAAGCTATTGGATATGCACGAAGACGATTGGGAAAGCTTGTCAAAAGATGAATTTGAGACAATATTCAAGCATTCCGCAGTACAGCGCGCTGGATATGAAGGGCTGAAAAGAAATATTGAGTTTATCTCGAGTGGTGAACTGCGAGACGCAGTTCACGACAATAAATAGCTTTATCTCAAGGGAGAATTGATGTTGTAGGTCAGCGTGAACTGGATGACCTTGTTGTAATATTGGTTGAAGAACCATCCTGGGTTACCCGTGAAACGGCAAGGAGCCGCAGAATACATGAAGCGTGCACCAAGGCCAAAATGGTCATTGAAGGCAAAATGCACGCCCGCATTGGCTGTGGCTGACAAGAGATTCCACCGCGAAGTTGTCACCTGATAATCGGCATCCACATCCTCGGTAGCCCTCAAACGGACATCGACACTGGCACCTGCTTCTAAAGTGATGAAATCCAAAGGCCGACCGCCCACGCGGAAATTGCTTAAATTGTATTGCAGCATCAATGGTATTTCAGCGTAATGCAGGCGAAGGCTATAGGGATTATAATAATACTCATTCACCTCTTTATCAGACGAATGCGCCCCGAAAAGGGAGTATTTTAGTTCCATTTGGACAGAGAAATTGTCTTCCAATGGCAAGTTGGCATAGGCACCTGCCGTGAAGCCTAATTGATGGAAACCATAATAACTGTCACCATCCACCTGGCAAAAAGTTGGGCCGACAATGAGGCCCGCATTGAAGGACTGGGCTTGAAGTTTCCCAAGGCCAAGAAGAGGCAAAACGATAATTAAGGAAATAAAAAACTTTTTCATAATTGAATACTTTATAGGTCAGCCCTTCGACAAGCTCAGGGACCTTAGCTCTTCATTTAATTATATGTGGCTTGATATTGATAAAAACGGTCGAGCACCTCTTCTACGAAACGGTAAGTCTCGGTGCCACGCAGGAAACCTGAATGGCAGCAAGTGTCGTTGTGGTACTTCGACTTGTTGAGGATGTAATAGTCGACATTATTGTCCCAAACATCGGGGGCGGCGCCATACTTCATAGCAAGACGCTGTGCATCATAGACATGACCCAAACCTGCATTATAGGCAGCCAGCACAAACTTCACTCGCTCAGTGCTGTCGGCCACCTTATTATCTAGGCAATTGTCGAGATAGGTAATCAACTGTCCGGCTGCATGCAGTTGTTGCTCGGGGGTGGCATCATAGTCGATACCGTATCTTTCCATCACCACAGGCATAAGCTGCATGAGCCCGAAGGCGCCTTTCTCGCTTTCCAAGTCCAATTTGAAACGCGACTCCTGATAGATGAGTGAAGCGAGCAGTCGCCAGTCCCAGCCAATCTCCTTGGCGGTTTTCTTGATGATGCCGTCGAATGGGGAGATGTGGTCGCCAGCAGGTTTCCTTGGTGAGAACACATTGCCCTTGTTGACATATTTGGCGAGAATACGATTCAAGTTGCGCTGCTCAAAACCGTCAATCCAGCCATTGAGTGCCAGAAGCAGTGAAGAATCTCCATCATGGTTGGCTATGGCCCAGCCCAAAGGTTGTTCAACACTGACATTCAGCTTCGTATCCAAGCCCTTCAGACCGATGGAAGCCATGCGCGCCACATATTCCTCAACAACGGTATAGTCGATTTGCCCCGACGCGACAGCCTTCACCAAATCGACGCTATTGAGACTATCGCACTGCACGATATAGATGGTGTCGCCAATTTGATCGGACAGATGCTGCAAAAGCTTGACTTCGTGACTGCCTTGCGGTAGGTGGATAGTCTTACCAGCCAAGTCAACCGAGGAGCGCAAGAGTTGGTTTTCCACCTCGTTGGCCGTTGACATTTGGCTCCAATCCTTTGGAAGGCGTTGCACAAGCACGCTACGCTGCATGAGGATGGGGTTGGTAACCAAATAACGGCGTTTCATGTCCTTGTTGGCCCCAATGCCCACAGCCACAATGTCGACCTTGCAGGAATCAAGGAGCATGAAACACGAGTCCAGATTCTCGTTGACGATCATCTCAAGCTCAAGGTCGTTGTCCTTACAAAAATCGCTCAGTAGTTCATATTCAAAACCCGATGGCGTTGCATTCTCGGTATTGTAATTGATGATTTCGCAATTGGTAACTGCCACCAATTTGCCTTTTTCTTGGACATGTTGCAGCACCGTTAAAGTATCGACGGGTTTCACCTCTTCTTCCTCAATTTCAACAATTTGAGGATTTTCTTGACAGGAGGAAAATGCTATACCAAGGGCTAGCAATACAAGAATGTAAATTGTTTTTATCTTCATTTTGTGCTTCTAATGGGCGGTAAAAGTAGTAAATTTTATAATTTGAATAAAAAAATTCGGGTTGTTTTGTGAAATTATGTACTTTTGCCATCTTATTTTTTCGATGATAAATGGCCAAGAAAATACAAGATCCTGATTTTTGGTACTCCATTTTGTTACCTTATGTCAACTGGCATACAAGGAGGTCATACAGCAGGTTTGAGGTACACGGGAAAAAGCGCATCCCCAAGGGCGGTGCCTTGATTTTCGGCGTCAACCACAGCAACACGCTGATGGACGCCTTGGTGTTGCTTTCGGCCGACAACATCAGGAAAGTGTTCATAGCGCGAGGCGATATCTTCAAGAACCCAGCTGTGGCCAAGATATTGAACTTCATGCGCATCCTGCCCATCTTCCGCATCCGCAACGGTGTGGCAGCCGTGCGCCAAAACGACGAATCGCTCAACAAGGCCGTCGACGTCATCCATGACCATGTAGACCTTTACCTCTTTCCCGAGGGCACACACCGCACCAAGCATTCGCTGATGCGCATGGGCAAGGGCCTGTTCCACATCGCCGTTGACGCCAACAAGCAGTTCGGTGACAAGAGTCCCGTCTATATTATCCCTACGGCCATCGAATATGGCGACTACTTCCGTTTCCGCTCCACGGCGATGATCAACTTCGGCGAACCTATCAATGTGACCGAGTTCTTCAAGAACACCACCGAAGAAAACGAAGCCGCCAACATTAATCTGCTCAAAGACAAACTTCACGAAGAAATCTCCAAACTCTTCACCTATATCCCTGACAATGAAGACTATGATGCCATTTGGGAAATCGTGAAAATGAAGAATGAGAAACGCGCTGGGAGCCTTTACAAGAAGATGTTGCGCAACCGCGCTACGGTCGAGAAAGTGTTGAAATACAAGGAAGAACAGCCCGAAGAAGCCAAGAAACTGTTTGAACGTGTCATGGAGTTCTCAAAACATCGCCTCAAAGAGAAAGTCTCGGTGATGTCGGTGGCAAAGAAACGCCCAATATTCAACTCATTGTGGATGTTTGCAACGCTTGTCCTTTTGTTGCCCTATTATCTGGCCTCTGCTGCAGTCAACTTGCCCGTGTGGCTCACCACTTGGATCATCCGCGGCCGCCTGAAAGACCCGGCATTCAGCAACACGGTCAGCTTTGGCGTCAGGTTTGTGCTCTTCCCCATTGTCTTTATCGCGGGCACCATCGTCATGTTCTGCAACCTGCCCTGGTATTGGGCTCTTGGTGGAACAGTGCTGCTTTTCTTCTCCTATTCCGTGTTCGTCGACTACAACGAGTTGTTCCGCCGTTGGATTTCCGATGTGCGCTGGAGCATCAAGAAACGCTTGCGTGACGAATACAAATCACTGAACCTCAACAACCTATTCTGATGTCACAACGCTGGATCATCCCTGATATTCATGGTTGCGCAATGACCTTGAAGGTGCTACTCGAAAACATGCTCAAAGTAACGAAGCATGACGAG
Organism: uncultured Bacteroidales bacterium; assembly: GCA_900317055.1. GTDB lineage: Bacteria > Bacteroidota > Bacteroidia > Bacteroidales > F082 > Limimorpha. The sequence continues at coordinate 71,464 of ONFF01000009.1, read as the reverse complement.
CTTTATTTCCTCGGCGACTACATCGATCGTGGTCCCGATGGCAAAGGTGTCATCGACTATCTGATGCATCTGCAAAAAGAGGAGTACAATGTGCATTTCCTTAAGGGAAACCATGAGGACATGTGCGTGAAAGCTTTTACCGTCGACCAAAAGAAAAAATTCTTCGGTGGAAAATATCAGGAGCAAAAGGATTGGGAAGCCGTTGGTGCCAAGGCAACATTAGACAGTTTCGGGGTGAAACATCCGCGTGAGATTCCGCAACTTTACATTGACTGGATGAATGCTTGCGTACCATACATCGAATTGGAGGAATACATTCTTGTCCACGCTGGCATGAACTTCAATATTGCCGACCCATTTGAGGACAAACGCAGTATGATGTGGACCCGCAAGTTCAAGGTCGACTTCAACAAATCACACGGCAAGAAAATCATTCATGGGCATATTCCCGTTGATTACAGTTTCATGACCTTGGTTATCGAGCAAAACGATAATTATGATTTCATCGCTTTGGACAATGGTGTTTTCGTGACTGACAAACCGGGATTGGGAAATCTGACCGCATTTAATCCTGACACGAAACAGCTTGTGGCGCAGTCGAATATGGATATGTAAGGACGGGGATTTTTGAACACGGATTGCACGGATTTTCACGGATATATGTTGTAAAGACGCGCCATGGCATGTCTCTACAGATTAGCGTGTTCCGACGACGATTGCGTTCTTGAATTGTTTGACCTTGCCTTCGAAATTGAAGACCTCCGTCACGGCGACATAGACGCCGACGGGGACCTTGTTGCCGTTGTTATCTAAACCGTTCCAGAGGATGCTGCCCTCCTGCCCTACCAGCTCGCCTTTGGCCAAGTGACGGATTAATTGTCCAGCCACATTGAAGATGTAGATGTTCATCGTGTAGCCTGCTTCGTCGAAATGGTAGTTGATGAAACAGGCATCGTCGAAGCCGTCGCCGTCGGGTGAGAAGATGTCGGGGCTGATGGAGATTTCGTCGTTAGAGGGCTCGGCGCTCTGCATCATCGAGTTCTCGTAACCCGGCGTGCCGAAATGCACACTTTCGGCAGCAGAATGCCAGTTGTTGGCATCCATAGAAGGCTGGTCGAAGGCGACGCGCTCCAAAGCCACGCCTTTCGTAACCTTAAGCAAGGGATAATGCATCTTTTCAGAGAAGGCCATTTGGTCAATGACCGTGCCATCCTTACCCATCAGGATGGCCGTACCGCCTGCGTTGGCATAGCTCGGGAAGGATGCCATTTGCACGAAGTTGTCGGTCGGGCAGTCGTATTGTTGGCCAACGATTTCGCTGTTGATGGAGAGCAAAACATAAGTTTGGGGAAGGAACAAACGGCTGTCAGGCGTGATTTCCTTCAAAGTCGTATCGGCAGGATTGGGAAAGCTCTCCTTGATGACGCCAAGCATCAAATTGCTGAGGTCGAAGGTCTTGTCGGTGTTATTGTAAAGTTCCACATAATCCACACCTGGGGCGATGGGATCGAAGAGGATTTCGTTAATCAGAATCTCGCCTTCGGCGATGTCGTTCGGGATGCCAAATTGCACATGGGTATCGGCTTCAATGGTTGTCCCCACGCAATTGGTCACACCATTAATTACCAATGTATAAACAAGACCTTGCTCGAATCCACGGTCGAATTGGAGCTCCACGTAGGTGCCATCCATGGGATTAATGACCGTTTGCTGAGGATATTCGTTCGTTTCTTCCACAAGGAAGTGTTGCGTTTCAAGAAGCTCAGCGGGATTCATTTGTTGGTCGAACCACAGTTGGACGATTTGGTTGCCGAACATGCTCACACGCTCCACTTTTGGTGCCACATTGTTCTCGCCATTCATCGAATTAATGCGGCCTGGCGTGCCACCCGAAGCATCCAGGGAGGCAGTCCAGTTGGAGGCACCAGCGCATGGGTTCAACGGGTCGATTTGCTCCACCGACCAGCCGCCGTTGGCCTTGTCGGAGTCGTGATACCAAGTGTTGCTGAAGTTGATGCGAGAAATCAAAATGCCAGCTTTGCTGTAGAGGTACATCGCCGAGGAGCTATTGCCCACCGAAAAAGAGCTGAAGCCGATGCAGTCGCCATATTGGCGCAGTTCGGAAACGGCATCGTTGTGGCAAAGGATGACATAGCCATGCGGGGCGAGTACAAAGTTGCCAAAGGTATTGTCGTTTGAGCCAATTTGTATCTGCCAGTCTTTCAAGTCGATGCCAAACTCAGTGGTGTTGTAGAGCTCCACATACTCCCATTCGGGCAAACCCACCACGGGATTCGGATCCGCCATAATCTCGTTGATGACAATATCGTATTCCGAGGCTTCGTAGATGGAAAAGGCCAAGGTTGTCGCCTCCATCATGTTGTTCCACAGGTCTTTGATGCCGCTGACGGTCAGCGTGTAATTAATGCTATTGCCGATTTCGCGTTCCATCTCGAGCACCACAAAGGCAGGATTGCCAACGAAACTGACGGAAGCAGGATGACCCAAGCCATTGTCGATGGAATAATTGTCGGGATTGAGTGCCGTGATTTCATTCAGTGCCTCGTTGAAGGAGAGTTGCAGATGCGTCAAGTCGAGCACTTCACAGGTCAGGAGTTGGGGTGGCTCGTGGTCGGCGATGCGGGGACCGACATAGACATTGTCGAAATAGATCTTCGTGGCGTTGCTCGACGTAAACTTGGACCAAAAGCCAAAATAGCCTCCGCGACCGTATGTATCATCTGTACCTTGTGCCTCAATGAGATAGATTCCTGAATTGTCGTAGCATGACTGAATCATCCAGTTGCCCTCACGGTCGCAAGTCACTTTTATTGAGACTGCGAATGAGGCGGCGATGGCGCCTTCCGTGCCGCGACAGATTTGCTGTTGTCCGTCGGCATCCTTGCGGAACACGGTGATGGCATCGTTGCTGCCACCTTCGCCGAAGCGCAGGAAATAGCCTTGGGTGACATTTTGCAAATCAGCATTATCGGCACTAAGCCAGACATCGCTATAGTTGTTTCCCGATGGGGCAAAAGCTTCGCGAATCCAGAACTGCCATTCCATGGACTCATACTCGCTGATGGGCAAGGAAAGGTAGGCTGTGCCTTCACCTTCCGCGTTGAGTTGCAATTGTTTGCTGTTGTTCACCATATATTGCTCCGTCGTCCCCGACCAAGTGGGGTTTTGGGTGAAGTCGCCGTCGGAGAAGTCGTCGGTGACTTGGGCAAGGAGAGTGAAGGGGAACAAAAGCAGCAGTAAGAGTATCTTTTTCATGGTATTAGCAATTTAGGAGAGGACAAAGATAGGGGTTTTTGTGGATTGTGACAAAAAAACAATCGAAATGTTCGCTGTTATACAAAAAAGCGTTACGCAAATTTGTATAATTGAATAATTCTTGTTATTTTTGCAGCCTAAATTGTGTAAAAATGAGAAATCCGTTCCTGACATACGGCTATAATGGGCCTGAGTATTTTTGTGACAGAGAGGAAGAGACCAAGCGTTTGACATCATTGTTGGTGAATGGCAACCATGTTGCCTTGATGTCACCAAGAAGAATGGGAAAGACCGGACTGATACGTCATTGCTTTGCCCAACAAGAGCTCAAGGATTATTATCTATTTGTAGTCGACATCTATGCCACAAAATCTCTTGCCGAATTGATTTATGAATTGGGCCGTTCCATTCTTACGGTACTAAAATCGAAAGAGCGGAAAGCATGGGAGCGTTTTGTGCGTATAGCAGGCTCTTTACGAACGGGTATTTCACTTGATGCTTTTGGGCAACCGAGTTGGAATCTGGAATTGGGTGATATCCAAACGCCGAAAACTTCGCTTGACGAGATATTTCAATATCTAAATTCGGCAGACAAACCTTGCATAGTGGCTATTGATGAGTTCCAGACAATTATGGATTATCCAGAACAAAACATAGAGGCTCTTTTGCGAACCTATATCCAAGACTGCAATAATGCATGGTTCGTGTTCTCTGGCTCCAAGCGCCATATGATGGGCGAGATGTTTTCGTCACCTGCCAGGCCTTTCTACCAAAGCGCATCCACTATGTCGCTCAAGCCAATACCACTGGACTCGTATTCCAAGTTTATCACCTATCATTTCGAGCAGGGCGGATTGCAAATTGTCCCAGAGGCCATCCAGTATATCTACGAGAAATTCGAGGGCACCACATGGTATATCCAGAAAATATGTAATGAGCTTTATGCGATAGCTGAACCTAACAAGCCTTGTACCATCAAGGAAGTTGAGATGGCTATCAACCAAGCCATTGACGAGAAAGACGACACCTATCAGGATCTGCTGGCACGACTTTCAGCAAGGCAAAAGGCCCTGCTTATAGCATTGGCGCATTCGGGAAAGAACGTCCAACCCACAAGCGGAGAGTTCATTAAAAAGTATCATCTCACATCAGCTAGTTCAGTACAAAGAAGCCTGAATGCCTTGCAGGAAAAAGACATCGTTACAAACAGCGAAGGGAGATATTTTATCTATGATTATTTCCTTTATTATTGGCTGAATAAAAAATAGGAAGCTGCGTGGCATGAAACGAGTTATGCACATACTGAACTATTTTGCGGTTCTGACGATAATGGTGGCTTGCTCCCAACCAACTAAAGTTGAGGCCCCTGAACCTTGTCGAAGCGTCGCAGGGCCGACCCAAGAGTTGGCAGCCATTGACACCCTTATGTGGCGGCAGCCGGATAGCGCTTTTGCGATGCTTCAGGAGTTTGCGGGGAGTGAGGCGGCGGATGGTATGGATGTGTTTGAGGGGCATTATTGCCAGGTGCTGATTGCGGAGCTGCTGTTTAAGAATGACTATGGACAGAGCAATAGAAAGGATCTGGTGAAGGCGGTTCGATATTTTGATTCGATTGTGGGGATGAATGGAGCGGATGCATACGGGAAATCGGACACACGCGGTGTGGCCGTACAAGAACGGAAAGCGTTTTTGGCGGCGCGGGCGCATTATATTAATGGTGCGGGCTACTATGAGCGCGACAGCCTTATTGAGGCTTGCGAGGATTATCTCAATGCCTTGCGGATGATGGAAGGACATTTTGAGGAGAAGGCTTTGGTGGGACACAAGGCACGGTTTATGGCTTTGACCTATAACAGGCTGGTGGAGTTGTTTTCCGCCCAATATATGCAGGAGCCAGCCATTTATTGCGGCAAGCAGTCTTTGGCTTACGATAAAAAAGCGCAGTCTTCGCCCGATAAGATTGCCAATACCTATTTTTTTATTGCGAAGCAATATGATAAGTTAGAAGAGGCTGACAGTGCCGCGTATTACTATAAAATGGCATTGGAAACCCACCCCGACAGGAAGACTTTGGTATATAGAGATGCTGTTTGCTTGTTGGCTTTGTCCGAATTTAGAGCCCACCGCGACACATTGGCTTCATTGGACAGCCTGAAAAGCATGATGTTGCAAGCTTCTAATGAAACGGAAATGCTAACACGATTTATTGCCATAGGTGGCATCTATCATGACATAGGGCAATATGATTCCGCAAAGGTCTATTTGGAACGCGCTGTGGAAAAATATCCGAAGGGAGCGAACACTGCTGCAATATACCTACGTGACATCGCTTTAAAAGAAGGCGACACGGTGAAAGCCAACCAATATGCTCTCATCCTTGCCGAAAAAGGTGCTACGGCTGCCAACAGCCAGGCACGGGCTTCACAACTTAATGATATGTTCCAACAGCATTTGCAGTGGGAGCAGGAGACAACTTCAGACGCAAGTGAATGATGCCTTGCAGCAGCTTCAGACGGTGGACGATGCACTGCAACAACTACAGACGCAAGCGGACGATGCCTTGCAACAGGCTCGGGCGATGCTGCCGCAGCGGGTGGCCGACCTTTTCCGCGCAAAGGTTCCGAACCGCTTGGAGCGCATCATGGACGAGTTTGAGGCGGCTTATCCGCAGGCTTTGGAGAAATTGGCGGCTGCCTATCCAGAACTGAACGAAACGGAGCGACAAATCGCGGTGCTCAATTTCCTACATTTTCGCGCAAAGGAAGAAGCCGATTTGTTTGGACTGAGCGATAACACGGTGAATAAATACCGCTCCAACCTTAGAAAAAAGACCGAAAATGCCCCGTTTTCCTTGTTTTTGGACTAACAAAAACTTGTAATTCGTTATTACATTTAGTTGATTTTCAGCAAGTATTAAAAAGGAAAACTTGTACTTGGCCTTTGGGTTGTTTTTTTCGTTGATTTTTGTTATAGTTTTGCAGCAGAGTTATAAAGACAAACGGATATGCAAAACAGAAAAATCAAATTAAGTTGGCTGCTGGTGGTTTTGGCAGCAATGTTCATGGGGGTGACATTCATTTCGGTGTCGTGCTCCGTTGATCGTCTTTGTCATTTGGAGGTTGTGATGAAAAACACCTTGCCAATGGAACTGACCATCAAGACAAAGAATTGCGGTTTGGTGACCTCGCAGGATTCATCCTATTACCCTTCGAAGACAATTTCGATTCCTGCGCAAGGAGAGGTATCGATGGTTTGGGATTATCGTTATCAGATCGATTATCCGCAATACTTTGACGACAACCAATGTGATTCGATGAGAATTGTTTTCAACGATTCGGTCCAAATTGTGTTTTCAAAAGAAGACAGGAACAGGTTCAATCCCATCTTGATGGAAAACTACGAAGTGCTTGACGCCGAGAACAGTTGGGACGGCTACCTGCGATATACTTTTACGGAAGAGGACTACCAGAACGCGGTGCAGCAACGAGAATGATGCTTTATCGTTATGCGTGCTTACGTGCTATCGGGATTACGACGGAGTCTCCTTGAGCCCCTTTGGGAGGGGGAAGTTGAGAGTGTTGAGTTGTGGGGAGTTTAGAGTTGTTAGTTGGAAGTTGTTCAGTTGTTCAGTTGATCAGTTTCGTTATGCGGGATAGCGTGCTAACAGGGATTACGACGAAGTCCCCTTGCTCCCCTCCATGAAAGGGAGAAGACGCAAAGTGACAAAAGAAAACATAGGATAAATGGAAATGAAAATCAAAATGTAATATCAATTTAATTTAAATCATTATGAAGCACAAGGCTTTATTATTATTTATGACGATTGCTTTCTGCATCCCATTGCAGGCGCAATACGAAGGGCTAGTTGTCAAGATGGATTACTTTAACCCTGCCATGCCCAAAGAGAAACAGCATATTGAGATGTTGCAAGATTTGTTCACAAATCAATACCTATTGACGGTTTCTACCACAAAGACTATTTATAGCAACGGTTCAACGAGAGTTCGGGGTGGTGTAACCAAAACGAAACACCATTATCGTTCAAAAACCACGACTGACACTATCATCAACCTCTCCAAAGAAGTATTCAACGAGCTCATAGGAGATTGTTACATAGCGGCATCAACATTCATAACTAAAAAGATGAAAACTTCTTCTTATGATATTGTTGATGGGTCACATCCAACAATCACATTGTCAATATCTAACGGGCTAAACACAATGGAGTTTTTGTTTAAGTGTCCGATTTGTCCACAAGACAATCAATATGACGAACAATTCCGAGAGATTCTTGCAAAAATCATCAATCACAGTTGTCTTGATAGCGAAAAAATACTTGGCATTTGCGAGTAGCATGTTTGAAACAAGTGCGAAGAAAGAAGGGATATAGTCTGAATCGTTATTTGTGCTTACGTGCTTTCGTGATTACGTACTTACGATGTGGGCAATAATACTTTGAGGTGAGCGTTGGAAAGTGGAAAGAAATGATAAACCAATTAAAATAAATAGCAATGAAAAAGACATTATTATTCGTATTGGCACTGGCGGCGGTTTGCGTTATGCCGTCGTGCAACAAGGAACGCACTGGGATCACTTTCGGTGATTACACGGGTATGATTGTGACACCATACGACACAGTAAGCATGCAACATATAACAGATTTCACTGACCAATGGGGATATCTTGTAGATTTGAACGGTGATGGAGAAAACAACATTCGGCTTTATACTAGCGTGTCTGATCATGGGTTGTCTGTGTCTGCCATCCATTGCATCGACGATGACCTGACGCAAATCGTATGCAAGAAGGTAGAGAAACAAAGGTATCTTCATTGCGATACAACATATAGGCAAACAGGGGATACAACACATGTTACCATTACAGAGATTTATACTTTCCATAAGATTAATGAGGCCGACATTGTGGAACATATAGAGACGATATCTATTCCGCAAGCGTACGATGACGGTGATTTGTTCATACTAAACAAGAACTCTTTTCCGGAATCTGTCACATTGTATATGCATGCTACAGAGAGTAATTATACCGCTTATACGGCAGACCCCTATAAACAAACTCATTATTACACAGTTTATAAGAATGACTATGACCGTTTTCCGTTAGACGAGGAAAAATACATTGGATTCAGATTTACGGATGCCGACAGATTCCGTTACGGTTGGATGAAAATCAAGCTGTATAATAACGAGGGAAACTACTTTGTGAAGCTTTTGGAGACTGCGATACAGGAATGAATTGGAATGCTTTGCGGTTTAGTTATTTCGTTATGCGGGATAGCGTGCTAACGTGCTAACGAGGGACTCCCCCTAGCCCCCTCTTAGAGGGGGAAGGACTGATAGGACTGATAAGACTAATAAAACAAATAGAACAATGAAAACAACAAGGATTTACATATTGCTTGCGCTCCTGCTGATAGCTGGAGGCACAATGAAAGCCCAACTTCGCATCGATTGGCAGCAATGCTATGGAGGATTGGGAATTGATGAACCAGCCAAATTTCTACCTAAAGACAAGGGTTATATCATTTTGGGAGTCTCTGATTTAGGGAGCGGTATGATTGCTTGCGGTGACCAAGGTTCAACTGGGGCTTGGGTCATAGAAATTGACGAGAATCATGAAATCGTCAATCAAGACTGTTTCCAAGGCTATCATGGCATCTTGAAAGCAAAGGACATGGACGGATACTATTTTTATGGGAAGAAGGTTTTCCCTTCAACTGGAAATTCAGGAATTTTGGCTGTTAGAACGGATGATAATCTCAATATCATTTGGGAACGCACTTTGGGCTGCGAGGAACACTATTTCCCATACAGCGTTCATGGAGTTGTCACCGATGACGGCGGCATTGTTTGTACCACGGGCAAAGGTTTTTGGGCATGTGGAGATGCCAGTCAATTTTTTGGCAGTACAGATTTTTGGGTCGTAAAATTAGACAAAAATGGTGAATTGGAATGGGAAACGACTTTAGGAACAAGTGGAGATGAAATGGATGACAGAGTTGCTATTGCTGAAGATGGCGGTTTATATGTTTTTGGAGATGCGGCTAACCAATCGGGGAATGGTAGCATAGAAAGTTGTGCCCGACCTGGTGGATATGCTGATGGAATATTAGTCAAGATGAATGCCAATGGAGAGGTGGAATGGAATCGTTGCAATGGAGGGAACAAGCATGATTCATTTTCCAATGTGATAGAACTGCCCGACGGTTATTTGTTTGGAGGGCATTCTTCGTCATCGGATGGCGACCTACAAAGTGCAGGGTATCATCCTGGGCATTGGTATGGACAATCTTGGATGCCTTTGACTTCTGATATTTGGCTGCTGCGTACAGATTTGGATGGCAATGTACTTTGGAGCAAGTGCTATGGCGGTACGAAAGACGAACAGATTGTCAAAGTCTTCCTGAATGAGGATGGAGGCTTTACCGTTTTTGGAACCACCATGTCATTAGACGGTGATTCGCAAAGCGCCAACAATTTGAAGCCTGCTTGGAATCTTGAAATTGGAAACAAATTGTGGGTTTTCCGCACCGACAGCAACGGCAACCTGCTTTGGGAAAGAGCCATAGGCACACAAACAGAATCTCATGAGTATTTAGAAGATGTGATCAAGCACAGTGATAGAGAATATACACTTCTTGCAGAGTGTGGCAGTTCGGGTGGTGAAATGCCTTGCGGCGACTACAACTGTACAAACGACACAGCCTATTTAATGAACTCTTATAATAACTATTGGGTGCTTCATGTTACTGACACGGTGGATTACACCACCTTGCAGGTGCCGGAACGGCTACTGCCAGAGGAAAGAGCGATATTTGTTTATCCCAATCCAGCGAATGGCAAAGTTACGATAGAGGGTGTTGAGGCTGAGGAGGTTTGGGTTTATAATGCTTTGGGGCAGCTGGTGAAGAGGGTGCGGAACTCTAATGAGGTGAGCTTGGAGGGATTGGTGCAGGGCGTTTATTTGGTGAGGATTAGGGATAAAGAAGGGGGAAGCTTTATGGAGAAGGTGATGGTGAGGTAGTTGTTTTTTTCGTGCTAACGTTATACATGCTAACGTGCTTTCGGGATTACGACAGTGGGATTTATTGTAAAAACAGATAATTATATCAATGAAATAATATGATATGAAAAGAGCATTGACAATCATACTTTTTGCCTTTTTATGCGCTACGCTTTTTGGGCAGACGAAAATGCAATTCAGGGATCCATTTTGGGTGGATACGACCTCTGCCGATTTTCATGGCATTGTGAAACTCTGGAATGACTACAAAAACAGCCTTGTGTCAGAACAGTCGCCTACTGCATTTTGGATGGAATCAGAAGTGGCCACTTACGGTAATCCTGATTTGCTCATCCAGTCGTTCACTCTTTCCAAATACGATTTCATGGGAGGGAAGGAATTGTTTATAGGGGTTGAAAAGCGGAACGACACTTTGTTTGAAATGCGCACCATGCTTTTTGGTGACTTTCCTACAGAAAACCAATTGACCGGGGTGTTCACCTACCCAGTTGTCAAAGTGGCTGAAAATGAGTACAGATTTTATTCCAAACTCTCATTGTTGAAGCCGGACATGAAATCCTACCAAGTGGGATGGGTTACCTATTTTTATCCATATAATTACCCTTTCGACAAGGAAGCAGCGGACCAAACCTTTGCCGTTGCCAATGAGTTTGCAGCCGCCATGGGACTTGAAAAGCCCAAACCAGTGGAGTATTATCTTTTCAATGACAGGACGGAATACTTCAGGTATCTTGGGGCGGATGTCAGTTGCTATGATTTTATCGGCTGTGGCAGGGTTTATCCTCATGGGTTTGCATTTGCCGATTGCAACAAGGTGTTTTTCACCAAGGGAGGCGAAAGCTTGGCGCATGAAATCATGCACTTCATCATCAAGGAGAAGACTGGAAGAAAGAGGGCTCCGATGTTTGAGGAAGGTGTTTGCTCATATTACGGTGGCCATACGCTGCAACCTAAGGAAACCATTATGTCGGAACTAAAGAAATGGCTCATGGAAAATCCGCAGATTGATTTGGGAGTTGATTTGGTTATGGCTTACAAAGACCAGGACGGGAGGTTTGTGACCGACTCGACAAAGGCGGCTTCGCAAGAGAGGTTTGCATATGGTGACTTTGCCAATAACTATGCATACGCAATCCAAATGGCAGTTTGTGAAATGGTTGAACGCAAAGGAGGCAAGGCATTGGTGATAAGGATGCTTAACGAGATAAAAGAAAATGAAGAAGAATACGATGTGATTGAGGCGCTGCTGGGGGTGAAGCGGGAGGAAGTGAATGGAGTTATTAGGGATTATTTGAGGGAGAAATATTGAGGGAGGCAGTGCATAACTTCGTTGAATGCGGAAGCATTTCGTTATTTCGTCATGCGTGCTAACGTGCTAACGACGGACTCCCCCGCCGCTGCGCGGCACCCCCTCTTAGAGGGGGAAGAGGAGGACAGGACTTATAGGACTGATATGACAAATAGGATGATGAAAGCGATAAGGATTTTGATGATGGTGGTGGGGATGATGGTGGTGGGATGTACTCCCCCTAGCCCCCTCTCAAGAGGGGGAAAGGACAAATAAGACTAATAAAAAACTATAGAACAATGAAAACGATAAGATTCTACATTATGCTTGCGGTGATGATGGCTGGAGGGATGAGGATGCAGGCACAAGAGCTTTCCACCATTCCGGCGGAGCAAAAAGCATACGAACTTTCGGTGCTGTGGAAAGAAATGTCGTATAACTTTGGGAACTTGGACAACTGCCCCGGACTGGACATCGACAGCCTTTACCGTGCGTTTCTTCCCAAGGTTACTGAAACCAAGGATGATTTTGAGTATTGGAAAATGCTTCAGCGGTTCATGGCTCACTTCAACAATGGCCATACCAAGATTTTTGGCGCGCCCGACCATCTTGCGAAACATCTCGCCTATCCCATGTTGGCTACCGCTTATCATGACGGTCATGTCATCATCGAGAATTTTGGCACCCGAATGGCCGACTCGCTACATGTGGGAGATACAATAGTGACCATCAACGGAATGGATGCCTTGGATTACTTCAGAGAGTATCATGTTCCCTACGTTACATGCTCCAACAAGGAATTCAAGATCCACGAAGCCATGTTTTATTTCGGCAACCTCAACTGCTGCCTGATGAAAAGTGGCGAGAGAATCCGCTTGGGTATCAAAGACCAAGACAAAGTGCGTGATGTGAATGTGTATGTCGATTATTATCTCGACCCAGAAAAACGAGCGCTTAACGACATGTTTTATACTGGGGGCAACTATTGGAGAACAGTGAACAGCTTTATTGCTGATACGACCAGCAATTTCGCTTACCTCGCCTTGACTAGTTGCAACGAGAGTTTCTCCCAAGAGTTTCTCAATCATTATGAAGAGATACAAAAGGCTGACAATCTCATCATTAACATATCTTATAATATGGGCGGTTACAGCTCTTTCTGTGACACAGTCCTTGGCTATTTGGTGGACAACGACACCATATACAGATACCCTACATTGAACCGCGTGAGCAATGCAAGCGTGATGGCATCTTCTTCTTTCATTCCCGACGAGAGGAAAGAAACAGAGATAGACATTACAAAGAACCAAGTATACTATCTGAACCATACCTTTGAAAGCGTGAACTATCAAGACCCGAGTTGGGCCAAGTTCAAGAATCCAATTCCGGCATCCAAACGGTATCGCGGCAACATCTATGTGTTAATGGGGCATGAGACCATTTCGGCGGCGGAGTATTTTGCCATCATGTTGTCGCAAAACAAGCGGGTGGTGTTTTTGGGTGAGAAAACTGCTGGAGCCAACGCGCAACCTTATTATTTCACTCTGCCATCGGGAATCAAGGCGATGATTAATATTGGCAAGTGCTATGATTTCGACAACAGGGATGCTTCAAGTGGGTTTGCTCCTGATTATGAGCTGGATTTGTATGAGTTGTTTCAGAAAAAGTCCAGGAAGAAATTGTTGGGGAGGTTGGAAGGCATTATTCAGGGGCTGAAATGAATGATGATTTGCTAATGGATGGAACCGTTATTTGTATTAACGCGCTAATGTGCTGACAAAGAGGACTTATAGGACTAATAAGACTAATAACAAGACACTATGAGATCGATGAGGATTTGGGCTTTGGTTTTGATGTTGGCCATGATGCTGCTGGCGGGATGCCGACGGGAGAAGTCGGCACAGACGAAGGATGCGCCTGCCGAAAGCAGTAGGACGGCGGCGGTGGATAGCACGAGGAAGGAGATGGAGCTGATTGAGTGGGTTGGTGCGCGGGTGGAGTTGGATAGGTGACCCCACTCATCATCCGCCCTTCCGAATGCGCCATTCGGAAGCCGTGAACATCAGCATTTGCAATGCGAAAAGAAGATCACATCCTACTTCACCAAGAACAACCCCGGCGTGATGTCAAGCCAATGCAGCACCGTCTCGCCCCACACGAGGATGAGCACCCACGAGATGGTCATCATGGTGATACCGAACTTGAAGGCGTCGGTCTGGCTGTATTGGTTGGTGTTATACAACAATGCGGCGGGCTTGCTGTTGAAGGGCAGCACATAGCAGTGCTCGATGAGCATGGCCACGGGCAGGCTGAGGCTCATGACGGGGAAGCCGAAACGCGCCTCCACACCCAAGGCGATGGGCACGAAGACCATGGTGCGGATGGTCTTGCTTTGGAAGACCAAGCCCGAATACATCATCAAGAAAGTGAGGATGACATACAGTACCCAGAAAGGCGTGTTGGCCGTGATGCCGAGACCGTCGAAAGCAGCGTTGACCATGGTGTTGGGCAAATCAGTGGCATTGAGGCCCGAACCCAAGGTATAAGCACCAGCCGAGAAAAGCATCAGATGCCACGGGATGTCGACATCGTTCCATTTCACCACGCCGATGCCCGGCAAAAGGGCAAGGACGGCACCCAACAAAGCAACGATAGTCTCATCAATGTTGTGGAAGGTGCCCTTCGTGACCCAAAGGACGAGCACCAACACGAAGATGCCCACGGCCTTGTATTCCTCTGCCTTCATCTTGCCCATGGCCTTAAGCTCTTCCTTCAAGCGCTCCAAGCCGCCTTCGATTTGAGGCACCTGTTCCTCTTTCTTCATCGGGAAGAAGACATAGGTGCCCAGCAACAAGCCTATCACGAGAATCAAGGCACTCATCGGGCCGCAAGAGACGAGCCAGTCGGCATAGCCGAAGTCGCAACTGCCGACGAAGCCCGCGATTAATGAAATGGCGAGCAGGTGGGCGCCGCTACCCGTGTAGAACGCATTGGCACCGATGTTCACCTGGAAGAGGTTCTGGATGACGAGGTTGCGGCCGAAATTATTGCGGTTGCCATTGGAGGCTCCGTAGATAGCGCACACCGTCATGAAGATGGGCAACATGATGGTGGCTTTCACCGTAGTGGCAGAGATAAAGGCCGACAACACCAAATTAATGATCAAGAAACTCCAAAGCACACCTTTGGCACTCTTGCCGAACTTGATGACGAAGGCCAAAGCCAAACGCTTGGCAAACTGCGTCTTGACCAGCATACTCGCCAAGACAAAGGAAAGGATGTTCAGCCACATCACAGGGTGACCCAATTGGGCCAAGGCCTCCTTTTGTGTGGTGACATTACAGAGCACGATACCGAGGATGATGAACAGCGAGGTCAGGTAGTTGGGGATGGCCTCTGTCATCCAAAGGATGAGACCCGCGACGAAGATGGCGAGCATAGCGTAGTTGGTGCGGAGGAACTCCTCAAAGCCGATGTCGTTGCAACGCTTCAAGGCCTTCTCGGTCAGCATCTCGGTGTTCAGGTTGTCGATGAAGCCGATGTGGCAGCACCAATAAATCACGATGAAGGCGATGATGGCCAAGGGGCCGCCGAGGCGAGCCATCCAAATCTCAAAGTTGGATTTCTGCATCTTGGGCAGTTTTTCCACTTTGTAGTTGTTCATGTCCAAAGGGTCGAATGTGCTCATGGGGGTGTTTTTTTGACTTCGGGACACTGGACTGGGAAGAACCATTCTAACGCCCTTTACCGTCATGGCGGAGGAGCATCCGCCATCTCCTGAACGCGAAGACGAAACCTTTCTGCTCAGGAGATTGCGGGTCAAGCCCGCAATGACGGTTTAGGGCTCGGTCTAACCGTCCTGTGTCCCGTAGTCTCGTGTTAATTATTACCAGTTCTTATAAGGATTCTTCATCAACATGGAGTTGAAGTACTTGGGGTCGCCGGTGACCTCTTCGCCAAGCCAAGCGGGCTTGTCGAAGGGCTCGTTCTCGTCGGTGAGCTCGACTTCAGCCACGATGAGTCCGTCGTTGTCGCCATAAAACTCGTCGACTTCCCAGGTGTGCTTGCCGTCGGTGTTCTTGACAAGATAGCGGGTCTTGTCGATGACACCAGGCTCGCAGATTTCAAGGAGTTGTTGCACCTCTTCGACGGGGATCTCCTTCTCCCACTCAAAACGGGCGGCGCCAGAGGCGTTGCCGATGCCCTTGATGGTGATGAAGCCCTTGTCGCCCTTCACACGCACGCGAACAGTGCGCTCGGGCACGCTGGAGAGGTAGCCTTGGGTGATGCGCGTGGCCTTGAAAGCCTCGGCCTTGAAGTCACCCTTTACCAAAAACTTTTTTTCGATTTCCTGTGCCATAGTCGTTTATTCGTTTGCAAGCGGCTTGTCGGACATGCCGATGACGCGCTTGATTGCCTGTAAATAGTTGATGTTTTCGACACCTTCGAGACCGCAGTCCTTGATGGTCTTCTTGATGTCCTCAATCTCGGTCGACTCGGAGTTGATGGTCACCACCTTGGCGCCGTTGATGAGCACCTCACCAAACTCGCAGATGGTGTCGTTGACCATATAGCCGAAGCGGCGCTTGTGGACGCGAACTGCAGCCAGGTCGGGGTTAGCCTTCACCATGGCGATGAACTCGTCATAGGTATAGGTGTCCTTGGTCAGCTTGGGCATCTCGACCATGAAAGCGGGAAACACTTCCTTCTCGAGCACCTCGCGGCTGATGGGGAACTCGCCCTTCATCAGAGGATTCCACTGTTCAAGGCCGTCGACGCTCTGCACGAAGGTCTTGATGTCCATCTTGCCGTCGCGTATCTTGGTGTTGTTGATGTCGTTTTTGCGGGAGATGATATAGATCTCGTCGCTGAGGCGCTCCCAAACCTTCTCGGGTACGGGCATCGACAGGCGGGCCATGCGTTTGTGGGCCTCGCAGAAGCACTGTCCGAAGGAGCGGAACTCAAATCTCGGCTTCGACACTTCGCCGATTTTCATTTCTTCTTTTGCCATAGAGTTATTTAAGATTCAAAATTCAAAGATTCAAAGATTTAAAAGTCGGGGCCTTCGACGGGCTCAGGCACCCTTAACTTTCGTAAAAGCAAAGGGCCCTGAGCCTGTCGAAAGGCCGATTCACATGGTATTAAACCAAATTAATCCTGCGGGATGTCTTCGCCTTCGGCGGGATTGGCTTCGCCCGGGGTCGGGTCGGCTAGCTTCCAGTCACCGCCATCGGGGGTACGGGCGTAGGACTGAGGAGCCACATTGGAAATGGTCTGTCCCCATTCACCGGTTGCACCTCTGGTAAACACATCTCTTTCAGTGCCGTCAGCCATGTAGAGGGCGATACGCACCGTCTTCTTGGCAGAGAGACCGCTGTTGAAGAACATATTCTCACCCAGTTCCGGATGGTCGGCTGCCACATCAGCGCTATAAAGCACCACATAGCCATGAGCGGGAACCACGATGGTCGCGTCGCCCGTCCACTTGATGTCATCTTCAACTCCGTCCTTGGTGATGAACATACCTTCCATGGAGAGGTCGAGGTTACCCTTGTTGTAGATTTCGATGAACTTGGTGTCGCCATTCAGTTCATTGAGGACAAGGTTGGTGTAGTCGGGTTCTTCTGGAGTCGGAGGCTCGGGGGTGACGCCGCCTTCGAGACCAAGAAGAGCAACCGTACCGTCAACATTGACAGCACCCGGAGTGGCATCGGCATAATACCATTTGCCATCGGCATTGCGGCTGTAGGAAGCAGGAGCCGGGATGTAAGCTGGGTCGTTGGCTTCGATGTTGGTCAGATTGAAGTCATCGATAGAGACACCTGCGGGCGTGAAGAGCTGTATGCGCACATTCTTCTTGGCGGAGAGGCCGCTGTGGAAAGTAAGGCTCTCAGGATAGCCGGCTTGAGCAGCACCCTCTATGGTAACATCTTCGCTGTAAAGCAGCACATAACCACCAGCATCAATTTTCACCGTGTTGTCGGCCAGCCAGTTTTGGGCACCATCCTTTTCAATGTACACGCCATTGAGATTGATGGCATCGGCACCAGCGTTGTAGATTTCGATGAACTTGTCGTTACCGTTGAGTTCGTTGAGGCGGAGCACGCTGTAGTCGACAGCGACAGCACCCACCGTGTATTCCATGGCAGGAGAAGTGGCCGTAACTTCATTATTATCGGCTTCAATATAGAAACTGACCGTCGTTCCGTCGGCAAAGGCGGGGATAACAGCTTTATAGAGGTTATCGGTACCTTCCGTCATTGCCAATGCCAAGCTTTCACCGTCGATAGTATAAACCACTTTTGCTTCGAGGATTTTTTGGAAACTGGTAATCGTAGCTGTCACTGTAACTTCATCATCTTCTTGGACAGCGGTAGGATTGTAAGTAACATTGGAAATGGTGATGCCTGGATATTGCTTATCCTTGACACAGGAGGCAAGACCCATCAAAAGGGCCAGAGCCACAAACATTATCTTTTTCATATTATTCTCAATTTTAAAAAGTTAGACAATAGATTGGTTTAGAAAGCGACCTGGAAACGGGCCAGCAGCATGTGGTAGTTCACACCAGCTTTGCCATCGGCGGCCGTGACCTTGGTGAAGTCCTTGGTCGGGTTGCCATCGGCATCGAGACCGACATAGAGCTTGCCCTTGCCGTTGGCGTAACGGTCGTTGTTGACATATTGGTAGTTGAGGGCGATCTTCACGTTCTTGGAGAAGTAGAAGTTGAGACCGGCACCATAGAGTTCGGCAGAACCGCCATAGATGGCTTGGTCGCCACGGCCTTGGTAGTCGTTCATATCGAGGAACTCATATTTGGCAACGAGTTCGATGTCGCCCCAGCTGCGGCCAGGACGCACACGGTTGAACTTGGCACCGTCGGAGTCGTAGCTCTGCTTGCCGCCGAGGAGGAGGCAGGCACCTTCCACATACCAGCCTTGGAAATGATAAGGCTTAGTGATATTGACTTCGGGCTTCATATAGGTCCAATCTGACAGCCAGGCACCTTCAAGGCGCAGACCATTGTAGTGGCCAGCAAGTTCGGCAGTGGTGATGAGGCTATACTTGGTGTTCTTGATATCATCGGTATCGATGTATTTCTTGCGGCTGATGTTGGTGGTATTACGGGTGCTGAAACGGGTACCACTATACACGCCCATCTCATCGGAAGTCTTGGGGGTGTCGTACATCACAGCGCCACCGAGGTGCAAACCATAGTCGGCCTCATTGACGGGACGCACCACAATCTTACCGACATAGGAAAGACCCTCATCCATACCATAGTCCTTGTTGTTGGCTTCCACATAGTCGCGAGTCTCCTGGCCTTCGATTTCCTGGAAGAGCACACTGGCGCTACCGAAGAAATACTTGTTGGTGTACTTGGCGAAAACACCGAGGTGACGGCTGGGAGCAAAGGCGTTAATCACCATAGGACGCTCCATGAACATGAGATAACGCGAAGAAGTGTTGCGCGACATGGTGAAGTCGGGCTTCATGCTACCGACAGTGAACTGCCAATTCTTCAAGCCGTTGTAGCGAACCACAGCGTCTTTCAACTCGAAGGAACCGTTGGCGAGTTCCATGTCAATCTCACCATACCAATCAGGTGTGATTTGAGCCTTGGCAGCGAAGCGTGCGCGACGAATGCTGGCACCTGAGCCAATCGGGTCGGCCCATTCCTGGGCACCGAAATAGTGACCGAAGTCGACTTGAACTCTGGTGTCAAACCAGAACTTGTAGTCTTTTTCCTTGGATTCGAACACCAAGATACCATCGCGACTTGAAGTCTCTAGTGCCTTGACATTCACTGTGTTGCCATACTGGTCGACAGCTTTATCCTTGTCGGCGTTCTGTGCGAAGGCCATTGAACCCAAAACGAGGGCGGCCAACATTAATACAGTCTTTTTCATAGTGAATTGAATTTAGTGAATTAATTTGTTGAGGTTTTATGTCGTTTTCAAACGCAAAAGTAGAAAAAATGTGGATTGCAACAAAAATCGGGAGTTTTTTTCGAAAGAATGACACACAATAATTCCTTTTAAAGTCGCGTTCATAGCAAACAATCAACACTTCATTATGAAAAGACGCATCCTACTGGCTATCATGCTTTTGCCCTGCATGGCTTTTGCACAAAGCAATCTGCCTTTCACTTCCTTGAAGCCACTAAACAAAGGCAATATTATTCTTAACCTAGGCTATGAAAGAGATAGATATAACGATGTTTCGAAGTTCTGCCTTAGTGGTGGATACGGCTTCACAGATTGGTGCGTAGCCGGGATATACGCCGAATACAGCACTAATACTTCCATGATTGGTATTGGAGGTGATGACCTCCACCCTTATCGAAACCATTTTGTTTATTACGGATTACACAATGAGTTACACCCTATCCCATTGGTGCTGCCAGGGTTCTATTTTATTGATGTATACAGTATTCTACGCGTTGGGATGCACCACCAGATATGCATATACGAAGAAGACAACTTAAACCCTGACTATAATACACCTAGCATCAACAAGCCTTACATTGCAGGAGGAATTGGCTTGGCCATCAACCCTTCGAAGTATTTCGGATTCTTTTACGAAAGAACATATTCAAGCCTAAAACCGAACACATTTAATGATAATGCCAGCAACAAACTACGCCCATACAACCGTTTCGGCATCAACATCCGCTTTGGTGGGTGTTTTCGCTGATGGAGCAAGGCTTAATCAAAAACGATGTGCGGTTGGTGGTGGTAGATTGAAATTTAGATAAAGCCATTGAAAGTCTAGCCATTCCCAACGGCGACATGAAGATGGTTTAAGGCCTTTGGTGGCTTTTTATATAATATGCTGGATTTTGAGTATTTTTGCCGCGTGAAAAGGTGTTTGCACATAGTGAACTTAATGGTTGGGTTGGCCATGCTGGTGGCTTGCTCCCAACCAATTAAAGTTGAGGTCCCTGAGCTTGTCGAAGGGCCGACCTTAGCATTATCGCAAATTGACACCCTCATGTGGCGGCAGCCGGATAGTGCGCTGAAGGTGATGATGGAGTTTGCGGGGAGTGAGGCGGCGGATGGTATGGATGCGTTTGAGGGGCATTATTGCCAGGTGCTGGTGGCGGAGCTGCTGTTTAAGAATGACTATGGGCAGAGCAACCGCGAAGATGTGCTGAAGGCGGTTCATTATTTTGATTCGATTGTGAATGTTGCAGATGGGCGTAATGCGGACGCACGCGGTAAAGCGGACGCATGCGGTGCGTCCCTACAAAGGGATGCGTTTTTGGCGGCGCGGGCTCATTATATTAATGGTGCGGGCTACTATGAGCGGGACAGCCTTATTGAGGCCTGCGGGGAATACCTCAATGCCTTTCGGATGATGGAGGACCATTTTGCCGAGAACGAGCTGGTAGGCAAGAAAGCGCGGTTTATGGCTTTGACTTATAACCGCCTTGTGGAGTTGTTTTCCGCCCAATATATGCAGGAATCTGCCATTTATTGCGGCAAGCAGTCTTTGGCTTACGATAAAAAAGCGCAGTCTTCGTCCGAAAAGATTGCCAATACATATTATTTTATCGGAAAGCAATATGACAAACTGCAATTGGTGGATAGTGCATCTTATTACTATGATATGGCATTGGAATTGATGCCTGATAGGAACAACATGATTTACAGGGATATTGTCTCATCGAGGGCATTGTTTAAATTCCTATATCATGGCGATACCATAGCCGCCTTGGATAGCCTGAAAAGCATGGCTGAACAAGCCTCTAACGAGGCTGAAAGGATTAACCGATGTATGACCATTGGGTACATTTATTATTTAATGGGTCAATATGATAGTGCGAAGGCCTTGGGGAGTATTGTAGTTGAAAAAGACTCTGTTAGAGGGAAACATGTGGCCAACTATTTGCACACCATAGCCAAGGAAGAAGGCGACACGGTGAGAGCCAACCAGTATGCTCTCATCCTTGCCGAAGTAGGGGCCACAGCGGCCAATAACCAGGCACGGGCTTCGCAACTTAATGATATGTTCCAACAGCATTTGCAGTGGGAGCAAGAGAAGGTTGAGGCTAAGAGACGGCAGGTTGAACAGTTGGCAGCACGGCAACGCTTGGTGCGGGGTGTGGTGACGGCTGTGGTGGTGTTGCTGGTTTTGGGGGTTGGATTGTGGTGGTGGATGGCCAAGCGGAAAAAGGAACAACAACTTCAGACGCAAGTGAATGATGCCTTGCAGCAGCTTCAGACGGTGGACGATGCACTGCAACAACTACAGACGCAAGCGGACGATGCCTTGCAACAAGCTCGGGCGATGTTGCCTCAGCGGGTGGCCGACCTTTACCGTGCGAAGGTGCCGAACCGCTTGGAGCGCATCATGGCGGAGTTTGAGGCGGCCTATCCGCAGGCTTTGGAGAAATTGGCCACAGCCTATCCAGATTTGAGCGAAACGGAGCGACAAATTGCGGTGCTCAATTTCCTGCATTTCCGTGCAAAGGAAGAAGCCGATTTGCTTGGCCTGAGCGATAACACGGTGAATAAATACCGCTCCAACCTCAGAAAAAAGACTGAAAATGCCTCGTTTTCCTCGTTTTTGGATTAACAAAAACTTGTATTTCGTTATTGCATTTAGTTGATTTTCAACAAGTATTAAAAAGGAAAACTTGTACTTGGCCTTTGGGTTGATTTTTTCATTGATTTTTGTTATAGTTTTGCAGGGTAAATCTAAAATCAATCAACAATTAAATCTTAGGTATCATGAAAAAAATAGTTTTAATCGTTTTGGTCGCGCTGTTTTCAGTTCAATTGATGGCGCAGCGTGTTCCCAGTGAAAAGAAAATGTCTATCTCGGCGGGTGTACTTCAAGGCGGAGGTGGCTTGGTCGGTGCCGACTTTGAGTTTATGCTTGGCAATCATTTAAGTGTTCAGGCTGGCGCGGGGTTGTTCAGTTGTGGCGCGGCCATCAACTACCATTTCAAGCCCTTCATTAACAGTTCCATGCTTTCTTTGAGCTTTTGGCACCAGGGCTTTGGTGAGGCCCATACCCAATCTGTGGTTGGCCCGGTCTATACCTTCCGTGCACCAAAGGTGTTCCAGTTCCAAATCGGAATGGGCTATAGGGTAGACGAAGGGCCTAATCTCCCAGAGGCGAATAAGAGAGCCCCTGTGATGTTGCTTTACAGCATCGGTGTTTACTTCCCAATATAAAAATGAAGTTATTTTGCCCCGTTTTCAACAAAAAACATAGGGACAAAACCACATGTTGGTTTTAGTTAATTTATTGAAAATCAATGATGAGTTGAAAAAATCATAGGGACAAAGACCAACAAGGGCTTGACAATACGATTTCCGAATGGTTTTTGCTCTACCTTTGTGGACAATTGAATAAAACCAACTTAAAACTTTAATACAATGAAGAAATCCATCCTTTTCGCAGCCTTGTTGTGCTGCATCATGTCGGCCTCGGCACAACCTTTCAGGAAAGAATCCAAACAGAGACCTTGGGAAGAGAGCCTGGAACTGGTGGAGAAAATGAACGGTCGCGAAAACCTTTTCACTATGAAACTTGACAGCGTCACAGGAGAGGAAGTTAGAATCCTGTATGAATACGACGCCCGCCTCAACTGCACCAAAGAGATGCGTTATTATCCGACTAACACCTCATGGCATCTCGAACAATCTTTCGAAAATACCTACGACGAGCAAAATCGTTTGACTTCGATGACGCACTATGACGGAATACAGACAAACAAGACCGAATACACCTACAACGAACAGAGCCTGATAGTGGAAACCATCAATACTTACCTTTCGGGAAACACTTGGCAACCAAACACAAAACGCATCAATGAGTATGATGAAGCCGGAAACCTTACTTTGTATATTGGATACAGCTATTTTGACGGATGGATTGAATCGGCCAAAAGGGCCTACGAATACGAGAACGGCCTGCTCCAAACCGAAGTATATTATGACTTTGTTGAAGGCGAATGGCAACCCCATTACAAGACCGACTATTACTACAACACCCAAGGACTTTGTACACAGGTGATTTCAAACATTTGGGAAGGCCAATGGTATCTTGTTTCCAAGACGGAGTATGCGTACAACGAGCAAGGCTTGTGCATTGAGATGACTTATTATAGCCGCACAAGCAATGATGAATGGAGCGGCGATGGCAGGTATGTGTTTGAATATGACACCGAAGGCCATCTTCTTTCCATGATTAGTTTTAACCAACCCATTGGCTCGCAGGAGTGGAATCAAGACTTAAAGACCGAGTATTCATACGATGACAACTACAACTGCACTGCTTACAGCCTGTATCACTACTTTGGAGATTGGAATTTTGAAGAAGGCTACGAAATGACCTACGACCCAACGGTAAGCATCGACCAAGCAGCAGGTATTAACAGGTTTTGGGACAACCTGATGGAGAATAGTAATCCAATTCTTGACAGAGTGGGTGTGGAAATTCCCGTTTACAACAAATTACTGCAACTCAAGATGTTGGAAGGAGAAGAAGAGATTGATTTGATAGATTTTCATTATTCCGAATACAACAGCGTCAATGAGTCGACGGAGAGCCAACTGACTGTTTGGCCCAATCCCGCAACGGTAACGGTTCACATCGAAGGTTTCAAAGTTTCAGAAGTAATGATTTATAATGCCGTGGGGCAGTTGGTGAAGACTGTTCAAGGCAGCAATGAAATCAATGTGAGTGGATTGTCGGAAGGGGTTTATTTATTGCGGTTTGAGGATGCGGAAGGGATAAAACACACTGTACGAGTGGTGGTGAAGGGATAGGATTTTTCGTTATTTGAACTTATGTACTATCTGTTTACGACGGACTCCCCCGCAACTTTGCAGCACCCCTGCGGGGTTGTGGTTCCTAAAACCAATAATATAGTTTAGGATTTGTCGTTATTAGACAGACGGGAATTTCTAACAAACAAAACCATAAGCAATTATCATGAGAAAACGCATTTATCTACTGGCATTGCTGCTGCTGTCTTGCACGGCTTTCGCGCAAACCAACCTCCCATTCACCTCACTAAAGCCTTTCAACAAAGGTAATTTCAAAATCGATGCGAGTTATTCGCGCATGATGCAGAATTACACTTCTCTCTACTATCCCGATTTCCGTGTTGACATAGGATATGGCATTACCAATTGGTGCGTGGTAGGAGTCTTCGGCAGTTTCGGCACTCATGAAAGTAGGATGACTATTGGAGGAGGATATAGTATTCATGGTTCGGATACCATTTACGACCCTGTCGTTTTTGATGGAAACCAAATCGAACGCTACTATCATTATGGCATTGATGCAGAGTTGCATCCTCTGACCTTTTTGCTGCCGAACTTTTATTTTATCGACATGTATTGTCGTGGAGAATTGGGCATGAGAACGGTTACCGAACAATACATCCCCGATTATGATGCCGATTATATAGACCCCGTTCATAACGATTTTCTCATCGATGGCAGCCTGGGTGTGGCAATCAATCCATCAAAGTATTTCGGCCTTTTCTATGAATATGCATATGACAACCTAAACAAAAAGACAATCAACTACTCCACTGGTACTAAAAAAACACAGCCCATCCACCGCTTCGGCCTCAATGTTCGATTCCCTGGGCCGAAGAAATGGCAACGGTAATCTTTTGTAGGGCTGTCACATCGTGGCAGCCGCTTGAAATTGTTTTTCCCGCGGCTGCCGTGGTACGACAGCCCTACAACCGTGGTACGGCAGCCCTACAATCAGGATGCAATAAAGCCGAAACGCTTGCGTTAACCTAATACGATTATAAAACAAAACCAAAAACAAAAAACAATTCCCAACCATGAGAAAAAGCATTTTCATCTTGGCTTTCATGCTGTCATGCTGCATGGGCCTTGCCCAACAACCAGAAACAAAGCAAGAATTTCCGTACATTCGCAACCAATTCAGCATCAACTTATCAATTCTGAGAACATTTGAAAACAGCACATCTCATCATCTAATGAATTCAACGCTTTGCCCTTCATTAGGAATACATTATGGCCTAAATGACTGGTTGGAAGTTGGCGCAAGTTCAACGCTCAGAAAAATGAATTTTTCCAACAAAACCGTTTTCTTCCAATGCTATACTGCCGAAGCCAAAACGCATCTTCTGCCTGCTATCATTAAGCCTTCGTTTTATATTGTTGATGTTTACGCTACTGCACAAATCGGACTGAGCCACTATCCAAACGGTGGCATAGAGGCTATCCAACCGGTCACAAAATTCTGTTGGGGAGGCAATGCTGGATTGGCGTTTAATCCATCCCGACATTTCGGCTTTTTTGGAGAATACGGCTACATAAATGCAGAACATTTCAAACAATATTTGCGATTCGGGCTCAATATTCGCTTTGGTGGGCCGAAGAAATGGCAAAATCCAAAACAATGACCAATGACAATGACCATGACCACTTTTACCACGATATGAAGTGATCATAGTCATGGTCACAAGTCATAGTATAAAAATCAAACTATGAAAGACACATTCATCCTTTTCCTCTTTGCTGCGCTTGCCTTCACCGGTTGCCGCAAGCAGGTCAGCGACTACGACCGACCCGATTTTGACCCTCAACCCACTTTGAACGCCGTGCTTCAGGAAGACCAGCCCGTGTGGGCACAGGTCACTTTTGCACAATGCCTTGACTCGGTACACCCTGCTCCTTGCACCAATGCCGAGGTGCTGCTTTATGTTGACGGACACTTCACGGAAAAACTACAACATGATGGCAAAGGCCGTTATGTAGGTGAAACCACTGCCGAGGCCTTGCACAAATATGCCTGCAAGGTCGTCGTTCCTGGCTTCGACACCCTCTTTGCCCAAACCGAAATGCCGGAGAAGCCCGTGGTGACCCTTGTGGAAATCATGGAAAACGCCACTGTGGATGAAGAAGGCAACCCTTGTCCTGCTTTCTTGGTCACCTTCAAGACAGACCCCAACAAAAAGGAATACTATCAAATGAATATGGATGCGCTATTCCGAAGCGACTATGCATCAGGCTATTCCTTCTCCAAAGGCACTATAACCTCATCCATCAACACCGACGACCCAGTGTTGCTCAACGAAGGTTCTGACCGCCTTCTATTCAGCAATGAAATCATCACCGAGACGGATTATACACTTAAGGTGAACAGCACATTTGGCAACCACGGTTGGGGAGGAGACCATTCTGGCACCGCTGTGCGTTCGGGCTATGTGGTGGTCAGGATGCATGGCCTCTCGGAATCGGCTTACCATTACATGAAAAGCCAAAACGCCTTCGAGGAACCCGATGCCTATTCCAACCTTTTCCTAGGCGTCATAAGCCCCATTAACCTATACAGCAATGTGGAAAACGGTCGTGGAGTGTTTGCCGCCATCGCCCCCATGACCTGCGACACGGTATTCATCAATCCCAAAAACTGACGCGCCATGAAGAAGACCTTTTTCTTGATTTGCCTTTTCGCTTCCCTCTTTGCCCGTGCCCAACAAACACATCTTTCTGGTTTCATCAGCGATGCCGATGACGGCGAACGCATCATCGGAGCCAATGTCTTTCTGCAAGACCGCTCAAGAGGCGTGGCTACTGACCAAAAGGGGTATTTCAACCTTGCCGTGGAGCTGCCAACCACACTTTGTATTTCGTGCATAGGCTACGAAGAAAAGTGCATCAATGTGGACCGTACCGATGAGCCACTGCAAATCCATTTGAAACCTTTGACCGAAACCCTTCAATCCGTCGAGGTCAGTGCCTCTCGAATTGAGCGAAGAACAAACTTCAACACACTAACCCTCAATGCCAAGAGCATTGACCAACTGCCCACCATCGGAAGTCGCCCCGACATCATCAAGGCGGCGCAACAACTGCCTGGCATCGAGGCGGCTACTGAAGCCTCCAGCCTGATGATTGTGCGTGGCGGCAACCCAGGAGAGAACCTTTACATGCTCGACAATGTGCCGCTTATCTATGTCAACCACTTGGGCGGTTTCATGTCGGTGTTCAACTCCGAGATGATCAACACGATGGACATCTACAAAGGCGGTTTTCCGGCACGCTATGGCGGCAAACTGTCCTCCATCGTCGACCTCACCGCCAAGAAAGGCGACCCCACCAAACTGAAAGGCTCGCTCAGCGCAGGCCTCACCGACTTGGCCTTTGCCGTGGAAGGCCCTGGCGGGCTGAAAAACTCCAGTTTCATCGTCACAGGCCGCAAGACCCTCACTGAAGCGTTGCTTTACATTGCCAGCCAAATCAGCAAAGAGCAGGGCGGACAAGACTACAATATAGCCTACGGTTTTCACGACATCAACGCCAAATACACTTGGGCACCCGATGCCAAAAACAGTTTTGCGTTCAACATCTATGAGGGTGACGACTACATGCGCATCTGGAAGAACAAGAGGGAGAACGGCGACATTGAGCGCAACAGCATCGGCAACATCTGGGGCAATCTGCTCGTGTCGGGACAATGGAACAGCGCGGTCAGCTCAAGGTTGTTTATGGCCAACACACTGTCGTTCACACAATACCGTTTGAAGAACAACATGAAGGCCTACCTTAGAAACGCCGTTGACACGACCGATTTCTTTGTCAAGACTTCTTCGCGGGTTAGTGATGTCTCGCTCCGCTCCGATTGGAAACTCTTTGTCAGCAATGCCTACACCTTGGAATATGGCCTGCAAAGCTCCTATCTCAACTACCGTCCCAACCACTTCACCAGCAGCTTCTCAGAAACCAACTTGCCCGATGTTTCGAGCGTGTTCGACAACTCGCTATATTTGGACAACAAACTGAAGTTCGGCAGTTGGTTCAATGGCTCCGTGGGTTTGAGGGCGAATAGTTTCCTGAATAAGGGTTATCATCATTTCGCTTGGGAACCGAGGCTGAATCTCAGCTTCATCCTAGGAGGAAGCACCATCAACTTGACCGCCATGCGCGTTACGCAGAACGCCCACCTGATGATGACGCCTGGCTCCATCATGAACAACGAGGTGTGGATTCCCGCCGACGCGCGCATCAAGCCCGCTACCTCCGACCAAGCCTCAATCGGCTGGCAGCGAGGTTTTTGGCAAGACCACATCAGCGTGGAAATCGATGCCTACTACAAACTGCTAAAAGACTTGGCCACCTACCGCGAAGGCTACAGCACCCTCCTCGGCGACTCCGACTGGCGCAACAAGGTGGAAGCGGGCGGCAAGGGCAAGTCGTATGGCGTTGAAATGATGACGCGATTCAACTTCAACCGCTTGGACGGCTATGTGGGATACACTTGGTCGCATACCACGCGACAATTCGACCACATCAACAATGGTAAGGAATATGTGTTTGAGTACGACCGCCCGCATTCCGTCAATATCAATGTGAACTATCAGCTGACGGAGCGTTGGTCGCTGAGTGCCTTGTGGACCTATCAGACGGGATTGCCTTACACACCCGTCATCGGGGTGCAGAACACACCTATCATGACGCCCGAAGGCGATGTGCATTTTGAGCAAACCAACATCTACGGCGAACGCAACAGTGCCAGGATGCGCGACTACCATCGCTTAGACTTGGCCGCCAAGTTCAAGACGAAGAACGAGAAAGGCCGCAAAGCCGAATGGACATTCTCGATTTACAATGTATATTGCCGACAGAATCCGTATTATTACTACTACGGTGACAAGAAAGGCGACCCGTTGTATTGGAACCAGTTCCCTAATGAGCCACAAACGCTATGGCAGCGGACTTTCTTCCCGATTATACCGTCGTTTTCGTATAAGGTGTGGTTTTAGTTGGAGGCGTTATGAGGAATAGCGTGCTAACAAGTATATTTGTATGAGAAAAGTTGTTCTTATTATTCTATCAATCAGCATTGTGTTGATGAGTTCCTGCCGAATGCCGCGCGAGATGGTTTGGGACATGGTGGTGATGCCGTTTTCGGGAATGGACAAGGAACAGGTGCACAACATCGACAAATTCATGCCGGACTGCCCACACGGCCAGTTTGAGTTTGACGCGCAATACAATGACAGTTTGAAGCAGAATGAGCGATATTTCCTCAACTCGCAGAGTGCACAAAAAGGATTCTATTCGCTTATACAGACACGAATGTATGACTCAACAGGCGGTATTGTTGGAGGCTATGAGATTTGCATGGGCAACGCAAAATTCCTCGAAATTTTTGAGAATGTGCCTATCGCAAGCAAATATGAGCAGGTGAACGAGCGTATTAATCGAAAAGTATGTTTCCAAAACGATGTTCAATTTCTCGTTGCCAGTGACCAGGAAAAACAGTTGCTACTAGAAGAGACTTCCGAATATGATTATACCCTCATGGTGATTTGGCCCAGCAGTTCACGCTACTACACGAAACGGCACCTGCGCCAGGTGCGGCAGTATGTGAAACGCTTCGGGGATGACTACAGATTCCGTGTGATTTATGTGCATTTGCCGCTAAATGGCCAAAACGAAATCCATCTGGCTGAAGAGCCTGCTCCACAGTATTCATGCGAAGATTTGCAATATAAAGCTTGTATGGCCTATAAGACGGCTGACTTCCCTGCGGCGTATGCTTCTTATTTGGCCTTGGATTCGGTGGATTCTATTGTGTATTACTTTGATTTATGGCAGTTTTATGTCTCGGCTGAGAAAGTTAAGGATACCGTCAAGAGCAAGGAACTGCTTTTTAGGTTAGTAGAGAATAATGGTTTTGAAAGGTTTTCTTTGAACCAAAAGTTTTTTGAAGAGATTGGATTACGAGACAGGCCATATTGGCCAGAGCTGGATTCGCTCATTGGCCTTGCGGAAAGCAAAAGATGTCGGCCCTTCGCCGATTCCTTGAAGGCGTTGAGAGAAAGAGACCAGGCCATAAGAAGAAACCTGCAATCTGAGGAACAGTGGAAACAAATGGCTGTCATCGATTCCGTCAATACCGCCCAACTTAAGGCATTGATAGCGCAATACGGTTTCCCGACTTGGGAGTTGGTAGGGCGGGAGGCTGCTAATTGTGCTTGGCTTATTGCCCAGCACTCCCAGTCTTTCTTGCCTTGGTATCTGCAACACTATAAGCAGGCTGTCATGGACAACAATGCTGAAAGGCGTTCGCTGGCTTATATGGAAGACCGCTACCTTACTCAACAAAGTAGGCCTCAGATTTATGGGACACAACTATGTACAATTGATTCGGTGACTTACTTCTTCCCAATCATTGACCCGAAACGGGTCAATCAGCGCAGGCTCTTAATGGACATGGGACCCATAGAAGACTATTTCAAAGCGTTTTCAGATAAAGGGCTTGATTCTTTGAAGATTTCACCTCTCTCTTTGGATTATTTGAATAACTATTACATCAACAACTCAAACATGTATGCTTATATTGAGGCATATCATCAGAACAAGGATGTTTCACAACTTCCTACTTTTTATTGGGATGGCGGCCCTTATCCTTTTCCAAGGGATTTGGAGGTTTTGGCTGGTTATGTTTTTGAGGGCAATACCACGGAAGCTGTAAAAATTGCCAAGAAAATGGTGCTGTGTGGGAAACGATTGGACGAGGAATGGCATCTGCCACAAGCATTGATGGATTCAGTGGTTGCCTGCTATGATGAATTGCGGGCTGATTACGATAGAATGATAACCAAGGACGACGACCAGATGCTTAATGCCATCACTTCATTTGACACATTGGTGAAGGTGCTTGACAACGGCTTCTATCCGCGCTACACCATCGATGCATGGAATGGACATATCAAGGATCTGATTGCAGAAAAAGCAAAGACCTTGACAGAAGACGACTATGAAGCCTTCTTTGAATGGCTGTATGGACAGGTTGCCGTGGGCAATTATCACCTTTTTGATTATAATGAGTTGTATGAGGAAGTTAAGAGGCGGTTATAGTGGGGATAGAGGTTTTATTGTTGTGCGAGGGGGCAGGATATTGCTGTTAGGCTAAACCGACATGTTATTAACCATTTGAAGAAGATGCTGTCAAATAATCATGGCTCTGAAGAATAAATACTTCTTTTTTTCTATTTTTGCGCCCAAATATGCAAAAAAGAAAATATGAAAATCGCAGTGGTGGGAGCCACCGGATTGGTCGGCTCGAAGATGCTTCAAGTGCTTGACGAACAGAAGGTTCGCATAGATGAATTGATTGTGGCAGCCTCGGAACGCTCCGTGGGCAAGGAAATCGTTTTCCAGGGCAAAACCTACAAAGTGGTCAGCGTGGACGAGGCCATCGCTGCCCGCCCCGACATCGCCATCTTCTCGGCAGGAGCATCGGCATCGAAACAGTATGCGCCGCGTTTTGCTGCTCAGGGCACCTTCGTCGTCGACAACAGCTCTGCCTGGCGCATGGAAAAAGATGTTCCTTTGGTCGTTCCCGAAATCAATGCCGACACTATCAGCAAGGACACGCACATCATCGCCAACCCCAAC
This sequence comes from uncultured Bacteroidales bacterium, assembly GCA_900317055.1. Taxonomy (GTDB): domain Bacteria; phylum Bacteroidota; class Bacteroidia; order Bacteroidales; family F082; genus Limimorpha. Next base: position 39,439 of record ONFF01000009.1, on the reverse strand, counting down.
TGCTCCACCATACAGATGGTGATGGCCTTGGCCCCCATCCACAAAGCCTACGGCATCAAACGCATTGTCGTCAGCACCTACCAAAGCGTCTCAGGCAGCGGCCAAAAAGGTGTCAACCAGCTGAAGGCCGAGCGCGCTGGCGCGAGCGGCACGACTTGCTATCCCCATCCGATTGACCTCAACATCCTGCCCCACATCGATACCTTCCTCGACAACGGCTATACCAAAGAGGAGATGAAGATGGTCAATGAAACGCGTAAGATTCTCCGCGACGAGCACATCGCCGTCTCATCCACCACGGTGCGTGTGCCCGTGTGGGGCGGCCATAGTGAAGCCGTCAATGTGGAGACAGAAAAGCCATTTGAAATCGACGATGTCCGAAGATTGATGGCTGCCATGCCTGGCGTGGTGGTGCAAGACGACTCGGCCAACAACATTTATCCGATGCCTCTCTATGCCGAAGGCAAGGATGAGGTCTTCGTGGGTCGCATCCGCCGTGACTTCTCGGTGGAGAACGGCCTCAATTTTTGGTGCGTGGCCGACAATCTCCGTAAAGGCGCTGCCACGAATGCCGTGCAAATAGCTAAATATTTAATAGAAACAAAACTTGTATAATTAGGAATTCGGAATGCTGAATGCTGAATGGCCTACCGGACCCATCATTCAGCATTCTTCATTCAGCATTCATCATTCAAAGATGAAAGTTTTTAGAAATATCATAGAAGCTAGGAATATCCCCCACGCCGTGGTCACCATCGGCACCTTCGACGGTGTCCATCTCGGCCATCAGGCCATCTTCAACAAGATGAAGACCTTGGCACAAAGCATTGGTGGTGAGACGGTTGTGGTCACTTTTAGTCCGCATCCCCGTCAGGTGCTCAACATCGACTGCTCCAATCTACGATTCCTCTGCACGCCTGAGGAAAAACTCAAGAAATTTGAGGAGTTCGGCATCGACAATGTGGTCATCATCAACTTCACGAAAGAATTCTCACGCACACCCTCGGAGGTGTTCATCAAGGACTACATCATCGACAACATCAAGCCCGCCTATATCGTGGTAGGCTACGACCATCACTTCGGCAAGAACCGTATGGGCGACTTCGGTTTACTCAACGACATGAAGCTGAAATACGGCTTCAAGGTGGAACGCGTTGCTGCTCAAGATATTGAGAACATCGCCATTAGCTCCACGAAGATTCGTAATGCTCTTGCCACGGGCAATGTGAAGCGTGCCAACCAACTGTTGGGCTACACCTATTCCGTCACTGCCGAAGTCGTGGTGGGCAACAAGATTGGGCGCACTTTGGGCTTCCCTACGGCCAACCTTGAGTTGCCGAGAGAGTACATGCTCATCAGCAACCGAGGCGTGTATGCCTGCCTCGTCGACTACGAAGGCAAGACCTACAAGGCCATGGCCAACATCGGGCACCGACCCACCATCGGCGACCGCAGCGAGGACAATCCCATCATCGAGGTCAACCTATTCGACTTCGACGGCGACCTCTACGGCAAACAGATCCATGTGCGCTTCATCGACCGCATCCGCGACGAGGAGAAATTTGACGGGCTGGATGAGTTGAAAGCGCAGTTGGAACAAGACCGTGAGAAAGCAAAGGAGTTGCTAACAGAGGTTCGGATGGATTTGTAATCCGGCCGGGACTAAATTGGGGATTTCAAATCCCCTACTCACAACCGTCGGATTGCAAATCCGACGGAACTAAGAGCCATAGTAAAAAATGAAAATCTTATTACTGACCATCGGGAAAACGGATGAAGACTACCTCATCACCGGCATCAAGAAATATGTGGGCCGCATCGGGCATTATGCCTCGTTTGAGATGAAAGAGATTCCTGACCCGCGCAACCGCAAGGCCCTCAGCGAAGACCAACAGAAAAAAGCCGAAAGTTTCCTCCTCTTACAACTACTGCAACCTGGCGACCAAGTCGTGTTGTTGGATGAAAACGGCAAGCAGTTCACCTCGGTTGAATTCTCCGAAAACCTTGAAAAACAGATGGCATCAGGCGCAAAAAGGCTCGTATTCATCATTGGAGGACCTTACGGCTTCGCGCAAGAAGTATACGACCGCGCCAACGCCAAGATGTCGCTCTCACCCATGACCTTCAGCCACCAGATGGTGAGGCTCATTTTTGTCGAGCAACTTTACCGTGCCTTTACTATTTTGAAAGGCGAACCCTACCACCACCAATAATAATTCAATAATAATGTCGTTTAACTAACATAATTGATACGCTTTGCGTCACTGCGAGGCACGAAGCAGTCCAGAAATACCTTTTCCCTAGATTGCTTCGTCGTTCCTCCTCGCAATGACGAAATGCGACAAACAAAAGCAAACTATGAAAACAATTAAAACCATACTCATTCTTTGCGCAGCCCTTTGCTTTGCCTCTTCCTGCAAGAAAGAGGTCGACATGACACTCACGCAAAAGACTATTTTCGAAAATGCCGACATCCGTGAAATCGAAGTCAGCGACGGGTGGCAAGTGACCATTGTGGCCGACAGTTCCACTTATGTCGAACTGAACTATTCCGCTTATCTGGAGCCTTATGTAAAAGCCAAGATGAATGACACCCATCTCGAACTTGGCTTTATGCTCAAGACCTTCCCTGCTATCAACTCCGAGTTCCGAGCCACCGTACATTTGCGCCAACTCGAAAAAATTGATGCCAAGACTGCCTCAAAAGTCACATTTACAGGCTCATATAATGGAGAACGGCTCTATGTGAACCTGACCGACGCTTCTTCCTGCAATGCCTTGACCTACACGGGCGACAAATGCGAAATCGTGATGGATGCGGCTTCAAAACTGCTCGATTTCCAATTTGACGGTGCCACTTGCATAGCCTCATTAACAAAATCCTCACAGTTCAATGGAAGGATCCATGCCACCGAACTGCTCGACCTAAACCTGAACGGCAACTCTCGATTCATCAATCGGGGAGGCGAAACAGCCAGAGCCGACATAAAACTACATGACGGCAGTATGCTAAACATGGTTGAAACCCAAGTGAATAAGCTATATGCTGAGCTCTCCGAAGCCTCCGAAGCCACAGTCTGGGTGACCGAATACCTGAAAGCCACCTTGAATGACGCCTCCACTTTATATTACAAAGGCAATCCGCTAAAGGATTTGGCTTGCCACGGCAATTCTGAAGTCAAGCCCTTGTAGTTTTGGCCTAATATTTGTTATTTTTCACACCCGTTGCGCCGAAGCGACATGAATTATTACTAATTTTGTGACCAAATTAAAAAAGAAATGAAGAAAACAGCATTGCTTATTGTCGCCGTCTTGTTTGCGACTTTCACCTTTGCCCAATCCAACATGCCCATTGACCCAAAGACGGAAAAGATTTGTTTCCGCAAGGTCATCAACACCGTAGGTTCTGAGGATGAGGTGTTTAACCGTATCTACAGCCAGTTTATGAACACCTACTACAAGAGCCCTTCAACCATCCTCAACCAGAACGACGGACGCACCCTGAAAGGCAAGCATCAGTTCCAGCTCAACAACGGCGACGCAGTGAAATCGAAATGGCCTTGGATTACCTATTATTTCACCATCGAGGTACGCGAAGGCCGTGTGCGTTATACCCTTACCGACTTCATGCAAAAGACCCAAAGCAACCATCCCTGCGAGGAATGGATGAACAAAGAAGATCCTAATTATCAGCCTATTTGGGACAATTACCTGCAACAGATGTCCGCCTTTGCCGAAGACTGGGGACAAAAGTTTGAGGAAAGTCTGGTTCCCGAAAAAGTGATTGAAGAAGAAGAATGGTAAACTGATATGGCCACTCGCGAACGCATAAAGAAAGGCTTTTCAAAACTTCTCAAAGAAGAGAAGCTGAAGTTGATTGCCAACTACTTCGAGAACCCCGGCGAAGTCATCAGCCTGCTAAAGAGCTATTGGCACTCCGATTCGAAGCAGCAACAGCTTTTTGACGAGTTCAGCGAGAACACCATCACCAATTTCTTCATTCCCTACGGCATCTCGCCCAATGTGACCATCAACGGCAAGGACTACATCGTGCCGATGGTCATCGAGGAAAGCTCCGTTGTAGCGGCGGCCTCGGCTGCGGCCAAGTTTTGGGGCGAGCGAGGCGGATTCCATGCCGAAGTCATTGATGTGCGTAAGGTCGGACAAGTACACTTCGGATGGAGCGGCGACAAGGAAAAACTGTTTGCGATGTTTCCCGAAATCGAGAAACGCCTCTTGGCTGACACCGATGCCATGACTGAGAAAATGCGTAAACGTGGCGGCGGCATCCTCGGCATGAAACTCATCGATTACAGTGCTCAAATCCCTGACTATTACCAGATTCGTGTGGAGTTTGGCACGGGCGACGCCATGGGAGCCAACTTCATCAACTCCGCTTTGGAGCAGTTTGGGCATAGCTTGCAGGACTTCTTCGCTGAGCAACAAGACCTGCCTGAGGACCTCCGCAAGGTGGAAATCATCATGACCATCTTGTCGAACAACACGCCCGACTGTCGCGTGAAAGTCTGGGTGGAATGCCCTGTGGAGCAATTGGATGGCATCGATGAACATCTCTCGGGAGCCGATTATGCCAAGAAATTCAAGAAAGCCGTCGACATCGCCCACATCGACACCGACCGCGCCACGACGCACAACAAGGGCATCTACAACGGCATCGACGCAGTGGTCATCGCCACGGGCAATGACTTTCGTGCGGTGGAAGCGGCAGGACACACCTTTGCCTCGCGCAACGGGCATTATGAGAGCCTTTCCACGGCCACGATTGAAAACGGAAACTTCCACTTCGAGCTAGAGGTGCCGATGGCTTTGGGTACCATTGGCGGACTGACCAGCCTGCACCCACTTGCCAAGAAAACCCTTGAACTTTTGGGCAATCCCACTGCCAAAGAGCTGATGATGATTGCCGCCACGATGGGTTTGGCCAACAACTTCTCCGCCGTGCGATCGCTGACCACCAAAGGCATCCAAGCCGGCCACATGAAGATGCATCTGAACAATATCTTGAACCAACTGAACGCCATGGAAGAGGAGAAAAAACAGGCACGCGAGTATTTCAAGGACAAGACCGTGTCGTATGCTGGGGTGGAACAATTTTTGGAAACACTCAGAAGATAGTTTTTCTCACGCAGAATCCGCGGAAAACGCAGAAGCGCAAAGCGACAAAATAATAAAATCAAATATGGCTACTTTCAAGAATGATCCTTTGAGCTATAAAGTAATTGGTTGCGCTTTAGAGGTTTATAAGACCTTGGGACCAGGATTATTGGAAAAAGTGTATCAAAAAGCTCTCATGAAAGAACTTGAACTCAAGGGCTTAAAGGCCGAAATGGAAGTGCCGGTTAATATTATTTACAAAGGAGATGAGATTGGCGAAGGATTGAGGTTGGATATTTTGGTAGAAGACCAACTCATCATAGAGCTGAAATCTGTTGAAGAGCTAAATGCCATTCACTATAAACAACTTACATCTTATCTAAAACTTACGGGAAAGAAGGTCGGACTTTTGATAAACTTTAATGTGGATGATTTGATGGATGGGATACATAGAGTTGTCAATAATTACTAATGGTTTCACGCAGATTATTAATATGTATTATTTCACGCAGAATGCGCAGAATACGCAGAACATGCTTTTTGCAAAATTTGTTGCGTTCAGCGATTTCAAGAAACGCTTGCGTTTCCATTCAAAATAAGGGTCCGGTAGGTTTCAAAAAATTCTGCGAATTCTGCGTGCCAAAAATAGCTTCTATATGGTTCAAAAATACTATTCTCATGGAAAATTCCTTCTGACAGGTGAGTACCTAGTATTAAAAGGTGCCCTAGCGTTGGCAACACCGCTGAAATTGGGTCAATCATTAACGGTAGAGACGGTTTGCACACCATCTCTACATTGGGATGCCTACAAACCCGATGGCCCTTGGTTTTCGGCAACCTTGAACCCAGAAAACCTTGATATTATCGACAGCGATGACCAACCTAAAGCCGAAAAACTTAGACAAATCCTGCAAGCCGTCAAGCAATTGAATCCCAAGGCTTTTGAAAGCAACAATTTAAAATTCACCACCCGTCTCGACTTCGACCCGAATTGGGGCCTCGGCAGCAGCTCCACCTTGATTGCCAACCTAGCAAGATGGGCTGATGTCAATCCATACGAATTACTGAAGTTGACCTTTGGTGGCTCGGGTTATGACATCGCTTGCGCCACGGCTGAAGGGCCAATTTATTATCAACTGTCCATGTCTAAATCGGCGTTTCGACAAGCTCAACGGCCTACGCTTGATTTACCAGCTAAGGTCCCTGAGCCTGTCGAAGGGCCGACTCCCATGGTTGAACCTATAGATTTCAACCCACACTTTGCCGAGCATCTGTTTTTCATCTACCAAGGCCAAAAGCAAAGTTCCTCAAAGGAAATCAAGGCGTTTTTAGCCAAAGCAAATCCTGTTGATTTACAAAAAGATATTGAGGCCGTTTCGGAAATCAGCTGTGCCGTGCCGAAATGTGAAAGTTTGGATGAATTCGCTATGCTTATGCAATGCCACGAGCGCATCATCGCCCGCTGCATCGGGCAGGAACCCGTTCAAAAGCGTTTCCCCGACTTTGAAGGTGTCTTGAAATCGTTGGGCGCTTGGGGTGGCGATTTCATCTTGGCCTCAACCAATTGGGACGAAAGCCAAGTGAAAGCCTATTTCAAGGGAAAAGGCTTGGAAGTGGTTTTCGGTTACAAGGAGCTGGTACTCAATCGGTAACCGCAGAGACTGTCATCACACAATTCCTACAATCAAAATCGAGGCGGAAGGTGTTCGCGCCGTTGCGGATGAACAACGGCGTTGCCTTCTGTCCCGTTTCCTTGCTGCACATACCATTGGCGTAACGGATGCAATGGTGGCAGGTCATTAATGCGGCAGGAATTTCATCGGGATTTGTGACCGTTTTAGAGACGGTGCATGCACCTTCTCTACGGCATTCACGGTTATTCTTATGATTTTCAACCAATTCATCCGTCAATTTTGTCACCAAATCCCGTTTCATCTCGCCAATGACCGAGGCAGGGATGAGACGCGGTTCGTTGAATTTCAATTCCAAATTGACGGGATTGAACACCGTGTCGCCCCATTGCATGGCCTTTTTTTGGATGTTTTCGGTGGCCTTTTCGGGGTTGTTGGCGAGGATTTTGTCGCATTGTATGTTTGTAGAGACGCACGGCCGTGCGTCTCTACGGATAAATGCGGACAATTCATACCCCGTTTCCGTTTCCGACAACACCAAATCAATGTCAATCTTGCGGTTGCCCGTGGAGGCCTCCACCTGTTTTTGCCATTCGAGGTCGAGGTTACGGTAGATTTTTGCGCCACGATAGGCACCATGGGGGCGGTTTGTAGAGACGGTGTGCACACCGTCTCTACCGATGTTTACCACATCGGCACGCAAGCCCACCAATTCGTTATCCTGGTTTAAAAAACACAGGCCGTCACCGTTGTGCAAGGTCTTGTCGGTATCGATTTCCATTCGGAGGGGATTGCACCAACTGACCTCACCGATGTATTCACCCATCGATTTCGGGGTGAAAGGCGAACCTATGCCCTTTTGTCGCCCATTGATGAAATAATCAGTGAAACCTCGGTTGAAGGATTTCTCTGGATTGATATCAAATGTATAGTTGCAACGCCCGTATGAGGCCGGTTCCAAATCACTGCGTCGGCTGATGATCTCATCCAGTTTCTGTCGATAATAAGCTGTCACATTCTTCACATAGTCAGCGTCTTTCAGTCGGCCTTCAATCTTGAAGCTCGTGATGCCCGCATCGATGAGTTCTTCCAAATGGGCGCTGTTGTTGAGGTCTTTCAAGCAAAGCAGATGCCGGTTCTTGATCAGCACCTTTCCATCCTCATCGAGCAAATCCCATGGCAAGCGGCAGGGCTGGGCGCAGGCACCACGATTAGCACTGCGGTTGCCAATATACTGACTGAGATAGCACCGCCCGCTATGGCTGACGCAGAGTGCGCCATGCACGAAAAACTCCAACGGCACTGTGGTTTTCTCCCGAATCTCCCGAATCTGCTTCAGGCTCAATTCGCGACCCAAAACGACTTGGCTGAAGCCTAACTGCTCCAACTGTTGTACTTTCTCCACGGTCAGGTTATCGCACTGCGTGCTGGCATGAAGCGGAATGGGCGGCAGGTCGAGTTGGAGCAGTTGCATATCCTGCACAATGAGGGCATCAACGCCTGCGTTCCAGCAATCAAAAGCAATCTTTCGGGCGCGTTCCAACTCGTTGTTGTAGAGCAAAGTGTTCAAAGTGACATACACTTTGGCATCATACAAGGCCGCGTGGCGGCAAAGGCGTTCGATGTCTTGAATGCTATTGGAGGCTTTTTCGCGTGCACCGAAGTCGGGGCCACCGATGTAGACGGCATCGGCACCATGGTTGATGGCAGCCATGCCCACCTCGACATCCTTGGCAGGCGAGAGCAGTTCTATCTTCTTCGTTTTCATGCCGCAAAGGTACAGTTTTTCGGGACTATAACGAGTTTTTTCGTATTTTTGCAAGTTTAAACCATATAAAATAGCCTGACGCTCAATGAGAAAACCGAGGATTAGATATGATTGTATCCTGTTTGCCCTGTTGATGGTCTTTCTTTTCGTGCCCATCATCCAGGAATGGGGCGGTGTCTTCCCCGTGAAGCCTTTGAAAGGTGTCTTTGAGCCTACGCCCAAACCCAAGTTGACTTTCGACAATTACAAGTCGAACACCTATCAAGCTCAAATCGAGAAATATGTCAGCGAGAATTTCGGAATGAGAGAGCCCGTCATTCGGCTTTACAACCAATATGTGTGGTCGGCCTACAACAAAACCTATTGCCATTTCATCGTGCCCGGAAAGGACGGCTATCTATATTATGCCTTGGCGGTGAACGAGCACTATGGCCTTGAACTACCGAAACATTACAAATCGAACGAAGAAGCCAAGAAAGATGCCGACACCGAGCTGCGGCAAATGAACAAGCTACGCCATGTGCTGAAAGACTATGGCATCGAGTTCGTCGCCTTTATCGCGCCCGACAAACCAGAGGTCTACCCTGAATACCTGCCCCGTCGCGATGCCGACACCACGACCATCCATTTGACCGACTATTTCTCGCGCCGCATGGAAGAAACCGGCTTCCCCTTCATCAACATGACAGATTGGTTTGTCCAAATGCGAGATACCGCCTCATTCCCACTCTTCCCCAAGACCGACTCCCACTGGCGCTATTCAGCCATCTATGGCTACGACTCACTGTTCCGTTTTATCAACACCTTGGACGGAGAGGCCAAGTTCCCCACATTGCATATCGGTCCGCCTATAACCTACAAGTCCGACAAATTGGAAGGTGATGAAGAGACGCTCAATCTGATTTTCCGTATCCACAACGACAAGACACAATATAAGTCAAACATCACCGTAGAAGCCGACAGCACGCACCGCAAGCCCAAGGTGCTGTTTGTAGGTGACTCGTTCATTTATAGCATGAATGACTTTATGCCGGTTCGCGACATCATGGCCGACAGGGAAATTTGGTTCTACAACAACACAGCATACGAAGGCTTCGACAACAAGACAGAAAGTGTGAAAGACATTGACCGGCTGAGCCACATCCTCAACGCAGATTATGTGGTGTTCTATTCGGCAGGCCACCAATGGTGGGAAGCCACATACGGTTTTGCCAAAGATGCGCTATTGCAACTATGTGTCAGCGATAGCCTCTTTGAAGCCACCGTCACCAACATGGCCAAACAAATGCGCAATTATGAAGGCTACTCCGACATGACCGAAGAAGAGGTGCGCAACAACATGGCCTATATGTTGAGAAACGACCCCGAACTCATCCCCGGCCTCGAAGGGGAGGAAATGCCCACCATCCGCAACACCAAGCGCATCGAACAAGCCTTGTTCGCCAACCGCATTAAAGCCGACAAAGACTGGCTTTCTTCCATCCAAATGTATGCCACCCAAAAAGCCATAAGCCTAGATGATGCCTTAAAGGAAGAAGCCAAACGCATGGATCAAGGAGAATCGCTCATCCGTGATGAAGTCGTTTTCGACACAGCGACATTTATCCAGATGAAAAAACTGGAAATCATGGAAAAATGGCGGCACAATCCTGAAATGGTCAATATGATCCAACAAAAAGCTAAAGAGCGAAACATCTCCTTTGAGGTGATGCTTGAAAAAGATGCCTTATGGGTCATCAACCAACAAATCGAGAAAGGCGAACTATTCCAATAACAAGTTAAGAAGTCATATATGGTATTCAGCAGCAACATATTCCTACTCTATTTCATGCCGATTTTCTTCCTCGTGTACTTCCTTTTACCGAGGAAAGGGCGCAACTACTTCCTGCTACTCGCCTCGCTGGTGTTTTATGCCTGGGGCGCGCCCGAGTTCATCATCCACCTCATCGTGTCGGTCATCGCCAACTTCTATTTGGTGCGCTGGATGAACAAAACCGAGAAACCTGGCCTAAAGAAACTGCTTTGCGGCATCAGCATTGCCATCAGTATAGGATTGCTGTTCTATTTCAAGTACGGCAACTTCACCATGCAAAACATCAACTCAGTGCTGGGTTGGTTCCACGCCGAGCCGCTGCATTGGACTAAGATCTTGCTGCCCATCGGCATCTCCTTCTTCTCGTTCCAAAGCGTCACATACACCTTGGACACCTATCGCAAAGTGAACGAGCCGATGCAACGGCTGAGCGACTACATGCTTTACATCGTCATGTTCCCGCAACTGATTGCCGGCCCCATCGTGCGCTACTGCGACATTGCCGACCAGATTCGCAACCGCGAGTCGCTCTATACGGACAGGTTGCATGGCTTCTATCGTTTCGTCATCGGTTTGTGCAAAAAGATCCTTATTGCTGATGTCATCGGTTTTCAAGTCGACCAAATCTTGGGACCTTCAAACTACGATGTGCTGACCTCCGCCCAATTGGCCGACATCGCCAATAAAATTGCGACCATCGACTCCACTAGCGCTTGGATAGCCATCTTTGCCTTCACCTTCCAGATCTATTTCGACTTTGCAGGCTATTCCGACATGGCCATAGGGTTGGGGCGTATGATGGGTTTCAAGTTCCCAGAGAACTTCGACAATCCGTATGTATCCACCACCATCTCTGAGTTTTGGCGTCGTTGGCACCAAACCTTCAGCGTGTTCATCAAGAACTACCTCTACTTCCCCTTGGGCGGTAGCCGCGTAAAGACCGAAGCCCGCAAATACTTCAACCTGTGGTTCTGCTTCCTCATCAGTGGCTTGTGGCATGGCGCAGCATGGAACTTTGTGGTCTATGGTGCCTTGCAAGGCATCTTCATCTGCGCCGACAAACTCTTCTTAAAAAAGTTCAACGAACGATTAGGGCGCATCCCTTCCGTGTTCTTCACCTTCCTCATCATCGTGCTGACCCGATGCTTCTTCCGCATCGAGCGCATCGACCTGTCGTGGATGTTCATCAAGCGCCTGTTTGCCTTCAACTTCGCTCCTTTCCATTTTGGCGACAACCCTCACCTCTATGTGACCATGATCGTGGCCGCCTTCTTCTCGTTCTTCACCCTCTCGAAGTTCGGCATGAAGGTACAAGATAAAGTCTACTTCACCGAATATAACCGTTGGCAACACATTGTGGCCTTCATTGTCAGCATACTTGCCTTCATATTCTGCCTCGGTGCATTGAACGCTAGCGGCTTCAGCCCGTTCATTTATTTCAGGTTCTAAGCATGAATAAGCAACGGCACTATATTATCCAATTCGCTTGTATCACAGTACTACTTGCCGCCATCATGCTGCAGGGCTTTACGCATGTCGTGCCTTCGAAGCCTTTAAGTCCTTATACGGATAAAGTGAATGTCGAGAAACAAGATCTGAGTTGGAACACCTACCTTGACGGCTCCTATCAGGATTATCTTGCTCAACAAGCCATAAAAAGCACGGGCTTTAGGGAGTTTTTCAGTCGTTGCCATAACCAAGTCGAGTACAACTGTTTCGGAGAAATTGCCAACCCCAATGTGGTTGAAGGCAAATGTCACGAGTTTTTCCTAAAAAGCAATATCAATGATGTCGCAGGTAAACTGTTAGTGAAAAAATATGGCTCCATTGAAAACGCCAAAGCCGAAGCCAAAAAGAATGTGCAGGAAACCCTTACACTCATCGAAACCATGCGCCAACACGGCACCCAATTCCTGTTTGTCCTCTGTCCCACCAAGCCTGCAGTCTATCCGGAATACTTGTCCGAGGCCTACAAAGACAGTATTTCCGATTTCGTATTGGCAGAGTATTACGCCCAACTTTTCAAGGAAAACGATATTCCACACATCGACTTCTACAACTATTTCAAAACGATAAAAAACAGTTTCCCCTACCCGCTTTACACGCGCATAGGCTCCCATTGGTCCGAAGCCACCATTCCTTTTGTGGCTGACTCGATTCTAAGGAAACTCGAATCTTTGACAGACTACCGACTTCCCTCCATTGAAGTCATCGACCCCAACCTTAGTCACGATTATTCCGACCAAGATGGCGAACTTGAGACCCACATCGACCTGCTTCTGCCCTTGTGCAAGCCCAAGGTTTCCCGACCAGTATTCACCTTGCAGGACACCATTGGCAAAGACCGACCTAACCTGCTTGTCGTAGGCGACGGCTATTTCACACCCTTGCAAGGTTCCTGTTTCGTCAATGCCTTCAAACAATGGGATTTCTGGCTCTATAACCAAACTTCCATATCTTCAAGACCTGAGTTGAACTGGAAATACCTCAACCAGCTCTTTGGCACGGCAGAGACTTTGAAACAGGCCGACATCGTGATTGCACTTTACACCTCCAACTACCTGCTCAACTACATGAGCGGCTTTACCCAATCTGCCTTGGAGCTTTATGCCAATGGCGGCACCCAAGAACAAGAAGCCATCCGTTCCATCATGGAGTCGATCAAAAAAGACCCGGAATGGTTTGGAGTCATACAGCAACAAGCCCGAGAACGCGGCATCAGCGTAGAAGAAAACCTCAGGTTGAACGCCGCGTATGTCTTTCAAATGCAAAAGAACGAACAAGATAACAATAACCAACCCTAAATAAGAACAACTTATGGTATTCAGCAGCAACATTTTCCTTTTCTTTTTTCTGCCTATCTTCTTGATAGCCTATTTCATCACACCGCAGAAATTCAGAAACTACACGCTCCTGCTCTTCTCCATCGTGTTTTATGCCTACGGTGCCCCCGACTTTGTGTTTCTGCTTGTCGGCGAATGCGTTATCAACTATTTCATAGTCAGGGCGATGGGGCGTACAGACGGTGTACACACCGTCTCTACAACAAAGAAAAAAATCCTATGTGCCATTTCTGTGATTATGGCCTTGGGGCTGCTGCTCTATTTCAAATACGCCAACTTCTTCATGGAGAACCTCAACACCATCTTGGGTTGGGCACACCATGAACCTATCGGTTGGATGAAGGTGGCCTTGCCTATCGGCATCTCATTCTTCACCTTCCAATCCATCACCTACACCATCGATGTGTATCGTGGAACGACACCGCCCAGCCAAAAACTGACGGATTATGTGCTGTATATCATGATGTTCCCGCAACTCATCGCAGGTCCCATCGTCAACTACAACAGCGTGGCCGCTCAACTGGTCTCGCGCACCAGCACAATGGAAGACCGCGTGGTGGGTTTCTACCGCTTCGTCATCGGTTTGGCAAAGAAAGTGCTTATCGCCAACACCATGGCCGCCTACGCCGACCAAGTGTTTGGCATGGCATATGGCGACTTGGCTACAGGCACGGCGTGGATTGGCATCCTCGCCTACACCTTCCAGATCTACTTCGACTTCTCGGGCTACAGCGACATGGCCATCGGCTTGGGCAAGATGATGGGCTTCCGCTTCCCCGAGAACTTCAACGACCCTTATACCAGCCGCAGCGTCACCGAGTTCTGGAAACGCTGGCACATGACCTTGGGCAACTTCATCATGAACTACCTCTACATCCCGCTTGGCGGCAATCGCAAAGGCAAGGGACGCATGTATTTTAACCTGTGGCTCTGTTTTCTTCTGTCGGGATTGTGGCATGGCGCCTCATGGAACTTCGTCCTTTGGGGCGCCTTCCACGGCTTGTTCATCTGCGCCGACAAACTCTTCCTCAAAAATGCCTTAAAGAAAATAGGCATGCTACCCTCGGTCGTCATCACCTTCTTCCTGGTGGCCATGGGTTGGGTGCTCTTCCGTGTCGACACGGCTGCCGATGCAGGCGCATTCTATCAAGCTTTGTTCGCTTTCAAAGGCGGCTTGACGGTGGCTGGCGACGCACAATTCTGGTGCGTCTTCATCCTTGCCGTCGTGTTCTCCTTCCTCACATTGCTACCCTTTGGGCAAAGGCTTCAAGACCTTATCTTCGCCGACAGCTACTCCAAGCCACTCTCCTGGACCATGTTCGCCATCACCTTGGTCTTGTTCATCCTCTCAGCAGGTTCGTTGTGTGTTTCCGATTTCAACCCCTTCATTTACTTTAGATTCTGAGCCATGAACAAGAAACCACACTTCCTCATACAATTCGTTATCATCCTTGTGGCTTTCACGGCCATCCTGCTTCAAGGCTTCACCCATGTCATCAAGATGAAACCTTTGGCGGGTTATGTTCCCGACGAGCAACCTGTTAAGTTGTCGTTCAAGACCTACTACGACGGCACCTTCCAAAACTACCTGACCGACCACGCCAAACGCAACAGCGGCTTCCGAGAGGTGTGCATCAGGTCATACAACCAAAGCCTATTTTCGTTCTTTGGCAAATCAACCAACAACACCCTCGTCCCTGGACTCAACAAAGAGATGTATCTCCAAATCTATCTCAACGAAATCAAGGGCAAAACGCTGAAAGACTGCTATGGCTCAGAGGAATACTTCAAAACGAAGGCACAAAAAGACATCGAAAAGACTTTGGTGCTCATCGACAGCCTGAAGCACCACAACACCGCCTTCCTTTTCGTGGAAGCCCCTTCCAAGACCTGGGTCTATCCCGAATACATGCCGCAAGAATACCAAGACTCCATCATGCCGTTCTGCGTGCAGGACTACTACACGAAGCTGTTTAAGGAAAACAACATTCCTCACATTGATTTCTTGAGTTATTTCAAGTCGTTGAAAGGACAAACGAAATATCCACTTTACACCCGATATGGCACCCACTGGGCTGAGAGCACCATTCCTTTTGTCGCCGATTCGGTGTTAAGCAAAATCGGTAGCCTGATTGGGCAGGAAATGCCGCATATCGTCTGCGTCGACGAGAACCCGTCGACCCACTACTCGAAACAAGACGGCGAGATTGAAAACCTGATGAACCTGCTGCTGCCCATCCGCAAACCAGCCCTGCCGCAACCCATCATGGCACTCAGCGACACCACGCTTAGAAAGCCCAACATCCTCGTCATTGCCGACAGTTATTTCATCCAACTCCACGAGTCGTGCTTTGCCGATGCCTTCGACCGCTGCGAGTATTGGAAATACAACGACGAAGTCATCACCAAAAAGATCGAGTTTTTAGGTAAGGTAAAGTACTATCCTGATGTCTATAAAGTAATCGACGAAGTCGACCTCGTGATGATCATCAACACCTCCGTCTATGCCTACGACTATATGTTCGGCTTCTGCGAGACAGCCCAGCAAGCCTTTCTTGAACGCGATGCCGAGAGCCTGGAGAAACAGATCCATGGCGTCATTCAGCGCATCACAAGCACTCCCGAATGGCTCGAAAGCGTCAAGCAACAAGCCGTGGAGCGCGGTGTAGACCTAGACGAGATGCTCCGCCTCAATGCCATCTACGCCATTGAGATGGACAAGCAAAAACAACAATAAAACTAAATGGGAAAGAAGCCGAAATACGACTTGATTCTGTTCACCATCCTGATGTTGCTACTCTTTGCGCCCATGGTGCAGAAGCGCACAGGCTGGGTGAAGATGGAACCACTGAAAGGCTTCTATCCTAGCACGCCTTATCCCCTTTTGAGCCTCAAGGATTTCCGCACAGGCGACTACCAAAAGCAGATGGAGCAACAACTCAGCGAGCGTTTTGGTTTCAGGGAACCCGTTATCAGGCTTTACAACCAATACCTTTGGGACTTCTACCGCAAGACCTACGCCCACGACATCGTGGCAGGCAAGCACAACTGGCTGTATTATGAGCAAAATGTGAACGACTATTACGGCACCGAGATGTACCGCTGGCTCCCCGATGCTCAAACGGCCCGAGAGACTTTCAACCGTGAGGCAAGGTTGATGTGGAAACTGCGCGGCGTGCTTCAAGATTATGGCATTGAGTTTCTCATGTTCATGGCACCCGAGAAAGGTTTCCTTTATCCAGAGCATCTGCCTGACCGACAACACGATACCACCTCTATCAATGCCCGAAAATACTATATCGCCCAATTTGAGGAGAACAGTTTCCCTTACATTGAGATGACCTCTTGGTTTCAGGCCTTAAAGGAAGCCGACACCTTGCCATATTCGCTCATTTCGCAAACGGGTGCTCACTGGGGCTTCTCCTCGGTGTTGGCCGCCGACTCGCTGCTACGGTACATGGAAGCACTGAAAGGAGAGTCTTTGCCACAATTGGCCATCGGGCCTTTCCATGAGAGTGCCGACTCCACCCAAAGTGACGACCACGACCTTGAAATGAACCTCAACCTTTTGCGAAATCTACGCCACCCATACGACCGACTCTATGATGCAGAGGTTACAGTGGTGACTGACTCTGCTGTCAAGAAACCAAAGGTTTTGTTTATCGGCAACTCCTACCTCTGGCGGATGCATTACTACATCCCCTTTGATGAGCTCTTTGAGCAATCAGAGTTTTGGTTCTACAACTCGACGGCTTATTATGGTCCTGGCTATAAAGACCAAACCCCAGTCGCAGACTTAAACCTTATCGAAAAGGTGCTCAATGCCGATTATGTGGTGTGGTTCACGACGGGTAACCAGATGTACAAAGCCACCTATGGTTTCGTGGAAAGAGCCTTGATGAATTTCTGTGTCGAAGATGACAAGGTGAACAAAACCCGTGAAAGCCTGATGGACAGCTTGAGTCTGTCATGGAAAGAAGCCAACCAAATCCTCATCAACGACCCGGAACACTATTTCTCCGAACTAGCGGGTGACAGCATTCCAACAGCGCGCAATTCAAAAGTACGCGAAACATTGGTAATCAACGAGATCAAGGAAGACTCCGCTTGGATGTGGAATCTGTCGACTTGCCAAACCGTCATCCAAAATGCAACATTGAAGCAAGTGTTGCTTATGGAAGCCCAAAACATCATCGAGGGCAAGCCCTTGATGCGCGATATGACCAACATAGAAGCCAAGCGCGACCGTGTGGAACAGCTCGTTGCTGACATGGTGGAAGAAGTTCGAGGGAAGCCTGTTCTCATGCAACAAATCGAGGAAAAAGCCATGAAAAACGGCAGGTCGGTTGAAGCACAAATGGTTTTTGATGCCCGTTGGCTTGTCAACGACAAAATCAAAAGAGGCGTAATCAGTTTGGAGACACCTTAATACCGCACGATGCGCTGCGAATGGTCACCCACTTTCAACACATAGACACCTGCGGGCAATTCAGGATTGAGGGTGATTTCATCACCGTTTTCGGCGACAACCGTCTCGGAAAACACTTTCCTGCCCAACATATCATAAATTACTACTTCTTTTGCTCCAAAATCCTCCGCTTCGATTCCAATGTGAATCTCATCAGTGAAAGGATTGGGATAGCAACCCAAGATAGAAGTTAAGAATTCATCCACCGATACGAAGTCATCCAATGCCTCGAGGATATTATCCGGCCTTTCTCTTAGGAAAAAGTCAATCACTGGCATGCAATAATTCTCCCATGAGGAATAGGATTCAGGACAATTGAACCGCTCAACCTGATTGGGCACCTCGTCTTGAAGCTGCTCTTTGATATAGTCGTAATAAGGTTTGGTGTTCTGATAGGCAAATCTCGTGGAAACCAACTCGTTGAACCGATGGACGAATTGTTCCCTAAACGACTCATTCTCCAATAATCTTCTGAAAAACAAGGTCGCTCTTCTGCTTGTAGGATAGCCTTCATCACCATCATATGTGGCATTGGCAAAGACATCGAATGTCAGTGCTTCGAGGCAGCCATCACCGTCATAAAAAATCCATCGCCATTTGCCGTCACCAAGCTGCCACATCCTTGTATTAGTGGCAGGCCAGTCTACATTGGCAGAAAACAGTTCAAGTACATAATAATCAATGAAATTCGGAATGTCAATATGGGCCTCGGCATAAGCATATTGTTCTTCATCTGAAAGATCGGCTTGTTCCATCCATGAGCGCAGCGCATAGAAATTGTCAGCACTTCCACACTCCAATTCATTCCAGACATTAATGAGATTCACAGAATCCTTATCGATGTCCAGATGGTCTTCCAGAAAGCGCTCATCCGGCTTTTCCGCAACATAATACACACCCCAATACTCGCCGTTAAGAAACAGCACACAGGCTCGTGACGCTATCGACTCCATATTAAGATGCTGAGCCATGCGACTCACAATATAATCCTTGCATCCCGAACCGTTCCATGCGCTCGTGTAAGGCTTCAAACAAAGATGCTTGAAACTGTTGAGAGGCAAAGTCTCGAAAAACTGGTGTTTGAGTCTTTTCTTCCCATACTCCTCGCGAGCGTAGATTTTCATTCCTTTTTGACACTGGTATCTTGCCTTTTTCCCATGGGTCCTCAGCCCTACTTGTTGGTTAATGCCACTATTGTCAAGCTCATAATACTCAATGTTGCAAATCCGTTCCCATTCACGACCAGTCATATAGTAATTACCTGTGAAATAGGGATTTAACGAATCGAAATGGATACCAGGCACAAAGATACCTGTCTCATAATCAAACAAAGCGAGCGAATCGGCGCAAAGCGAAACGGCAGGCAACCCATGCGTATTGCAACCCAATGCACGAATGAAATAACTGTTGGTCATCACCTGACTGACACAACTGTCGTTTTCGTCAAAAACCGCTGCGCGAATCACGATGCAATGCTGCACCGAATCGGGGAGATAAAACTCCTGCTCAGGGCAATTAACAATAGTATAGATGTCTGATTTTGAATACAGACTGGTGTCCAATACCAAAGGTTCTGTATAAAGCAATGATTGTGCCGTTGGAAGGTTGCCGTTGGTGGTATAACGAATATGGTTTTGCGTCAAAACATGGTGTAGCTGCAAGGCAAAGGATTCCTCATAAAAGCCTCCCTTGGCCGAAAAAACCACTGTGTCGTTTTGGGCCTTAACGGAAACAACGGCAAGAAAAACCAACCATATGAACCATAGACTTTTTTTCAAATCGGATTCTTTTCCGCAAAAATACAATAAAAAAAACAACACGAAATCGTCAAAGCAGCATTGTCTATCCTTTTCCAAAGCAGAAAAACTTTAATCTATTAAAAATCAATATTTTGAAAAACATACCTCCAAGGCTTTGTCTATCAATTCTCACATAAAAAAGGAGATGCGAGTTCTCGCATCTCCCCTTGTGTTATCTTTTATCGACACGATCAATCGCGTCTCTAAAAGCATACATCAAATCTTTTCCTCTTCCACGCGCAGCGGCTTGGGTTCGCTCTTGCGGATGTCGAGTTCGTTGATGAGGTTGGTGGCCCCAGCGTACTTGTCGATGATGAAGAGCACATAACGCACATCGACATTGATGGTGCGCTGCAGTTTGGGCTCAAAGTTGACATCGCCGCTCATGGCTTCCCAGTTGCCGTCGAAGGCGAGGCCGATGAGTTCACCCTTGCCGTTCATGATAGGGCTACCAGAGTTACCACCAGTGATGTCATTGGTCGACAGGAAGCACACAACGAGTTCGCCATTGTCGTCGGAATAAGCACCGAAGTCCTTCTTCTCGATGAGTTCGATGAGGCGCTTGGGAGCGTCAAACTCATAGTCACCAGGGACATACTTCTCGAGGATGCCGTTGGCGGTGCAGATGTAGTCGTAGTGAACAGCATCGGCGGGCATATAGTCTTGCACCGAACCGTAGCTCATACGCATGGTCGAGTTGGCATCGGGATAGAGGCTCTTGCCAGGTTGAGTGGCGGCGTAGTACTCACGGAGACCCTTCACGAAGACATGGTCGTTCTCGCTGACAGTCTGCATGGCTTGACGATACTCACCCACATGGTTCATGATGACTTCCATCATAGAGGTGTTCATGATGTAGGCATAATCCTTACCAATCTTCTTGGGTTTCGGGTTGGCGATGAAAGCCTTGATGCTTTCAGGAGTGGCGAAGATGGAGTTGGTGTAGACATCCTCAGTGAAAGCATCAATGTCACCCTTGAATTTCTTATCGATAATGGTGTAAATCTCAGGCAGTTCCTCGGCCTTGAAGGCGTTCTTGTAGGTCTTCAGCATCTCGGCAAAGGTCTTCTTTTCCACCTGTGGGTCGGTCTCGGCAAAGAGTTCGTCGACATTCATCTGCTGGAGCAGCGTCAACGCCATAGCTTCAGCGTCTTTGTCCTTATCCACATAAGCCTGATAGTAGGAACCAAACTGGGCAGCGATGCCAGCGGCGCCAACGCTCGAAATAAAGTTGGGATAATAGACATACTTGGCCACATCACCCAAGTTCTTGTAGGCTTCTTTCAAGTTCGGGAGGGCGTTCTTGTATTCGGTCTTGTTGTTCTTGTTCACCCAATTGGTGAAGTCTTTTTCAAGGGCCACCTTGCTCTCGCTCACCTTGTTTTTGCGGAGCATCTTGCACTGGCCGATGAAATTCTTCCAAGTGTTGGCCAAGCCAGCGTGGTTGTCGGCATACATCAGGTTGATGTGTTCGTCTACCTTCATGTATTCTTCCATAACTTCGAGTTGCTTGCCGAAGACATCAATAATGGTGGGATAGAAAGTGTCCACATTATAGTCAATGCCATAGCTCGACATATAACGCTCGGTGCTGCCCGGGAAGCCCCAAATCATGGTGAAGTCGTCCTTCTGCACGCCGTCGAGGCTGATGGGAAGGTGATGCTTGGGGGTCAACGGCACATTGTCCTTGCTGTAAGCGGCAGGATTACCGTTCTTGTCGGCATAGACGCGGAAAATCGAGAAGTCGCCAGTGTGGCGGGGCCACATCCAGTTGTCGGTATCGCCGCCGAACTTGCCAATCGAAGAGTTGGCCACGCCCACGAGACGCACATCGGGGAACACTTGATAAACGAACATGTAGTACTCATTACCCTCAAAGAAACCTTTGATAACAGGGTTATACTTGCCGTTTTCTGAAGCAGCAGTTTCCAGTTCCTTGATTTTCTTGCGGATGGCAGCTTGTTGATCCTGATAGTCCATACCGTCTTTTACCTCGGCAAGGATGACTTTCGTCACATCTTCCATGCGGATGAGGAAGCTGGCGGTCATTTCGGGAGCGGGCAGTTCTTCGCCATAGTTCTTGGCCCAGAAACCGTCTCTCAAATAGTCGTGTTGGTCGGAGCTGAGCTTTTGGATGGCACCATAGCCGCAGTGGTGGTTGGTGAAGAGCAAACCATGTTCGCTCACGATTTCGCCCGTGCAGAAGAAGCCGCGCGGCATGGCTTCGCTGCCAAGACCCACGATGGCATCCTTCAGACTGCTGTGGTTAATACTGTAAAGCTCTTCAGGGGTCAACTGCAGACCCATTTTCTGCATGTCAACATAATTCAGGCGCTCGACGAACATCGGGAGCCACATGCCTTCATCGGCATACACGCGGCCAACCGAAACAAGGATGGCCATTGCAATGATTCCTAATACTTTTTTCATTGATTTGATAATTGTAATTTATTGTAATTCAAATAATTTAATATGCTTTATATTTGTCACCCGTCTTCTCGATGAGGATGCGATAGTACTCGTCGCTATATTTGGGGTGCTCGCTCTTGATGGGCGTGTATTTCTGACCAGGTTTCTCGGGCTGGGCAGTGTTCAGGTTGCCGTCCATATACTTCATGAACAGCTCATGGTAGAACTGCTTCCACATTTGGGTCATCTTGGAGGCTTGGTCGCATGAGAACTTGGTTAATTCCTTCACTTGAGCTTCTCTGCCTTTGATGGTATTGACGCGTTCATCCATAGCGGGGATTTCCTTCTCAACCCATCTGGTTTCCAGTTCGCGCTGGCGCTTGCGAATCTCAGGGTGAATGTAGTTATACTTGGTGTAAGCCCAGTTGCTCATCTGGTTGAAGGTCCAGAAGGCAGAGGTCTCCGACCACTCACTCATCGAGCCGTTACCTTCGCGGAAGCACTCGGGAATCTCGGTCATGCAGGTGTACATGGGGCAGTAGACACAGTTGTCGGTGTCGTCGACACCAAACCAAATGATACCGCCGATGGGCCATTCCCAATTGCCACGGCTTTGGGCCACGAAAGAGAAGCCCGTCTGCTGGGTGGCGGTGGTGCGCTCATGCACATAGTGAACGCCGTCGACTTCCCAGTCCATGGGACGCCAACGGTAGGGGCAGTGGAACGGACCAGCACCCACATCTTGCGACATGTCAAGGTCAGTGCCTTCGAGGTGGTCGCGCATGAAGTCCATCATGTCAAGGACACTCACTTTCTTGTTTGGCTTCACCCAAAGAGGCATGCGGTTGGTCGGGAAGTTGTCAGGGGTTTGGCACATGCCAGCGGTGTAAGGCTGCACACGCTTGATGTCGCGACCCGTAGCATAGCCCCAATAGTCTTTCATATTGCCGGTCACCTTGTTGAACATGGCCCACACGCGCAAGTCGCAGAATCGTGCACCGTCGAAGGTCACAGGATTGTAGACATCGGAGAACGAGAATTTGTCATCGGGACCATCATACAGCTTGGCTTGCTTGGCAAAGCTGATGACATCATCGGCATAGACGCAGTCAATCTTGGGGTCTTTCAAGAGCTTGTCGATGTTCTTGAAGGTGATACTGGTCTTGTTTTTCTTGGCCAGCGGGAATGTGGTGATACGAGCTTGGTTGGCGTGACCGCTCACATAACCGTCAGGGATACGACGAGCCACCCAAACGGCACCTTTGTTATGCTTGCCTTTGCCAATCATTTCGAGAATCCAGCACTCTTCGGTGTCGCTGATGCTGAACGACTCACCCTCGCTGACATAGCCGTAGTTGGCCACCAGTTCGCCCATGCACTTGATGGCTTCGCGGGCGGTCTTGGCACGCTGCAGAGTGATGTAAATCAGGCTACCGTAGTCGATGATGCCGGGGCCCTCCCAAAGGCTTTCGATGCCACCGTAGGTCGTTTCACCGATGGCAAGCTGCCATTCATTCATATTACCGACCACATTGTAAGTATGAGCCACTTGTGGGATTTGGCCGCGGAACATGCCGCCGTCCCAGTCGTACACATCGAGCATAGCGCCTTCAGGCCAGTCGGTGGCAGGATAATGATAGAGTTCGCCGTAGAGCACATGGCTGTCGGCGGCATAGCTGATCATGCAGGAGCCATCGGTCGATGCACCTTTGGTAATCAAGAAGTTAGTGCAGGCGTTGGCTTTTCCGAAACAGAAAACGAGAGCCAATGCCATGATTGCAGGGAATACTTTTTTCATAGGATATAGATTTGTTGATGATTACAAATTTGAGCCTACAAAGATAGGAAAATGTTTCTTTAGGAAATGCTGATTTGTATAATTGTTTTTTGACTATGGCTTGTGACAATGACTATGACCGCTTCAACTTCGATGAAAAGGTCATAGTCATAGTCAACGGCCGTAGTTTTGAAAAAATCTATAAGATAATAAAAACCAACAACATACCCGACAGCAAACGACAACAAACGACTACTGTCGACAACAAATGTTTGTTCAACGGCTTTATCTTTAAGGGAGATGCATCTTTGCAGAATTAAATCCTAATTCGAGATGGAAAGCAAGAGATACAAACAAAGCGTTATTCCAAAAGCTGAAACACCTGCTGAATGGAAGGAATTGAAACTACAACAATTGAGAACTGTTGTTTTTGCCCATATTAAAAACAAATATGTAGGGAAGGTTGTCATAAATGTTGACACGGGATTGCCTATTATCATTTCTGTGACATCAGCAAGAAAGACCGCTTTTGGCGAAGCTATATACTTTAAAAAAGCTGCGGCAGTAGTAGTGTTGCCAGAAATCATCAAATATGCTGAATACA
Organism: uncultured Bacteroidales bacterium; assembly: GCA_900317055.1. GTDB lineage: Bacteria > Bacteroidota > Bacteroidia > Bacteroidales > F082 > Limimorpha. The sequence continues at coordinate 15,212 of ONFF01000009.1, read as the reverse complement.
ACAATTGGGGAAATCCAAAGACTACGGATGGTCCTAATATCATCGGATATTTGAATTTCAAGTGTAAATGCCTTATAGATGGAAAGAAAGAGAATATACGATTAGCAGTACAATTCCAAAAAGGAGGCAAATACTATTACAACATAGAAATCAATAAAAAGAAAGTCCACACCTGAAAGGAGCAATGCTTAACCTTATCCGCAGTGTGGACTTCCAAATTAGCCTATCGGAAACGAACTTGCTATTTGGCATTTCCCGTCCTCTAGTTAATTTTCTGCCTGCAAAATTACAACAAAAACTAATACCCCACCATAAAAATGAAAAATAATCACTACTTTAGCCAAATGAACGCAATCCAAAGCATGGCGCAGCAAACCTTTACTAACCAGAAACTTGAGTTCGTCGAAGAACTGGTGCTCTACACCGACTCGCACATCTTCCTCACAGGAAAGGCGGGCACGGGAAAGACCACTTTTTTGAAGAACCTTCCACTGAAGACCTACAAACGCATGGTCGTAGTGGCACCCACGGGCGTGGCTGCCATCAATGCGGGCGGACAAACCATTCACTCGTTCTTCCAGCTGCCTTTTGGACCGCAACTGCCTGAAAACGCATTGGGCAAAGGCTACAATGCAAAATCGTTGGCCGCACAATACCAAAAACTCAACAAGAAGAAAATCAACCTGATGCGCAGCCTCGACCTGCTCATCATCGACGAGATCAGCATGGTGCGCGCCGATGTCTTGGATGCCATTGATGCGGTGTTGCGCCGTGTACGCCGTTCGCAGAAACCTTTTGGCGGTCTGCAACTGCTGATGATTGGCGATGTACACCAACTGGCACCTGTGGCCAAACCCGAGGAATGGGAAGTGCTGTCGCCCTATTACGACACCCCCTATTTTTTCGGTAGCCAAGTGCTGAAAAAAGCACCTTATGTCTGCGTGGAGCTGGAACACATCTACCGCCAACACGATGACGACTTCATCTCATTGTTGAACAAGGTGCGCAACAACCAAATGGATGCCGATTGCGTAAGGGTGCTCAACAGCCGCTTCAAACCAGGCTTCGTGCCAAAAGACGAGGAAGGCTACATCACCCTGACCACCCACAACTACCAAGCCGACCAAATCAACGATTCGAAACTGGCTGCCATCAAAGAAAAGACGCTGACTTTCAAGGCCGAAGTCCACGGCACCTTCCCTGAGAACACCTACCCCACCAAGGAAGAGCTGGAGTTAAAAGTTGGTGCTCAGGTGATGTTTGTCAAAAACGACCCCACCCCAGAGAAGGCTTTCTTTAACGGCAAGATCGGCCGATTGGTGGGCTACGATGAAAAGGAAGGCACTGTCACCGTGGAAAGCGACGGAGAACGCATCACCGTTCCAAAGCTGAAGTGGCAGAATATGGAGTATGCCATCAATGCTGAGAATCAGGATATTGAAGAAAAGGAGATTGGCAGTTTCACACAAATCCCTTTGCGTCTGGCTTGGGCGGTCACCATCCACAAGAGCCAAGGCCTCACCTTCGACAAGGTCATCGTTGATGCGGGACAAGCATTTGCCCACGGACAGGTCTATGTCGCCCTCAGCCGTTGCACCTCGTTGGAAGGCCTCGTGCTGAAGACGCGCATCAGCTCCAACGCCCTGGTCAACGATTTCTCCGTCAACCAATTTGTGGAACAACTTCCCGAGAAAGAGCCTACCCAAGAAAAAGTCGACCAATTGCGCCACGACTACGAGCTGGAGACCATGCTCGAACTCATTGACTTCGACAGCATCTACAAGGACTTTGGCCGACTAATGAAGGTGATTTACGACAACGACACCCTCTTTGAGCACTCGTTGATCCAAGACCTCTCGCAGCGACGCAACAAGATACATGAGGAACTAAGTTCAGTCGGTATCAAATTCGAAGGCCAGATTCAGAAGCTGCATGAACAAGCGCCTTCATGCGAGCAAAACCCAGTTTTGCAAGAGCGTCTAATAAAAGGTGTTGCCTACTTTGACGAGCATCTAAAATCCATCGCCGCCGGATTGTTCGATTTGCCTTTCAAAACCGACAACCAAGCCGTCAACGAGCAACTCACCGAAGCCTTGAAGTTGCTCAAAGAAGACATCTATCTGAAAGGATGCTGCTTGGAAGCTTGCAAAGAGGGTTTCACGGTCAAGGAATACCAAAAAACCAAGTCGGTGAAAGCCATCGAGGCAGAGAAAAGCGGGAAGAAGAAGGTGGAAATCAAATTTGAGCCGAGCAAGAATGGCAGTCTTTATTCCATTTTGCTGTCTTGGCGTGCAGCACGAGCCGAAGCCGATGATGTGCCCCCTTCCAACATCGCACCTATCAAAACCCTCAAAACCATTGCGACCGATAAACCCGTCACCCTTTCAGAACTGAGGGCAACAGAAGGCATGGGCACCAAGCGCGTCAGGAATTATGGAGCCGAAATATTGGACATTGTGCTACGATTCATTGGCAAAGACCCTCAAACCACCGACATCGGAGATCTTTCTCAAGTGACCAAAAAGAGACAAATAGGCGACACCTATCGTATCACCAAAGAATTGTTTGACAATGGATTGTCGGTCGAGGCCATCGCCAAGGAAAGAGGTCTAGCCATCAGCACGATTCTCGGTCATTTGGTCCATTATGTGGAAGAAGGCACTCTCAAAGCCTCACAGATCCTTGAAAAAGAAAAATACAACGAGATTTTAGAGTACTTTGAGTCCACTTTTGACCCTCAAATCAACATTGCGCGAGAAGTGCTTGGCCCAGAATACCAATACGGTGAAATCAAGGCCGTACTGGTAGAACTACAACAAGAGCACTTCTTTGACAACCCTCCACAAGAAGAGGACTAATCCAAAGCGTGTCGAAGACACGCCATTCTATTTACCCCACATGCAGTGTGGGGGCTCACAGCACCTCCCCAAGACAATCTCAGCGTGTCGAAGACACGCCATCCTATTTACCCCACATACAGTGTGGGGCGACACACACCACACATCCCCACATGCAGAGTGGGGCCCAAAACACATCACCATGAGCTACACAACATCATACTACCACATCGTCATCCGCACCTACCGCAGCGAACCAACCATCAACGAAGAACATGAGCGGGAACTATACGCCTACATCTATGGCATAGCAAAGAACCTGAAATGCCAAACCTACCGCATAGGCGGCATTGCCGACCATATACACATGTTCGTATCATTGCCGTCATACTTATCACTGGCCTCGTTCGTGCAACGAGTGAAGACAGACAGCAGCAAGTGGCTGAAAGCAAATCCACACTTCCCACGCTTTTGTGGCTGGGGACGAGAGTATGCCGGATTTAGTTATAGCTTACGCGACAAGGACATGATCGTAGGCTACATCAAGAAGCAGAAGGAGCATCATCGTAGGAAGACTTTTGCCGAGGAGCATCGAGCTTTCCTGACAGAGAATGGGGTCAGTATCGACGAGCGATACTTCCTACGAGATGACTAGTAGCGTGTCTTCGACACGCGGTGTAGAGAGACGGGCAGTGTGGGACGCACACCCCACACTGCGAGTATGGGGATAATAGGATAGCGTGTCTCCGACACGCGCAAAAAAACTTGTAATCCAAAACACCAACACCCTGATTATCAGCATCAAATTATTGTAAAAGTTTGTAATGACACGTTTGTGCGTGAAAAGATGGTTTTTATTCATACTTTTGCAGTGGAAAATCGGACAAACAAAGTGCCACCTGGTTTGAAGTTTTTCATGTCCAATATGTAAACTACTAATTCTGTTCTTAATGAAAAAAGTAATTCTTCTTGTTGTTGCAGTTATGGGTTTAGCCTTTGCGGCAAAGGCACAAAACAATGCCATAGGTGTGCGCCTTAGCGGTGGCAATCAATGGTATTGCGGAGAAATCTCTTATCAGCGAAGTTTAGGTGCCCCCCACCGCTTTGAGGCAGACCTTGGTTACAGGGTTGATGATTATTTTGACATAGGATTTTTGTTTTTAACGGGCGTCTATCAATTGCATTTTGATATTTCTGCCGCTAAAAACCTTGGGTGGTATTTTGGTTTTGGTCCCAGATTAGAAATATTCAACTATGATGGTCACTCCTATAATCATCCAATTAACTTTGCAGGCGCGGTAGGTGTAGTGGGTCAAGTTGGTATGGACTATCATTTCAATGCCATCCCTCTCCAACTTGCATTGGACTTCCGTCCCTGCTTATATCTTGTCCCTACCACTGTATTCCGGTGGGCTGATTTCGGTTTAAGCATCCGATATAAATTTTAATTTCGGCACTTCAAGCCGAAAAATCGAAAAACCGCACAATGTTGCGGTTTTTATTATGTCAAGCAATAATCAAAAGTTTGTAATCAAGAATTGTAATCCATTGATTGTCAATATTTGACTTTTGTAAAAGTTTGTAATGGTCTATTCAGTTGTATTTTTCATCGAAATTTTGTAATACATTTGCACCGAAAAACGGAACACGCAATGAATTGTGAATCGGTGAAAATAAAAACAGGTATTTTGCTCCTCCTCGCGGCGGTTCTGCTCCTCCCTGCTTGCAACACAAAAAGCAAGTCGGAACGGATGCAAGCCGTAGTAGCAGAGGTGCGCTCCAAATATAAAGCTTACGAGGACATCAGCCAGGACGACCAAATCTTTGAGGCTTACGACTTTTTCGTGAAGCAAAAAGATTATGGAAACGCTGCGCCTGCCGCCCTCTATAGCGGTTGCGTACGCCAAGCCAAAAAGGAATATGAGTCCGCGATGAACTGCTACAAGGAAGCCGACCGCTATGGCCGCATGGCGGGCGACTCGATCAGTGCGGCCTTCGCTCAATATTATATAGGTGACCTGCTCAACAACAATGGCAACGAAGCCGAAGCCATCACCAACTACAAAGCCGCGGCAGAATTGTGGGGCGACAGCCTCTCGCGCAAAGCCAAATGCCTCAATGCCGTGGCCATGATGAACATCGTCATCGACGAGTACGACAGTGCTTTTGTCTATCTCAACCAAGCCTTGCATTTGGCCCAAACCGCCGAAGACAAAATCACCGAAGCCTCAGTTTGGAACAACTATTCCGTTGCCTATCAGCTTCTTGACAAATACGACAACGCCAAAGAATGCTTGCGAAAAGCCTTACCCCTAACCGACCAAAAACGCCGCCCCATCGCCTTGCTCAACCTCGCCAAGGTGCATTTGGCATTAGACGAACGCGATTCGTTGGAATACTATAAGACACAGATGCTTAACGCAATAGAGGAAACAGACATCAAACCAGAGACACAAGCTGCCGTATATGGATTTTTGATTAAGGATGCGCTTGTCGTGGGCGACTATGAAAGTGCCTATCAGTTTGAAAAACAGCACGAACAGGTGGCTTTGGACATTCTTGGCGACCAAACCCAAAGTTCCGTCCTCGAAATCCAGAAGAAATACGACTTTGAGGCACAGGCCAACCAACATAACCGCCAGATGCTCTCGCGACAAAGGCTGATCATCGTGCTCACCATCATCCTGATTGCGGCCTTGGTTTTAGTCACCATATTGATTCTCAACGCTTTGAAAAAGAAGCGTATTGAAGCAGAAATCAACGCGAACTTGCTGGAACTGAAAAAACGCAATGTGCAACAACAGCAAGAGCAGACTGCAATGCAAGCACAATACGATGAACTGCAAAAACAGAACGCGCAGCAAAGCGAACTACAGGCTGAATTTGGCGACAAGCTGAAAGATGAATACCTACAGAAATGCAACATCATCCGCTGCTTTGAAGTGCTGTCGCGCGACAGAAGCAACCCGATCGCTTTCAAGGACTTGGAGAAGTCGCTCTTTGATGGCGAAGACCATTGGGCTGGCTTCGAAGCCGCTTTCGAAGGGGTACATCCGGGCTTCATCGCCTTTGTGCATAAGCAATACCCCGACCTCAGCGAACAGGAATTCCGCTATTGCCTGCTGTCGCATTTCAAACTATCACGCCAAGAGTATGCCAATGTGCTCGGTTGCAGCGTCTACAATGTCGACAAAATCCGCGCAAGCCTCAACAACAAAATGAAAGAAAATGTTTAAAACCATGAAATACAAAACTTTAATCTTATCTCTTTGCACCATCATTACTTTGATGTTTGTTTCGTGCGAGAAACAAAAGCTCACAATGGATTATGTTTCAGGCGATGACAAAGACAAAATCGATCTGAAAGGCTCAATGATCAAACCCGACATGCGTTATGTCAACATTTACGCGGAATTGGTGGACAATATCGTATACGTTTACTTCAACGAAACTGTCGAAAACTGCGCCATGACCCTCACCGCGAAAAATGGCGACGTGCTCTTTGCCCGAAGAGTGAGCAAACAACAACCTGCCACGCTGCGCATCTTCATAGGCGATGAGCCTACAGGCGACTACAAACTCTATATCACTAACGAGGTGGACGAAGCCTCGGGCTGGTTCCACTTTGAAAACCCATCGGCAATTAATCTTAGTATCATCAATAAAACCATACAACAATGAAAATGAAGAAGATTATCATGATGTGCATGGTGCTTTTAGCGATTAGCTCATGCAAAAAGGAAAACGACTATGTTCCGCTCTCAGAAGAAGACACTGCGGCCATTCCCTACCAAATGGGGCAAACGGTGAAATTCCTCAACCAAGACAATGACACAGTTGTTTGTCAAGTGACCTGGGATCAGACCCATCTTTCCGATTATAACACTGACCATAATTACGGAACCGAAACTTTGGATTTTGGTTCACCAGGAGTCTATTGTTACACCCGTACTGTAGAATTGACTTGCGAGACCTACCCATCCTTTATCAGTTTCACAATTTATCCAGAAAAAGGAATGTATTTCAACTGGAACAACGAGCTTGTCATCAGTTGTGATTTGCCTTCTTTATATGAAAATGTTACGATTAATGGCATTGATTACGAACTTGTCCATCATGAAAAACTCTACAACCAATACACAGGCGAACAACTCTACGATTGGTATTACAATGAAGAATATGGTTTGCTCTATTTCAAAAAGGGCGATTTCTCATTGACAAGAATACCATAACCACAAAAAACATGAAAGCCAAACACTTATCATTTTTCGTTATCTTGTTTGTCACCTTGATTACGGCTTCTTGCAGTAAGCCATACAATCCGAACAGCCTCATTGACGACAAAAACAAAATCGACATCAAAGGCTCGTTGTCCAACGGCGACATGCGCTATCCGAACATTGAGGCGGGTTATTGGGGAAAGACCGTTTATGTGTACTTCCATGATTATATGGGTGAGTGCGTCGTCAGCATCAGCAACAGACAAGACCATGTCATTTTTTGCGACACCGTAACCTCGGGATACGACACAGGAACGCGATTCTATATGGGCGACCAACCCTTGGGTCGCTACCATCTCGTCATCAGCAACGGCACGGATGAAGCTGAAGGATGGTTCAATAATTTCCGCATTGTGGCAGTTAAACCGCATTGGCGGAATTAAAACTAAAGTCAAACAATTAAAATACAAAGCCTTATGAAGAAACTATTTTTCTTTCTTTGCTTGTTAGTCATCGCATTAACATCTTGTGACCCTGGATACGGCATTGATTTCAAACTTGTCAACAATAGTGGTCAAGCAGTAACATTCACTTCAAACCCTGAATACCAAGGATTTTGGAAAGATCACCCTAATGGCATTACGATTGAATCAAAACAAGACACCATGTTTTTCGTTAGTAATGGTTTGGGGTCAGCAACTATCGCTACTGCAAAAGCCGATTTGCTCATGGTTTACGGCGATACTATTATTTTTACTTTTGATGATGGCAAGCGTTTGGTTTACACGCAAGAAGATGGAAACGGACCTTTCAATTTAGAAGGAGACCGTTATACTTGGACGACAAAAAGAGGCAATATGTTCCTGCTGCGCTATGATTGTTACGGGTATCTTACCTATACGATTACTGAAGAGGATTATGCCCAAGCAGAATAAGGAAATCGAAAAAACGGGAGAGTATTTGATTCATAACCTAAAATTCAAAGATTTAATTTATGAGAAAACTAACATTGTTATTTGGATTGCTACTTACATTAGGTAGCCTCCACGCCCAAGAAAAGGGTCAATTTGTGCTTCAAGCCGAAGCCAATGCCGGCATTTTGTTCTGTTATCCCTATCAAGGTACTTTTAATTCAATTGACCTTTTCGGCTCGATTGGGCCAGTTTTCCGCTACCAAGCGGGTGAGCATTTGGGAATTGGCCTTGGAGCCAACTATTGCCTTCACGAATGTTTCCAATACTTGCCCGTTTTTGCCGATGCGAAATATAGCTTCGGCACAGGAAAGACGAGGCCATACGCCGAAATCCGTGCAGGATATGCCATTAACTTGAAACACACCGCCCCTGGCCTTAATGGAGACCTTAACTGGTATTCGGTGGAAGGGTTTTATTCCCAACTCATTCTCGGCTGTTCCATCGGACATTCCGACCTTGGCATTGGCGGTCAACTTGTCAACATGAAAACATTTGTAAATGAATTGGTTGATGTCCTTCCTGGAGGCTGCTACGCCTTTAGCAAAAACCGTCTGCAACCTGCGGTGTTTCTGCAATATGCGTATAATTTTCATTTCAGGAAGTAAGTTGTTTAAATTCAAATTGTCATGAAAAGATTTGTTGTTTTTGCGATGCTGCTTGTCGTCGTTTCAATGAGTTCGTGCATCAAATGGAAATGTTGCATCAATGGTGACTTTGTACAAGTCTATAAAACCAAAGGCGACTATACCAATAATGCTTACGTCCTTTATAACAAAGACAAAGACTACATTTACGGCTACTATGACGACGTCGACACCACGCTATTTCCCATGCCGCTGTATGGAGGCTATTATCTTCATCACGAAATGTCGCCTGATGCCGCGTTTCTTTCCATCAGTCCAAAGGAATACAATGAAAACGTAATGAATTATTCGATTGATACTTTGAAGCAAATGATTATTGATGACGATCCTTTCATTGAGTTTTTTAGTGCCACCGACAACTACAATCTTTATGACAACAATAGCAGCAATCCGATGGGCATCGATACGGCCTACATCAACCAACTAATCAAGGAAGGCGATTTGAAAAAGGAATTCAAGAAGGTGAAGTGAAGCCGATGTCGGCCTTGGTGTGCAGTTTGTCAATATCCACACCTACGAAATGGGCTGGAACATTGCAGGAGAGCCTTTCAGTTACGAGAGCCAAAACATTAAACCTGCTGTTTTCGTCAGCTATGCGTACAATTTCCATTTCTGAAAGTAAATGATTAAAATCCAAATAGTTATGAAAACCAAATTAATCATCCTCGGTTTGTTCGTCGCCTTGGCGGTACCTGCCTTCGCACAGCGCGACACCATCCGAAGCAACAAGAACGAGTTCAGCTTCGGCTACGGCGTGAAACCTTCAAGCAGTTTCCGTTATAACCCAGGCCAACACTATTATCCATTGGAGGAACATATTGGTGCCATTTATGCTACCTACACACGCCGCCTCACCAAGGTCATCGGCATCGGAGCCACCTATTGCCTCGACCCACGCGTCTACACCTATTATGAAAAACCCAGCACCAAAGAAGGCCTTATTTGCCGCCTTGGCGAAACGAGCCACACGATCATGCTCCACCTCAAAATCAACTGGCTCAACACCAAGTATGTGAACCTCTACAGCAAAGTCGGGCAAGGCATCATGGCTTGGGGCTACAACCTCAAGGAATACCGACCCGACTTGTATCAAATCAACATGCCGTCCAACAAATTCATAGACAGGATTGACTACGCCTACCAGTTTGTTCCCATTGGGGTGGAAGTCGGCACAAAGCAATACGCTGGTTTCATCCAGTGCGGCATCGGCATGGAAGGCATCATCAGCATCGGTTTTCGTTACGGACTAAAAGATAAGGAGTAAACGCCATGAAAAGACACTTGATATTTTGCATCGCCCTCGTGGCCGTGATGGCCTCTTGCGTGAAAGAGCCTCAAATCTACCGTCGCCTGACCGATGAAGAATCGGCCATCGTCCCCTATCAGATGGGGCAAACCATCCGAATGCTCAACCAAGACGACGACACACTCTGCTTCACCGTTGTACACGACACCACTTATGTAGCCCATAACTACGACGACTCCCGTTATCACCCTTACGGAAAAATGTCCATTGAGCCTCGTCCCTATTTCTATGCTCGTGAAGTGGTGCTTCAAAGTCCGCCTGAAGACAGTTGCCTGCTGCGTTGCATCGTGGCACCCGAGAAGGTGGTCACCGTCACTTACGAAAAACTCCGCCTTTTTCAGGAATACGAAGAGCTCCGCCTTTCCCAAGACCGAGATTTCTATTATTGGCATACCATTATAGGCCGCACCCTTCCCTTGAACGACCTTTCCACCACCACATTCACGATTGGAGCAACCACCTACGAGGATGTGTATGTCGACCAAGGATCCTATATGGCAGACACCACCATGATTTCCTACGCTTGGTACTACAGCGAACAACAAGGACTGATTGTAGTGAAACATGGCGACTACTCGCTGACACTGATACCATAATAAATAACAAATAAAATCGTTACTTTTGCACCGAAAAAAGAACAAAATCAAACACCATTTAAAACATAATAAAATGAAAAAGACCATTTTAACCCTCGTCATGGCACTCTTCGCCATCACCATGTTTGCACAGAACGAAGAAAACAGCGTCCGCATCCCCAGCGGTTATCAAGGTTTCCTTGAATATGGCAACAATTGGACCGTGTTCGACAAAGAAATGCCGAATACCATCGGACTGACCACCACCCACGGTTTCTATTTCAACGGCCACATGTTTGCCGGTATCGGCATCGGTTTTGATGCTTGCAGCGATTTCGGCCTCTTCCCGATTTACGGCAATGTGCGTTATGTCTTCTCCAACAAGTCGGCAGTCAGCCCGTTCATGAGCCTGCGCCTGGGTTCCTACATCTCGGAACAAGTTGGTGCCTACGGCGACTTCGCCTTCGGCGTGCGTTTTGCCTCCAAGCGCGACTTCGCCATCAGCATGATGGTTGCCGCCACCTATTATGACAAGATGAACTACAGCGTTTGGGAAGATTACCAAAACGAATATGGCGAGTGGGAAGGCCACCGCGTGAACAAGACCGTCAACCCGTCGAGTGTATCGTTGAGAATCGGCATCGAGTGGTAAAAGGACAAATCATTTTCAACAAAAAGTCGGGAGAGCCAAACGCTTTCCCGACTTTTTTATAGCCCCGAAGGGACGACCCCTATACACCCCGATATGCAATGTCGGGCTTGTAATAATTGCGGATACTAATCTCTTTCAAAAACCTCAAGATACACCCTCCCTTCAGGCGGAATAGGCAAATCCTCTTCAGAAACAACCGTAAAGACATAAACTAACTCCCTCTCGGTCTTGGCTTCCCTGATATATTGCCGTTTCAACTTCGGGTTCACTCCCGATAGTCCCAGTGTTTCCGCTATCTTCCGTTTGAGCGTTTTCTCCGGTGTGTCGCCAAACGCCACATGCCACCAATAACGCCTCGTGATCTCACCCTTGCCATTCATGACATGCAGGTGCGCGACAGGGTGCAGCATCTTGTTCCCTTTGTGTAGCTCCACATACATGGCCCGTCCCAAAATATTGCCCCGCTCGTTGACAATGGGCAGGAATTCGGTGGCATTCACTTCAGGCTCAAACTTGCGTGACTCATCCGATTTGACTGGCTCAGCTACGGTTTTATCCTCTACAATCGGCTGTGCCTGTGTTGTCGGCTCGAGTTGCTCTTCGATGATTCTTCGGGGGCGCTTTTCTGTTGGGGGCAAGGTCTTGACAGGCTTGTCATTAATAATCTGCGTAAGTTCCATCGGCTCAAACGACACCTCCTCGACAGTTATCTTTTCCGAGCCTTTCAATTCAATGACATCCCCTACCTTCTTCCCTATCAACGACTTGGCGATAGGCGAGATAAACGAGATGAGGCCTTTGTTCACATCGGCTTCATCCACGCCCACAATCCGCACCACGCGCCCATTGTAACGCACCCACGCCCCAAAGCTCACCGTCTCCTTGTTGGATTTGGAAAGGTCGACCTCCACAGCACTGTTGATACGGTCAACGAGCAGCTTAATCGAAGCATCGATGAAGTTGACCATGATGTAGTTGTCACCCGCCTTGACGCGCTCTGCCTCAAGGTTTTTCAGCTCCTCTTTGAGTGCCTCAAGCCCTTCTTTCGTGACATAGTTGGGCACGCCTTCGGGCAAATACGCCCGCATCGGCACCCTCGGAATCTCTTCTTGGTCTCCTTCTTTTATGAAGCCTCGGCTCATCGGTATGCGTTTTCTTTCAGTATCATTTGACACGGGACGCGGGACTTCGGAACACTGGACAAGACCGAAGTCTCGTGTCTCGCGTCTCGCAGTCTCGCGTCCAATATACTAGCCTTTCTACTTATTTAATCACCAACTCCTTGATGATATTGTCGCACTTGCCTACCTTCTCGATGCACCAGAGCAGGTAGCGGGCGTCCATGCAGATGGTGCGCTGCACCTTGTTCTCGAAGCTGAGGTCGCCGCTCATGGCCTCCCAGTTGCCGTCGAAGGCCAGGCCGATGAGGTTGCCCTCACCGTCGATGACGGGACTGCCCGAGTTGCCACCCGTGATGTCGTTGGTGGTGATGAAGTTGACGACCAACTCACCCTTCTCATTGGCATAACGGCCGTAGTCGCGGCGATTGGCGAGGTCGCGCACATCCTGCGGGATGTCGAACTCCCAGTTGCCAGGCACATACTTGGCCATCACACCATCCATGGTGGTGTAGTAGTTATAGTTGACGGCATCGGCGGCCTTATAAGGCTCCACGGTGCCGTAGGTCAGACGCATGGTGAAGTTGGCATCGGGATAGAAGTTGCGGTCGCTCTGCATCTCCATCAGGCCCTTCATGTAAAGGCGCTCGCCTTGGTTGCCAAGGTTTTGAGCTTCTTCATATCGGGCATACAAGGTTTGGTAGGACTCAATGATGTTCATTGCGAGAGCAAAGATTGGGTCTTTGTCCAGGGCTTTAGGCTTTTGCATCCACTTCTCCAGACGGGCTTGGTCGGTGAAGATGGACTTCTCGAAGGCTTTGGCCACATATTCGGTGAAATCGCCATCGTTCTCCATACCGATACGGAGAATCTCGCTCGGCATCAGGTTAGCCTGGTTGTTCTTGTAGAACAACGCCAGCAAGGCGGCAGTCACATCTTGGTCCAAAGGCATGCTGTAGTCCTTGAAGAAGGTCTCAACGGCAGATTGCATCTTCTCGGCAGCGGCTTTGATGTCGGCTTTGTCAGCCTTGTCCTCAAACATCTTGTTGATGCGCATGAACCTGCGGCTGAAAGCGATGGCCTCGCCACCGTTCCAGCCCGCCTCGCGGTGGTAGACGAACGACTTCTCAATCTCATCGAGAATGTCCCACTTCGCTTTGATACCTGTGAAGATGTCGCCATATTCAGCCCTGCGCTTCGCGTCGGCGTTGACCCAGTTCATAAAGTCTTCTTCTTGGGCGAGGCGGCGCTCATACACATGGTTGCGTTTGAGCTGCTTCACCTGACCGATATAGTATTTCCAGTAGTTCGACACGCTGGCCTGCTTGGAGGCGTACATGATGAACACCTCTTGGTCGGCGTCCATGTGCTTGCGGTAGTTTTCGAGTTTGGTGGTACGGCAGTCGATGATGGCAGGGCCTTCTTTTTCGATGACGTTTTTCACGGTGTAGGAAGTAGAATAACGGTCGGTCGAACCGGGATAGCCGAGAATCATGGCATAGTCGCCGGGCTTCACGCCACCTAAATTAATAGGAAGGAACCATTTGCTCTTCATTGGGATGTTATCGGCGCTATATTCCGCAGGGCTACCATCGGGGGCGGTGTAAACGCGAAAGATGTTGAAGTCGCCCTTGTGGCGAGGCCAGGTCCAGTTGTCGGTGTCGGCACCAAACTTGCCTATGCCCCAAGGCGGACAGCACACGAGGCGCACATCCTTGTACTCATCATACTCGAAGAGGATGTACTGGTTGCCGCTATAGAAAGGCACAATCTCGACGCGCACGTTGCGATCGCCCTTGCGTTCCTTGGTGATGGAACGGCTGTTCTTGGCGACGATTTCATCGCGCTCGGCCTCGCTGGTTTGTGCTGTGACGCCTTTCAGCACTTCCTCGGTGACATCTTCCACCTTATTTAAGAAAAGGACGGAGAGACCCGCGTTGGGCAGCTCTTCACTCTTGCTCTTGGCCCAGAAGCCGTCGGTGAGGTAGTCGTGCTCGATGGACGAGTGCTTCTGCACATAGCTCAATCCACAGTGGTGGTTGGTGAGCAGCAGGCCTTCGGGAGAGATGATTTCGCCCGTGCAGCCGCCACCAAATTGCACGATGGCGTCCTTGATGCTGGGTTGGTTGAAGCTAAAAATTTGCTCGGCCGTGAGTTTGCAGCCCATGGCTTGCATCTCGGCTAAGTTCTGGCCATTCAATGAATATGGCAGCCACATGCCTTCATCAGCGCGGGCCACTGTCAAGGTCAGCATTAATGCTGCGATTAATGAGAATAGTTTTTTCATTTTTATATAAGACTATTAATTGTTCGATTCAGCAGAATCATCCTTTACTAAATTACCAATGTAATCTATAAAAGACTTTGCTTGTGTAGTAAGGTCATCTGTCAACCAATCCACTCATAGCCTTACTCCTTCTTTCATTACATTAAGATAAAACGGCGTTATCATCGGACGGTTTTCCCATTGTTTCTTAAGCATCACAATTGGGCTGATGGCCACTCCTGTTTGAAGTTCCAATTCATAGAGCGGCATAGTCACGGCATCTTCTTGAGCCAAAGTAAGTTTGTCACCATCAACAAGGATGAGGAGGTCTATATCACTATCAGGCCTAGCCTCACCACGTGCCTCACTGCCATACAAAATGACTTCAGCCGTGGGAAACAATCGCCGCATAATCATTTGTATTTGTGCCACTATGTCTTTTCTACTCATAATGTTTACTATTTCTGACTGCAATATTACAAAGAAAATCCTAATCCTATACGATATGCTTCAGTAAAAGCAACAAAAAACCCCTCCTGATGGGGAAAAAGGAGGGGAAAAACAATATAAAGATTATGAAAAAAATCCGACTTTATTTTTTCTCAATGCTCTTGCATCGA
>ONFF01000002.1 GCA_900317055.1 uncultured Bacteroidales bacterium | reverse complement strand
TAGCAGGAAGTCCCAAAGCGTGAGGGATGGCGGGTCCTTGCCCGCCATGAGGGTCTCCCGCTCTGGGTTTATCAATAAAGCCCTGTTTTTCTGATAGCCATTTCCTAGTACTTAACCTAAACTCAACCCAAACGACTATCTCACCCCTAAACCCCTCATAGCGGGCTTGACCCGCTATCCCTGACACGAACCGACAACCTCTGATAGCTTTTTCCAAGTACTTAACCAAAACTCAACCCAAACGACTATCTCACCCCCAAACCCCTCATAGCGGGCTTGACCCGCTATCCCTGACACGAACCGACTACTCCAAGCTCTATTAGCCAATAGCAAATTACAAAAAACAAAATGAACATCCTAGTCACCGGCGGTGCCGGATTCATCGGCTCACATACTTTAGTGGAACTCAACACTGCTGGACACGAGACCGTGGTCGTCGATAACCTCTGCAACTCCAACCGCAAGTCATTGAAGCGCGTGGCAGAGCTGACGGGCAAAGAAATCCCGTTTTATGAAGTCGACATCCGCGACCGCGAAGGTCTCAACCGTGTGATGGAAGCCCATCATTTCGATGCCTGCATCCACTTCGCTGGTTTAAAAGCCGTGGGCGAGAGCGTGGAGAAGCCTTGGGAGTATTACGAAAACAACATTAGTGGTACGCTGACCCTTTTGGATGTGATGCGCCAGCACGGCTGCAAAAACATCATCTTCTCCTCGTCAGCCACCGTCTACGGTGATCCAGCCATCATTCCTATCACAGAGGAATGCCCCAAGGGACACTGCACCAACCCATATGGCCAGACCAAGAGCATGCTCGAGGAAATCATGATGGACATGCAAAAGGCTGACAAGGAGTGGAATATCGTGTTGTTGCGCTACTTCAACCCCATCGGTGCGCATCCAAGCGGTAGGATAGGGGAGAACCCCAACGGCATCCCCAACAACCTGATGCCTTATGTCACCCAGGTGGCAGTGGGCAAGCGTCCCGAGTTGGGTGTCTTTGGTGACGACTATGACACCCCCGATGGCACCGGCGTTCGTGACTACATCCATGTCGTAGATTTGGCCCGTGGTCATGTGGCAGCCTTACAAGCCATCGAGAGAAACTGTGGCTGTGCCATCTACAACCTTGGCACGGGACAAGGATACTCAGTGCTTCAAGTGGTGAAGACCTTCGAGAAGGTCAATGGCGTCAAGATTCCTTACAGCATCAAGCCACGCAGGGCGGGCGACATTGCCACCTGTTATTCCAATCCCGCCAAGGCGGAGAAGGAACTGGGCTGGAAAGCGCAATACGGCCTCGAAGAAATGTGCCGCGACTCATGGAACTGGCAGAAAAACAACCCCTATGGGTATTGATACATTCACTCATATGCTCATGATTTTTTATCCATCGGTTTTCAAGCATAACGGCAAACGCTATGGTGTCGTTGTCAGTCCATTTCCGTAATTCTTAACAGGGATGACGGGTCTACCCCCAACCCTAGTCAAAAGGATAAAGGAATAGCTAACGAATTGAAAACTAAATAAATAAATACTAACAAACATAAATGGATAAAGTAACTATCATTGACTACGACCGGATTTACAAGAACTTCATTGATGAGAAGTACTTGCATGGTCACGACGAATACTACTACCGCAACCAACAGGTGAAAAAACCGCAAGGTGGTTGGCGGCACTTGCATACCGATGAGATAGAACGCTTGGTGAAAAACAGCAACTCAGCCACCAATTGGGACGACATTTGGGTGACGGACGAGTTCGATACCAACATGGTGCACAACAACCATTTCTTCGGCATGGTGCGCATCGGTCGCATCAACCGTAAGGTGTTGCAATATCACGACCTTCGTGTGCCGGTCGGTATTTCCAACAGCAGCATCATTTCGTGCGACATCGGCGATGATGTGGCCATCCACGATGTGCATTACATGGCCAACTACATCATTGGCGATAGAAGTATCCTCTTCAACATTCAGGAAATCTCTACCACCGACCACTCCAAATTCGGCAACGGCACCATCAAGGAAGGCGAGCCCGAAGATGTGCGTGTGTGGCTTGAGGTGATGAACGAAATCGGGAGCCGTAAAATCTTGCCTTTTGATGGCATGATCACGGCCGATGCCTACCTTTGGGCGAAATATACCGACGACACCAAGTTGCAGGAACGCCTCAAGGAAATCACCCAGGCCAGCGTCGACTTCCACCGTGGATATTACGGCACTATTGGCGAATCGTGCGTCATCAAGAACTGCTGGATTCTGAAAGATGCCAAGGTTGGACCGCATTGTTATATCAAAGGGGCCAGCAAACTGAAAAATATCACCATCAACTCTTCGGAAGAGGAGCCTTCGCAAATCGGTGAAGGGGTCATCTTGGTGAATGGTGTGACCGGGTATGGTTGCCGTATTTTCTATTCCGTAGTGGCCACCCGTTTCGTGTTGGGCGACAACTGCAACCTGAAATATGGTGCACGCCTCATTCACTCTGTCTTGGGCGACAACTCCACTATCTCGTGCTGCGAGGTGCTGAACAACCTCATCTTCCCCTCGCACGAGCAGCATCATAACAACTCCTTCCTCATCTCGGCTTGCGTGATGGGACAGAGCAATATGGCTGCCGGTGCCACCATGGGTTCCAACCACAACAGCCGCGCTACCGATGGCGAGATTGTGGCCTCGCGTGGCTTCTGGCCTGGGCTCTGCTCCAGCGTGAAGCACTCGTCGAAGTTCGCCTCATTCACCTTGCTGTCGAAGGCCGACTATCCCAGCGAACTCAACATCATGTTGCCTTTCTGCTTGGTCAACAACAACACGACCAAGAACGAGCTGGAGGTCATGCCCGCCTATTGGTGGATGTACAACATGTACGCCATTGCGCGCAACACATCGAAATACATCAGTCGCGATAAGCGCAAACGCAAGATCCAAAACATCGAGTTCGAAACCCTTGCCCCCGACACCGTTGAAGAAATCATCGAAGGGCGCAAGTTGCTCGAAGTTTGGGTAGCCAAGGCTTATCTTCGCACTAAGGGCGAAGATCCTGAGAAATACGAGTATTACGACTTGCGCGAATGCGGTAAGAACCTTCTTGACAACGAACCCGATACGGTGAAGTCCTTGGAGGTTTTCGGTGAACACATGGAAAAAGGCAAACGTAAAGTACGCATCCTCAAGCCTTTGGAGGCTTACCATGCCTATGGCGACATGATCATTTACTACGCCGTCAAGACCTTGATGCATTACTTGGAAAGCCATCCCGACATCGATATGGAGACCATCGTGAACCACATGAAAGGCAAACGCCTCCGCAAGTGGATCAACCTCGGTGGCCAGACTATGCCTGTGGAATATGCCGACCAGTTGCGCGCTGACATTCGTGATGGTGTGCTCAACACTTGGGATGAAATCCATCACCGCTATGATGAGCTTTGGGAAAACTATCAGGCTGAGAAGCTGCATCATGCCTACTTTGCGTTGATGTTCCTTTACAAGGATGAGACGGATGTGCTCACCGAAGAGATGTGGCATGAGAATTTGGATGAAGCCATCCGTATCCAGCATTTCATCTGCGACCAAGTGTACGAAAGCCGCAAGAAAGACTACGAGAACGAATTCCGTAACGCCACCTTCCGTAACGAGGATGAGAAACTGGCCGTTGTCGGCAGCATCGACGACGTCAGTTTCGTCAAACAGATTCGCAAGGAAACCGAGGAATTCATTGCATTAATTCAAAAATACAGAAAAAGCCATTGAGGCTACTGGCCATTGGCTACTGGCTATTGGCCGCTCCACGATAGATGTAAACTCACAAACTTTTCGTGATGTTGCCAATAGCCAGAGGCCAGAAGCCAGAAGCCACCAAATAACTGAACAACTGAATAACTGAACAACTAAAAACTATATACAATGAGAGTCATTATCGAAAAAAACTACGACGCCATGTCGCGTTGGGCTGCTAACCATATCGTTGAACGCATCAATGCCTTCAAGCCAACCGCTAAGAAACCCTTCATTCTGGGTTTGCCTACAGGCTCCACGCCTATCGGTACCTATAAGGAACTGGTAAAGCTTTACAAGAAAGGTCAAGTCTCCTTCAAGAATGTGGTCACCTTCAACATGGATGAATATGTCCGCATCCCTGAGGACCATCCCGAGAGCTACCACAGCTTCATGTGGAACAACTTCTTCAAGCACATCGACATCAAGAAGGAGAATGTCAACATCTTGAACGGCAACGCTGAAGACCTTGAGGCCGAGTGTGCCCGCTATGAGGAAAAGATCAAGAGCTACGGCGGCATCGACCTCTTTATGGGCGGCATTGGTCCTGATGGCCACATCGCCTTCAACGAGCCCGGCAGCTCTTTGACTTCTCGCACTCGCGTGAAGACCCTCACTTCTGATACAATCATCGCCAATTCCCGCTTCTTCGACAACGATATCAATAAAGTGCCGAAGACTGCCCTCACCGTGGGTGTAGGTACTGTCATGGACAGCCGTGAAGTGATGATTTTGGCCAATGGTCACGGCAAAGCCCGTGCTTTGGCCCATGCCATAGAGGGTTCCGTTAGTCAAATGTGGACCGTCAGCGTGCTGCAAATGCATCCGAAAGGCATCATTGTCTGCGATGACGCCGCCTGCGATGAAATGACCTACGGTACGGTGAAGTACTTTAAGGATATCGAAAAGAATAATTTGTAATAGCTATTGGCTATTGGCTTCTGGCCTCTGGCAGCTTGAACGTTGTTTTGAGGTCAGAAGCCAAGCCTGAAACAATGTGTAATAAAAAAGCCAGAGGCCAGAAGCCAAACAAAAATGAAAAACTTCGCGATAATCGGCGTTGGCGGCTACATCGCCCCTCGCCACCTGAAAGCCATCAAAGACACTGGTAACAACCTTGTCTCCGCCTACGACAGAAGCGACAGCGTAGGCATCATGGACAGCTATTTCCCCAAGGCTGCCTTCTTTACCGAACAGGAACTTTTCGACCGGCACAACACCAAGTTGCGCGACAGCGGCACCAACATTGACTATGTCAGCATCTGTACGCCTAATTACCTGCACGATGCCCATACCCGTTATGGTTTGCGTCTCGGTGCCGATGTCATCTGCGAGAAGCCTCTTGTGCTTAACCCGTGGAACATCGACGCCTTGCAGAAGGTGGAACAGCGTCAGGGACATAAGGTCAATACCATCCTGCAGCTGCGTTTGCACGACAAGATAGTTGCACTCAAGAAGAAAGTTGAGGAAGGCCCGAAAGACAAGATCTACGACATCGACCTGACCTACATCACCTCACGGGGCAATTGGTACTATGCCTCATGGAAAGGCGATGTCAACAAGAGCGGTGGTATTGCCACCAACATCGGCGTGCACTTCTACGACATGCTGAGCTGGATCTTCGGCGATGTGCAGAAGAATATCGTCCATGTGGCTTCGCACGACCGTGTGGCAGGCTATCTGGAACTGAAGCGTGCCCGCGTGCGTTATTTCCTCAGTATCAATGCCGACACCTTGCCGGAGAATGCCGTGGAAGGCGAGAAGCGCACCTATCGTACCATCATGATTGACGGCGAGGAGTTTGAGTTCAGCCAAGGGTTCACCGAACTGCACACCAAGAGCTATGAGAACATTCTGGCTGGACATGGTTTCGGCTTGGAGGACGCTCGCCGTTGCATCGAGATTGTGTATGAGATTCGCAACGCGAAGCCTGTCGGCCTCATCGGTGACTATCATCCCATGGCCAAGCTCCCGCTGAGCGGACACCCGTTTGGCTGGAAATAATGTGGCTGCCTTAGGCAAGATAATATGTCTTTTATCCGGAGTGGAAGGACTTGACAGAAGACATTGGCGTGGATGAAGAGTATATACAAAGCGTAAAAGAAACATACGATACAGGAGCATTAGTAGCAGGAAGTCCCAAAGCGTGAGGGATGGCGGGTCCTTGCCCGCCATGAGGGTCTCCCGCTCTGGGTTCCTCAATAAAGCCCTGTTTTTCTGATAGCCATTTCCAAGTACTTAACCAAAACTCAACCCAAACGACTGTCTTTCCCCCAAACCCCTCATAGCGGGCTTGACCCGCTATCCCTGACACGAACCGACAACCTCTGATAGCCATTTCCAAGTACTTAACCAAAACTCAACCCAAACGACTATCTCACCCCCAAACCCCTCATAGCGGGCTTGACCCGCTATCCCTGACACGAACCAACTACTTCTAGCTTTTTATAGTCATAGCAAATAAATAAATATAATGAAAGACACAAAAATCTGTGTGATAGGCCTCGGCTATGTGGGTCTGCCCCTTGCCCGCCTGTTTTCAACGAAGTTCGAAACCATCGGATTCGACATGAACCAGCGTCGTGTGGATGCCCTGATGACGGGTCACGACGCTACCCTTGAAGTCAGCGACGAGCTGCTTCAAGATGCCATCAAGAACCACGGCTTCCTTTGCACCACCAACCTTGAGGAAATCAAAAAGTGCAACTTCTATGTGGTGGCCGTGCCCACTCCTGTCGACAGCGACAACCGCCCCGACTTGCGTCCCTTATGGGGAGCCTCCGAGACCGTCGGCAAGGTCATCAGCAAGGGTGATGTGGTGGTGTACGAAAGCACTGTCTATCCTGGCGTGACCGAAGAGGAATGCCTGCCCGTGGTGGAGCGTGTCAGCGGACTGAGGTTCAATGTCGACTTCTATGCTGGCTATAGCCCCGAGCGCATCAACCCCGGCGACAAGCAGCACACTGTTGAAAAGATTAAGAAAGTGACCTCTGGTTCCACACCGGAAATTGCCGATTATGTGGACGAAGTCTACAACAGCGTCCTCGTCAATGGCACGCACAAGGCCCCGAGCATCAAGGTGGCTGAGGCTAGCAAGATTATAGAGAATTCACAGCGTGACGTCAACATCGCCTTCATGAACGAATTGGCGAAGATTTTCAATGCCATGGGTATCGACACGCACGATGTGATTGAAGCCGCCAGCAGCAAATGGAACTTCATCAAGCTGAGTCCTGGTCTCGTCGGTGGCCACTGCATCAGCGTCGACCCATACTATCTCATCCAGAAGGCTCAGGTTTATGGCGTGTTGCCCCGCATCATGCATGCCTCAAGAAGACTGAACGACGGCATGGGTGCTTATGTGGCCAACCAAACCATCAAGTGCATGAACAAGAAGGGTGTGATGGTGAAGAACGCCAAGATCCTAATCTTGGGCATCACTTTCAAGGAGAACTGCCCCGACATCCGCAACACCAAGGTGGTTGACATCTACCACACATTGCGCGAATACACCCCCAACATCACGGTCTATGACCCTTGGGCCAATGCTGAGCATGTGTTCCAGGAGTATGGCGTGACGGTGACCAACGAAGTCCCGAAAGCCCAATTCGACGCGGTCATCCTCGCTGTGGCTCATAAGGAGTTCCTTAACATGGATGTGAAGGCCTTTGTGAAGGACAATGGTGTCATTTATGACGTGAAGGGCATTCTGCCTAGGGATATTATTGACGGTAGATTGTAGTTTTTAGGTTAATGCTAGACTCCCATGTCATTCCAACAGAGGCTGGTGGGGAAGGAGGGAATCTATGGGAGGCGGCTCGAATAAATAAAAAACCAGACGGCTTTTGAAGCCATAGATCCCATGCTCGCGCACTGCCAACCGCAGGGATGACATGCCTTCAAAAGCCTGTTCAAACTGTAAAATAACAAACAATGAACATCGCAGTAGCAGGCACAGGCTATGTCGGCCTGAGCATCGCCACCTTGTTGGCGCAACACAACCATGTGGTGGCAGTGGATGTCATCCCTCAAAAGGTCGAACTTATCAACCAAAGGAAGTCACCTATTCAGGATGAATACATCGAAAAATATCTGGCTGAAAAGGATCTTGACCTGACCGCTACTCTTGACGGTGCATCGGCCTACAAGGATGCCGAGTTTGTCGTCATTGCCGCTCCGACCAACTACGACCCGCAGAAGAACTTCTTTGACACAAGCCATGTGGAAGAGGTCATAGATTTAGTGCTGTCGGTCAACCCTGATGCTGTAATGGTGATCAAGAGCACCATCCCGGTGGGTTACACTCGTAGCCTTTATGTGAAGTATGCAGCCAAGGGTGTGAAGAAGTTTAACCTCTTGTTCTCACCCGAGTTTTTGCGCGAAAGCAAGGCGTTGTATGACAACCTCTATCCCAGCCGTATCATTGTGGGTTATCCGAAACCTATCGAGGGTTTTGATTTGGAGAACGAAGCCATAAAGCGATTGGCTTGTTCTGATCTTGAAGAAAAGGCGCATCAATTTGCGATGTTGCTTCAGCAGGGTGCCATCAAGCAGGATGTGCCAATTCTTTTCATGGGCATGAAAGAAGCCGAGGCCGTGAAGCTTTTCGCCAATACTTATCTTGCATTACGCGTAAGCTATTTCAATGAACTGGACACCTACGCCGAGGTGAAAGGTCTTGATACCCAAGCCATTATCGATGGCATTTGTCTCGACCCACGCATTGGCAGTCACTACAATAACCCCAGTTTTGGTTATGGCGGTTACTGCTTGCCCAAGGACACCAAGCAATTGTTGGCCAATTACGAAGATGTGCCAGAGGATCTTATCCGCGCCATCGTGGAGAGCAACCGCACCCGCAAGGATTTCATTGCTGACCAAGTGCTGAAAAAAGCAGGGTATTATGACTACTACGACCAAGGTCAATACAATGCTGCCCATGAGCACCGTTGCATCATCGGCGTGTACCGCCTGACGATGAAGTCGAACAGCGACAACTTCCGTCAGAGCAGCATACAAGGCGTGATGAAGCGCATCAAGGCCAAGGGCGCGGAGGTCATCATCTATGAGCCGACCTTGGAGGATGGCACTACCTTCTTCGGCAGCCTGGTGGTCAACGACATGGCCAAGTTCAAGGCCATGAGTCAGGCGATCATCGCCAACCGTTACGATAGCGTGTTGGACGACGTGAAGGAGAAAGTGTATACAAGGGATATCTTTAAGCGGGATTAAATAATCATGTTCCCTAAAACCGATCCATCATACTTCGACGGCACTTGGACTTTTGAGAAGACCGAACATGCTGTGCTCGGCCTCTGCAAGACCCTAGACCGTTACGCCCATAGGCTGACGCTCGAAGACCTGCAGAACGACCCGCGCTGCTCTCGCATTCCCGACCTCAGTCTGGAAAGAGTGCAGGAAGTCATCGCCGATGTGGAAGCCAAGCTCTGGCGTGGTGCACAGTCCTTTGAGAATGAGGTGATCTACCACACGGGTCCGCATCACGACGACATTATGCTTGGCATCATGCCCTTCATCAACAGGCAGCTGCGCTCACCCAAGAACCAGGTGCATTTTGCCATCATGACTTCGGGCTACCACAGCGTCACCGATGCCTTCTTGCAGAAGGCCATGGAAGACACCTTGGACTACTTGCATCAAGGCCGCATCCAAATGGTGCGCTACCCCGATTTCTTCGAGCAGGGCTATCGGTTCAAGCAGGAGAAAGACATCCACCATTACCTCGACAATGTCGCCCGTCGCAACCCCGACGAGATGCGCCGTGGCTTTTGTCACCGCATTCTCCGCGATGCCGTAGGTCTTTGGGGATTGAAGAGCGTCGACGATGTCGAGACGCGTTTCAAGATGGAGATTGGGAACCTCAAGGAGGGCAAGCCCAACAGCCATGAGATTCAGAAGCTCAAAGGCGAGATCCGCGAATTTGAAGAGGAGCTTGTGTGGGCCTATACCGGTACCGCCTTGGACCATATCCATCACTTACGGCTGGGACTGTATGAGAGTAGGACAGAGGACCCTGAGCCCGCGGTTCCTGAGCAGGGTCGAAGGGCCGAAGGGCCGACTAATAATGGACTGGCGTGTCGACAGGCTCAAGGACCTGTTTTTTCCCGCGATGTTGAGCCCATCCTCAACCAATTCCGAGAATTGAAGCCCACCGTCATCAGCGTCGCCATCGACTCGGAGGGTCAAGGTCCCAACACGCACTACAAGGTCATGCAAAGCATTGCCGAGGCTGTCAGACTGTGGGGTGAGGAAGCAGACCTCAGCAAGTTGAGGATCTTTGGCTACCGCAATGTCTGGTCGACTTTCCATCCTGCCGAGGCCAATGTCTACGTGCCCGTCTCGCTCAACGCCTTTGCCGTCTTCGAGAAGGCCTTCAAGGACAGCTATCTCACACAGGTCAAGGCGGAGTTTCCCAATCCAGATTTTGATGGTCCTTTCAGCGAATTAGCAGAGACAATCTGGGTGAAGAATTACAAAGACGTGCAGTTCATCCTTGGGAAGGATTTCTTCTACGAAAACGCCCACCCGCTCATCCGCGCTACCCATGGACTGATTTTCTTGAAGGAAATGACGGCGAAGGAGTTTGTGGCTTTGGCAGAGAGAATGGCCCTAAGCGTGAGGGATGGCGGGTCAAGCCCGCCATGAGGGTCTCCCGCTTAGGGTCACTCAAATAAAGCGCTGTTTTCGGGTATCCCTTTCCCTAAACCCCACCCTAAACGACACACCCTTTCGGGTATCCCTTTCCCTAAACCCCACCCTAAACGACACACCCTCATCCAAACCCCTCATAGCGGGCGCCAGACCCGCTATCTCCGACACTAAACGACACACTCATACCTCATGCCTCTCCAAGGAATCGTATACATCCTCACAAATAAAAACAACACAACCCTATACACAGGCGTGACCAGAAACCTCAGACGGAGGTTGGCTGAACATAAACTCCGTATCAATACAGGTTTTTCTGACCGATACAATACAGAGAAACTAGTGTATTACGAAGTCCATGATCTTCTTATTGACGGTATCCACAGAGAAAAACAATTGAAAAAATGGCGGAGGGAATGGAAAGAAAAGCTAATCAGCGACTTCAATCCTACATGGGAAGACTTGGCAGATTCGATAGGATTGAATGAAGAGTATATACAATCTGTAAAAGAGGCGTATGAAAATGGGTATTATGATACGGAGACACCCTAAGCGTGAGAGATGGCTTCGGGTATCCCTTTCCCTAAACCCCACCCTAAACGACACACCCTCATCCAAACCCCTCATAGCGGGCGCCAGACCCGCTATCTCCGACACTAAACGACTCACTCGATCATTATAGACTTACCATGGATTTCCTAGCACATCATTGGCTCGACATCACCACCACAGCTCTAGGCCTCGCCTATATCCTCCTGGAATACAAAGCTAGCGTATGGATGTGGGTCGTGGGCTTCGTGATGCAGTCCTTGGGCATCGTGCTCTATTACCAGAAAGGCCTCTACGCCGACTGCGGCATGGAGTTCTACTACCTGGCCATGACCGTCTACGGCTTCATCGCCTGGATTCGGCACAAGCAGAAGGCCAAGGACCTCCCCATCCGGCACATGCCAAAGAAGATGGCCTTCATCTGGGTCGGAGTAGGCCTGGCCATCTGGGCCTTCATCTATTTCGTGCTGAGCCGTTTCACCAACTCCAATGTCCCTGTAGCCGATGCCTTCACCACAGCATTAAGCATCGTGGGCATCTGGGCCTTGGCGCGCAAGTACTTGGAGCAATGGTTCGTCTGGATTGTGGTGGATATCGTCACCAGTGTCCTGTATTTCTACAAGGACATCCCCTTCAAGGCCAGCCTTTATGCCTTGTATGTCGTCATCGCCGTGTTTGGCTATTTCAAGTGGAAGAAAATGATGAAAACCAGCATAGTTTGATTTATTCTTTGACTTCTTTTGAAAACACAAACAATTATTCATACTTTTGTACCCAAATTTGTAATTGGCAAAAGGCAAGCATCTTGATGCTTTTCGAAATGCCATAAGATAAAGTGAACCAGCCCTTTGTCACCACGGAATGTGACTGACGGGGCGAAGCTATGAAAGTACTCGTCCATCGTTGTAAAAACTGGAAGAAAACAACAATATAAACTAATCTTTTCCCAATTAAACATCAAACTTCTTAAATCAAAACATCTTACATCAAACATCTTAAAATATGAAAGGCATCGTACTCGCTGGAGGCTCCGGCACAAGATTGTATCCTATCACTAAGGGTGTGAGCAAACAGTTGCTGCCCATCTACGACAAACCGATGGTGTATTATCCCATTTCGGCTTTGATGCTTGCTGGCATCAGAGACATCTTGATTATTAGTACTCCATACGATTTGCCAGGCTTCAAGCGTCTGTTAGGTGATGGTTCTGACTACGGTGTGCATTTTGAGTATGCCGAGCAACCGAGTCCCGACGGTTTGGCACAGGCTTTTATCATTGGCGAAAAGTTCATTGGCGATGATTGCGCTTGCTTGGTGTTGGGTGATAACATCTTCTATGGCAGTGGCTTCACAAACCTTCTTAGGAATGCTGTCAAAGATGCGGAAGAGAACAAGAAAGCCACAGTCTTCGGTTATTGGGTGAGTGACCCAGAACGCTATGGGGTGGCTGAGTTTGACAGACAAGGCAACTGCCTGAGCATTGAAGAAAAGCCTAAAGAACCTAAGAGCAACTATGCCGTGGTGGGCTTGTATTTCTATCCCAATAAGGTGGTGAATGTGGCCAAGAGCATTAAACCGTCTGCCCGTGGTGAGTTGGAAATCACAACGGTGAACCAAGAGTTCTTGAAAGACGGTGAACTGAAAGTGCAGGTGTTCGGCCGTGGTTTCGCATGGCTTGACACAGGTACTCATGACTCTTTGTCTGAGGCCTCTACATTTGTTGAGGTGATAGAAAAACGCCAAGGATTGAAGATTGCCTGTTTGGAGGGTATTGCTTATCGTAACGGCTGGATTTCGGAAGAGAAGATGCGTGAATTGGCCAAACCGATGCTTAAGAACCAGTACGGACAATATTTGCTGAAGGTCATCGATGAATACAAGTCGGAGATTACTTCCGATACATTGACCCATCCTAAAATAAACTAATATTTAAGAGGACATGTGTTATTTTGAACACGGATAGCACGGTTTTTTCGGATTTTTTCTCAACTTGTTGCAAAGTTCCGTGTAAATCTGTTTAATCCGTGTTCGAAAAAAAAGAGTTCAATAGTGTTTTCAATCAATAGTCTATTTAAATGCCATTGATTTATCAAAATGAGAGCTACGCTATAAGAGGTGCTGCTATGAGAGTTTATAATTTGTTGGGATCTGGTTTCCTTGAGGCAGTGTATCAAGAAGCATTGGAAATAGAGCTAGACAAGCGACATGTTCCTTATGAAAAGGAAAAAGAACTGGATGTTTACTATGATGGCATAAGACTAGGTAAAAAGTATGTTGCTGATTTTGTGTGTTATGATAAAATCATTATTGAATTAAAAGCTGTAAAAGAATTAGATGACTCACATAGAAGTCAAATATACAACTATTTAAAAGCAACAGGATTCAAATTAGGTTTTCTGATTAATTTCGGAAAATATGATGAACTACAAATAGAAAGAAAAGTATTATAATCAATAAACACGGATAAATAATAATATTGAACACGGATTGAGACAGATTTCACGGATGTTTTTGCGACGAGTCGCAAAAATCCGTGTCAATCCAAAATTTTTCAAACGAAGACCTTGTATTAGACCCGAAATGGTGTCCGTGTCAATCTGATAAATCCGTGTTCGAAAAAGGATAAAAAAAACGACAATAATATGTGTTATAAAAGAAATATCATCATTACTGGCGGCGCTGGCTTCATCGGCAGCCATGTTGTTCGCTTGTTCGTGAACAAATATCCCGACTATAAAATCATCAACCTCGACAAGTTGACCTACGCGGGTAACCTCGCCAACCTTAAGGACATCGAGGATAAGCCCAACTACCGCTTCGTCAAGATGGACATCTGTGACTTTGAAGGTGTTTACAAACTGATGCAGGACGAGCATGTCGACGGCATCATCCACCTTGCTGCCGAGAGTCATGTGGACCGCTCCATCAAGGACCCATTCACTTTTGCACAGACCAATGTGATGGGAACATTGTCGTTGTTGCAAGCTGCTAAATTATACTGGGAGAGCTTGTCTGAGAAATGGGAGGGCAAACGCTTTTACCATATTAGTACTGACGAAGTCTATGGTGCTCTTGAGTTGACAGATCCTGAAGGCATTATTCCGCCTTTCACTACCAAGGCCAGCAGTGGGAAGCATCATTTGGCATACGGAAGCAAGTTCTTCACCGAGGATTTGAAATACCAGCCACATAGTCCTTATAGTGCCGCCAAGGCCGCCAGTGACCATTTTGTCCGCGCTTTCCATGACACTTATGGAATGCCTACGGTGGTGACCAACTGCTCCAACAACTACGGCCCTTACCAGTTTCCAGAGAAGTTGATTCCGCTGTTCATCAACAATATACGCCATCGCAAGCCGTTGCCGGTGTATGGAAAGGGCGAGAATGTGCGTGATTGGCTCTATGTGGAAGACCATGCCAGAGCCATTGATTTGATTTTCCATGAGGGCAAAGTCGCTGAGACATACAACATTGGTGGCTTCAACGAATGGAAAAACATAGACCTGATAAAGGTACTCATCAATACCGTAGACAGACTGTTGGGTCGCCCAGAGGGTGCTGACATGGATCTCATCACCTATGTCACCGATCGTGCCGGCCACGATTTGCGCTATGCCATTGACTCGACCAAGCTTCAGAAAGAATTGGGTTGGGAGCCATCCCTGCAGTTCGAGGAAGGTATCGAAAAGACCGTCCGTTGGTATTTGGACAATCAGGAATGGATGGATAATGTGACAAGTGGAGACTACCTTAAGTACTATGAGGATATGTACTCTAACCGATAAACTTGGCTTCTCTTTGTCATCACAAGTAATGTGATTGAGGGGGCAAAACCTTAATCAAAGAAAAGATTGTTTCTATGCTAAAAATACTTACTTTTGGTGTTTATGATATGCTCCATATCGGACACATCCTGCTCTTCAAACATATCAAAGAACATTTTCCAGATCAGGAATGCAAACTTATTGTGGCCGTGCAAGACAGTGATTGTATTTTGAAATACAAGCCAGGCACCAAGATGGTCTATTCCACAGAGGAACGTATGTTCATGGTAAGTGCGGTGCGTTGGGTGGATGAGGTGGTGACCTATTGTGATGTAGATGTGGACATCCAAAAGATAGATTTCGATGTTTTCGCCAAAGGTCCTGACCAGCAACATGCAGGGTTCCAAAGAGCTGTAGCTTGGTGTGAGGCCAATGGCAAGCAAGTAGTGACCATTCCTAGGACAGAGGGGATTTCTTCAACGATGTTGAGGGAATATAGTAAGATCAAGTAAAATGGCAAAACAAAAAAGCTTAAAACAGAAAGCCGCTTCTGGCATGGTTTGGACTGCCTTGCAGAAATATTCCAAGATGGTTATTCAATTCATCTCGGGTATCATCTTGGCGCGTCTGCTTACACCTTTTGATTATGGATGCATAGGCATGTTGTCCATTTTCATGGTTTTGGCGGAGGCTTTCATTGATGGCGGTTTTGGTTCTGCTTTAATTCAAAAGAAACATCCTACACAAGAAGACTATTCCACTATTTTTTGGTGGAATGTTGGTATGTCGTTTTTGATGTATGCTATTCTTTTTTTATGTGCTCCAGCCATATCTAAGTTTTATAATATTCCTTTGCTTTGTGATGTGCTCCGTGTGCAAGGCTTGGTGCTTTTCATTTATGCATTAAATGTCATTCAAAGAAATCAGCTTAAGAAAAAACTGAATTTCAAGTTATTATCCATAGTTTCTGTAAGCACATCTATCATAGCGTTGACCGTTACTATTATTATGGCTTATAAAGGTTGTGGCGTTTGGGCATTGGTGACGCAAAACCTCATTGTTGCTGCAATTCCTTCTTTGGTTTTTTGGTTCTATGTGAAGTGGAGACCAAAATGGACTTTCTCTTGGCCTTCATTTAAAGAGTTGTTTAGTTTTGGGTTTTATATGTTCCTAACGCATTTGGTCAATCGATTTACTCAACAAATACAGGGATTGCTAATTGGAAAGTTTTATAATGCCTCAACGATGGGCTACTATTCAAAGGCACATAGTACCGAAAAGCTGGCATCAAACAGCATTTCCCAGGTCATGACACAAGTAACCTATCCACTTTATGCAGAAGTTCAAGATAATAAAATGGCTATGCAAAACATGATTAAACGATTGACTATGACAATATCTTACATTACATTTCCATTGATGTTTGTTTTGCTTTTGTGTGCCAAGCCAATTTTTGTTTTGTTATATTCAGATAGGTGGTTACAGAGCATTCCTTATTTTCAAGTATTATGTATTTCGGGATTGGCTTATTGTCTTCAATCTGTTAATTTACAGACTATTTCAGCAATTGGAAAGAGCAAAACAATGTTTTTGTGGACTTTTATAAAACAATGTGTTATTATTATCATAATTGTTGGCGGCTTGGCCTTGTATGGAATGAAAGGACTGTTGGCGGGACATGTTATCGGAACGTGGTTTGTTTTATTTGTTAATATAGGTCTTGTCTCAAAACACATTGGTTATAAATGGTATAAGCAGATACAAGACCTTCTCCCTGTTGGTATTGCTTCGGTAGTCGCAGCTCTTGTAAGCTTTGGATGTGGTTATCTGTTAAAACTAAAGCTATATCCAGATGGTATTGTGAAGTTTTTGGTCTATTTGTTGATATATTTGGGCTGGTCGTTTATTTTTAAGCCTGAAGCGTATAAATATACAATTTCAATTATTCCGTTGAAAAAAATCAAAAGTAAACTACATAAAAATCAAAAGTCTAATTAGTATAATCCTATTATTATGAAAACACTTGAAGAATTTGTAACTTTATTTGCAGATTTGTTTGATGAAACCGATGCAAGCCATTTCACTCCAGAAACCGTTTTTCGTGAATTGGACGAGTGGTCTTCATTAATTGGTCTTTCTGTTGTTGCAATGGTTGACGAGGAATTTGGTGTCGCGTTAAAAACGAATGATTTTCGACAAGTCTCTACCATTTCCGATTTATATCAAATCGTTTTGGAAAAACTACATTAACCATTCTATTTATCATTTGCCAATATGAATTATAACCCCTTTTCATTTGAAAACAAAACTATTCTCATTACGGGAGGCGCAGGAGGTATTGGTAGTGAGGTGGCTCGTGTTTGCTCATAATTAGGTGCTCGAATCGTGTTGACTGATATCAGAGAAGATGTTCTATAGACAGTACTATTCTCACTAACCGCCTTTGAAGCCAAGGAACATATTGCGATTAAAACTGATTTGACCAATTTGGATGAATTAAACGATTTGGTTGAACAGATTCCTGAAATTGACGGTTTTGTATGTAATGCAGGTATTATGAAATTGGTATTGACACAATTCATTACCGAAGAAGAACTGACTCGAATTCAGAAAATCAATCTCAACACCCCCAATCCTTCTCACTAAAGCTTTACTAAAAAAGAAAAAAAAGTGGTTTAATAGTTTTCACAGCATCTGCTGATGGTGTGTACAGGGTATCGATTGGGAATGCCATTTATGCTACTACTAAATGTGGAATAGATGCTTTTATGCGGACGGTTGCTTTGGAATATGGTCCTAAAGGGATTCGGTGCAATAGCGTAAATCAGGGTATGGTGGAAACTGCATTAATTGGCGACTTTACAGAAGAAGAAAAAGAAAAGGAAAAGTTAAATTATCCTTTAAGAAGATTTGCAAAACCAGAAGATATAGCTTTAGGTATCGCATATCTTCTTTTTGATGTATCCAACGGGTACCGCTTTGAAAATTGATGGTGGAATGACATTAAGCTAGTATTATTATGGAATTGTTGGAAAACAAGGTTGTGATTGTAACAGGTGGCGGACGAGGAATAGGCAGGGTTATAGCTGAGCAATGTGCGCAAGACGGTGCTGTTGTTTATGTTAACGATTTGCAATTGGGTGACATGGACACATGGATTATGGATTGTGCATCGCAATACAACGCCAAAATCGCTCCAGTTTGTTTTGATGTGACCGACTCTGCTGCACTCAAGGCTGGCTTGATGCAGGTATATAAGGCCGAAGGTCGCATAGATTGTGTGGTCAACAACGCAGCCATTATTTTTAATCAAAAGCTGGGAATGGTTACCAAGCCTCTTTTGAAAAAAATGTATAGTGTGAATGTTTTTGCGGTCATTGACATGATTCAATTGGTTTCCCGATTGATGGCACGAAACGGAGGGGGTAGTATTGTCAATATCGCATCCATTACAGGTGTTGTGGGCTCTCCTGGACAAGTGGCTTATTCATCAACAAAAGGTGCGGTGATTGCTTTGACGAAATCTGCTGCAAAAGAATTGTCACCGTTGCAAGTCCGTGTTAATGCCGTTGCTCCAGGCATTGTTAAAACTGAGCGTTTTGAGGAACTTTATGAAGCTGACGGCAACAAGATTGACCAACGCATTAGTCGTATTGCTTTAGGACGACTTGGCACTCCTCAGGATGTTGCCAATGCTGTTTCCTTCCTCGCTTCCGATCGTGCATCTTATATCAGTGGACAAATACTTGGTGTTGATGGCTGTGCCTCAATTTAATTGTTATGTTCTTAGATTTAGATAAGAAAGATCGATATAAAGTTGCCGTCATCGATGACAGTGGTAGACGTGTGACCTATGGAGAAATCTGTGACTTCTCCAAAATGTTCGCTACCCAATTACCATATCGTACACTAATCTTCATTCTTTCGGAAAACAAGATTGGATCCTTGTTGGGCTATACGGCTTCGTTGACCAATAGAATTGTACCATTGGTGCTAAGTGCAGCTACGGAAGAAAGCCTTTATGAACACTTGCTTGAAGTTTACAGGCCTGAATTTCTTTGGTTGCCCAACCATCTTGCAGAGAAAAAAGGATTCTCCTCTGTGTTTTCTGCTTGGGATTATTCTTTGGTAAAGACAGGGTATCCAAGGGTTCCAATGTTTGAAGATTTGTCACTATTGTTGCCGACTAGTGGTTCGACGGGTAGTCCAAAACTGGTGCGCCACAGCTATCGCAACATTGAAGTGAATGCTGCTAATGTAAGATGTTTGTTTGAGTTGGATGGCACGGAAAGAGCCATGGCTATCTTGCCCATGCATTATACTATGGGCCTTTCTGTCATTGCCTCGCATTTGCTTGCTGGATCCATCTTGTTGCTTTCTGGAAAGTCACTGTTGGACAAGGGGTTTTGGGCTATGCTTAAAGAAGCGACCAGTTTCACGGGAGTACCTTACAGTTATGAAATATTGACCAAAATGCGGTTCACTCGGATGGACTTGCCTAACCTTAAGGTGATTACTCAAGGTGGGGGCAAATTGACAGAGGAGATTTTCAAAATGTTGGCTCAATATGCCCATGACAACGGAAAGAAATTCATTGCCACTTACGGACAGAGTGAATGCACAGCGCGTATGGCCTATTTGCCAGCGGAATTGGCATTGGAGAAGATCTGCAGCATTGGTTTTGCTGAGCCAGGAGGACAACTTTCCATTGTGGATGAAAATGGAAATGAGACTTTTGAAGGTGAAGCACAGGGCGAAATGTTGTATAGAGGCGAGAATGTTACCCTTGGTTATGCTAATTCACAAGAAGACTTGCTGAAAGGCGACGAAAATCATGGTATCATGCATACTGGCGATCTTGCCCGAAGGGATGCAGACGGTTGCTATTTTATCATCGGTCGGCTTAAGCGTTTTCTGAAGATTTATGGCTTGCGTATCGGATTGGATGAAGTGGAGGGGCTGATCAAAACGGAATTCAACACCGATTGCTATTGCAAAGGTAATGATGAAAAACTGATTGTTTTGGTAATCGATGCAAAACTCAAGGAAGTATTACCATCATTTATCGAAGAAAAGACGCATCTGTTCCATCAAAGGATAGAGATTCAAGTAGTGAAAGAAATACTTAGAAACGAAGCAGGAAAAGTAATCAATCAATAAAAAAGTTATGACAAACATTGAAAAGCTAAACAAGATTTTTTGCGAAGTGTTTTCAGTAGAAGAATCGGCATTGAATGAGAACTTCAGCAATTGTAATGTAGAGGGATGGGATTCTGTCCGCCAGTTGAGTTTAACAACGGCTGTTGAAGACGAATTTGACATCATGCTTGATGCTGAAGACATTTTGGATTTCACTTCCTATGAGAATGCAAAGAACATTTTGTGTAAATATCAAATTGAATTATAATGGCACTTTGGGAGATTAAAAATGTTGTAATTCGTGGTGTGACGGGTACGGTTCCAAACCATGCAGTTAAAACTGCGGATTTCGAGGTGCTCACGCAAGAAGAAGCAGATATATTTGATAATACAGTTGGCATTAAGAATCGCTATATTGGTCCAGATAACATTTGTGCTTCTGACCTTTGTTATGATGCCGCTGAACGTCTGATGGGGGCCTTGGGATGGGAAATGGATAGTGTTGATGTACTGATCTTTGGTTCGGTGACAGGTGATTATAAGACCCCCCCTACATCTGGTATCCTTCAACATCGGTTAGGATTGCCTGCCAGTACTTTTGTTCTTGATATACCCATGGGTTGTTGCGGTAACATGTATGCTATCAATGTGGCTGGGCATTTGCTTAGTTCTGGGAATGTGAAGCGTGCTTTACTTTTGGTTGGTGATACTGCGCTTAGGATGGGGTCTATGAAAGACAAGAGCCGCGTGCCATTGTTTGGTGATTGTGGTACAGCGATGGCTTTGGAATTTGATCCTAACGCAGAAGATATCATCATTGATTTCAACACCAT
Source organism: uncultured Bacteroidales bacterium (assembly GCA_900317055.1). Taxonomy (GTDB): domain Bacteria; phylum Bacteroidota; class Bacteroidia; order Bacteroidales; family F082; genus Limimorpha. The sequence continues at coordinate 193,487 of ONFF01000002.1, read as the reverse complement.
GGGTTCTGGCTATGAGGCATTGATGACACCTCATGGTGGATTCCGTCATCCCATCACCAAAGATTCCTTTATCGAACATGATTTTGGGAATGGCATTGTCCGAGCACCTAAGGATACACTCATTAATGGGATGGATGTGTTTTCATTCGCTATCACCAAACCTCCTATTAGTATAAAAAAGATGATGGAGAATTATCATTTGACCATTGAGGATGTGGACTATTTCCTTATCCATCAAGCCAATAAGTTGATTGTGGACCGAATTGTCAAAAAACTTAAGTTGCCATTGGAAAAAGTCCCGTACGATCTCCAGGAATTTGGTAATTTGGGTGGCGCTTCGATTCCTATGTTGATGACATATAATTTAGGTGAGGTTTTACCGAATAAACCTTTAACCTTGTTGTGTTCGTCATTTGGCTTGGGTTTAACTTGGGGAACGATGTTGTTGAAAACCCAGCCTATGTTGGTTCTGCCTATTAATAAATACTAAAATTGTAATATTATGAAAGTTAGTTATTTGTTTCGATTGTTATTACACTCAACTCAATATGCTAAACAGTCGAAGGAAAAGGGTGACGAACGGTCTATTAGCATTATCAGAAAAGATATGTTGGCACTATACAAGAAATTCGGTATAAGACCGTCCGAGTATTTAGACCAAGGAATAGGAGTTAAGGTTGATGAAGAAAGAAAAAAGGCCATAGCCGATTTGAAACTTAAGCATCAATGGCTTGGTTTTTACTATGAGAATTGGAAGTTTTTGACAAAATATTCAGGTTTAGAGTGGCAAACATCTTCGAAAAAAAGAAAAGAAAGATCTTGGGCTTATATTAAGAGGTATAATATGGGACCACATTGTCAAATACAAAACGGGGTGACTTTTATTGCTGAACATTATAGTTATGGAAGTGTGAAAATTGGGGATTATTGTTTGTTTGCCCGTAATTGTGACATTGATATTACTGGAGATATTGAGATAGGAGATAATGTAGGGGTTTTAGAAGGTGCGAAGATTTTGACACATGCACATGATTCTTATCATTTCATAGCAGATTCCGAGTTGAAACTTTCAAAAAGGGCATATAAGACCAACTTGAAAATAGGTAATAATGTATCAATTTGTGCTCATGCTGTAATTCTTCCTGGAGTAGGTGAAATCGGTGAGAATTCTATTATTTCAGCAGGAGCTATTGTGAGCAGACCAGTGCCGCCGAATGTTATTGTTGCTGGGAATCCAGCAACAGTTGTCCGTAAGATTCCTGCAGTTGTTAATAGAACCAAACATTAAATCCTCAATATGGCAATATTTGATTTTAAAGGTATCAAAATAACGGCTATGGCCACTGCCATGCCGAGCAATGAAATTAGACCTGATGATTTCAAAAACCAATTTGGTGAGGAAGAGGTCGAAAAGTTCAAGAAAATGACAGGCGTGATTTCTTCTCGCAAGGCATCTTATCATCAGACCACTGGCGATTTGGGTTATGCAGCAGCTGAGAAACTCATAAGTGAAAAGAATATCAACAAAGAAGATATAGGTGCTCTTGTGGTGGCGACTCATAGTCCAGACTATCCTCGTCCCGCTACTGCTTTCATTGTTCAAAAACGTTTAGGCTTAAGTAAAGAATGTGCCTGCTTTGATATTTCACTGGGTTGTTCTGCCGTGGTGTATGGCATTCAAGTAGTCGCCTCGATGATGATGAATTCCAATATTAGCAAGGCACTGCTTATTTCTGGTGATACCGGAAGCAAGACAGTCAATTCTCGGGATAAATCGAAAGTGATGCTTGGCGGTGATGTGGGAGTTTGCATACTCATAGAAAAAACAGAAAACATCAAAGATGAGATACACTCCTTGGTACGCTCGGATGGCGATGGCTATCGTTATTTGATTGTGCCAGGAGGCGGTTGTCGCAACATGAATCCTCCGCATGAAGAGGTTATGTGTGAAGACGGAATAGAACGCTCCTTATATGATTCGTTCATGCGCGGGACGTCAGTGTTTACCTTCACTGTATTCGATGTTCCTCGTCTCATTAAGGATTTTTTGGCTCAGACTAATACTACAATGGATGACTACGACTGTTTTGCTTTGCATCAAGCCAATTTGTATATATTGCAGCAAATAGCAAAGAAAGCAAAAATACCAACAGAGAAGATGCCGATTACTCTTCCCAAGTATGGTAACACAAGTGGTGCATCTCCAGTGGTTTCATTGTGTGATCGATATGGTGATGATAAGGAGAACAGAGATATTAATGTTATGCTTTGCGGATTTGGTATTGGTCTTTCATGGGGCGTGACATCTTTCCGCATCAATACTGCTGATATCTACCCTGTTATCTTTGACGACACCGTATTCGAAGAAGGCATAATCAACGATCCTAATGAGTTGTTCAAGGACATGAGAGGACTCTAATATAAGCGATTATGGTAATCAATATTCTTGAATATCTTGAGCGGTCTGCAACACTATTTCCAGACAAAGTAGCTCTTGCTGATGATAAGACGCAAATTACTTTTATGCAATGGCGTAGGCAGGCTGAAAGTATAGGCACTGTAATAGCACAAAATACAAATAAAGCAGTGCGTCAAGCCGTATTGGTGTTTGTTGACCGTCGGGTTGAGGGTCTTGTAGGGGCGATGGGAGTAGTGGAAAGTGGTAATTTCTATGTTCCCATTGATTGCAAGATGCCGTATGAACGGGTTCGTCTCATTGCCGATGTTTGTAAACCAATAGCTGCAGTGGCGACGACTGATGCGGATTTAAAAATACTTGAACAAATTGCATTTGAAGGACCGAAGTATTTGTATAACGAGGTGAAAGAACACGCCGCGGATAGTACACTACTTAAAGATATTCGGGAGCAGATTATTGACCTTGACCCTGTTTATAGCATATTTACGAGCGGCTCAACAGGAGTTCCTAAGGGCGTGGTGATTAGCCATCGGGGTATGATTGACTTGGCAGACTGGTTGGTGGAAACGTTTGAGTTTACCGATCAAGACGCATTGGGCAACCAAACGCCGTTTTATTTCGACGGATCGGTCAAGGATATCTGCATTTGTCTGAAGAGCGGTGCCACACTCAATGTTATTGGCAAGAAATATTTCACTTTTACCAAGCATTTAATGCCTTTCCTCAACGAGCGTAACATTACTGCCATATTGTGGGCAACCTCTGCCATAGTACTGGTGGGCAACAGCGACATCCTGAACATTGCCCTGCCAGAGCATTTGCGCCTCGTAACCTTTGCTGGCGAGGCCATGCCTGCTAAACAACTCCGCACATGGCAGGAAAAACTACCCAACGTGCGCTTTGTGAATCTTTATGGCCCGACGGAAATCACGGTGGATTGCACTTGGTTTGATGTGACACGCCAGTATGCCGACAATGAGTATATCCCCATTGGCAAGGCTTGCCGCAATATGCAAATATTGGTGTTGAAAGACGATGACACCGAAGCCGCAGTTGGCGAGGTGGGTGAGCTTTGTGTACGGGGCAGTGGCGTGGCATTGGGCTACTATGACAACCGCACTAAGACCGATGAGGTGTTTGTGCAGAACCCGCTTAATCCGCTTTACAACGACATTGTTTATCGCACGGGCGACTTGGTGAAACCTGAAGCCGATGGCAATTTAGTGTTTGTCTCGCGCAAGGACTTTCAGGTGAAACACAAGGGCAATCGCATTGAGTTAGGCGAAATTGAAGTGGCGGTGAACGCCATTGAGGGAGTAACCAATGCAGCCTGCATCTTCGATCAAGAGCAAGACAAATTGGTGCTTTACTATACTACTGCCGATGGTCAACCTTTGGACATCATCAACCTCGTGAAGGAGCGTATCCCTGTGTATATGTTCCCTGAGGTGGTGAACCACTTAGCCCAGATGCCGTATAACCTAAATGGTAAGATTGACAGGATAGAATTGAAAAGAATGTATGATTTCACATTGTCGTAGAGTTTTATGGATACTAACAAAATGACTAATCAAATTGAAGGTTCAAAACAAAATGGTGAGGTAACGAATTGTTATTTACATCCTTTAGAGGTTGAGAAGTTGCTTCAAAGCGGTAATATGCATCGTTATCAATCGGGTAGTAATATAATACTTCTCCAGGATAAAGCCACATGCTGTCGCTTTTACTATTTCATCAATGACTTTGATTCTATAATTGAACTGGCTGATGACAAAGACTATCTGTGTGAAGTAATCTATAGAGGTGAAAAAGTGCCGGAATTGGAATTGGAATATTTACGGAGGATGGGGTTTGAAAACAACGCAGTTCGCTCAATCTATCAATTAATGTATAAAGAAGCAACACCTTATGCCATGCGTAGCGGTTGCGCGATACGATTTGCAAATAGTATCGAAGAGGTAAAAGAAGCATGTCTGTTGTTTAATGCTACATTTGATAATATTAGTGGAGATTATATAACATCTGACGAGTATATGGATCTTCTTTCTGGTAAGGCTATTACAGTTGCCATTGATGAAAATGGCAGAATGGCTGGTGCCTACCAGCATGATTGTATGAAAAATGTAGCTTGGGGCAGGCATTTGGCTGTGAAAGGAGAATATAGGGGACGTTCTGTAGGTAAAGATTTGCTTTATGATTTTGTAGAAAGATATCATGCCCAAGGTGCAACCCGTTTCATGCTTTGGTGTACCATAGATAATGTTGCAGCTGTAAAAATGTATGAAACCACGGGATTCAAAACCATTGGACGGAATTGTATTTCTATGATAAGGAAAAAGAAATAATTTTTAAATCAAATATTAATGGAAAAACTGTTGGAAATCCTAAAAGGCATTCGCCCCGATGTGGACTTTGCCAATGAAACCGCATTAATTGACGACGGTATTCTCGATTCATTCGATGTGGTGAGCATCATTTCGGAACTGGATGATGCTTATGGTGTACAAGTTCGTATCAATGAACTTGACCCCGAGAACTTCAACTCGGCTGAAGCTATTTGGAAATTGGTGCAGGAACTTAAACAGAAGTAACTGACAATGGGTAGCATTATTGACTTAAATAACAAGGTTGTTGTTGTTACAGGAGCTGGTTCTGGAATAGGAAGGGAAACGACTCGCGTTTTAGCTGGCGAAGGTGCCATAGTGGTGATGTTGGACATTTCTACAGAAGGATTAGAAGAAACACAGAAACTATGTGGAGGAAACTGTCATTCATTGGCTATTGATTTAACGGATTGCAATTCTATTTCTGTAGCTGTTGCAAAGATAGTTGCAGAATATGGTAAACTGGACGGTCTAGTGCATTGTGCTGGTATAAGCAGTCGTAAACCACTTAACGTGCTCAGTAAAGAAGGCTTCTCAAAGGTGATGGATGTAAACTTCTTCTCTTTTGTAGAATTGGTGAAACAATGTGCCAAGAAAAAGCATTTCAATACTGGTGGTAGTATTGTAGTGATGTCAAGTATTTCAAGTATTGTGGGTTATAAGGCCAAGAGTGAATATTGCGTGAGCAAGGCTGCTGTGGACGCTTTTGTTCGTTGCATGGCTCAAGAACTAGCTCCTCAAGGAATCCGGGTTAATTCTATTATGCCAGTGGGTGTTGATACACCTATGGGGCGGCGGGCAGCAGAAATATCGGATGGTGTTGGATCTTCAGAAATCAATGGATCAGCATTGGTGCAACCAGTTGAAGTAGCAAATACAATAGCTTTCCTTTTGAGTAATGCCGCCCCCTCTATTAGCGGTACTGCCATTCCTATGTTGATGCCTCGGTTGTTCTAATTTGTTATTAGAGTTTTTGCGATGAGAAGGGTCTATTATTGGGATAATTTGAAATTCTTTGCTATGTTATGCATTGTGTTGTTGCATTCTACAATGCCTTATGCAATAGATGGGGTGCGTGTGATTAAATATATTCATCCTTTCATCAATTGGTATCCCATGACTTTATTTGCCATCATTTCTGGCTATTGGTATAAGAAAAGGTCGTTTAAGGAGTTGTTGTATGTGTTTCTTTGGCCGTGTTTTCTCTTCTCTATTATTAACAATGTAATAGGTTATTATTCGCATTTTCCTGACTATTTTGAAAGGTTTTTGTTCAAACCTGGGTATGCGATGTGGTATCTGATGGCATTGTTTTTGTTTTCTTTGGCAACAAATTGGATAAGGAAACGCATCGGAATTACTGGCTATCTAATACTTGTAATGATTTTTGGGGTTGCAGTAGGCTTTTTCCCTATTGATAACCGTTATTTTGACATACAACGTATAAGTTCTTTGTTTCCCTGTTTTGCTTTTGGTGTTTTTTTAAGGAATGTGTTTGAAAACAAATTAATTATATGGAAGCAAAGTACAAAGGTGCGTGTGTTATGTGTAATGATAATTGTATTATGTATTCTTCTTAATTTAGTCATTATCCGAATAGCGCCAAAAATGCATGTTTCGATGACTGCATATTATGGTCTAAATATGAAAGTTGCATTAGCAAAATGGATGATGATTATAATGAGAGTTGTTGCGTGTACTTGCTTAATTATTTTAATTCCCGACAAAGAGTGTTGGTTTACCAAATATGGTTCAAGGACAATGAATGTATATCTTCTTCACGCTATTCCTATTTTCACAATATGCTGGGGTTGTTTATATAATTATCGTTACGAATGGTATGGATTATTGACATTGTTTGTTGGTGTGCCGTTACTATGTACCTTGTTTTTTAGTTCACCAATTGACAGGTTTATGAAAAAAATATTGTTTTCTGATTATATTAAGTCAATAAAAAAGCAAGGCTTATAGGTAGAAGCAAATATGAGTTTTGGTTTTTAAATATTGTAATTGTAATAATCAAGTTTTGTAATACTAAAAACTAGAAAAATGACACAAGAAAAGAAAATTGAAATGCTCGAGGAAATGCTTGAGCTGAATGGTGGCTCTCTGAAGCCTGAAATGATTCTTAGTGAGATTCCCGAGTACGATTCGATGGCGAAATTGTCTCTCATAGTTATGATGGACGAAGAAATTGGGAAAAAACTGACGGGAGAAGATATTCAATGCTTCAAAACCGTGAAGGATATTCTTGATTTTATGGGTTAATTCCTTAATAGACAAATCATCAAAGTTGCATTCACATTGAACATGCGTAGCATTCGATGTGAATGCAACGGGAATTGTTTTTGTTGAGTCAGAATTGTATCATATGCAGTCAGTTTAATACAGAATGAATAACCACCTTAATCAAATTGTCATTGCCGGCGATCTTCTTCCTTCTGGTAAAAACCAGAAGCTGTTTGAAGAAGGGAACGCCAAAGCGATCTTTGGAGAGAAAATCATAGACTTGTTCAACAACGCTGATTTTTCTATATTCAACCTTGAAGGCCCTTTGACGGATTCCAATAAGGCCATGGAAAAAACAGGTCCAGTAATCAAAGCGTCAAAAGATTGTATAAAAGGTATCAAAGGGTTAGGAGTGAAAGCGGTTGCCTTAGCCAATAATCATATTACAGATTATCAGGAAGATGGATTTAAAGATACAGTGAAGTTGTTGGATGACAATGGAATTGACCATCTCGGTGCTGGAGAGAATTTGGGCAATATCAAAAAGAGTATCAGTTTATTACTTGGCAATAAGAAAATTTGCATATACAATGTCTCAGAGATGTTTTATAATATTCCTTCTGTTTCAACTGCAGGTGCAAATATATATGATGAATATGTGGTATGCAATGACATTAAAGAACTGAAACAATCCCACGATTATCTTATTGTCATTTATCATGGTGGTACTGAGGAATTCCCCTATCCCTCGCCATTATTGAGACAACACTTTCATCGTATGGCAGATTGTGGCGCTGATTTCATCACCGCTCAACATACGCATTGCATAGGTTGTTTCGAAAACTACAAAAATGCTTATTTGCTATATGGTCAAGGGAATTTCCTCTTTTCTCGGATGAAAAATGATATGACCAAACACGGGTTGATAACAGAAATAGTGCTCTCGGAAAGTGGTGTAGATATCATACAACACGCAGTAAGTGTTTCTTCAGATGATTTAGTTAGATATGATGAACTACAAGACCTTTCTTTATTTTATAAACGGAGCGACGAACTTAAAAATGAAGTGATAATCCAAAAAAAATATTATCAGTTCTGTTATAATGCAGCTATTATTAAAGACAGGTTTTTGAACTCGTTCCGCGGTGATTCTTTATATTATCGATTAGTAAAGAAATTGCCTGGAAAACTTTATAAAAAGCACCTTTTGGAGAAATATAATAGGGAACAGTTAATGCGTATCTCAAAGTGCATGGAAAGCGAACGCTATGCTGAGAATATGTTTGCATGTGTTCAATATATGATGGAAAACAATAAGTAGAACAAATAATAAATATGGGGAATGGAAGAAATAAAAGTAATGCCTAAGCCCGATTGGGTTTCTTGGGATGATATTCACGAGTTGCTTATGGCGGCGCATAAAAGGAATATTGAAAAAGGAATTACCATGAACACCACGACCATGTCAGGTGAGGATCTCAAGAAACATTTGGGAGAAGAAGGTCGTTGTTTTGTCGCTTTCTGTGGTGATAAACTTGTGGGTACTACTTCTGTATCAATTTCGGTTGGGAAGAAATGGTTTGACAAAAACAAAATTGTTTCAAAAGGAGCCATGTCGGCAATTCTACCTAAATTTCAAGGTATGGGAATACTTGAAGAGATGAATGAACTTCGTGATGCGTACATCGTGGAAAAAGGAGTTCAAGTAATGGAAGGTGATACGCCAGAAGAAAACATGGTAGTGCGAAAATTCGTGGCAAGAAACGGTTTTAAAGAAGTACGATATTTTCCTGCTTCCCAACAAAACCATTTTTCTGTATATTTTGTAAAATGGTTAGAAGGATGCCCGTTCTCCGATAAATATATAAAAAGATACTTTACTATTTCAAAAATATTGACAAAAATTCAATATAAACCAGGAAAAGTTGAAAGATCACGAATACTTTCTTCCATTTGTAAAATGATAAGAAGCAAGTTAAATATAGATTAGTTGTTTTTTTAATACATATTATGAAGAAGGTTATTGTTATTGGTCAAGGATTCACAGGAAGGTTAAGTATTGTCCGCTCCGTCGCACAAATAGGATGTGACATTACTCTTATTGTGTTAACACATCGCAACAAGACCAATGGCGGTTTGATAGAGGACAAGCCGATAGACGCATATAGCAAATATGTGAATCGTACATTGTATTGTGAGACATACAATAAGGAAATGCTTATTGATTTGCTTCTTACTCAATGTGTTGATCCTAACCAAAAGACTTTCATTTTTCCTGATAACGATTTTTCTGCGGCAGCCATCGACCAGTCATTGGATGTCTTGAAAGATCATTTTTATTGTCCAAATATCAATTGGAAACAAGGTGCTGTTGTGGAATGGATGAATAAAGAGCGTCAAAAACAATTGGCCCAAGAAGTTGGACTACATGTGCCGAATTCTTTGGTCATCGAAATTAAGGATGGGAAATACATCATCCCTGACACCATTTCGTATCCATGCTTTGCAAAGCCGTTAGTTTCTTTGGTAGGAGCAAAGTTGGGCTTGAAAAAATGCAATAATAGAATGGAGTTGGAAAAACATCTGACTCAATTGCCCACTTTGAATGAAAGGTATAGAAGCATAAAACTTTTAGTTGAGGATTTTAAGAAGATTGACAGGGAATTTGCTTTGCTGGGTTTTTCTGACGGACAAGAGGTTGTAATTCCTGGAATCATCGAAATCTTACAATTGGCTCACGGCACGCATTTCGGCGTAGCTGTGCAAGGCAAGGTTTATCCCGCTGACGACAATGACCTCATAGATAAATTTTCGAAGCTTATTAAAAAGATTGGTTTTGCTGGCGTTTTTGACATTGATTTTTATGAAAGCGAAGGCTTGATCTATTTTGCTGAGATTAATATGCGCTTTGGAGGCTCGGGATATGCTTATACCAAAACAGGAGTCAACCTGCCGGTAATGATGATTAAATCATTTTTAGGTGAAAACATTGATGACCTGAATAAGAAGATTGTTCAAAGTGCAACATTTTTCAACGAAAGGATGGCTTTTGACGATTGGTATAATGGATATATGAGTACCAAGGCCTTTTTACATCTAAAAAAGACTTCTCAGATTAATTTTATTGATGACGAAAACGATACTCAGCCTCAAAAAGTTTTTATGAGGGATTTTAGAAAAAAGTTCTTTAAGAGAACCGTCAAACAATTGTTTGGCAAGTAAAGGAGTTTTTTTTCTTCCATTATTAATATTCAGTTGTATCCATAGAACAAGTAAAATGAATACTATTCTTATTGTCGGCGATCTGTTCCCTACCGAACAAAATGTTTCATTCTTTTCAAAGGGTGACACGGACTCATTGTTCGGCAAAGAAATAACACAATTGTTTTCTAGTGCTGATTTCACCATTTGCAATCTCGAAGGCGCATTGACCGACCATCCTGACAAATGCAGAAAAACTGGCCCAGTTAAAGTGGCAGCAACCTCGGCCGTTGAAGCTTACAAGAAATTGGGAATAGACTTGTGTCTTTTGGCAAACAACCATGCCACAGATGGCGGACACCAAGGCATGATAGATACGATGCACACTTTGGATAATGCCGGAATCAAGCATATTGGGGCTGGCAAAAATGAAGATGAAATAGTCCGTTCGTTTGTTAAGGAAGTTGGTGGAATAAACATCGGTTTCTACAATGTCAGTGAAACGATGTATAATAAGCCTACAAACGATACGGCTGGAGCTTGGTTGTATGACGAATTTGTGGTTTGCCGAGAATTGGAACAGTTGAAGAAACAATGCGATTATTTAGTGGTATTATATCATGGTGGAATTGAAAAATTCCACTATCCATCGCCTGAGACGAGAAAACGCTTTCATCGCATGGCTGATTGCGGTGCGGATATGATTCTTGCTCAGCATACGCATTGCATTGGATGTGAGGAATATTACAATGGATCGTTTCTACTTTATGGTCAAGGTGATTTCTTGCTCAAGAACTTTGCGCCAGGACTAACTGATACAGGGTTGATTGTGGAATTAGTCATTGAGAACGGGCAAGTTCAGATCAAGAAACACAAGGTTAAGTCTGTTGACAACCTCTTTGTGCGCTATGACGAACAACAGGATTTGTCGGAATTCAATGCATGTTCGAATAAGGTTGGAGACGAGGATTATGTGTATCAAGAATTGCAGAAGTTCTGCGACAAAGAGTTGCGTTTATATCTTACTGCTTTCAAAAGCCCGTCAAAATTGAGGTTGAAATTCAAAAGATTTTTCCCTGCTGCTTACAAAAAGTGGTTGTATAAATACAACGAAAGAGATTTGATGTTTGCGCTCCATACGCTGCGTTCCGAGCAGAACCGAGAAACAGCCATTGTGGGAATAGAGCATTTGTTGCATATATAGTTTTTATTAATGAAACCAAAAGTAGTCATCATAGGGCATAGCTATTCATCGCGGTTGAGTCTCATTCGTGCCGTGGCACAAATCGGATGTGAAGTCACAGTCGTGGTGATGGCGCAATCGAAAGACAAGAAATCGACACCTGTTAAACCGATTGACTGCTACAGCAAATACGTCAGCCGTTTTTACTATTGCGTTCGTCGTGAGCGCGATTCGCTGGTTCCGCTGTTGCTCGAAAAATGTGTTGACCCAAATCAGAAGGTTGTGCTGATACCCGATGGTGACGATGTGGTGGCCAATATCGACAATAACAAGGATATTTTAAAAGAGCATTTCCTGTTTCCTCATATCGCCAAAGAGCCGTCTTCGATGGAGTATTGGATGGAGAAAACACATCAGAAACAGTTGGCAAAAGAGATTGGCTTGAATGTAACCAACGCCACTATTGTTGAGATTAAGGATGGACAATACACCATCCCGTCCGATTTGCAATACCCTGTCTTTCCCAAGCCTTTGGCTACCATGAATGGAGGCAAGGGTGGCATGAGACGCTGTGACAATGCGAAGGATCTGTCGGAAGCTTTGGATTTTATCATCAATTTCAGGACTCGGGACACCAAAGTATTGATTGAGGATTATAAAGAAATTGATACAGAATATGCCTTATTAGGCTTTTCGGATGGAAAAGAGGTGGTTATCCCTGGAATACTGGAGTTTATAAAAGTTTCAAGGAAAAACATGGGAATCGCCTTGCAAGGTAAGGTTATCCCTGTTACTGGAATTGAAGACTTATTGGAAAAATTCAAACAATTGGTTTTGGCTATTGGATTCGTAGGCGTTTTTGATGTGGATTTCTATAAGAGCGAGGGCAAGTACTATTTCTGCGAGTTGAATTTGCGGTATGGAGGTTCAGGGTATGCCATTACAAAGATGGGAGTAAATCTTCCAGCCATGATGGTGAAACACTTTTATGGTGAGTCCATTGAAGCCATGAACAAGACTTTTGCCGGAGAAGCCGTTTATGTGAATGAGAGGATGTGTTTGGATGATTGGGATTATGGATATATCTCCTACAAGGAATATCGGAAATATATAAAAACAGCAGACATCCGTTTTATTCCTGACGCGAAAGACACTTTGCCTGAGAAAGTATATAATAGGGTGATTATGAGAAGATTGCCATTTAATACATTAAAAAGAATAATTGGGAAGTAAAGGCCTAATTTTTTAGAAGGTTCAATTATGAAACAAAAAGTCGTTGTCATCGGTCACGGGTACACATCCCGATTGGGTGTTATTCGTGCTTTGGGTAGGGCGGGCTATGAGGTGATCGTCATCGTGATGACATTTTTGAAAAAGGATGGTAAGGAAGCCAATGTGTCGAAACCTATAGACTGCTATAGCAAATTCGTCAGTCAGGTGTTTTATTGTGTCACCGATGAAGAGAAATTGATACAATTATTGTTGGACAAATGTATTGATAAGCAACAAAAGGTTGTCGTTATTCCTGACAGTGATTTTTCTGCAGCCACAATTGATTTGAACCAAGACCGTTTGAAAGATCATTTTCTGTTTCCTCACATTAATCATGAGCAAGGGGCAATTGTGGAGTGGATGGATAAGATACGCCAAAAGGAGACCGCTGATAGGGTAGGGTTGGATGTCGCTAAGGGTTGGCTGATTCAAGTTAAAGATGGCATCTATACTATTCCTTTGGATTTGAGGTATCCATGTTTTCCGAAACCGTTGGCTACCTTGGTGGGAGCAAAAACAGGATTGGGAAAATGTGATTCTGAAAAAGACTTGCGTAAAGCAATTGATTTGTTGATTAAAAGATCTTCCACCATTTCAATCTTGGTGGAAGAATACAAAAAAATCGAAGCCGAACACGCTTTACTTGGCCTTTCAGACGGAAAGAATGTAGTTATTCCGGGAATAATACACACCTCATCTTTAGCTTGTGGCGGACATTTCGGTGTTGCCAAGCAAGGCAAGATCATTCCCATAACAGGTTTTGAAGATTTGGTGGAGCGTTTCAAACAGTTTGTGCTTCAAACTGGTTTTGTTGGCATCTTTGATATTGATTTCTATAAAAGCGAGGGTCGTTATTATTTCTGTGAGATGAATTTCCGCTATGGGGGTTCTGGTTATGCCTATACAGCCATGGGGGTGAACCTTCCAGCGATGTTTGTGCGGATGATGACAGAAGAAGCCCCGATAAACGAGAAGACATTAATAACCAAAAGCGCAACATTTGTTAATGAACGCATGTGTTTGGAAGATTGGTATTTTGGATACATTTCAAAAGGTGAGTATAATTCCCTGTTGCGTGAAAGTGACATCAGTTTCGTTACAGATGACGAGGATGCATTACCTGGCCGGATGTATAAAAAAATGGTTCGTGCTATGGGCATGAAACGCTTTGCGAAAAGATGTCTTGGAAAACTATAAACAAATAAAATCGTTATGGAATCAGACTCAATAGAATTGTTACATTCCATCCAGCTTGACATGTTGGTCAAGTTCGATAAGATTTGCGAAGAAAATGGTTTGACCTATTTTTTGGATAGTGGCACAGCGTTGGGGGCGGTCCGCCATCATGGTTTCATTCCTTGGGATGACGATGTGGATGTGGGGATGCCTCGAGAGGATTACAACCGATTGTTGGAATTAGGCGAAAAAGGTCTGCCGGATAATCTTTTTGTGCAGACTTACAAAAATGATCCAGCATACATGATGCCTTTTGCAAAAATTCGGCTTGGTGATACGTTTTTTCCTGAAGCGGCTGTTGATGTAAGGAAAATGAAGTATCAAGGCATATACATGGATGTTTTTCCATTTGATAGACTTCCTGACAATTCCCGAAAAGCGGTTAGGCGAGTCAAGCAGTCAAGATACTGGTACTATTTTTCGGTGTATAGTAGGAGGGACTTTCCTGGAACTAAGCGTTCACAGCAAATTGTCGCCAGGTTATTGAAGAAATTGCCGGATAAAGCTGTTAACAGGCTTCATAAATTCTATGATAGGTTCTGCTCTAAATACAATTCAAAAAACACAAATACTTGGACATGTTTTTGTTGGAGAATGTCACAACAGAAAATGTATTTTTTTGAAAATGTAGATCTGTTCCCAACGACTAAAACAATGTTTGAAGGGAAAGAGTTGAGCATTATGCATACCCCTCATTCCTATTTGACGAAAATGTTTGGCGATTATTCCAAATTGCCTCCCGAAAAAGAAAGAAAGCCTCATTTGTCTGGATTTTTTTCTGTTTGATTTGTTTTCATTGTATTATAGTTTCTGATAATTCTTTTTATGTTAGAATCAGTATTAGTATACTTTTTCCTATATTTTGTTATGGCTTTGTGTGGGCGACTAAAGGCCGACAAAAGTGATAAATATATTGGAGAAAGTGGTGAGTATCCTGAAGAGAATCGTTTCTTTTCACCAGAGATGGTTGTTTTGGTTTTGTCATTTACATTTATTTTTGGATGTAGGTGGGGTGTTGGTCGTGATTACTTTAGATATTTGGAAGCATATACATATGGAACTTATGAAAGGTACGAATACCTTTTCCGAAGTATAATAATATTATTGAAAGGAGCGGACGTTCATTTTTCAGTTTATTTTGGTATCTGGGCATTTTTGGATGTTTTTTTGTTGTATTATGCTTTTCGCAATTACAAGTTTGTTTTTCCCTATATTGCATTCTTCCTAATATTCGGTTCACATTACTTGAACATGATGAATGCTATCAGACAAGGTATTTCCGCTCTTTTTTTCCTAGTATCCATTTCTTATATTGATAACAAGAGACCAATAGCATTTGTCTTATGTACTATTATTGCAGTTCTTTTCCATCGTCTTGCTCTAATTCTGTTTGTTTTTTATCCTTTGCTACGATTGAGCGATGATTGGTTTAAGAGTATCGGTCTTCAGTTGGTTATTTATTTTATAGCAGTTTTCTTTTATTTCAATGGTGAATATGTATTAGAGTGGATCGAGGCACCATTTGAATGGCTTTCTGGTTTGTTGGAATATGATGATTATTACGATTATGAAGATCTTACAAGCGATAGGTTTGATAGGTCACAATTTGGAAGAAATACAGGTTTGGGTATTTGGATTAATATGTTTAGGACAATTCCAATCATACTGCTGAGTAAGAATTTAAAAGCCTATTACAATTCCAGTCACTTTAATATGCTCTACACACTCTATTTTATAGGTGTATTATGTGCATTGGTTTTTGGAAAATCCGTCATCTTGAACAGGGTTACGTATTATTTCGATTTCTTCCAAATCATCATCTATAGTTTGTTTGTTTATTATTGCTTTGACACAAAGAAGGCTCAGTATCAAGTGTTGGGATTATTGTTAATGCTTCTTTATATACTTTTGTTTTTTAATACCATTTCAAATCCAAGCACGCTCTCTCAGTATCTGTTCTTTTGGCAACGATATTGAATTAAATATTACTAGTTAGCCGATTAGAATCCTAGCATTGTTATTGTTCCTTTTCCGATACGATTGGGTAAGGTTGAAAAACAGAAATCCAGCGATTATGTCAAATTTTTTTATTTCTTACGTTGTTCCTTGCTATAATGTCCAGACATATCTTCCAAAGTGCATTGAAAGCCTTGAAAAACAAAGGCTTTTTGACAAGGAAGTGCAATTTGTTATGGTGAATGATGGGTCTACCGACGACACCCTATCTCTTTTACGGCAATTTGCAGAAAGGGATGATAGAGTTGTCGTCATAGACCAAGAAAACCAAGGCGTTTCCGCAGCACGCAACAACGGCTTGCGTGCTGCAACGGGAGAGTATGTTTATTTTCTCGATGGCGACGATTATTTGACCGACAATGCAAGCGAGATTGTATATGAAGCAAGTAATAATGGTGAGGCTGATATAGTTATTACAAACGCATTCATCGTATATGAAAATGCTCCTCAAAAGGTTAGAGAATGGAATCATTGCCAACCATTGAAAACAGGCTGTTATCCGACATCCGAGTATATTAGCCAAGTAGCAAAACTACCGACATCATTTAAGGCATATAAAAGAGATGTGCTTTTCCATCATAAAATAGTTTTCGATAAAGAATTGAAAGTCGGAGAAGTGTATGCGTTTTTTGTGCACGCTCTTTGTTGTTCAAAGACAGTATCTTTTTCGGAGAAGCGTACGATGAATTATGTTCAAAGACAAAACAGCGCAGTTAGTACACTTAAACCAGATAAAGACTTGCAAATCATTACCACATTGCATAGGATAGATGTATGTGCCAATGATTTAATGCCCATACTGAAAGAAAAGAACTCATATCGAGTAGGTACTTTGGCTTTAGTCAATAGTTTTGGCATTCTTAAGTATTCGTCGCGTTCGAAACATAACAAGGCAATAGGTGGGTTATTAAAAAAAATCAAAAGAGATGATGTCTATCACCGTTTGCTGTCTGAAACGGTATGTGACTTTCGTCATATCAATAAAGATTTTTTTTACAGCTTAATCCTACTGTTGTTTCCAACAAGGATAGCATATTCCATATTCAGAATAAAAGATGTATTCACTTCGCCTAAAAAGCGAGATTAACTTTGCGAAAACATGAAAAAGTTGATGATAGTTGGTGCTTCTGTGTTGCAGTTGCCAGCCATCTTGAAAGCAAAAGAAATGGGTTTGTATGTCGGTGTTGCCGATTACAACCCACAAGCCATAGGTATTCCGTATGCTGATGAGTTTTTCAATGCTTCTACCATGGACGAGGATGCGGTGTTGGCAGCGGCTCTTAAGTTCAAACCTGACGGTATTATGACATTGGCCACAGATATGCCAATGCGTGGAGTCGCGAAAGTTGCTGAAAAGCTTGGATTGTGTGGCATACCATACGATACTGCTATTAAGGCAACAGACAAGTATGAAATGATAAAGGCTTTCAAGGCACATAATGTTGCATGTCCTTGGTATTATGTCGTTGATTCTTTAGGAGAGTTGAAAAGTCTTGAGAAAACATTGTCATACCCATGTATTATGAAGCCAACGGATAATGCTGGCAGTCACGGAGTGGTATTGGCACGGAGTTTTGAAGATTTGTTGCTTTCTTATGAATATAGCCTTGCTTCCGCTAGGCAAGGGAAAGTCATCATTGAAGAATACCTACAAGGTGATGAAGTAAGTGTTGAGGTAATGGTAGTTGATAACAAAGTTAACATTTTACAAATTACCGATAAGCTGACAACAGGCGCACCGTATTTCGTTGAAATGGGGCATAGTCAACCTTCACGACATTCGATAAAAGTACAGCAATCCATTACCGAATTGGCTTCACAAGCATGCTATGCAGTCGGCATTAATAAAGGACCTGCTCATGTTGAAATGATGGTTACAAAACGAGGCCCTGTTATGATAGAATTAGGAGCTCGAATGGGTGGTGATAACATAACGACGGCGTTGGTTCCTTTATCAACAGGTATTGATATGGTCAGAGCGACCATTGATATTGCTTTAGGTAATACGCCGAATATTTCACCATGTTTGAATTTTGGTGCAGCTATTCGTTATCTAAAAGCTCCAGAGGGGATTATTAGTTCTATCAGTGGCATTGATGAAGCCAAACAAATACCAGGAAGCAAAGATGTCATTATGACTAAATCAGTGGGTGACAGGTCAACACCCATTCATTGTAGTAATGATAGAATTGGGTCGGTTATTGCCCAAGCTCCAACGGTTGACGAGGCGGTGAGCATTTGTGAACAGATGGTGGAAAGGATAAGAATTGAAGTAAAATAATTGCCAGTTAGTTTTGTAGTAAGCTTTTCTATTAATCTTATAATTATAATGTATAACCATTTCTTTAAACGTTTCTTCGATATTATTGGTAGCTTGGTTTTGCTGCCTTTTGTCCTCATGGAAATTATCCTCATAGCTCCATTTATTTGGTTAACAGATAAAGGGCCTGTGTTTTATAATGCAACTAGAGCAGGGAAAGATTATAAACCATACAAAATGTTCAAATTGCGATCAATGTATGTGAATTCACCTGACTTAAAAAATCCTGATGGTAGTACCTTCAATAGTGACGACGATCCTCGAGTGACACCTATTGGGAGGTTATTGCGAAAAACATCCCTGGATGAGTTCCCACAACTTCTTAATGTTTTGTTTGGGCAGATGAGTTTTGTTGGACCTCGTCCTAAATTATTTGTTGGAAAAGAAGTATATGAGGGTTTTTCAGATGAGTATAAAAAAAGCTTTACCGTAAATCCGGGTATTACAGGTTACGCACAAGCGTATTATCGAAATAGTATTACCCAAGATGAAAAGTTTCACTGGGATGCCTATT
Source organism: uncultured Bacteroidales bacterium (assembly GCA_900317055.1). Taxonomy (GTDB): domain Bacteria; phylum Bacteroidota; class Bacteroidia; order Bacteroidales; family F082; genus Limimorpha. The sequence goes on along the minus strand of ONFF01000002.1, from coordinate 174,713 downwards.
ATGCAGATCATATCAGTATGTGGATGGATTTGAAAATCCTGTGGCAGACATTGATTTCAGTTGTGGGTCATAAAAACATAAATACTGAACAAAGTTATCATACTACAAAATGAAAAAATTATCCAAAATATGAAGAGACTAACGATTGTCGGAACAAAGGAATTTGCAGAACAGATTACGGATTTTGCAATTCAAACAAATGACTTTGAAGTGGTGGGTTACTATGATAATATTGAACCCCGAGGAAGCATAGTGTTTGGTAGACCTGTTCTGGGTACAGTGCTTGATGCGATAGCTGATTATAATAATAATCTGTTTGACTGTATTTTTATTGCTGTAGGTTATACCAGATTTGATTTAAGAGAATTGTTCTATAATCAGTTAAAAGGGAAAGTTCCTTTTGCTAACATTATTTCGAAATCAGCTGAAATAAGTGACAGTGCCAAATTAGGAGAAGGGGTGTATGTTGGACCTCACACAACCATTGCCGCCCATACAGTTATTGACGACAATGTGTTTGTTCATGGCAATTGTCTTATCGGTCATGATTCACATGTTCATAGTCATTCATATTTTTCTGGTAGAGATTATATGGCGGGCTTTTGCGAGATAGGTGAAAGGTCGTTTGTTGGATTAAGTGTCTGTATTGCTGATCATATCACCGTTTGTAACGATGTATGGATAGGCATTGGATGCATTGTTGCAAAGAATCTGAAAGAACCAGGAAAATATATGTCAACAAGTAGCAAACTAATTAAAGTCGAATAAGAATAATTAACAAAAAAACTATGGAAATCAATAAATTTATCGAACATTTCGCTGAACAGTTCGACGAGACCGACATCAGCGAATTCAAGCCCGAAACCGTGTTCCACGACTTGGAGGAATACACTTCCTTAATTGCGCTCTCCATCATTTTGATGGTTGATGAGGAATACAGCGTTACCATCGATGGTAACGATATGAAAGCGTGTGTCACCATTCAAGATTTGTTCAACCTCGTGCAAAGTAAGGCGGAGAAATGAGTTGTAACCCTTTTTCTTTGGAAGGTAAAACCATTCTTATTACAGGCGCCGCCGGAGGCATCGGTAGCGAAACAGCAAGGGTGCTTGTCGGTCTTGGAGCCCGTGTGGTGCTGACCGATATCCGTGAGGAGCCTTTGCAAAATGTGTTAGAATCGTTGCCCCCAGTTTCAAATGGTAATCATATAGCCATTCCCTCTGATTTGACAGACGAAACGAGTCTCAAGGCTCTGGTTGAAAATTGCCCCTCTTTGGATGGTTTGGTATGCAACGCAGGCGTAATGAGGCTTATACCCGTTCCTTTCATCACCAATGAAGAACTCCAGCGAATCCAAAGTATCAACCTGAACGCACCCATACTTCTGACCAAGGCGTTGTTGAAAAAGAAAAAAATCAACAAAGGAGGTTCTATTGTGTTTACCGCCAGCGCGGCAGGGGTTTATCGAGTGTCTATCGGGAATGCCATTTATGCCACCACGAAATGCGGTATCGATGCTTTCATGCGCACGGTGGCATTGGAGATGGGACCCAAGGGAATCCGCTGCAACAGTGTGAACCCAGGAATGGTTGAGACGGCTTTGATAGGTGGTTTTACGGAGGAGGAAAAACAAAAGGAGATGCAGAATTATCCCTTGAGAAGGTTTGCCAAACCTGTTGACATCGCATTAGGAGTAGCTTATTTGCTATCGGATGCTTCATCTTTTGTGACGGGCACTGCTTTGAAGATAGACGGAGGTATGACCTTGGGATAATAACATAGGAATAGTATGGAAAGACTACTTGAAAAAAAGATTTGCCTTGTCACTGGCGCAGGTCGTGGCATAGGCCGTGTGATTGCCAATCAACTGGCTTCCGATGGTGCGGTGGTGTATTGTGCCGATTTAGCCATAGGCGATATGGAGCCATGGGCAACAGAAAAAGCCGCAGAATACGGCACCAAAATCGTACCCATGGTGATGGACGTAACCGACAGTGCCGCACTCAAGAACGGCTTGATGTCCATCCACAAGGCCGAAGGACGGATAGATGTGGTGGTGAACAATGCCGCTATCATCCAAAACCAGAAATTGGGCATGGTGACCAAGCCGTTGCTTGAAAAGATGTATGCCGTCAACGTGTTCGCCGTCATCGATATGATGCAGATTGCCTCGCGCTTGATGGCCCGCACGGGTGGCGGCAGTATTGTTAACATTGCCTCGATTACTGGTGTAGTTGGTTCACCTGGACAAGTGGCTTATAGCTCTACCAAAGGTGCGGTCATCGCTGCCACCAAGAGTGCCGCCAAGGAACTTTCACCCATGCAAATCAGGGTGAATGCTGTGGCTCCAGGTATCATCAAGACGGAACGCTTTGAGGAGCTTTATGAAGCCTCGGGCGACAAGATTGACCAACGCATCAGCCGCATCGCCCTCGGGCGCCTTGGCACGCCTCAGGATGTGGCCAACGCAGTGGCTTTTCTTGCCTCTGATAGGGCATCCTACATCAGTGGGCATATCTTGGGTGTGGATGGCTGTGCTTCTATTTAGTCACACAGAAAATATAATAGTCACACAGAAAACACGGAAAGCACAGAAAAGTTTTGCTGACGCAAAATGACGGACAACGAAATAACATATGAGATTCGGGGTGCTGTCTATGATGTGTACAAAGAACTGGGTCCGGGTTTGCTGGAGTCGGTTTATGAGGAAGCTTTATGTTTTGAATTAGAGAAACGAGGTCTGACGGTAGAGCGTCAAGTGCAAGTGCCAATCAAATACAAAGGCATTGTGTTGAAAACAGAGCTCAGACTTGATCTTCTCGTAGAGAATCAGGTCATAATCGAACTTAAATCAGTAGAGGAAATGAAGAATGTGTTTTATAAACAATTGCTTACTTACCTCCGACTGATGAATAAGAGAGTAGGTCTTCTTGTAAACTTCAACACCGAAGACATCTTGTCATCGATGAAGCGAATTGTGAATTGACCCCAAACGTCCGCTTGCCGCAGGCAAGCAAATTTCCGTGATTTCTGTGATTTCTGTGTGAAACTAATACTATCATTTCGGTGAGAAAACAATGTTTTTAGATTTAGATAAAAAGCCAAAAGATAAGATAGCTGTCATTGACGATAGCGGAGAACAGCTGACCTACGGTGACTTGTGCGACTTTTCAGAAGAGCTCAAGCAACATCTGCCAAAGCGGTCGTTGATATTCCTGATGGCCGAGAACTGCAACGGTTCTCTGCTGGGCTATCTGGGTTCGCTTTCCAATGGCATTGTACCACTCATTTTGAGTGCCAAGACGGAAGAGACTCTTTTCACCGCCTTATACAATCTCTATCAGCCCGAATACCTTTGGGTTCCTGATGGGATGGTCGAGAAACTGGGCTATGAAAAGGTGTTTTCGTCACATGGTTACTCCTTATTGAAAACAGGAAATGCCCCTGTAGCCATGCATCCCGACCTTGCCTTGCTTCTACCCACCTCGGGTTCTACAGGAAGTCCTAAGTTGGTGCGTCACAGCCTGCACAATATCGAGTCCAATGCCGATAACGTGAGGCGAATGTTTCAAATGGACGGCACCGAAAAGGCCATGGCCATCCTGCCTATGCACTATACCATGGGGCTCTCTGTCATCGCGAGCCACTTGTTGGCAGGCGCAACTTTGTTGCTCTCAGGCCGTTCTTTGTTAGACAGGGGCTTCTGGACCATGTTGAAAGAGGCCACCAGTTTCACAGGTGTGCCATACAGCTACGATCTGCTGATGAAGATGCGCTTCACGAGAATGGACTTACCCAACCTGCAAATCATCACGCAAGGTGGTGGCAAGTTGACCGAGGAGATGTTCAAGGCCTTGGCGCAATATGCCCATGACAAGGGTAAGAAGTTCATTGCCACCTACGGACAGTCAGAATGTACTGCACGTATGGCGTATCTTCCTGCTGAACTGGCTATGGAAAAAACTTGTAGCATTGGAATGGCTGAGCCAGGAGGGCAGTTGTCCATCGTTGATGAAAATGGCAACGAGACCTTCGAGGGCGAAGCAACAGGAGAGATGGTGTATCGAGGCGAGAATGTCACAATGGGCTATGCCAATAGTAGGGAAGACCTACTCAAAGGTGATGAGAACCATGGCGTGATGCACACGGGCGACTTGGCGCATCGTGATGCCGACGGTTGCTATTTCATCGTGGGACGTTTGAAACGTTTCCTGAAGATCTTCGGCTTGCGCATCGGTTTGGATGAGGTGGAGAATCTCATCAAGTCGGAATATAAGGCCGACTGCTACTGCAAGGGCAATGATGAGAAACTGATTGTCCTTGTCACGAAGCCCGAGCTTGTTGATGTGTTGCCTGCGTTCATCGAAGAGAAGACCCATCTGTTCCACAAGAATATAGAGATACAATTTGTTGACGCAATTCTGCGCAACGAAGCTGGAAAAGTGATAAATCAATAAACAATCAATATAAAAGTTTAATCATGAACAATTTAGAAAAACTGAACAATATCTTCTGCGAAGTGTTTTCCGTGGATGTTTCGGCTTTAGGTGCCGGTTTCGACAACAAAGCCATCGATGGTTGGGACAGCGTTCGCCAATTGAGCCTCACATCGGCTGTTGAGGACGCTTTCGACATCATGCTCGACCCTGAGGACATCCTCGAGTTTACCTCTTACGACAATGCCAAGGCCATCCTCGGTAAATACGAAATCGAATTGTAATGGCACTTTGGGAAATCAAGAATGTGGCAGTGCGCGGCGTGACGGGCACCGTCCCGAACCATGCAGTGAAGACTGCCGACTTCGACATCTTCACTCAAGAAGAAGCCGATATCTTTGACAACACGGTTGGCATCAAGAACCGTTACATCGGTCCCGACGACCTTTGCACTTCCGACCTCTGCCAAGATGCTGCCGAGCGCCTGTTGGCTGCTTTGGGTTGGGAAAAGGAAAGCATCGATGTGCTGGTGTTCGGCTCGGTGACTGGCGACTACAAGACCCCGCCAACGGCAGGTATCCTGCAGCATCGTATGGGCTTGCCGACTAGTACTTTCGTATTGGACATTCCGATGGGGTGTTGTGGTAGTATGTATGCCATCAATGTGGCGGGCAATCTGTTGAGTGCTGGAACGGTAAAACGAGCTTTGTTGTTGGTGGGCGATACGGCACTTCGCATGGGTTCGTTGAAGGACAAGAGCCGTGTGCCTTTGTTCGGCGACAGCGGCACGGCCATGGCCTTAGAGTATGACCCTACTGCGGAAGACATCATCATCGAGTTCAATACTTTAGGCTCTGGCTATCAAGCATTGATTACGCCGCATGGTGGTTATCGTCATCCCATCACGGCAGAGTCGTTCATCGAGGAAGACTTTGGCAATGGCATCATTCGTGCGCCCAAAGATACGCTGATAGAAGGCATGAGCGTGTTATCCTTCGCTATTTCGAGGCCACCTATCAGCATTAAGAACCTCATGGAAAAATATGGGTTGAATACCGAGAACGTCGACTTCTTCCTTATCCATCAGGCCAACAAGCTGATTGTGGACAGAATCGTGAAGAAGCTAAAACTCCCATTGGAGAAGACCCCTTACGACCTTCAGGAATTCGGCAACTTGGGCGGTGCTTCTGTGCCCATGTTGATGACCTATAATCTCCGGGAAGAGTTACAATCCCGCCCGCTCACATTAGTCTGTTCTTCTTTCGGTCTTGGTCTTACTTGGGGCACGATGATACTGAAGACACAGAAGATGGTGGTGGAAAATGTGAAACATTTATAAAATATAGAATATGACACTTGGTGCATTTAGAAGGAAAATTTGGCTTTTAACTTCAAAATGGGAAGTTTGGAAGTATAGGCATATTTATCATCACAACATAGGAAACGATGTGATAATCTCTCATAAAGCATTATTGGATAAGGGAATTCGTGGAATCCATATCGGCGATGGTACGCGAATACTTGCCGGATCCATGATATTGGCACACGATAATTGCCGCGATTATTTTGTTCCCCCTATTATCGGAGAGAATTGTATCATAGGAACAAATGCTATGATAATGCCAGGTGTAAATATTGGAAATCAAGTAGTTGTGGGTGCTGGAAGTATAGTCACTAAAGACATCCCTAGTAATTGTATAGTTGTTGGGAATCCTGCAAAAGTGGTGAAGATAGATGTTGAGGTTCGTGAGGGAAAAATTATTAATAATGGTCGCAGAAAAGAATAAAGTAACTCAATAATCCAAGTAACTCAATAATCCAAAAATCTGATAATTGTAATAAACATGACTATAATGCAAAGAAATATTTCTTTTTCCCCTCCGGATATGTCGGAAGCGGAAGCCAAACTAGCATCTGAGGCCATATTAAGTGGCTGGATTACCACAGGTCCTAAGACCAAGGAATTTGAGCGTCAGATAGCATCTTATTTAGGCTTGCCCAAGGCTGTCTGTCTTAGCTCTGCCACCGCCGCCATGGAGATGGTGCTGCGGCTGATTGGCGTAGGCCCTGAGGATGAGGTCATCGTGCCGGCCTATACCTACACGGCTTCGGCATCTGTCACCCAACATGTGGGCTGCAAGCTCGTGTTGGTGGATAGCCAGCCCGACTGCGTGGAGATGGACTACGACAAGTTGGCCGAAGCCATCACGGAGCACACCAAGGTGATCTGTCCCGTGGATTTGGGAGGCATTGTCTGCGATTATGACAAGGTGTATGCCGTGGTGGAAGCCAAGAGGCAGCTTTTCCGTCCCGCAAATGCTATCCAGAAACGGATAGGCCACATCATCGTGGCTGCCGACGCCGCCCATGCCTTCGGTGCGCAATGGCACGGCAAGATGGCAGGCGCCATCGCCGACTTCTCCTCGTTCAGCTTCCATGCCGTGAAGAACCTCACCACTGCCGAGGGCGGTGCCATGGTGTGGAACCTGCCTTTTGGCGAGTCGAGAGTGGAGAATGGAGAGTTGGGAGATTATATGCCAACGGTGCCTTATATTGAAGGGGAAACTTGGAACGGGCTGCTTTACCGTATTGCACAATTATTCTCGCTACATGGACAGAATAAGGATGCCTTGGCCAAGACCCAACTGGGCTCTTGGGAGTATGATGTCATTGGTCCATGGTACAAATGCAACATGACCGACATCATGGCAGGCATCGGCTTGGCACAGCTGAGCCGCTATCAAGGCTTGCTGGCGCGTCGCCGTCAAATCATTGAGGCCTACGATGCCGTTTTGGCCAACCTGCCCGTGGCTGTGTTGAAGCATTATGGTGCTGACTTTTCCGGCAGCGGTCATCTTTATCTTACCCGTCTCCTCGGTCGAACAGACCAGGAACGCCGCGAGGTCATCGTGAAGATGGCCGAGCGAGGCATCGCCTGCAATGTTCACTACAAGCCCCTGCCGATGATGACGGCCTATAAAGCTCTTGGCTTCGACATCAAGGACTTCCCGAATGCCTTCCATCTTTTCGAGAATGAGGTGACATTGCCATTGCATACCCGTTTGAGTGATGAAGATGTGGCGTATGTGATTGAAAATTATGTCGATATAATAAATAAGTTATAGTATATTATGAAAACCGCTTTAATCACAGGTATCACAGGCCAAGACGGCTCTTTCCTTGCCGAGTTCCTTTTGGAAAAAGGCTATGAAGTGCACGGCATCATTCGTCGCTCTTCTTCGTTCAACACGGGTCGCATCGAACATCTCTATCTCGACGAATGGGTGCGCGACATGAAGAACAAACGCCTCCTCACCTTGCATTATGGCGACATGACCGACTCGTCTTCCTTGGTTCGCATCATCCAAAAGGTGCAGCCCGACGAAATCTACAATCTGGCTGCCCAAAGCCACGTGAAGGTTTCGTTCGATTGTCCCGAATACACTGCCGAAGCCGATGCCGTAGGCACATTGCGCCTCCTTGAGGCCGTGCGCATCTTGGGTCTAGAGAAGAAATGCAAGATTTATCAGGCCTCCACTTCTGAACTCTTTGGCCTGGTGCAAGAAGTGCCGCAAAAGGAGACGACACCATTCTATCCGCGTTCGCCCTACGGCGTGGCCAAGCAATACGGCTTCTGGATTGTGAAGAACTATCGTGAGAGCTATGGCATGTTCGCCGTCAACGGCATCCTCTTCAACCATGAGAGCGAACGTCGTGGTGAGACCTTCGTTACCCGTAAGATTACCCTCGCTGCCGCCCGCATCAAACAGGGTTATCAGGACAAATTATATCTCGGCAACCTTAATGCGCTCCGCGACTGGGGCTATGCCAAGGACTATGTGGAATGCATGTGGCTCATCCTGCAGCAGGAAAAGCCTGAGGACTTCGTCATCGCCACGGGCGAGTACCATACGGTGCGCGATTTCTGCACATTGGCTTTCAAGCATGTCGGTATCGAGTTGCGTTGGGAAGGAGAGGGTGTGAATGAGAAGGGCATAGATGTGGCTACGGGCAAGTCGTTGGTCGAGGTCGATCCCCGTTTCTTCCGTCCCGCTGAGGTGGAACAGCTGCTTGGCGACCCGACCAAGGCCAAGACGCTCCTCGGCTGGAACCCGCGCAAGACTTCGTTCGAAGAACTGGTCAAAATCATGGTTGAGCATGATATGAGGTTTGTGAAGAAGCTTTATTTGAAGGCTCATTTGGAAGAAAGTTGAGAGTTTAGAGTGTAGAGTTTAGAGTAGTTAAAAAGTTTAGAGTTTAAAGTATGGAAGTATTTGGTTATCGTAAGTTAATAGCTTATCAAAAAGCTAAGGAAGTAGTAAAGAGAACGTACAAGCTTCTTAAGAAGTTCCCGGTAGAGGAACGTTATGCAATGTGTGACCAGTTAAGAAGAGCTTCTGTCTCCGTAACTTCAAACATTGCCGAAGGCGTAAACCGTTTTTCAGTTAAAGACAAGGCTCATTTCATAGAGATAGCCTATGGCTCTTTAATGGAAGTCTCTTCTCAATTCGAGATAGCAGAGGATCTTGGTTATATCACAACAGACGACCGCGTGAGTATGGATCTTCTTATTGAAGAAGACGCTCGACTTCTTTCTGGCCTTCTTAATTCGTACCAACCCTCTGACGCCAAACAATAATACCAAAATGCTCTACTTTATAACTCTATACTCTCAACTCTACACTAACAACTGACTCTCAACTCTAAACTCTCAACTCTAAACTAATTCAACATGAACAAAGACAGTAAAATATATGTGGCTGGGCACCGTGGTATGGTGGGCTCGGCCATTGTGCGCGAACTGCAACGCCAGGGGTATACAAACATAGTAACGAGAACCCATAAGGAGCTTGACCTTACCCGTCAAATTGAAGTGGAAAAATTCTTCGCTGAGGAAAAACCTGAATATGTGTTCCTCGCCGCCGCGAAAGTGGGAGGTATCGTCGCCAACCAATCGGCTTTGGCCGACTTCATGTACGACAACATGATCCTTGAGATGAACGTCATCCATTCGGCATGGAAAAACGGCTGCAAGAAGCTGGAGTTCCTTGGCTCGTCGTGTATCTATCCCCGTATGGCACCCCAGCCGATGAAGGAATCGTGCCTGCTCACAGGCGAGTTGGAGAAGACCAACGAGGCCTACGCCTTGGCCAAGATCAGCGGCCTGAAATATTGCGAGTTTTTGAACCGTCAGTATGGCACAGACTATATCTCGGTGATGCCGACCAATCTTTATGGTCCCAACGATAACTACCATCCCGAGCACAGCCATGTGTTGCCGGCTTTGATTCGCCGTTTCCACGAGGCCAAGGTCAACGGCCTGAAGGAAGTGATCTGCTGGGGCGATGGCTCGCCTTTGCGTGAGTTCCTTTATGTGGACGACCTCGCCAACCTATGCGTCTTCCTGATGAACAACTATAGCGGCAATGAGACCGTCAATGCGGGAACAGGCAAGGAATTGACCATCAAGGCTTTGACTGAACTCGTTGCCAAGGTGGTGGGTTATGAAGGCGAAATCAAGTGGGACACCACCCGTCCGAACGGCACACCAAGAAAGCTGTTGGATGTGAGCAAGGCAACCCAACTCGGCTGGACTTACAAGACCGAATTGAAAGACGGTATCCGTTTGGCCTACGACGACTTTTTGAACAACCCCATGCGTGCGGAGAGGTAATAGTTGTAAGTAGGTGCTTGTCCCTCACTTTGAGCACGAGGAAAAAAGAAAAAATAATAAATCATATATGGAGAAAAGAAAAGAAAAAATCCTGCTCTGCCTCTGTCATCTTTCGGGCAATGAGCAAAAATATGTTCAAGAGGCATTCGATACCAACTGGGTGGTACCCCTGGGTCCTAATGTGAATGGCTTTGAAGACGACCTACAGAAGTTTGTAGGCGAAGGCAAGGAAGTGGTGGCGCTCTCCTCGGGTACGGCGGCCGTTCACCTTGGTTTGCTTGCCTGTGGTGTGGGTCCCGGTGATGAGGTTTTGATCCAGAGCTTCACTTTCTGCGCTTCTTCCAATCCTATTACATACTTAGGTGCAACGCCAGTCTTTATTGACTCGGAGAAGGACTCTTGGAATATAGATCCGGACTTGTTGGAAGAAGCCATCAAAGACCGTATTGCAAAAACGGGTAAGACACCCAAGGCAATCGTTCCCGTGGCGCTCTATGGAATGCCTTACGACATCGAGCGCATCATGGAGATTGGCAACCGATATGGCATTCCTGTGATGGAAGATGCCGCTGAGGGCTTTGGCTCTAGATGGAAGGGGCGTGTGTTGGGCACCTTTGGCAAGTATGGCGTGTTGAGTTTCAATGGCAACAAGATGATTACCACCTCTGGCGGTGGTGCGCTCATCTGCGAGGACAAGGCATCGAAGGATAGGATCCTTTGGTATGCTACCCAAGCTCGCGAGGCTTATCCCTATTACCAACACGAGGCCATCGGTTACAACTACCGTATGAGCAATGTTTGTGCGGGGATAGGACGAGGTCAAATGACCATTGTCGATGAGCATATCCGACATCATCAGAAACTGGCCGCGCTATATGCGGAGCTGTTTAAGGATGTCGAGGGTATAAGGTTGCATGCCAATCCAGACAAGCGCTACGACTCCAATTATTGGTTGAACACCATCACCATCGACCCTTCAGTAAGGGTAAAAGGGCAAGAGAACGCCTATAAGACGGTCGTCACGGGTGTTGTGGGTGGAGTTGCTAGTGTGATCCATGCTGTCGACAATCCTACTACCGATTGCCAGCCTAACGACAATGTGGAGGCGTTGCGCGTAGGATTGGATGCGTTGAACATTGAGAGTCGTCCTTTGTGGAAGCCCATGCACAAGCAACCGGTTTACAAGAACGCTCCCGCCTACGTCAATGGCGTGTCGGAAGCCTTGTTCAAGGTGGGTTTGTGCCTGCCATCCGGTCCGTATGTGACCGAGGATGACGCTCGGTTTATCGTTGAAGCCATCAAGGAACTCATCGTTCGGTGAGTATAGCTCTGGATGCAAATAACTCTCAACTCTACACTATCCACTGCCTCTAAACACTAAACTATCAATTGTAAATTCTCAATTCTCAATTCTCAACGCATTGTCCAGGTTGCGGAGAATAGAAATAATTAGTATTTTTGCAAATCAACAACCTACGATATGGGTGACGGAAGCAAGATAAGGGAAATTGATGTGTGGATTGATGATTTTACCCCTTGCCTGAAGGATAATCTGACGGGCGAGGTGGTGAATACCGAGGTTATTCGTATCCGGCGCAAGAGCTTCCTCGGTAAATTTAACCGCAAAAGCGGCTGGTATGTCAACTGGGGAAAAATAGTGGAGGATTACGAGGTGTATGCCTTGGTGTTGGAAGGGACAGTTGATATTCAGGGGCTTGTGGCTCTCAAACGTAACGATGAGTTAAAGGCCATGTACATCGCTTGGATGTGCACTGCTCCACAGAACAATCCTCAGATGTACGATATGCCAAAGTATGCTGGGGTTGGCGGCCATCTGTTCGCCATTGCCGGAAGCGAATCGGCCAAAGCAGGCTTCGGTGGCGCCGTCTATGGCTATGCCGCCAACCAGAAAGTGCTGCAGCACTATATGGAGAAGATGAACGCCACCCATGTTGGCATACTTCATCCTTATCAGTTCTGTGTGTTTGAAAAAGAGATGCAAGAAATAATTAAAACTTATAGCTATGCTTATACTGGAGAAGAAATATAAGGATTATTTGTCGCAGGAATACGAGCCTGTAGATGAGTCGTTGATGCCTTATCTTGTTGACATTCGGGCCATCAAGGCGTATGCCGATAGTAAGGGTGTTGCTATTGCTGATCTTTCCGATGAGGAAAAGCAACGGTTTATGATACCCAATCCTAACTATCGCAAAAAGCACCGCCACAGTATCGCCGCCATGTTCTGAGCATTTTATTCCCTCACCGTGACCGCGTTACAGATGCTTGTCCCATGCCTGTCAAGTTTTTGCGACATTGTGTCGTGATAACACGTCTGAACCAAGATCCTTAAAATCTTGGACCATTTTGGTAAAAACTTGGTGATGTCTGAGCATGGTGATGCCAAGGTGTTGGCGTACTCAAACAGTTTGCTAGACTATGCCAACAGTATTCCAAGAGCGAAGGAAACACCTTTTCACTTCATAAATAAATTTGTCTGAATAGCATGCGGATTCGATCCAACCGAGTCCGCTTGTTTTTTGTCCCCTCTTCAGGGGAATTCGATATAATACCTCATTATCTTAAAAAAGGAGTTATTTATAAGAAAAACCTTTATCTTTGTACCCTAAAATAAAAGCAAGCAAATTGATGCATATAGCTTGCATTCGGTTTACTTGTAAAATTGTTGAAAACCAGCCCTTTGTCAACACGGAATGTGACTGACGGGGCGAAGCTATCCATACAGCAGGCGTGTCATCCCCGTGGAAGGTGGTGCGGAACCAAGTACCCTACATATAATAATAAACGGACTTTAATTGTTGTTTTATGATCATCAAGCATCTTGTCATAGAAAACTTTCGTGCGATTGAGTATTTGGAATTAGATTGTTCCAATAGTGTAAATGTGTTTATTGGTGACAACGGAGCTGGAAAATCAACAGTGTTGGATGCCATAAACATTCTTTACTCATGGCTTGTCGCAAGACTCGACTCTACAAAAGGCAAGGGTAAATCTATCCATAAAGATGACATCCGTTTCGGAGCCCAGTATTGTTTTATGTCTGTTATGGTTGAGCATGATGGCATACATGCGAGTTGGACTCTTTATAAATCCAAACAAGCTTCTCATCCCGAACCACAAAAACAAACGGATTTGGAACAATTGAATAGGTTTGTCGAACAAATACAGTCGTCTTTTGAGAAAGAGAAGCCTCTGTTATCGTATTATGGGGTCAATCGGAATGTAAATCCCGTTCGTTACGACAAGTCTTTGTCCAAAAAGAAAAAAGATCTTTCTATTTTTGATAGTTCTGCATCTGCCAATTGGAAATCGTTTTTCAACTGGTTTTACGAAAGTGAAAACGAAGAAAACCGCATGAAAGTTTGGTTCAATCCAAAATACCATAACGAAGCGTTGGATGCTGTTAGGGATTGTTTATCGGATGTGTTTCCTGGCTACTCGAACCTTAGGATTGAAGACAAGCCAACACAACTGGTGATTCAAAAAAACAACCAAAAGATTAGTTTTGACAAGTTGTCTGATGGTGAGAAGTGTTATATCACTCTTGTTCTTGACATTGCAAGACGCTTGGCGACAAGCAATGTTGGCGGTGACTCTCCTTTATTGGGCTCACAAATTGTGATGATAGATGAAGTGGATTTACATTTGCATCCTTCGTGGCAACTCCATGTCATCAGCAATCTAGAAAAGAAGTTCCCTAACTGTCAATTCTTCATCACATCTCACTCTTCACTTGTTTTGTCAAGTTTGAGAGACAGTGGACAATTGGTCGTATTGCGAGATGGGAAACGTTTGGAGGTGTCTGACATTCCATACGGAGATAATGGAGACTATATTTTGAAACGTTTTTTCAGTTTGAATGAAGTACGTAACCCAGAAGTACAAACTATGATAGATGGAGTTGCTTCCGAGTTGGCAAAAGAAAAGACGGATATAGAATTGGTTGAGCGGAATTTGGATACACTGGCCAAACTTGGTGTTCAGTTTGAAGAGTCGGCCAAAATGCGTTTGCAGTTGGCCCAAAAGAGAAAAGCTTATGAGAAAGCTTGATAAAGGTGCCCCTATTCAACATTTTGTTGACTTTATCCGTCACAATCACCATGACAGATGGGAAGATGCGAAAGAGGCGAGTCCCATTTGGCGTGAACATATTCTAAACCAAGAACAACATGGTTTGAGTGGCTATACAGAGGCTCCCATTAGATATGAAAACTCACACATAGACCATTTCAAGAAGCAGACGTTGTATCCGAATCTTATATTCGAGTGAAACAATTATGTTGTTGACAGTAAAGATGATACTTACGGAGCAAGATACAAAGACAATGTTGTTTGCAATCAAACGGACAATGAAAGACTCATCAACCCGGTTGTTGAAGATGCGCAACAGTTTTTCAAATATGAGCTTTCGGGGAAAATGGTGCCTATGGATGGATTGGGAGATGCTGAAAAAGAACGGGTTAATTATACAATAGACTCGTTCAACCTGAACGAAGGCAGTTTGATGGAACGTCGCAAGTTTATTCTCAATTTGGATTTGAGCTCTTTTGAGGGTTTGACGAATCATGAAATATTGGAGGCCTTGCAACCCAATGGTTTCATCAGCGTCGTCGAACAGCTGTTGAAAGAAAGAGTAAATGAAGAAAAGGAAGCATTATGATGACGAAGAAAAGCGAGATGGCGGAATGGATACTTGACTTTTTCAGACAAGCCAATGTAGGTGCAGGGCAAATTGTCTTGTTCCGTATTATCCAGAACAGACTTCTTGAGTTGAACCCTAAGGAGCGAGACTTGTTTGTTGGTGTATTTAACGAACTTATTGAAAACGGTTATTTCACATACGAGGAAGGAACGCCACAATGCCTTCGACTTACTGAAAAGGGGCGTGGCTATATCTACAGTCCTGAAGCTAGTCTTGACTGTTGCCATGACCAAAGAAAGCCAACCAAGGCACAATCTCAATACCTCGCCAATTGGCATGACAGCTTCATAAACTATATCAGAAGTATGCTATCGGCCATAGCAACATTTAAAGCTATGCCGACCATTACAGAAGATGACAAGAATGGACTTGAAGAGCTTAGCTGTGTTTTGCTTGGTTCAGATGTGCAAGAAATCGAAAAAGACTTGGCTGATGGTAATGTGAAAAAGAGCACGATAGACAAAATAGTAAAACTAAACAAGCAGATTGTTGACATTTGCATGAGACATATCCAGACGAGTCCGTTGGTGCGCGAGTTTTGGAAACAAATGGCTTATTTGAAGATAGAAAGCGATAAGAATTCTGAACTGATGCGGTTGGGTGAATTGAGAATACAGTTGGAAGAAGCATAGTCGGGTAATTAATCGCCTATTTAATTGATTCGTTAATTATCGCTTTGATGACCAACTAACCCTGCGTTTTACTTAATTCCTTTGCAAACGTGAAAGAGTTCTTGAACTATTTGAGTTCGATAGCGTTGTAGTTTTAAACATCGGAAAACCCGAAAGAAACGAAAAGAGAATTACACTTTCAACTCTAAACTCTACACTCACAACTGCCTCTAAACTCTAAACACTCAACTCATGAAAATGACTGACAAGGCGAAGCCGTTAAATGGATCTACTCTCAACTAACAACTCTACACTCACAACTGCCTCTAAACACTAAACTCTAAACTTATGAAAATGACTGACAAGGCGGAGTGTAATGCGTCTCGAAGTTTGAACCACAGATAGGTGAGGTTAAGATGGTTTTCGTTTGTGGGTTAGCGTTGCAAATTTATAGATTGTGGAGATATTGACGAGATTATGATAGCGTAGAACAGAAATCAAACAAAGTTATGAAAAAAGAAGAAGTATTGGCACTTTTCAAGAGTTATGAGGATGCGGTATGCATGATAGAAGAGACGGAATGTTGGAGTGCACGAGAACTATGCACGTTATTGGGTTATCAGCAGTGGCGTAACTTCAACAACGTGATAGACAAGGCAAAAGAGGCTTGCCAAAATGCTGGACAGGAGATAACTGATCATTTTGCTGACGTCAGCAAAATGATAGACCTTGCTAAAGGAGCTCAGCGTGAGGTAGATGACATTATGTTGACTCGTTATGCTTGTTACTTGATAGCGCAGAATGGCGATCCGCGTAAGCCTCAAATAGCCTTTGCTCAAACCTATTTTGCAGTTCAGACCCGCAAGGCTGAACTGATAGAGCAGCGATTGCTTGAGACAGAGCGCGTTAAAGCTCGTGCCAAATTGCAGGAAACGGAGCGCAAGTTGTCAGGCATTTTGTATGAGCGAGGCGTTAACGACCAGACTTTTGCCATCATTCGTTCAAAAGGAGACCAAGCATTGTTCCATCTAAGCACCAATATGATGAAGCACCGTCTTGGTGCACCCCAGTCGCGCCCTCTTGCCGACTTTTTGCCTACAATCAGTATCAAAGCAAAGGACTTTGCCGCAGAGATGACCAGCGTGAACGTGCAGGCAAAAGACTTACAGGGCGAAGCTTCCATCACAAGGGAACATGTTGAAAACAACGCGGCTGTGCGTAAAATGCTTACCGAGCGCGGTATTATACCCGAAAGCTTCCCGCCTGCAGAAGATGTCAAAAAAGTAGAGCGTCGCTTGGCCAGCGAGGAAAAGAAGATGTTGAAGGGTAAAAAGAAGAAGAAAGATTAGACACCCAAGTGCGAGCAAAAACAAACCCTTCGCAGCCCTAGGAAGTGTCATTCAAGGATCAGAATTCTAAAACCAAAAATCCCTTATCTTTGCAACCAAATACGAACTGAAGGCTTCAATCAGAAGTTGTGAAGTCCCGTTCATAACTAATTTAGCCCCCCTTGCCACCACAATCTGTGACTGACAAGGCGAAGCCGTAAAAAGGATTTACTCTCAACTAACAACTCTACACTCACAACTGCCTCTAAACTCTAAAACCTCAACTCCAAACTATCAATTATCAATTGTCAATTCTCAATTAAACGTTAATGTACACAAACCTCAAATTTCCCCAAGACACTTTATTCCTCGTCACGGGCGGTGCCGGCTTCATCGGCTCCAACCTCTGCGAGGCCATTCTTAAATTAGGCCATAAAGTCCGTTGCTTGGATGACTTGAGCACGGGCAAGCAGTCCAACGTGGATATCTTCCTCGACAACCCGAACTACGAGTTCATCAAGGGCGACATCAAAGACTTAGACACCTGCATGAAAGCCTGCGAAGGAGTGGATTATGTAATGAACGAGGCTGCATGGGGAAGTGTACCTAGGAGCATCGAAATGCCTCTGTTTTACAGTTTGAATAACATACAAGGCACATTAAACATGTTGGAGGCCGCCAGACAAAACCATGTGAAGACCTTTGTCTATGCTTCCAGTTCATCCGTCTATGGCGATGAGGCTCATCTACCCAAGCAAGAGGGTGTGGAGGGGAATTTATTGTCTCCCTATGCTGTGAGCAAACGTTGTGACGAAGAATGGGCTAAGCAATATACCAGACACTATGGCTTGAAGACCATAGGTTTAAGATATTTCAATGTTTTTGGAAGACGACAGGATCCGAATGGTGCTTATGCCGCTGTGATTCCCAAGTTCATCAAGATGCTGTTGAACAATGAACAACCCACTATTAACGGTGATGGCAAGCAGAGTCGCGACTTCACCTATATCGAAAATGTGATTGAGGCCAATTTGAAGGCTTGTCTGGCTCCTGATGAGGCCAATGGTGAGGTGTTCAATGTGGCTTATGGCGGCAGGGAGTACCTCATTGACATTTATTATAGCTTGACCAAAGCCTTGGACAAGAACATCGAACCGCACTTTGGCCCCGACCGCCCAGGCGACATCAAACATAGTAATGCCGATATCAGCAAGGCGAAGAAATTGTTGGGCTATGATCCTGAGTATGATTTTGCCCGTGGGTTGAATGAGGCGATTGAATGGTATAAAGCAAATCTTTGATGAGATTGCGAAAATAGACGAAAACGGCGAAAAGCTACGAAAAAATAGTGTTTCTATATGGATTATCTTGTCTACCCTAATGAGTCTCATAAGATTGTAGGTGCCATATTTGAGGTTCATAAGCGTTTGGGGATAGGATTGTTGGAGCGGGTCTATTAGGAGGCGTTGGAAAAAGAGCTAAAAGTTCAAAAGATTGCTTTTGAACGCGAAAAGCGCTACGAGTTGTATTATCGAGGTGAGAAGATGGATGCTTCTTATATTGCCGATTTCGTATGCTATGACAAGATTATCGTTGAGTTGAAAGCTGTTTCAGAGTTGACTGATGCCCACAAAGCCCAAGTCCGTAATTACCTTGGCATCACAGGTTATAAGTTGGGTATCCTCGTTAACTTTAATGAAGAATATATAACCCCAGTTCGCATTTTGAACAGTAATGTGAGATGATTTGGTTTGAACTTCTTTTCGCTGTGAGTTTACGAACTTTTGTCTTTTTTTGTGAAAAAACGATATAGTTTTCGCACTTTTTCGCAAACAAATAATGATTTTAGCAAGTTTTCGCAATAAAAAGAAAAACAATAATTTAAGCAATAGATACAATGAAAGACACCAAAATCTGTGTAATCGGCCTAGGTTATGTCGGCCTGCCCTTGGCACGCCTGTTCTCAACCAAATACCCCACCATTGGCTTCGACATGAGCCAAGCCCGTGTGGATGCCCTGATGGCTGGCCATGATGCCACCCTCGAAGTGGCTGACGATTTGCTTCAGGATGCTATCAAGAACCACAGCTTCAAGTGCACCACCAAGTTGGAAGACATCAAGGACTGCAACTTCTATGTGGTGGCCGTCCCCACACCCGTGGACAGCGACAACAACCCCGACCTTACACCCCTCGTTGGTGCCAGCACTACCGTTGGCAAGGTCATCGGTAAGGGTGATGTGGTGGTGTATGAATCCACCGTCTATCCTGGTGTAACCGAAGACGAATGCATCCCTGTGGTGGAGAAGGTCAGCGGCTTGAAGATGAACGTCGACTTCTACGGAGGCTACAGCCCCGAGCGTATCAACCCGGGCGACAAGCAGCATACCGTGGAGCATATCAAGAAAGTGACCTCCGGCTCAACACCTGAGATTGGCAAATACATCAATGAGGTGTATAGCAGTGTCATCACTGCAGGCACGCATCTTGCCCCGACCATTAAGGTAGCCGAGGCTGCCAAGGTGATTGAAAACTCGCAGCGCGACATCAACATCGCCTTTGTGAACGAGTTGAGCAAGATCTTCAACAAGATGGGCATCGACACCCTCGATGTATTGGAAGCCGCTGGCACCAAGTGGAACTTTCTGCCTTTCCGTCCAGGACTGGTAGGTGGCCACTGCATTGGCGTGGATCCTTACTATTTGGCTCAGTGCGCCAAGCGTTATGGCTACAATCCCGAAATCATCCTTGCTGGCCGTAGAATGAACGATGGCATGGGCGAGTATGTGGCCACAGAGACCATCAAGTTAATGTTGAAGAAAGGCATTCAAGTGCTTGAATCAGATATCCTTATCCTCGGTTTCACCTTCAAGGAGAACTGCCCCGATGTGCGCAACACCAAGGTTATTGA
The DNA here is from genome assembly GCA_900317055.1 of uncultured Bacteroidales bacterium. Lineage (GTDB taxonomy): Bacteria > Bacteroidota > Bacteroidia > Bacteroidales > F082 > Limimorpha. The sequence goes on along the minus strand of ONFF01000002.1, from coordinate 155,031 downwards.
CATCTACAAGGCCTTGAAGGAGTACAACCTCAACATCACTGTCTATGACCCATGGGCCAATCCTGCCATTGTAGAACATGAGTACGGAATTAAGGTTGTGAACGAGTTGCCCAAGCAGAAGTTTGACGCCTGCATTGCTGCCGTGGCGCATCAGAAGTTTGAAGGTTTGGATATCCTTGGTCTGCTGAAGGATAAGCATGTGGTGTTTGATGTGAAGTGTACGCTGGATAGGAGTATTGTTGACGGACGTCTGTAATTACACCTTTACGGCATATCTGATAGTTCAAGCCTCAGTTGGTTCATTTCGTCAGAGACTCGAATAAAATAGTTCCCAATTTCTTTGGCTCCGAGTATCAAGGCCTCTGGGAAGTGATGGCGAAGTTCCACAAGCAAGTCTTTTAGACCTTCTCTGCAACTAGCCTCTTTTAACGCTTTGCAGCGTATCACAATGGAACTCGTGTTATATCCATCGGGATCCACCTTCCGGTCGATGACCTTCACTGACTTGCGGATGTCAGTATTCTCAACTACGAAGCCCTTGCTGTTGATGCTGTAATGATGCACACGGTTCTTCAGCCCGCTGTCATCGATAATGATATAATTAATCTGTCTCATTGTTATAAAGGTTATGGGTTAAAGAAGTCACACAGATAACACAGATCTGTGAAATCCGTGAAATCTGTGTGACTAAGAAAATTTACATCAGATGATGTACGCAGGATGAAGCACCCAAAGCGGTTAGAATTGCGGTGAGGATGCTGATGAGAGTTTGGATGATGAACTTCCAGAGGGCTTTTCTAGGGCTCTCGTTAGGTTCAGGATTTTCAGGTGTTGCATCGGTGTTCTTTGATCCGAATAGAGTTGAGAAGAATTTGATGAGCTTTTTCATCGCTTTGTAGTTTTAATTGTGAATTATTAAGGTCATACTTTGTCGTTAGGGGTACTTGCTTTAGTAGTGCCATCGGCATTGATGGTAGTCGTGGTGCCGTTTTCAGCTACGATGATGATAATGGTGCTGTCGCCACCAAGGGCATTCAGGGTGATGGTAGCAGGCCATTCACCAGTGAGGTAAACCTCGCCATAGCCACTCAGCTTGGCAATGCAAATCGAGGTAGGATTCTCTACAGCATAGGCGCTGATGGCTGCCTCCACGTCGGTGAGGCTTACTTCCGCCCCATCCAAATAGTGGTCGGCCAGGGCATCGAGAGCCAAGCGTAGGGCCTTGCAGTTTACGGCATAGTAGCGGTTTGAGGGGCTACCGTTACCCTTGGGAGTGAAAGTTTGACGAATGGTGCGAAGATGATACTTCAAGTGCATTTGGATCATTTTGAAGACAGCCTGACGTTTCAGAGACGCAGGAGTCTTGTAAGCCTTCTTGGGCATGGTAGGAGTTGAACGGGCGTAGGTTTTACCGTTGCGAGTTACATAGGTGATACCATCGATGGTACCGGAAGTTTTGCGGCCAATGCCGACTTGTTTGATTTGTGCCATGGTTTTAAGAATTGATAATTGATAATTGAAAATTGATAATTAATTGAGCATAAGTGCGTCCTCGCGTGTCAGGCGGCAGTATTTGCCGTCGCCTTGGGCAGTCATGATTTTGTGGTGGTTGGTATCCTTAGAGACATAGCTCACATGGATGAATGAGGGATAGATGATCAGCTGGTCGAAGTCAATCTCCGGTTCAGTGATAATTAGGCGAAACGCCCTGATGAGCAGTTCGCGATGACTGGTTGTCGAGCCAGTCCCCGAACCTGTCGAAGGAGTTGAAGCAACATAGAAGTCTGCAGCCTGTCCTGTCATGTGCTGGCTCTTACGGCTCGCATGTACGATGATGTTGTTCAAGGCCTTGGTGCGGTAGCCGCTGGTGATGACGATGGGCAGCCCCAGTTTCTCGTGTAGCGGTTCGAGGGTGTTGATGCAGAGACGCTTCAGGTTCGCGACCACCTCAGGCGTAGGCCGGTTGTCGATGCCATGCTTCATGGCCGTTGCGCTCTTGATGAACTCTCGAAGCGCAAAGTGCGGCGAAAGCAGTGTGTTGTCTTTCATAAGCGTACTTATTAAAAGGTGAAACAATTTGTTGTTTACTCGTGAAAGCGGAAGGCTTGTGACTTACCCGGGATGCACTTCCCGTCCGTTTTCGATTTGCAATAGTAGAGCAAGACCAACCCTCTTAAAAATCTTCTTTAATCATCTTGGATGGTATTTTTAACCTATTGATATACAGCAAGTAAAAAAACAAGAGATTCGTAATCACTTTAAGACAGCCATCTTGCACAAACAATCACTAAAACAATCACCTAAAGAGCTCGGGAATTGTTGTACTCATAGTTATGTACGAAGAAACAAAACATATCACTGCACGTCTGCAAGTGCTTGAGTTTCTGATGACCCAAGCCAATCTTGCTGACCTGTTTCGCCACACCGACATACTCCTCTTTGTGATGTATGCCCAGAATGCAGCGGAGGGGGTCACTACGCAGTATCATCTCATGGAGGAGCGGTTGGATATCAGTTTCTACGTTAGTTTTCCATTCGACGAATGGTTGCGCAAAATCCAGAATTGGAAGGAGAAACTGTCCAACCCTAAATTTCAGTTGGAGCACGATACGGCCATAGGCAAGGGACGTGCCACCCGCCTGCAAATCCTCATGGAGAAGCTGTGCGACCGCAATGCCTCTCTCAACGGCAAAGCCAAGCTGGAGCATCCCTACGATAGTATCGCCCGCAAGCCTTACCATCAGGCCATTGATGAGTTGGAGATGGCTCTTGATTCGCTCAAAACCAATCTCAGCAACCTTGCCATGCTTCCGTTGCACCTATCAACCGATAAGCGTAGCAAGGCTCTTAGGGCATATCTTGACAATGCGGCCAAGAAGGAATCCATCCAGGCCGAACTACAGGATTACGTTTATTATTGCAGCGCCAAACGCAACACCTCGGTTATCCGTCAGCTCCTTTACCTAAAGCAACGCATTCAAACCCTTGTCGGCAAGGATGAGCTTTCCGATTTGGATCTTTCCGAGAGCGAGCAGCACGAGTTGCTTAACCAATTAAAAAACATCTTCGAGGAGGGCGAAATCAATCCCGCCCCTAAGCAGATACCGGCCAAGGCGAAGCCCTGGGCAAACAACGAACTTTTCTCCAAGGCTTTGAACTTTGTCAATCTCAAAGTCGGTCAACATTTCCCGGTGCTCGACGAAGACAGCATTGTTGACTTCCTCGTGCGCAAGGACGTGATTTTGAGCGATGGCGAAGAGAAACATCTTCAAACCCTCTTCGTGTTGATGGAGGCCATGTGCCGTCAGCTTGAGGGCACTTTGCAGACCCGCTTCGATAACACCGCCCGCCATTCCGATGATATCCAGCAGCGCATCAGCCGTGTGCTTCAGCGTATTGAAACCTACAATGCACGCTTGTTGCCCTGCATGGCCACAGGCAAGACCCTTGCCGACCTAAACGGCCTCTTCGCCCAATGGTTCTCGCCAAGGATTGATATCGCACTGAGGGAACCGCAGGTGGAGCTGTTGAAACTGTTGGAGGACGGTCTTGATAATATAAAAATGGAAGCCTATGTGCATCTGCTGCGCGAGGCATCCGAGATGAACCTCTTCAAGAAGCTCAGACCCGTCGGTGACAAGTTGTACGCCGCTTTGTCGATAGTTGAAAACAGCGATGACGAAGAGTTCCCCATCTCAGGCTCCTCGTTCAACAAATACTTCCGCAACCCCGACTTCACCAAAGAGCCCAAATGGCATGAAGCCTCCAAGGTCTTGAAGTTCGTTCGAAAGAAATATCTAAACCTTGAGCCTTAACTTTGAACTTAAAACTTAAAATTCTCAACTTTCAACTGTCTCTAAACTTTAAGCTCTAAACTAAAAACTAAAAATGGGTAAGCCATTCAATAGCGAATTACATCAAATCCCCACCACCATCCAGTGGGCCGCGCAGCAGGATGTATCCTCGTTGTCGAAGTTCCTGTTTGGCGAGAACAAGCAAACCCCGCTGGTGTGCATTGGTTCGGGTGGCTCGCTCAGTGCCTGCCACTATGCGGCCATGCTGTCGCGGCAGCGCAACGGCGTTGTGGCTGTGGCGATGACTCCCTTGCAGTTGATGTATTCAGGAAGGGAAATTATACGTGGCAGCAAACTACTGTTTTTGAGTGCCAGTGGAAAAAATAAAGACATTCTGAACGCCATTAAATATGGTGTGAAATATAACGAGGCGGGCATGATGAGCCTTACGCTCCGCAAAGGCAACCCCACCGAGGAATTTCTCCAGCAGCACTCCAAGGTGCAACACTGGTGCGAGGACATCCCCACCGAGAAGGACGGCTTCCTGGCCACCAACTCGCTCGTGGCCACCTTCACTTTGATTTGCAAAGCTGCGGTTGGTTTCAAGTTTCAAGTTTCAAGTTTCAAACTCTTGAACCTTGAACCCTTGAACCTTAAACCAAGTAACTTTCTCGTCCTCTTCGGAGCCTTGGGCGAGCCTGTAGCGTGGGATATCGAGTCGAAGCTGACCGAGGCGGCTTTGGGGTCGGCCTTGCTGAGCGATTACCGCAACTTCGGCCATGGACGGCATCATTGGTTTGCCAAGAACAAGAATAACTCGTGCATCATCGCACTGGTGACTCCTGTGGAGAAGGAGCTGGCCGACAAGACTTTGGCCTGTATGCCAGCCGATGTGCCGGTAATCTATATTGAGACCGAATTGGAAACGCCCCAAGCGTCGATCGACCTGCTGTTGAAGGTCTTCAGCTTTGTGAACGCCTTGGGCGAGGCTCGTGGCATTGACCCTGGCCGACCGGGTGTACCTTCGTATGGCCGCTTGCTCTACAACTTGGACTACTTCAAGCTCACCAACCGCATACTCCCCAACGAGCCTACATTGAATGTGGCGGTGCGTCGCAAACTGGGTGTGGCAGGTGAAGAAAACGCCAGCCTATGGGGGCATTACAGTGAAGCTTGCCAGCGTTTCGTGCGGCGTCTCAATCGAGGCAAGTTTACCACCGTGGCTTTCGACTACGACGGCACCCTGTCGGCCAAAGACCATGCTAGTCGCTACAACGATAAACTGCGCGACGACATCAAGAACGCCTTGCTACGCCTATTAGACAATGGTGCGGAGATTCGAGTGGCCACAGGCCGTGGCAAGTCGGTGGGCAGTTCGTTCGAGAAATCATTTGACGAAAAATATTGGCCGCAAATCAAGGTAGGTTACTACAACGGTGCTTGCCTGTTGGCCTTGGGTGACGAGGAGAAACTGAAAGAATGGAAAAAGCAGCCTTTCGACAGCGAACTAAAAGTGTTGAGCGACGAATTACAAAGACGCTTGCCGAAGGACTGTATTAAATATGAGTTGACTGAGCGCAACCAACAGCTCTCCATCGAGGAGATGATATCCGATGCTGATACGGAATTGCTCTATAGCACCTGCCGTGAGATTATCTGGGACAAACAGTTGCGAGGTATTAGAGTATGGCTCAGCAGCCACAGCATGGACATTGTGGTCTATCACGAGGCAAACAAACTTCGTGTGATTGAGGATGTCGAGCACACCCTCTGCATAGGCGACTACGGCAGTGTGGAAGGCAACGACTACGAGATGCTCACTGTCCCTGCTTCGCTGAGTGTTGACAAGGTGTCGCGCAATGCCGAGAGTTGCTGGAACATCGCCCCCGTGGGCATGGTCGGACTCGACGCAACGCTCTACTACCTGAGCCGCCTTACGATCAAAGATGGTGTGATTAAATGTAAATTTAAAGTATGAGATTCAATCTGGCGAAACAATTTCTGGCGCAGTTAATGAACTGGGACGATATTGAGGCGACAGAGAGGTTAAAGGAAATTGACCTCATGGCCGACATCAAGTACGACTCCTACGACCAGTTTATGCCAGGTATCAAGTTCGTGGGCAATTTCTATCTCTGGCTCAGTCAGTTCAAAGAGGAGGAAAGGCAATTGATGTACGACTTTGTGAAGAAGTATATCATTTACATCAACTCCAACCAGATTTCGCATTTGATCGACCTGCTCTACAACACCAAGATCATCCCGTTGATTAGGGAAAAGGTTGTGGGTGATTTCAAGCAGAAAGGCCAGCTTGTCAACAAATTCAACTACCAGTTGTTTGATAATTCACAGGAGTTCAAGTTACATAAAAGAAAAACTTTGTTCATTGGCCTCAGCGACGGCTCGCATATCGATATCATCCGTCGCAACAGTTATCTGAATAACGACCAAGTGCTGACCAACTATTATCCCGATGACAACAAGATAGATGACCTCGTCAAGGAACTGGGGAAAAGCGACGATTTGGTAAATGACGAGGAGAAGAAGTTCGAATCCATTGTGCTGGTGGATGATTTCACCGCAAGCGGCACCTCGTTCATTCGTGTGAAAGACGATGGCGGATTTTCTGGTAAGCTACCCACTTTCTTTAAAGTGTTGGAAAACAGCGATAGATTCAAGAAGTTGTTGGCCGACGGCTATGTGATACACCTCTACTTCCTCATTGCCACCAAGAACGCATTGTCCTATATCCGGGAGATGCTGGCGCAATTTATGCAGCAGCACGAAAGCTTAAAGATAGAGGTGGATTGCATTCAGACACTCGATGAAGATGCCAAGTTCACCAACCATCAGGAGCAGGAAGCTAAGGATATGCTCTTCGTCATTAGCAAAAAATGCTATATTCACGAAGATGCCCTCTCCGATGCTTACAAGAACAGCTATTCCGACGATGCCGAAAAGAGATACTATTTGGGCTACAAGCAGTGTGCCCTGACCGTGGTGCTTAACCATAATACGCCCAACAATTCGCTGCCTATCATTTGGCAGCCCGAAAAAAAAGATAATAAACAACCGCTTTACCCGTTGTTTTACAGAATAACACGCCATTGATTATGCAGCAGTATGACAACCCCTTTAATATGAGAGCGTCCGAAAAGATGACTTCAGATGACGTGTTCATCAGTCTTCTTTCCGATGACACCTTGTATCCACTGAAAGACTACAGTGACAGGGGTGCATTGTGGAACAACCTCACTTATATTTGCAGTGCTCCTGGCGGAGGCAAGACCACCATGCTGCGCTGTTTCTCTCCGTCTGTTTTGTATAAGGTAAGCAACAACCGCAAGGAAAACGACAAGTTATACAAGGCACTGAAGAGCATGGGCGTGGTGAGTGGCAACAAGATTCTGAAATGCGGTGCCTACCTGCTAACCAACCGAAGCTATGCCGACCTTGAAGACGAGGAGGTGTTCACCAAACCGCAAGCCCGTAGGCTGCTCTTTGCTTTGCTCAATGCCCGCTTTACGTTGGTGGCAATCAAGGCGCTTCAAGAATTGAAAACTTTGCAGGATTCGAAAAGTTTTGAATACAATCAACTTGACGAGATTGCGTTTACCCCATCATTGGATTTTTCTAATAAGTTTGCCCCCAATCCCGCCCCCCACACAGCTAAGGAACTTTTCGACTGGGCAGCCAGTATCGAACGCAAGATTACGGGAATTATCGAGACTTACGATACCATCGACGAAAGCAACGGACACGATTCGCTCTTTATATTGAAAGATCTTCATGCCTCTAATTTCACCATCCTGGGTAAACCTATTGTGGATGAATTCATATTCCAGCTCGACGATTGCCATAAGCTTTCGAAGACACAGCTTGACTTCCTACGCCAAGAACTAGTGGAAACCCGCATCACCAACACGGTGTGGCTGGCCATGCGTTACGACAAGTTCACCTATGAGGAACTGATGCCTAAAACCGATATGATAGGGCGCGATTACAACAGCATCCACCTCGGAACCGACAATAAGTTTGAGAAAATGCTGGGAAGTATCATGGACAAACGCTCCAACCTGTCAAGACACGACATCAAGCTTGCCAATTCGCTAGAGCAAGCTTCCATACTTACTGACAGCGACTATGAGGCTATCATCAATTACGGCAGGAAACACATCAACGCGGTAAGCCAAATTCTGTATGACGAGTTGCTGGGCTATATCGATGAGAATGTTGAAACCCTTCAGGACAAAGCCGAGCAGACCTTTGCGGTGATGCTGTTTGCCCAGCGTGAGTCAAAGACAGGCTTTCCTATCTTCCCTTATGAGCGGAACAGTTATGATGAGAGGGTGAAGGCCGATGTGGTAAAGATTGCGCAGCAAATCATTCCCGCAGTGTTCAACCACCCGATGTATTACGGAACGGAGTGTTTGAAAGACCTCTCACCGAACAATACAGAACAGTTCATCGGCTTCTGCAATGTGCTTTACGAACAATTGCTTACCCAAAAGTTGCTACGCCCCCGCAAGGCCTTGATGCTCAATGCCGCCTCTCAGGACAAACTCATCAAGGAGGAGTGCAAGAGCAAAATGAAGCGTATCTTCAACGAACACGGTAAGAGTGTTTATACCTTCCTCAATAATTTGGGAGGCTTTTGTCGTAGCCAGACTTTGCAGATTGGCTCATCCTACGGTGTTGTGACAGGTTTTGCCATTCGCGATGCCGAGACGCTTTTCGGCAGCACCTTCGATACGATGGACGACTCCAAGTTGGGATATGTGTTGAAAGTGTGCCTTGCCAATAACTTCTTGTTTACACGGGAGACCAAGCAAGGGGAGAAGGATAAGGAGTGGATTGTGTTCTACCTCAACAGGTGGATATGCGGAGCATTTTCATTGCCACTGAACTATGGAGGATGGCGCAAGCTCACCTTCAAAGAGTTGGAAGATTGGATTAAAGAAGATGAAAAATGGGAAATTGGGATTCGTATGTAATGATTGAAGGCAACGAGCAGGTGGTGGCGTTCTGGAACGATCCCGACCGCCCGGCAGGCAAGACCTTGCTCATCATGGGCGAGGGCTTCGACCCCCGTATGAACAATGTGCTCAAGGCTTTTTCCGAAGCTCGTTTGGAATTTGACTGCCTCAGCATCGTTCATGGCGACCGACGCAATTCACCCAACACCGATATGGTGGCCAAGAATATTGAGCTGAGAACCCAGTTGATTGCCGACCATTCGATCCCGTTCAAGGAATATAAGTTGAAAGTGGGGGATGGAAAAGATTTGAACCGAGGCGTTAAGTTCATGAACAAGGAAATAGCCGACTTAATAACCGGTTACGACAATATCTTGGTTGACATCAGTGCCTTGCCCCGTGTGCTTTATTTCAATTTGGTGAAAAACATCAGCAAATGTACTGGCAAGCGCAACCTGTTCATAGTGGTTTCTGAGAATGCCGAGATTGACAAAAGCATCACGTATCGCAACTTTGTCGAGGACTTGGAACCCATGATTGGCTTCAATCCCGGCATAGGTTTGGAGGCTGAACCCGACAGGCTGAGGCTTTTGATTTCGTTGTTGGGAGAGAACGGAACGGTGAAATGGAACAAAATATCCGAGCATTTCTCACCCGATGAAGACTTCCCAGTGGTGCCTTATCCTGCACTCGACCCCTTCCGCACCGACTCCATCATCAAGGAGTATAAGGAACTGTTCCAACGCGAGGACGCAAAGGAAAACATCATCTATGCCCACGAGCGTAACCCATTTGAGTTGTACAAGATGCTTTCACGCTTCATTAAGTCGGAAGACGAAATCCTTAGTAAGGTGAACCGCAGGGCCTGCTACGGCATAGCCCTGCTGTCGAGCAAACTGCTCTCTGTGGGAGCCCTGCTCACTGCCATGGAAAACAAAGACGAAGTGGCCATTTATAATGTCATCAGCCGTGACTACGGCATCGATGTCCGCAATTTCGAAGAAATAAACAAAAAGAGTACCACCTTCCTCCTCTGGATCACAGGCGATGCCTATTCTGAATCGTGATCTTTAAACCCACAATAAACCACAAGAGTAAGGCGTTAACTTATCTTGATTACAGATTAAACAGATTTGTTTTGAAAATATTAGACATACAATGATAGTTGAAGTTAAAGTTAAGAATTACCGTTCATATAAAGATGAAGCGTCGTTGACTTTTGAAGCGTTGGAGAATGATTTTAATGCCGACAGCATTGCGGTATTGCAATTGGAAGACGGCACCAGCCTGCGTCTGTTGAAGTCGGCCTCAATCCTCGGCCCCAATGCGTCGGGCAAGAGCAACATTGCTCGTGCTTTTAGCGATGTCAGCTACCTAGTTGCCAACTCGAGGAACTTTGACGTGAAGAGAGGTGTGCCTGTGTACCAGCCCTTTTTGTTGGACAAAGAGTGCCGCGAGAAACCATCATCTATTACAGTGCTGTTTGTTGTGGAGAAACGCGAGTACAGCTACTCCATCACTTTTAACCATCAGATGTTTCTGGTCGAAGTGCTGAATGAGATTGTCTTGGGGAATGAATTGCTGGTTTTCAGCCGCACTTTCGATGTTGGGAAGAATAGTTACAATATGTCTTTTGGCGAGGGATGGCGGAGCACAACGTTCGACCTTTCAAACATGAATCCTCTGCCTAACCAGTTGATAATGTCGGAACTTGGAACGCGCGAGGCTAATGGCCTGCAAAACGTGTATGGCGAACTGCGAGGCATCCAGAGCGAGATGGTTGACAGCGCTTTGGACATGAGTCTAAACAATAGCTCAGTGGCTGGAAATATCCTGAAGAGTGAACAAAGCCGCATCTTCCAACAGCTGAAAAAGTTGATGATGGTGGCCGACGGCAACATCCAAGACATCAAGATGCGCCAACACGACGATTCAGAGTTTAACTTCCCTGATTCGATTCCAGCTGAAGTGAGGAAGTCATTCATAGCCCAAAACAGATGGGAATTCGTGTTTGTGCATAAAGGCAACGGGATTAATGTCGGATTTCCCATTGGCATTGAGTCAACAGGCACCAAAAACCTGTTCAGCGTCGGTACCAATGTGTTGAATGTGCTGAACAGCGGGGGTATGCTCGTTTACGACGAGATGAATGTGGCCATGCACCCTTTGCTTTTCCGCATGCTGGTGCGCCTTTTCCACAGCGAGAAAACCAACCCCAACAACGCACAGTTGTTGTTCACAACGCACGATGTCTCCATTATAGGCGATAACCTTATGCGGGCCGACCAGATATGGTTGGCGCAGAAGGGAGAACATGGCCAGTCGGAACTGTACTCGGTGCAGGATTTCGAGGATGTTAGCATAGTGCTGCCTTTCGACGAGTGGTACCGGTCGGGTCGATTCGGTGCGTTGCCGAATTTCAAGGACATCGAACAAGTGTTCTCAAACGACGGTGGCAATGAGGACGCATAGCAACAACCTGGTCATCGTCTGTGAAGGCACCGATACGGAGTATCAGTATTTCACCGACCTGAAAGAGTATGTCATGGCGCATCAGCCCGACCGCTATTGTGCCATCAAGGTGGTTCCCGTGCCGGAGGAAAGGATTGACCGGAAGAATCCCAAACGCAACCACCTGGCAAGGAAGTTGTCTAACGTGCCTCAATACCACTACTATTGCAAATACGAGGACAATGCTGAGGATTATAATCTCTATTGTGCGCAACCGACACGCTATGTCAGGGAGACGGTTCTCTTTATGCAAGAGGACGGTTATGCTGAGGGATGGGCGGTTTTCGACTGCGACCAGCATCCCGCCCATGAGGATGCCTTCCGTTATGCAAAACAAGCCAATGTGGGCATCGCCTTCTCGTCCTATTCGTTCGAAGAGTGGCTGCTGGCCCATTTCGAGCGTTGCCCACAACCGTTTCAGCATTCTGAGTGCAAGGCTGACAACAAGGAAATCCGATGCGGTTCGTCTGCCGCTGGTGATGGAGATTGCCACGGAACGGATTGCATCGGAGGCAGACTGAGACAACAACACTATATAACCGACTATTCAAAAGGCAAAAAGGATATTTTTAAAACCTACAGCCTTCCCAGAATAAAGAATGCAATGATCAATGCGGCATGGTTGCGCTATAGGTCGCAGACAGCGGTGTGGGTCAGCAATCCCTATACGGATGTCGATATGTTGGTGGCCCGGATGCTTGGCGTCACAGTAGAGTACCGTTGGTATAGTATAAACTCATTAATGAGGTATAGTGGCAGCGAAATTAGGGTAATTCATGACAATAATGAGCTGGTGATGACTAATGAGGGTAATGTGACGGTGATTATTCCTGAAGGTCAAGGCGCATTCTTGGATAATGACTTGTCGGTCATCTCATCCAATGGCAGAGTGTTGCTTCAGCCAGGCGGGGATTCCTGTCGGCTGATGATTCCCAATAATGCCATAGCCTTTATGCTGACCGAGGGCAATAATAACAGCATAATTGAACTTTGACCCTTAAACCCTAAACTCTAAACTCTTAAACTTTTAAACTATACACTCTCCACTGACTATAAACCATAAACTATTAACTTTAAACTTTATGTCAGACAACATCATCCTCGGAGCCGGCCTCATCAGCCTCGATGTCTTGATTCGCGATGGCGAGCGGCTCCCCGTGTCCTATTATGTGGGAGGCACTTGCGGCAATGTGATGATGATTCTCGCCCACATGGGATGGGATGCTTTCCCCATTGCCCGTCTCGACGGCACGAAAGATACCGCACGGCTTCTTGCGGATATGAAGAAAAACAGCGTCCATACCGACTTTATCTCCACCAGCGATGGCAAGACCCCTGTCATCGTGCAGCGCAACTTCATCAATAAAGACGGTGTGCCAACCCATCGGTTCGAGTCGCGCAACAATATGGGTCGCTTCTATCTGGATTTCAAGTCGCTTACCTTGAAGCAGACCAATGATGTCATTGCCAGGATTGACTTTGTTCCCAAAGTGTTTTTCTTCGACAGGGTTTCGCCTGCCATATTGAGACTGGCCGATACGTTCAAGGAAAAAGGTTCGGCTGTATTCTTCGAGCCTTCCAGCCGTGGAGGCGACGTGAAGACGTTCAATAAATGTGTTGAGGTGGCTGACGTGATCAAGTTTTCCGATCAGAGGATTAAGGATTATCATCAGTTCGACGATGTGGAGGACAAACTCTTCATCCAGACCCGGGGAGCGCAAGGCTTGACCTATCGGCTCAATTCGGGCTGGACGCATCTGGAGCCTATGGTGAACGACAACGTGGTTGACACAGCAGGTGCTGGCGACTGGACGGCTGCTGCCTTGATCAACGAACTCTATAAGGACAAAGAAAAACACGAGATATTCCATTTTACGCCCATCGCCATTGCTGAGGCCCTCAACGCAGCCCAATGTATAGGAGCGCAAAGCTGCTCCTACGAAGGAGCAAGAGGCATGATGCAATAACCCCTTTTGGCAAGGTGTTGGCAAGGACTTAGCAAGGAGATGCCAAGGTGTTAGCATACTCAAACAGCTTGCTTGACTATGCCAACAGTATGCGAAGATCGCGAGAAAGGGGAAAGAAAATCCTGCAAAAGAAAAACCGAACAATAAAAAACACCTATCTTTGTACAATTATTGATACGGATGGAATGATAGTCTTTGTTCCTCCAAGGAAGGTTGAATCATCTGTTCGTAACGAGTTAAGAATAAGCCCCTTGCCACCACAATCTGTGACTGACAAGGCGGAGCCGTAATAAAACCAACACCCATGAACATCGCAGTAGCAGGCACCGGCTATGTCGGGCTTTCCATCGCCACATTGTTGGCACAACATAACCACGTCACCGCAGTGGATGTTATTCCCGAAAAGGTCAACCTCATCAACCAGAAGAAGTCACCCATCCAGGATGAGTATATCGAGAAATACCTTGCAGAGAAGAAACTCAACCTCACTGCCACCCTTGACGGTGCGGCAGCCTATAAGAACGCTGAATTCGTTGTTATCGCGGCACCGACCAACTATGATTCACAGAAGAACTTCTTCGACACGAGCCATGTGGAGGAAGTCATAGACTTGGTGTTGAGCGTCAACCCCGATGCCGTGATGGTCATCAAGAGTACCATCCCCGTGGGCTATACGAGAAGTCTTTATGTGAAGTATGCTGCCAAAGGCTTGAAGAAGTTCAATCTACTCTTCTCGCCCGAGTTCCTGCGCGAAAGCAAGGCCCTCTACGACAACCTCTATCCCAGCCGCATCATCGTGGGCATCCCCAAGATGATGAACGAGGAGTTTGAGGAAGAGAACGAGGCCATCAAAGCCCTCACCGACCTCGACTGGCTCACGGAGAAGGCGCATCAGTTTGCCGCATTGCTGAAAGAGGGTGCCATCAAGCAGGATGTGCCGATGCTCTTCATCGGTATGAAGGAAGCCGAGGCAGTGAAGCTCTTCGCCAATACCTACCTCGCACTGCGTGTGAGCTACTTCAATGAGCTTGACACCTACGCCGAGGTGAAAGGTCTCGATACCCAAGCCATTATTGATGGCATTTGTCTTGACCCTCGTATCGGTAGCCATTATAACAACCCCAGCTTCGGCTATGGCGGCTATTGTTTGCCAAAGGATACGAAACAGCTTTTGGCCAACTATGAGGACGTGCCCGAAGATCTCATTCGTGCCATTGTGGAGAGCAACCGCACCCGTAAGGACTTCATCGCCGATCAGGTGCTGAAGATGGCGGGGTACTATACAGAGTCCTCACAATATGACCAGAGCAAGGAAGCTGACCTAACCATAGGCGTATTCCGCCTGACTATGAAATCGAACTCCGACAACTTCCGCCAAAGCTCCATCCAAGGCGTGATGAAACGCGTGAAGGCCAAGGGGGCGAAAGTGATTATCTACGAGCCGACACTTGATGACGGCACAACCTTCTTCGGTAGTCTGGTGGTGAACGACCTCACTAAGTTCAAGTTCCTAAGCCAAGCGATTATCGCAAATCGCTATGATAGCTGCTTGGATGATGTGAAGGAAAAGGTTTATACTAGGGATATATTTAAGAGAGATTGATGGAGTGTAAAAGCAAGCCTCTTATGTCATTCCATTAAGGGCACGTGCGAAGGAGAGGAAATGCCCTGCATTCGACGAAGTCAATCTATAAGAGGCGGCTTGAATAATGCATATTAGACGGCCTCAGAAATCATAGATTCCATGCTTACGCACATTCCTCAGCAGGAATGACATGCTTTCTGAGTCCTGCATAATGAAAACTATATGAAATGAACATTCTTGTAACAGGCTCGGCTGGATTCATCGGTGCCAACCTCATCAAGCGTCTCTTCACTGAGATGACCCAAGGCACCATCATTGGCCTCGACAATCTCAATAGTTATTACGATGTTTCCCTAAAAGAATATCGTTTAAAAGAACTGGATACTTACTACTCTCAACTCACGAACACTCCACTGACTCTAAACTCTCAACTCTCAACTCTAAACTATCAATTTGTTCGAGGCAGTATCGCCGATAAAGAATTGGTAGATAATTTATTCGCTGAGCATCACTTCGACATCGTAGTGAATCTCGCAGCTCAAGCAGGTGTACGCTATTCTATCGAGAACCCCGATGCCTATATCGAGAGCAACATCATCGGCTTCTACAACATCCTAGAAGCCTGCCGTCATTATCCTGTACAGCATTTGGTGTACGCGTCGAGTAGCAGCGTGTATGGTGGCAATACTAAAGTGCCTTTCAGTGTGGACGATAGGGTAGACAATCCAGTGAGCCTTTATGCCGCCACCAAAAAGAGCAATGAACTCTTTGCCCATTGTTACAGCAAGCTTTACGATATTCCGACCACAGGCCTGCGTTTCTTCACCGTCTATGGTCCGGCAGGAAGACCAGATATGGCTTACTTCGGTTTTACCAACAAACTTCTCAAAGGCGAGACCATTCAAATCTTCAACTATGGAAACTGCCGTCGTGATTTCACTTATGTGGATGACATCGTAGAAGGCATTGTACGAGTGATGAAGAAAGCTCCCAAGGCAAAGGCCCCTGAGCCTGTCGAAGGGCCGACTACAACTTTATCAAGCGCTCCTTACGCCATCTATAATATCGGAGGTGGGCAGCCTGAGAATCTCTTGGATTTTGTGCAAATCTTGCAGGAAGAGCTTGTCCGTGCAGGAGTGTTGCCCGAGGACTATGATTTTGAAGCGCATAAGGAACTTGTTCCTATGCAGGCAGGCGATGTGCCTACAACATACGCTGATGCTTCTGCTTTGGAGCGTGACTTTGGGTTTGTACCGAAGATAACGCTGAGAGAGGGGTTGAGAAAGTTTGCGGAGTGGTATAAGGATTATTATAAGTAAAAGATGTATGAGTAAAAGAGTTTATATTAGTGCAGACTATGCACTTAATGACGGTGATCGCAGTGTGGTTGATGAACTTCATAAGTGGGGAAATGATAATCTTCATAAAGTGGATTATTGTGACACAGCACTGGTGTCTTCAGGTAGTGTCTCTAAAAACTCTGACTGCCGCCCATGCGACCTAAAACTGGAATTCAACAGACAGATTAACGCTTCTTCAGCAGTAATCTTTATCATAGGTGATAAGACAGCAAGTAGAACGGCAGGTAGTTCTTGTAAAAGGATGACTGCACCAGCGTATTGCTCCTGTACACCTTATAAGCAGAATGCAAACGGAGCCTCTTATTGCAAGGTGTACGGTCAGCTAACGCCCCCTGGTCCTAATGATGATGTCGGTGAAATTAATTCGTATTCCTATCTTGAACATGAATTTAGACAGGCACAAAAGAAAGGAAAGACAATCATTGTTGTGTATAATTCACTCTACAAACAACCATCTTGGCTCCCGTCATATATGAAAGGATACGAGAATGATGCGCAGCCTTTCTGGACAAAAAACTACTGGGGAGACAAAGTGGGTAACTATGCATACATAAAGAAGGCCCTCGGTTATGAATAGAATCTGGGATTTCTTTTCAAATAAAGGGAGTACAGCCGCCTATGCGGTTATAACGGTAATATTCACCGTCATTCCAGAAGGCGTTTTCAAGTATGGTTTCATAAAATGTACATGGTCTGACACTGCTGTGATTATGGTTAATCGCTTGATTCTATGTGCTGTTGTTCTTGTGTTTGCAAACATAATCTATCAGTGTTATCGTAAGCACAGAAATGTTGTTACCATAAAAGACAAGTCCTTTTCAATATCGGTTGAATATGGAGATTTGCTGCAAATTGGAGAAGGAAAGAAAATAATCAATTTTGATGAGTGTTTTAGTACCAACGTAGGTGACAAGCCTGAAGACATCAAACCCGATTCTGTTTGTGGGCAATATTTGATGAAATATCCGATTGAGGACATACAACAGTTGATAAACGCGTCAGGTGTTAAGCCATCGGGTAAATCCTTGTTCAACCAGAAAGACAGCTATACCCCAGGAACAATCATCCCGCGAGGTGATTTTCTGCTGATGTCTTTTGCGAAGTTGGACAAAGATGGTTTAGGCAAAATGACATATCCCCAATATTTAGAATGTTTGGACAAACTTTGGGAGCAAATAGACCTCTATCATGGTACCGATGATGTCTATTTACCGATTTTAGGTTCACGGATCACCCGTTTTGATAAAGACCTTACCCAGCAAGAGTTTATGAACGTTATTATAGCCTCATACCGTTTGAGCCCAAAGAAGATGAAGAAGCCTAATGTTTTACATATCTTTTGTAGGAGACAAGACGGTTTTTCGTTAAATGACATTATAGGAGTTGATTAGAAGAAAAACAGTGACCACCTGGTCATTACTCGCAGCCAAAGCCGTTGATATCAATAATGCCAAAAAAATTGAAAGACATAACCGAGGAAGAATTGAAAAATCTGCCTAACCGTAATTCACCCGAAGAGGGTTCTCAGGAGTTAGAAGCATTACTTAATACGGATGCAGATACGGATGAAAGCCATAGTCAAACAGAGTCGCATAATCAAAGCAATTCTGATGAATCTAAGCTAGCCAAGAAATGTATAATTAAGGCCCGGGATGTAGTGTGGATGCTAATATGTGCCATACTCATTGTTTGCATTTGGGCGATTGCCGCCATTGAGTTGTTCCCCACCTTGCTTGTCCCCTCAGGCTTCCAGGCTCACACGGTGGAAGGCATCAACAATATCGCATTAGGGTTTTCCTACAGCTATATTGCTGGTCTTATCCTTTACTTCTTCACCGTCGCTTTTCCCGATTACCTCAAGAGACAGAAATTTCAGCCAGTCATTAAGGAAAAGATAAAGGGAGTTGGCACTCAGCTCCACAATATGATTGTGCCGTTTTCTTCCATCAATAATCCAGTGTTCCTTAACGAGTCCGACAATATCACAGCCATGATGAAATCTAAGGATTGGAACGCTCCTACTATTATTCCCATCTATCCAGGCAATCCCTCCTATTTTAAGGCTTTCCATTCCGATTGTGAGAACCTTCAAGGCGAGATTTCCCAGATTATTGCCGATTATAAACATTTAATAGATGTTGATACCATCTTGATACTTGAAGACATACGCTCTGCCAACGTGTTCGGCTTGGTTGAAATTGGATTGCGTGTGGGTGGTAGTATTAGCAAATATGTTATGGATGCCATCTCTGAACAATTTCCAAAGGAGGTTGTGGAAAAATACCTCCTTCTTGCTGAAAAATATCAGATAGAAGTAAGATAAAATATAGCTTTGGCAACCGCTTCAGGAGCTTAAACCCCTTCCGTCCACCCTTGAAGCCCTAAAAAAAATGAAATCCCCCAGCCTCTCAAACACCCTTTCCCCCCACAATCTAAAAACATCAAAACGAATAATTAAATCCAACGATATATGAAAATCTCAGTCGCAGGCACTGGCTATGTGGGCATGAGCATCGCCACGTTGCTTGCCCAACATAACGAGGTGACCGCTGTGGACGTCATTCCCGAACGCGTCGACATGGTCAACAACCGCAAGTCGCCCATCCAAGACGACTATATTGAAGAATATTTGGCAACCAAGCCTTTAAACTTAAAAGCCACCTTGGATCAAGAGGCTGGTTACCGTGACGCGGAGTTTGTGGTCATCGCCGCTCCGACCAATTACGACTCACAAAAGAACTTCTTCGACACTAGTGCCGTGGAAGCGGTTATTGATGCCGTGCTAAAGGTGAACCCCGATGCAGTAATGGTTATCAAGAGCACCATTCCTGTGGGATACACTCGCTCGCTCTACGTGAAATATCGTGACAAGGGCATGAAGAGGTTTAACCTGCTATTCTCGCCCGAGTTCTTGCGCGAGAGCAAGGCTCTTTTCGATAACCTTTATCCTTCCCGTATCATTGTAGGCATTCCAAAAATGATGGGAGAGGAGTTCAAAGAAGAAAACGAGGCTATCAAGGCTCTTACAGACTTAGATTGGCTTACAAAGAAAGCTCACGTGTTTGCTGAGCTACTCAAAGAAGCTGCTATCAAGCAAGATGTGCCCACTCTGTTTATCGGTATGAAAGAAGCAGAGGCCGTAAAATTGTTTGCCAACACCTACCTTGCCCTCCGAGTGAGCTACTTCAATGAACTTGACACATATGCTGAGATAAAAGGCCTTGATACCCAAGCCATCATCGAGGGTGTGGGTCTCGACCCTCGTATTGGTATGCATTACAACAATCCTAGTTTCGGATATGGTGGCTATTGTCTGCCTAAAGACACCAAGCAGCTCTTGGCCAACTACGAGGATGTGCCCGAAGACCTTATTCGTGCCATTGTCGACAGCAACCGCACACGCAAGGATTACATTGCAGATGCAGTGCTTCGCAAAGCAGGCTATTATGAAGCGAGCAGCCAATACGAAACCAGTCGCGAGCAAAAATGCGTCATAGGTGTGTATCGGTTGACGATGAAATCCAATTCAGACAACTTCCGACAAAGCGCCATCCAAGGCATCATGAAGCGCATTAAAGCCAAGGGAGCCGAGGTGATTATATATGAACCTACATTAGAAGACAGCACGACTTTCTTTGGCAGTTTGGTGGTCAATAATCTGGCCAAGTTCAAGTCCCAAAGTCGTGCCATCATTGCCAATCGCTATGATGGCTGCCTTGATGATGTAAGAAACAAAGTTTATACTCGCGATATCTTCAAGCGCGATTAAAACAAGTGCGATTTTCCATTATTAATGTTTCAAGTATACAAGGATGTTTTGGTAAAGGGCCAATCATCAAAAAGTTATAATTTTCATCTGTACTAAATATTAATGTCTCAAACCAACAACACAAAGCAAGCCGCATGGGTAGCTATGGGGAATCTTTGTTCTTTCGGATTCACCATTGTTAGTTCCATGATTCTCAGTCGTTATTTCAATAAGGCGGACTATGGAACATACAAACAAGTAATGTATGTTTATAATACATTGCTAACCGTTTTTACCCTAGGTTTACCAAAGGCTTTTTCATATTTTCTTCCGAGGGTTGAATTGGCACAGTCGAAAAATCTAATCAGTAAGATAACCAATCTGTTCTTCATTCTAGGCGGGGTGTTTTCGTTGTTGCTATTTATGTTTTCCCCGCAAATTGCGGCATTTTTGAAAAACCCTGATCTAACTAAAGCACTGAGAATTTTCGCAATTGTTCCATTTTTCCTTCTTCCAACGATGGGATTGGATGGAATTCTAGCCACATTTAAACAGTCAAAGTTTATTGCTCTTTATCATATAGCAACCAATTTGTTCAAACTGCTGTGTGTAGCATTGCCTGTAATGATTTGGGATTTGGGTTACGAACAAGCGCTCATAGGGTTTGTTGTGGCTTCGTTCATAACATTTTTGCTGGCCTTGTATCTCAAATATCTACCAGTACGCAAACAACCAAGAGAGAAATGCCCAGTTACCATCAAAGATGTTTTTCGTTTTTCCATACCATTACTTATGGCCAGTCTTTGGAGCATTGTTATTGCATCATCGGACCAGTTTTTTATCAGTCGCTATTTTGGGCAAGAAGTATTCGCTGACTTTTCCAACGGGTCGATGGAACTTCCGTTTGTTGGGATGATTGTGGGAGCGTGTGCCACTGTTCTATCACCGATTTTCTCTCGCATGAGCCATGAAAAAGTTGACCCCAAAAAAGAAATCTATCCGCTTTGGAAGAGTGTATTTGATAAGACGGCAAAACTCATCTATCCTTTGGTGATATATTGTATGGTCTTTGCCGATGTTGTCATGGTGGTATTATACGGAAAGAAATACGAGACATCAGATACTTATTTTAGGATTAAGCTCATCACCAATTTCTTTACCCTTATCATATTTGGGCCTCTGATTATTAATATTGGTAGAGTAAAATATTATTCCAATGTCCATATGATTACGGCTTTCTCGGTTGTGATACTTGAATTCATTAGTGTGAAAACTATGCATTCGCCTTATGCCATCAGCTGGATATCTATGTTGTGCCATTTGGGTAAGATATTTGCTATGTTGTATTTGGTTGCAAAAGTGTTCGAAGTTAGAATTTATCAACTGTTTCCGATAAAACTAATAATTCAAATCATAGTCCCTTCCGCATTGTTTTTATTATTGGAAAGGTGGATATTAATGGATTTATGTAAGTTTAATGATTTGGTAGTGTTATGTATTAGTGCTGCTGTTTATGTTATTGTATACTTTGTTTATAGTCTTCTTATGAAGATGGATTATTTCGGATTGATAAAACCTCTAATAAACAAAAAGAAATGAAGAGCTTCTTAAGATCATTGGTTTGTTTTTTCTTCCCTCCTTTGAAAAAATATTATAGATTCAAAAAATCGCAAACCAATAAAGTAACGCGTTTTCAATGGTGCCGTTTTTGGTTGTCCAAAGACAAACGATGTTATTGGCCAGTGCATAAGAACAGTGAGGTGACCCATCCAAACAATGTTTTTGTTGGAATCAATTCTAATGCAGGCACAAGATCTGGTTGTTATATTCAGGGTAACGGAAGTGTATATATTGGCAACTATGTACATTTTGCTACCAATATTGGGATTATCAGTGGTAATCACGGTTTGTATGAACATATGACACACGATAATAAGGAAGTAAAAATTGAAGATTATTGTTGGATAGGAATGAATGCAGTAATTATGCCGGGGGTTCATCTTGGCCCACGCACGGTAGTGGGTGCGGGTAGTGTGGTCACTAAAAGTTTTCCTAATGGCTACTGCGTGATTGGCGGCAATCCGGCAAAGCTTATTAAGGAATTGGAAAAAGACAAGTTTATCCCTACTAAGTTTGAAGAAGAGTATTATGGCTTTGTACCCAAAAAGGATTTTAAGAAATTCGCAAAAAAGCATTTGAAACAAAATAAATATTATAGTGAAATAATCAACAATGCAGATTAGCAATAAAAATAGAAGCATTGCATATTTTCTTGCCTTCGTTTTCCCGTTTGGAGGCTTGCTTTATACATTAGGGCATTGGCGGGAATCGTGGGCAAAAAACACTTTTTGGTTGATATGTATTTTTCTTGGTGCTGTTCTGGTTTATTGTCCTGAAGGTACAATATTGGGAGAGGGGTCGGACGATGGTCGTTATGTGCTTAGATTGATAGCTATGTATAGGTCATCTATCACATTGAAGGGCATTTTAGGCCAGTACCTAATCGACATAAACACTATGGATCTCTACCAGCCGTTGATGACTTATTTCATCTCACGTTTTACGGACAATGGTCATGTGTTGTTTGCTGCTTATGCTGTAGTGTTTGGCTATTTCTATTCCCGCAATATATGGTATATTTTGGAAAAGTTGCCGAATAAAAGATTGGGGAACTTGTTCATATTGGTCACTCTGTATTTTTTAGTCTGCCCTATTACACAGCTTAATGGCGTCCGTATGTGGACGGGTTTGCATGTGTTTGTATATGCCGTAATGCCTTATCTGTTGGAGCGAAAGAAATCAAAATTGTGGTGGCTGCTCCTGACGCCGCTCATTCACTTCTCCTATTTATATGTCGTTTTGTTTGCCATAGCTTTTGTTTTGTTGCCCTATCGTTTGAAGACACATAGCAATATCTTTCTTTATATCGCGTATGTTTTTTTCATTGTGACGTTATTTGTCAATTCTTTAAATCTTGATGCTACAAGCGGGGCGTTGGTAGAGTTGTCCCCCGAAGCCTATGAGGGGCGTATTGAAGGTTATGTGAATCAAGATGTGGCTGACCGAAGAGCCGAAGCTTCAGCCTTGAACAACTGGTATGTGGCGGGTTCAGCCAATATATTGCATTGGAGTTATAATTTGTTGATGCTAGCACTGTTGCCTTGTTTGAGAAAGTATTTTAAGAAAAGCAGCAGATTAATGCATCTTTTTGTTTTCACATTATTGTTGGGTGGATTTGCTAACATTATGGCATTGATTCCTTCGGGAGGACGATTCCAGCTATTGTCGCAGATGTTCAAGGTGCCACTTTTACTTTTGGTTGTCATGAACGTTCCAAAGGATTACTTCTTTCGTAAATTAGTTAGTGTAGCTTTGGTGTTTCTGTTGATACCTTTTGTGGTTGGAATTCGCAAATTGTTTGACGCTTTTAGCATCACAGCATTGTTTGGTAATTTTATTACGGTATTCTTTTGGGAAAACAATGTTTTGTTGATAGACTATATAAAACGAATAATATAAATTAATTCTAAAAAATGAAAATACTAATCATTTCTGGATCTTTTTATCCGATAATTGCCCCCCGCTCGTTCCGGACAACTGAATTAGTCAAAGAATTGTCCAGAAAAGGGAACAATGTGACTTTGTACATACCTAAAGATGGCATAGATCGTGATGATTTGGAAAAAGAATACGGTTTTTCCATTCAATATTATGAAAGGCCCAAAGATAAACTGATTAATTCAAAAAGCAAATTGGTTTATTTTATAGAAAGATGTATGGTGCATGGTTTCGCATATCCTGATATTAGTATATTAAGAACTTTAAAGTCATCTTTGAAGAATGAAAAGAATGATTATGATTTGTTGATTACCATTGCAGCACCACATGCCATTCATTGGACGATAGGAAAAATGTATAAATCTGGCAGGCGGTTGGCTAAAACTTGGGTGGCTGACTGTGGTGATCCTTACATGCTTGGCGGTACATTGAGTGTACAACATCCTTTTTATTTCAAGTATATTGAAAAACTATGGTGTCGAGAATGTAATTATATCGCCGTTCCAACAGAAGGTGCTATTAACGGCTATTATCCCGAATTTAAAGATAAAATACGAGTCATTTCCCAGGCCTTTAATTTTGAAGAAATTGAAAGAGTTCAATATGTCAAAAATGAAGTTCCTACTTTTGTGTATAGTGGTTCCATTTGGAATGGAAGCAAAGACCCCAAACCATTTTTGGATTTTTTGACTCAAATTCCACAAGATTTTCGGTTCTATGTATATACGAAAGATGTACATGTATTGGATTCGTATAAAGAAATTTTTAAGGAAAAGCTTATAGTATCTCCGTTCATACCAAGATTGGAATTGATAAAAAAGCTGAGCAGTATGGATTTTTTGGTGCATTTTGAATTTCATACCTCTGTACAAACCCCAAGCAAACTGATAGACTATTCATTGTCGGGTCGTCCTATCTTGGCTGTTAATGTCAAAAGAATAGAGACGGATAAAGATATGATTATGCAGTTTTTGTCGGGCGATTATTCCAAACAGTATATAGTAAAGGATATGTCGCGATATGATATCCATAATGTGGCACAGCAGTTTATGGACTTAACAAAATAAAAAATGAATTTTAATCAAACACTCACTCGTAATCTACTTAATATAGCGGGCTGGCGTACTAAGAGACATATCATTGTGATCGAAAGCGACGACTGGGGCAGTATCCGTATGCCATCAAAAGAAGTCTATGAACAACTATTAAAAGCAGGCATTCGTGTCGACAAATGTCATTATTGTTCCAACGATTCTATTGCAAGCGAGGATGATTTGTCCTTGTTGTTTGAGGTGTTAAACAAATGCAAGGATATACATGGCAACCCTGCTGTAATTACCGCCAACACCTTGGTTGCCAACCCCGATTTTCAAAAGATAAAAGAAAGCGGGTTCAACCAGTATTTTTATAAGCTAATTACAGAAGAAATACCTGCAATTAAAGGCTGTGAACATTCATTGGACTTATGGAAAGAGGGAAATGTAAACGGTTTCTTCAGAATCCAATCCCACGGCCGCGAGCATCTCAACGTGTCTCGTTGGATGCATTATTTGAAAGAGAATTACCCCGAAACCCGACTGGCCTTCGAACTGGGTGTATATGGATTAAGTACAAGTGTCACATCAGAAAAAAGAAAATCGTTTCTTCCTGCTTTTGATTTTGAGAATAAAAAGGATGAAGAAGTTGCCAATTGCATAGCAAAGGACGGATTATCCATCTTTGAAGAGGTTTTCGGATATAAATCCGCTTCGTTCATTGCACCCAATTATACTTGGGGCAGAAGTCTTGAAAATACTATTGCAAGTTGCGGTGTGAAATATATTCAAGGTCAACAGAGAGGAAAATACAAGAATGCAGACGGTGAGGACAACAAAAAACGTCATCGATATATAGGTAGAAAAAATGAATTTGGACAAATTGACCTTTGTAGAAATGCACTTTTCGAACCATCTGAGTCACCTCAGAAAGATTGGGTTGGTTCGTGTCTGAAGGATATTTCCATTGCTTTCCGTTGGAATCATCCTGCCATTATCTGTTCGCATCGGGTAAATTATGTTGGAACTATCAATGTTGATAATAGAGACAGAAATTTGAAATCACTTGCCCAACTTCTTGGGAGGATACAGAAACTCTGGCCAGACATTGAGTTTATGAGTTCCGATAGACTAGGAAATTTAATTTTAGAACAATGAACAACGAAGCTATTAACATATTCGTTTCTGGTGATTATGCACCAAGTTTAAGAGTAAATGAAGTCATTAAGCGAGGTGATTATCAATCGCTGTATAATGATTTGCTACCAATCATTCAAAATGCGGATATAGCAATAACCAACCTCGAGTCTCCATTACTTGAAGAAGGACAACCTATTAAAAAAACTGGTCCAAATTTGAAATCTCCAACAAAAAGCATTGAAGCTATCAAGTTTGGGGGCTTTGATATGGTTACCTTGGCCAATAACCACATGATGGATTATGGAAAGGAGGGGCTCTTTTCTACGATTCAAGTCTGCGAGAAGAACAATGTCAGACATGTTGGTGCTGGCTCAAATTTGGAAGAGGCAAAAAGAATTGAGTATTTTGACATTAAGGGGAGTCGCATTGCCTTCATCAATTGCTGTGAGAATGAATGGAGTACAACGCAAGGGGACTATCCTGGATGCAATCCATTGAGTGAGGTATCTTTGTTCTATCAGATTAAAGATGCCAAAGATAGTGCAGACTATGTTATTCTGATTATACATGGTGGACATGAGACATACGAATATCCTAGTCCGAGAATGAAACAATTGTATCGATGGTTTATAGATTTGGGAGTGGATGCCGTCATTGGCCATCATACGCACTGCTTCAGTGGTTATGAGATTTACAAGGAAAAACCAATCGTGTATAGTTTGGGCAATTTTATTTTAGATAGGAAAAACAAAAATTCTTCTTGGTATCAAGGAGCTGCCGCTGTGATTTCTATTAATAGGGGTCAGATTGGTTTGACATTATTACCTTTTAAACAATGTGGTGAAAGCGTTGGTGTTTATTTGTTGGGACAAAAAGAAACAGAGGATTGGCTAAATTTAGAACATAAAAGGACTAAAGATATACAGAATGACTCATTCTTGGATAAAGAATTTAATAAATTTGTTTCCAGAAAAGAACATCTTTATAGAAGTTACCTTGAACCAAATACATCAAAGTGGATTTTGGTATTAAAAAATAGAGGCTTGCTTCCAAAAAAAATCAAAGGATTAAAACGGTTATGTTATTGGAACATCATTCGTGCTGAAGCACATAGAGATATAGTATTAAAGCTTTTATCTAAAGAAAAATGAAAATAGCTATACATCACACTCCAAATTCCCAAAGCTTTAGTGGCCGTTGGGTTGATTATTGTAAAAAAAACAATATTGATTATAAAATCGTCAATGCATATGATACTGATATTATAGATCAGGTGGCAGATTGTGATGCTTTTATGTGGCATTATCATCACAATAATTACAAAGATGCTTTGTTTGCCAAACAACTTTTGTTTTCTCTTCAACAATCAGGAAAAAGGGTTTTCCCTGATTTCAATACGGGTTGGCATTTTGATGACAAGGTGGGCCAAAAATACTTGTTAGAGGCTATTGGGGCACCACTTGTACCGTCGTATGTGTTTTACACAAAAAATGAAGCACTTAAATGGGTTGAAACAACTGAATTTCCAAAAGTGTTTAAACTTCGTGGAGGCGCAGGAGCAACTAATGTTAGATTGGCAAAAACAAAAAGAGATGCCAATCGATTAATCAAAAGAGCCTTTGGCAAAGGCTTTTCCCAAAAAGACTTTATATATTTCTTTAAAGACAAGTGCAATAAATACAGAAACGGGACATCTAGTTTTAAAGATGTTTTGAAAGCATTTGGTAGAATTTTTGTTGGAAATCAATTTGCCAAAATGCACGCTCCAGAAAAAGGGTATGCTTATTTTCAGGATTTCATTCCAAATAATTTGTATGACACTCGAATTGTCATTATTGGTGGGCAAAAAGCAATGGTGGAAAGGCGGTATGTTCGTCAAGGTGATTTTAGGGCTTCAGGTAGTGGAAAATTTGAATATGTAAAAGCAGATGATAAAATGCTTCAAATAGCGTTCAATGTAGCTAGAAGCCTTTCTTTGCAATCTGTTGCATTCGATTTTATTTACAATGAAAAAGAACCTATGATTGTTGAAATGAGTTTTGGGTTTGGTACTCATGGAATTGTGCATTGCGGTGGGTATTATACAAAGGACCTTGAATGGCATAATGAAGCTGAACCTGATTTTTGCGGCTGGATGATAGAGGATATTATCAAATAAACGATTTATGAATATAGAAAAAAAAATCAAAGGGATTCTTTTCCCAGATTTGTCAAAGCGCTTTATTTCTCTTTGGGAAAAAACCGAGTATCATAATAAATCAAAGGGAATAATACACAAAATACTGTTTTTTATTTCGTATTGCAGATACGAGAGGCTATCAAGGAAATGTTTGGTAAGGATTCCTTTAGGGGCTTGTGGTAAAGGATTAAGCCTTCCTCACCCCGAGGTTATTGGTATTAATGCTGGTGCTAAAGTGGGTGAGAATTGTCGCATACAAAGAATGGTAGGAATAGGCCCTGCTTTTGGCACCACCAAATGTCCTAAAATAGGAAATAATGTATACATAGGCCCAGGCGCAAGATTATATGGTGACATAGAAATTGCCGATAACTGTTGGATAGGAGCCAATGCAGTAGTGAACAAATCTTTTCTAGAGCCTTACTCTGTGATTGCAGGTGTGCCAGCTAAGGTGGTAAAAATTGAGACTCGGAATTGGATGGAAGTGATGAAAGAAAAACATGATAAAGAATTATGATACCTGAAATATTGAACAGGTTGGGTCGAACACGTATTTATAAAATATGAAAATTTGCTGTTGCATCCATTCGCTCGGTCCTGGTGGGATGGAACGCGTTATGAGTGAACTTATCAATGGCTTTATCCGAAACCATGGAGCAGAGGTTCATGTCATACTTTATGGTATTGAACGAACCATTTTTTATGACGTTGACGAACGTGCCATCATCCACCGCCCTCCTTTCGTTTTTACCAACAAGCGCCGCACATGGTGTACGCTGAAAACCATCCAATATCTGCACAAGGAAATAAAACACATTGCTCCCGACACGGTGCTGAGTTTTGGCAACTATTGGAATAGTTTGGTGCTATTGGCCACACGAGGCTTGAAATATCCTGTCTATGTGTCTGATCGCAGCTCCCCAGCCAAGGACATGGGAAAGTTTCAAAACAAACTACGCAATGTACTTTACCCCAAGGCGACTGGCATAATAGCACAAACCACCAAAGCCAAAGAATATTATGACAGGCTCTTTCAGCAGTCCAACTATGCAATTATAGGCAACCCCATTAGAAACATTGAAATCCCTTCAGATAATGAAAGAGAAAATGTAATTGTTTCCGTCGGGCGTTTGATTCATACCAAGCATTATGACCGGATGATTAAGCTCTTTGCCGAGCTGAACAGACCCGATTGGAAGCTTGTCATTGTGGGAGGCGATGCGCAGAACCAGAACAATATGGCAAAATTGAAGTCTCAATTGACGGAGATGGGAAATCCTGAAAATATTGAGTTGGCAGGTACGCAAAAAGAAGTGGAGCGTTATTTACTCCGCAGCAGCATTTTTGCATTTACCTCAAGCAGCGAGGGCTTCCCTAATGTGGTGGGTGAAGCTATGTCGTCCGGCTTGCCTGTGATTTCATATGACTGCGTGGCGGGACCTTCGGATATGATTGAAGACGGGGTAAATGGATACCTTGTTCCTGTTTTTGATGATGAATTGTTTAAGACCCGTCTCAAGGAGTTGATGGATAATGCCGAGAAACGAGAAGAAATGGGAGCGAAAGCCAAAGCATCTATCAAAGCGTTCGAAGTTGATAAGATTGTGGATAATTTCTATCAGTTTATTACAAAACAACATCAATAATAATGAAACTTCTCATTATGGCCGTTCAGTTCAAGGGCGGCTCTTTGCAAGGTGTGGTATCCATTATCCGCGAACTTGTGAAGTTCAACGAAAACGAGTACCATATTGTCCTCAGCAAGGAAGTTAAGGAACAATTGCAGGGAATTGTTTTTCCCGATAACATGCACCTGTATGATTTACCATATAAAGTGGGTAATCGTACAGTAAACTTATTTCTCAATCGAGGATATTTCAATCGCCTTGAGCGCGAGCTGAAACCTGATGTTGTCCTTTGCACCTCGGGTCCCATGTATTGGAAATCCAAGGCTCCATGCTTGATGGGCTTCAACCTGCCGCATCACATTTATAGAGAATCTCCGTATTTTGATTCAATTGGCACCGCCGCTAAGACGCGTTGGTTCTTACGCCGCACCTTCCATCGCTTTTATTTCCGTAGGGAAGGCACGGCTTTCTTTGTCCAGACGGATGATGTCAATGAGCGATTAAGAGAATACCTTGACCGCAAGGAAGTCTTCACGGTGCCTAACACTTTTAGTGTCGCCTACCGAAACATCGAAGAGTTTCCCAACAAATTACCCGAACGAAAAGAAGGTGAGGTTCGATGCTTGACTATTTCGGCCTATTATCCACATAAAAACCTCGGTATTATCAAGAAAGTGGTTGACTGCTTAGAAGCTAAAGGTCGCAAGGATATTCGGTTTGTGGTTACGCTACCTCAAAACTATTACGACCAACTATTCCCAGCCAGTTATAAGGACCGTATCGTCAACATGGGTTTTGTGCCTTCAAAGGAAGGACCTTCACTCTATAAGGAGTGCGATATTATGTTTTTGCCCACATTGTTGGAATGCTTCTCCGCATCCTATGCCGAAGCTATGATTATGCAAAAACCCATTATCACTTCCGACATGGGTTTTGCCCATTGTGTTTGCAAAGACGCGGCGGTGTACTTCAATCCTGTGGATGCCAATGATATTGCAGATAAACTCGTTACCTTGATTGATGATAAGGATTTGCAAGACTCTTTAGTGAAAAAGGGGGTGGAACAATTGAAACAATTTGGCACTTCTGAGGATAGAGCGCAAGGTGTGTTGGAATTGTGTGATTCTCTAATTAAATAAAAGTGATGGGAAGGAAAATATTATTTGCCAACCAAAGTTCGGGCAGTTTGACGGTCGACATTGTCAATGCATACGAGCAAACGGGAAAGTACGAAAAGGTCGAATTATTTGTTGGTACCATTAATATAAGACCATCCGTGCCCAACAATGGGGTTAAGGTTATCAAAACAATCAAATACAATAACAAAGGTTTCATCCAAAGATTCTTTACATGGACTGTGGCATATTTGCATTTGTTGTTGGTTTGCTGGTTTAGGGGGAAGGGTACGGAACTGTTCCTCATTACCAATCCTCCGTTTAACACATTTGTTCCTCTGTTTACAAGAAAACCCTATTATATTCTTATTTACGACATCTATCCCGACACGCTTATTAACCAGCATGTCATCTCTGAAAGTTCATTCATTGCAAAAAAGTGGGTTAAGCGAAACAAAAAAATATATGCTAAAGCCAAAAGAGTCTTTACAATTAGTGAAGACATGAAAAAAGAAGTTGCAAAATATGTTGATGAATCAAACATTTCTGTTGTTTATAATTGGTCGCACAACGAGAGGATGGTACCCGTGAAGAAGGAGGATAATCCTTTCTTGAAACAACACAACTTAGACGGCAAATTCATAGTTCTTTATTCTGGCAATATGGGCATGACCCACGATATAGATGTGATGGTGGATGTGGCTAAAGAGTTGATAAACGAAGATGATATTCGGTTTTTGTTTATTGGGGAAGGAGGAAAGAAAAAAATTGTTGAGAAAAAGATCAAGGACTATCAACTACAAAACTGTATTGTTCTGCCCTATCAGGACAAGGATGTCCTTCCATATTCAATGGGTGCTGCTGATATCGGTATTGTTACAACTGCAAGTGAACAAACGGGATTGTCCATTCCAAGTAAGGTGAACGCATACATGTCAGTCGGATCAATTCTTCTTTGTTTGGCTGACCCCCAATCGGAATTAGGTAGGATGGTCAGCGACAATAATTTGGGAAAATGCTTTAATAAAAATGAAATTGACGCTATGGCTTGTTTTATTAAGCAAATGAAAGACGATTGTGTTTTGGCTGAACAAATAAAGAAAAACACGAGACAAATGTCTTTTAACTACACTCCGGAAAACGCCAAGAAATTCATAATAGATTAAATATGGAACTGTCATACAAAGCCAAATTGTACCTTAAAAATCTTGTTGGCAAAAAAACGAATAGAAAAATCGTTGTCATTCATATTGACGATTATGGCAGCATAAGGGTGAAAAATGCTGAAGCACGAAATAAGATGATTCAGGCAGGATTGCCACTTGACAACAATCGTTATTTTTGTTTTGACACCCTGTGTACGACCGAGGATTTGCAAATGATGTTCGATGTTCTGACTTCTGTTAAGGATAAAAATGGTCATTTTGCGTGTGTTACTCCTTTTGCCAATGTTGCAAATCCTGATTTTGAAAGAATCCGCGAATCCGGATTTACGCAATATTATAGGGAGACTATTGTAGATACATTCAAGCGTTTAGGACCGGCCTATGACGGGGCTTATGAGTTATGGAAGCAAGGTGTCTCAGAAGATATTTTTCATCCCGAATACCATGGGACCGAACACATTTGCGTCAGACGTTTCATGAGGGCGTTACAGCAAGGGAATAAATCCACACTTTTGGCTTTTGACAACGAAAGTGTTTGCCTTTCTGCGTTGCCTGGGGAGGAACAGATACCTTTTGCTTCGTCTGTATTTAATATTGAAAAACCGGAAGATAACGAACCTCTTAAAGACTATATCAAAGCGGGATGCGGTATTTTCAAAGACAAATTAGGGTATTATCCAAAACAATTTACACCAGGAAACGGTCCCCATTCCCTCTCACTGAATCCAACTTTGTATGATTGTGGAATCCGTTATATAGACGCAGGTCGACACATGTCAAGTCCTTTGGGAAACGGAGCGTTTGAAAAGCATTCCTATTATAATGGAAAAAGGGATAAGTATAACATGACTTATATTGTGAGAAATTGTGTTTTTGAGCCTTATCATAACAGTTGTGCTAGAAACAATAATGCTGTAAAAATTTGTCTGGACAATGTTGATGTTGCTTTTAAGATGCATGCCCCAGCAATCATTAGCACACACCGTGTCAACTTTACAGGAGGTATTGAAAAAACACATAGGGATGAAAGTTTGAAACAGCTAAAAGCAATATTACAAGAAATTATAAAGAAGTGGCCGGATGTTGAGTTTATGAACAGTTCGCAAATGGCTGATGAACTTTTCTAAATAGTAAACTATCTTACTGTAAGTTACAATGAACATTGTTTATTTCTTCTACTTTATCAAAAAGACCGATTGGGAACGGCTTAAAAAACACCGTGATTTTGTCTCAAAGCAGTATGGCATAAGCAAATGGCATTTGTTTTGGGATGTTGTATGGTGCGCTTTAAGATACGGCATTTCGTTCCACGAATACTATTATTATGGGTTTTATAACAAGTCAAAGAATCTTCGTGCCGAATACGCCTCTATGGGGTTCATGTACAAATACCAAAAAAAGATGAACCCTCCAGAGAAACGGAAAATGTTGTCCGATAAAAACCAATTTGACAAAGCTTTTGCCGAGTTCATGCATCGTGATATGATGAATCCGATAGTTGGAACGATTGAGGAGATTTCCACTTTTATTGATTGTCGCGAAAAGGTCGTTTTGAAAAGCTCTTTGGGTGGTGGAGGAAAAAATGTCAAAATCATCAATCTCACGGAAAAAGAGACTACTGCACAAATGATTAAAGATGATGCGGTTGTTCATCATTATGATATCATGGAGGATTTTGTTCAACAGCATGAAGATCTTCAAAGACTATCACCCAACAGCTTGAATACGGTGCGTTTTATCACGCAATTGAAAAATGATGGTTCTGTCGATATCGTTGGGGCAAGTTTGAGAATGGGCATTTTAAAGAATACGGATAATTTATCTTCTGGGGGTATTACTTGTAAAATTGATGTTGAAACAGGAAAACTAGATTCAAAAGGTTATGCCTTTGACATTACACAACCGCTTTGTGATGTACATCCAGTTTCGGGAATTACTTTGGTGGGATTTGAAGTCCCCCATTGGGAAAAAGTTAAAGCAATGTGCATCAAAGCTGCTTCAAAATACTCTGACAACAGATCTGTTGGATGGGATGTCGCCATCAAACAAGATGGTCCTCTTTTGATTGAAGGAAACCATGATTGGGGAGCTAGGGTATGGCAAATGCCAGCAGGTAAAGGTATGAAGAAAATGCTGGAAAAATACTTGTAATATGTACACTCATTTTTTAAAAAGAGTCTTTGATTTTACTTTGGCATTACTAGCCTTGTTGCTCATCTGGTGGTTGTTAGCCATCATTGCTCTTTGGCTGCACTTTGCCAACAAGGGTGCGGGTGCTTTCTTCTTCCAGGAACGTCCTGGTAAGGATGAAAAGATTTTCAAGGTCATTAAATTTAAGTCGATGACTGATGAGCGTGATGCTGAAGGCAACTTGCTGCCAGATGCACAACGACTTACAAAAGTTGGACAATTTGTCAGAGCAACTTCTATTGATGAGCTGCCGCAGATTATCAACGTGCTGAAAGGTGATATGGCACTGATAGGGCCTAGGCCGTTGTTGGTGGAGTATCTCCCTTATTACAAAGATCGTGAAAGACTGCGCCATACGGTTCGACCGGGTATTACAGGTTACACGCAAACGCATGGCCGCAACAACCTCTCTTGGGATGAACGTCTGGAGATGGATGCCTATTATGTGGAACATTTGACCTTTGGGATGGATTTGAGTGTGTTTTTCCGCACGATTTACAATGTGTTGGCACGTAAGGACGTCCAAGTCATCACTGGAGACCAAAAAACCAGCAAACTGAGTCAGCAACGCCAACCGCAAAGATAAAACATGGAGAGGTATTTCAGAGATATTGACGAGCGTTTTGACTGTGGAGCGGGCATTGAGGTGGTGGCTGGTCATCCACAGAAAGCGTTCATCAAAGATTATGTGTTACAATACGATAACGACTTTTATGTGCCTCTGTCAGCACGTGTGGATATGGAGGCATTCAGTCAGAGGTTGAGCGACCTTTCGACAACATTCATTGTGTTCAAGAATAGGGAAATTGCGGGCTTAATTTGCTCCTATTTCTACCAACCTGAAACGAAGAAAGGTTTTATTACCCTTGCTCATACAAAGCATGAATATCGTGGACAAAAGCTTTCATTACCGTTGCTTGATGCTGTGAAAAGCTATGCCAGGAAACGCCATTTTGAGAGTATCGACTTGTTTGTATCCAAACAGCAAGTTTCAGCTTATAACCTCTATTCTCGACACGGTTTTATTACCATTGAAGAAGGGGAAAACGGACGTTGTAAAATGAATTGCAAACTATAAAGAAATAAAAAATAACACCATATATGAAGACTTTACTTATTACAGGCATTGGTGGACTGACACCCCGTAGCATAGCTACCATCATTCGTGAGAAATATCCACAATATCATGTCATCGGCATCGATGCAGACAAGAAGGCGATGGGGTTTTTTATGTACACCAATGGTAAAAAGCTTGTGGATGAGTATTTCGTTTGTCCACGCAGTGACAATCCTCGATATTTCCCTTTTATAGAAAAACTGGTTGAAGAGAAGCATATTGATTATGCTTTCGTACAGCCTGAAGCCGAGGTTGTGGAATGGGGTGACTATTATGAGAAACACGGCAAGTTTCCTTGTGAGGTCTTTATGGGGTGCAAGAAATTGTCAGAGTCGCTGCGCGACAAGGCCATTATGGCTTCGCTGCTTGAAAGTACCGACTTTATCCCCAAGACCATCAAGGTGACGCAGAATAATCCTCGTTTCGAAGAGGTGGAAAAGGAAATAGGTTTTCCCTGTTGGATTCGTGCTACCGAGGGCACGGGGGGACTTGGGTCTTTAAAGCTTGACAATTTGGATAGTTACAAATCATGGCTCTTCATAAATAGTAAGATACCGGAGTTTACTGTCAGCGAGTTCCTCACTGGCCGCCATTTGGCCAATCAGATGCTGTATTACAATAACGAATACGTGAAGGGTGCCGCATTGGAGTGTGCTGAATATGTAATGGCTAATGTTGCTCCAAGCCGTGTTACGGGCAACACTCACTTTGCGCGTTTTCTAAACGAGGACAGGATCAACAAGTTTTGTGATGACTGCATCAAATTCTTGTGTAAAAAACTTCAAGTGCCTGCACATGGAATTTTGAGTTTCGACCTGAAAGAAGATAAAAATGGTGCATTGAAAGTGACTGAGGTTAATATTCGCCACATGGCTTACACAGGTGTGATGGCTCGCGTGGGCTTTGACCTTATCAGCGACACGATGACCATCATGGAAGACGGTAATGCCGATAGAATTGTCCGCGATCAGTTCCACCATTATGATAAGCCTTATATCTTCTTAAGGGATGTGGATGTGGAGCCGATAGTGTTGGAAAGTGAGGAGGTGTTTGAAAAAGCAAACACGTATGATGTTTAACAGTTTTTCTTTTTGGCAGCAAATCTGACATAATGCTTAAGCGGCATGTCCAAATCGGGCGGCTGCTTGTTTTGGAGCGAGTAGGGCAAATACAGTAAAGCATGTAAAGCGGTATTTGGTTCTTTTACTGAAAGGCTCTCAAAAAGCTTATTCTTACGACAAGCTTATGCTTATTATCCCATCAATTGAATCCCCGTTTTGGCGGCGGTTTCCCATTCAGTTATAAGGCGGGGGTGAATTTGCCCAAGGCTAGGTATCAGTTGTCCATTGGTGAATATGCCATTATTGGTGCAGGTGCTGTGGTCACAAGAATGTGCCAGATAATGTAATGGTTGCTGGAGTTCCTGCTAAAATCAAAAAACAGTTAGATTTAAAAAGAAAAAACTTGATTTTAAAATCCTCTTTGACCGCATTGTCTTTTTCCATTGCTTACTTTTCTTCTGGCCTGTGCTCGTCTAAAGTTATCATAGTTACAAATAAATATTTCTTTCTCTTTCATTTCAATATGAAACAATACCTTTTGGAATTAGATGATAATGGGGCAATTGTTCGTTTTGTATACCTGATTTCGCCAGCACATCGGAAGTTTGGGAATCCTCATAAAAGCATTTGGGTGATTAAACCAAAAGAAGAATTTGGCTGTTTCTGTTATTCGATTCAGAATGGGTGGATTGAAGAGGATGACGCTTGGGGATACATGCTTGATGCTAATTTAAAATTTGTGGTTATTGGGGAGGGGGTTAATGGCGAGGATTTGAAAATTGCCAGGTTCAAGAGCGACCCGAATGCAGAACAATGGCATGGATACCCTTGCAATTATATGGCCAATAGTTATGATGTCCCGCCTGAAACGATTTTAAAGAAATGGGTATCAACAGGTACTATCAACAAAGCCAAAATGTCGAAAATTCAACGCTGTTTGTCATGCAACCTCTGAAAATCACCCTTTACGGGAATTATTATGATTGCCAAATCTATCGTGGACGTCTTTATCTATGGACGTTTGATGGGGATTTGTGCGTTTATGATTGGAATCGGCTTGTTGACTCTTTTATTGTTAATGGTGTTGATGCGCTACCTTTGCGTTATGGATTTCAGGACGGAAGATATTTATATCGACAAAGCATACAACAAATATTTGAAGATATTGAGTTTAAGGAGTTGCTTTCCAAGAAATATATCAAAGCGAGCAGAATAAAACATATTGCATCAGAAAATGATGTGGCTTATTGCTTGATTGGAAAACAAGATTCTCCTTCGGGGCGTTTGCCATTAGATACAGAAATCTATAATAGCAATCTTTATTATTCTAATGATGAAGGTTTCTATAGGACTACTGCTCATAGACCTATAAACGCAAAATACATGGTTAGTACCAAGCCCGTTAAGGTTTGGGACGGAAAGGCTCTTTCGATAGTGGCAAATGATTATCCCCAGATGGCCTTGTCGGCAGGAAGTGACGGTCTTTTGGAATACAGCTTGTCTAATTCTGTCAAATCCTTGTCTTTAAAAACAGTGGAGCCCAATCTTTATAAGGTTTCCGATAAGTTTTCCTTGTATTCCAACTATATCTATGAAAGCATATTCAGCTCATCTCGACAAGGTGGGTCATACATTTCCCTGTTTAAGTTTGAAAAATACAAAGATGAATATTTTGGGAAAGAAAAGTCCTATAGAAACTATGATCGGGAAATAGAGGAACGAGAGTTTGATGGGTACGAAGAGTCAAAAGATGGAACAATCTGTTGGGGGGTTCAAGATAAGATATATATGGCGACCTCCCAAAAAGTTAAGGTGATGAAGTACAATAAATGGAATGCAGAAGATGGCGATAGGATGCATACGATTGAAACGAAGAATAACAAGCACGATTCCATGATAATAAAAGGTGGTGCCGCTATTTTTGGTAATATTATTGAATACGAAGACGGCCTGTTGGTGATGAGAAGTGATGGCAAAATAACATGGATACCAGGTGAAATTACGCGTTGGCGTGTGTATCCCCGGTCATTGAATTATCTTAACCACTTGCATGTTATTCTTGATGACAGGATAGAGTTTTACTCTTTTAACCATGATTATTTCATCGACCAGTCCCAAAAAGTGATGGGTACAGAATATATGGAGCCCCGTCATCGAGGATCGAATGTCGTCCAAGACGCCGGCTACTTTGACCTTATGCCATACTAGTGGTTAAAACAACAAGCAATGATTCAAGCTTCAATTTCCCAAATGAAATCACTTCTTTCCGAATGGTCGGAAAAAGGCGATTTTTCTTTTTCGCCCCAACCTGTTGATTGGGAAAAACAGGAAAGGAAGATTTGGGATAGGGAAGAAGGTTACCAGCTTGTTCCGTATTATTTTGCTGTAGCCATATCATATATCCTTGAAAACAATGCTAAGTCAACGGTTTTCTCATCTTGCAAGAACAAGTGGGATTGGGTCAACGGTTTGCTGGTGCTGATTCCAAGTGTAGACTGGGATGCAAATAGGTTTCTCGGAATAGTGAGTTCTTTTCAGTCGAAATCGAAGAAAACGAACGATGTCGAACTACTCATTTCAAATTCATTTCGTGTTTATTGCAAATGCTTTTTTGACGAAGGCTTGTCATTGATGGAATCCATGCCCGACAAATCGACTGATTGTCTGTCGGGTCTCATGATGAATGATTTCAACCGAGCTTGCCATCTTTTTTCCCCCGAGAAAGACAAGGAATTGTTTGCTCAAGCCTTTGTCTACACCGAAGGTTTAGATAGCAATACCATTTGTAAAGCATACGACATAGCCATGTCTTTCGAATCCTTTGCCGGGAATGTTGCATTGGCGTTTTTCGTAAAGGCACTTTCTGGCCTTGATGACGAGAGAAGGGTGGGTTGTGAAGGTCGAATCAAAGATTTGCTTCAAGCCAAGTCGTCACTGTCGGTTAATGTCTTGTGCAATTGGTTTGTCCGACAAGAACGGCTCACTCCTTTTATGGAAGAATGCGTTTTGCTAAACTTGGGCAATCTGGAGCATCCCCAAGAAGACATCGAGAAACTAGATGGAATCTTGTGCTATAGACATATTAGTATCGAGTTGTTTGAGAAAATGGCAGAAATCATAAGCGATATTTACGAACCTGATTTGGTATTGTCTATGGATGATTGTTTGCGTCAGTTAAGAAAAAACGACGTGTCTTTTGCCAAAATGGTTTTGCTCTTTGTCCTTCATCCCAAAGGTGCATATAGGATTGCAGGCCGAAAAATGTGGGATGAATTTCATGTGGAAAACTCAAGTTTTGATCCCTTATCTTTGAGTGAAGAAGAGCAGATTTTTTTCATTATGTTTATGCTTCAAGATTTGGGTAACCCGGATTTGAGGTTGCCTAAGATATTGCCGCTCTTTTTGTCTCCTTCAGAAAGAGTGAGACTGGCTTTGTTGACACAAATGATGCCATACGTCGACAACTATATGGGACACGTCACGCAGGCTATGGACAAGTTGGGCTTGGATACCGAAGAAACAAGACAATTGAAACAATATGTTGAAAACAGAGGTGCTTTGATCCAAAAGCGTAGGGAATTGAAAGAATTGTCGCCAGTGTATGCTCAATATCGATATTATCAGGAGGCTTGTAGGGTTGAAAGAGAAGAACACAGCCAACATGTCAAGGCGATAGAAGAAGAAAGCTCGTTTTTATGGATGAAGATGTTGAAGACAGAGGTTTTGGCGCGTGGAGGTGGTTGGCAAATGGATAATGGGAAAACGCAACACCTCGCAAAAATTGAGGTTTCTGTACCTTCTAGGCTCATGGTCCAATCGATGACCCCTTTGGAATTAGCTAAATGGATTGGTGAACTATACAAGGATTGGGATGTTACGGAAGGAAATCATTAAGGAGTATGTGGCTTCCTTGAAAGAAGACGGCGAGTTGGACTATATTTTTCCTTTGCTTTTGGAAAGGATGGGATTTCGGATTCTCTCCACGCCTAAGCAGTCGAAAGGTCGGTCCCAATATGGAAGGGATGTGGTCGCCACAAAAAAAGTCAAAGGAAAGCCAACGCTATTCTTTTTCGAATTAAAAGGTTTTAGCGCTCATGATATTACAGATAGGACTTTAAGTGAACCGGATGGTTTGATAGAGTCTTTGACGGCATCGGTTAACACCCCTTTTCGAGACGCATCCATACCTGGGTTGAAGGATTATGTTCGTCGGTTTGTATATGCGCATAATGGAACCGTTGACGAAAACGCAAGACCGACGTTGGATGGTTTTGTTGAACGGTTTTTCCCTGATGGAAATTTTGAGCGATGGGATATCAATAAACTAACCGAGTTGTTTTCCAAATATTTATTTGAGGAAACCCTATTGACCGACGAAGACAGTTACCGTCTTCTCAAGAGGGCTTTAGTGTTGTTGGATTCGGAAGGAAATGATTATTCTGACATAGTTCAATTGGTCAATCTTCAAATTTCAAAATTAGAAGGCCAAAAACCATCAACCCGAACCGAAACCAACTTTTTTGCCACCATTCGCCTAATTGGTGCTTTGGTTTATTGCTATTCCATCCAAGCCGACAATCTGTATCCAGCAAAGTATTGTATGGATACCATAGTGTTGAAAACCTGGGCCTGGATATTGCGAAACAAATTGGAGAAGAAAAAGAGAATTATTGAATTGTATCGGCCTTTGGTTACCCAACAATTAAGTATCTATGAAGCTTATTTGAACAAAATAATTGATGCGACAGGGTTTAAAAAGAGTTTCTATTCCTTCAAGCCTTCTGATACGGAATACATTTTCTATCCGTTACGTTGTTTTGATTTTCTTGGCGACTTGATGTACTACTTCTTTACCACTGAATACTTTGGCATAAAAGAAGATGACATACGTCTTCAGAAAACCATTGTCAGAGAAATCATCAATAACAATACAGGGTTTAAGATGCCGCTGTTGGATACGCATTCTATCCCCATACAATTGGTGTTTTTGTTTTTGATGCGAGATCACGAGAAAGAAGATGGTAAATGCATGACCATGTTTGTCTATGAAACTGTAGCCAATTTGATTAAACAATACCAAAACAAAAAGATGTGGCCCGAACTGACGGGGAATCGTATGGCGTTGGCAAAGAGTCTTTATAAGAAGTCGGATGACTATTGTTGTGATTCTTCATTGTTGATCGTCGTCTTGTTCGAGTTGATATCCTATATGGGCTTGGAACCCCTCTATACCAGATTCTGGGAAGTGGTTGAAGAATCTAAGGTTAACCTGCAGATAGCTTTCCCTATTCAAGAAGAGTATGACATAGAACAGTGTTTGTTTGAACATCGGCTTTATGATGAATTGTCGGTTCAAACCAGCATAAAGCTTCCTAAAACCATGGAAGGGTTTCGCTCAGCATATTACAAACCCTATAATTCGATAGCTTATAGAACAGATGCGGCCGGCTTCGATTATTTGAGGATTCTGGCGCATAAATACTATGAAACCGATTTGTTTCCTGATTTTTTGGGAAGGGTTTATTGTAAAAATGTCGAATAATCATTAATGCATACCATCAATATGTCCTTCAAATACTTCTTCGACCGCATCATGTCCTTCCTTGGCCTGCATTTCTTGTAGGCAGTGCTCATCGGCAACATGAGCTTCGTAGGTGCCCGCCCCGATATGCCTGGCTATGCCGACAAGCTGGAAGGTGACGACAGAAATGTGTTGAAGTTGAGGCCAGGGATTACGGGCCCAGGCACTCTAAAATATAGGCACGAAGACGAAATGATAGCCGAGTATGTGGCTCAGAAGCAGAAAGAAGGCGACACCCGCGACCCACAGGACATAGCTGTGGAGTATAACGACACGGTAATCTATCCTGATAAGGTGCGGCTCAATTGTTATTATTATCGGCATTATTCTTTCATTATAGACATAAAGATGATTTTTTGCACGGTGTTGGGGAAGAAGATGGAGTATGCTGGGGAGGTGATTTGAGGAAGAACACGGTGGTATTTGAACACGGATGTTGTGTTTTTTGAACACGGATTTGCACGGATAGGACGGATGGGTTTTGCGACGTGGTCGCAAAAATCCGTGGGAATCGGGGGAATCCGTGTTTGAGAAGAAGAAAATGATGTGGTTTATTTGGAAACAAATCTTCCATAAATCTGTTATAAATTTTGGCTCGCAGGCTCGCGTTTTTTTGGAAACAAATGCTCTGCATTCAACGTAGTTAAATCTGACATGAATCTGATATAAATCGTAAGCGGCTGGTTCATATCGGACGGCCTTGGAGTTTAGTTGAGAGTGTAGAGTTTAGAGTCAGAGTTGAAAGATGGGGGCCTTGCCTGGATGTTTTGGGCGGGCTTTTTAGGGGAAGCAAAAGCTCTGCAATCGATGTAAAGTAAAAAACCCGCCAACTTTAAAAAAGCAGCGGGTATTCGGAGACTTGGTTACGTGCAGGTGATGCAGAGGCTTGACCAAGCATTACGGCAGCAAAAGTACATATTTTTTTGATATACCGACATGAATTACAAAAAATTTTCGAAAATATATTCTAATGCTCGTGTTTCACGATATGTTAAAGCAGCAAATGGTGATAAACGGAAAGCACAAAAGATGTATTATGCAAATGCAAGAATAGCACAGTCATTTCAGCCTTTGTTAAGTTTTTTCGAGGTGGTATTGCGTAACCAGTTGCATTATGCAATTGCTGCTCATTTTGGTGACGTACAGTGGATTATTAATCAGAAAACAGGGTTCATGTCAGATTCTAGCTTGACTCACAAAGCGAAAAAAACGGGAAAAGTGGTGGTAAATGATTTTTTAAAGAGAGAAGTAGAACGTTCGGAGCATACACTATTAGGAAAAAAACGTAATGTGACAGCAGGAAGAGTCATAGCAGAGTTGAATCTTGGTTTTTGGAACAGTTTGTATGAGACACATCATTATGCATTGTTGAAAGGTGTTCCATGCCAGATTTTCAAAAACTTGCCCGTGGGGTATGGTCGAAAGGAAGTGAACACAATGATTCAGGAAATCAGAATGCTACGCAATAGGGTGAGCCATAATGAGCCGTTGTGTTTTTCGAATAAAGTGTTCGATATGACATACGTTAAGGAGATGTATGCGAAAATAAATGATTTTCTTTCGTGGATTAACCCGGAAATTATGGTTTCGTTGAGAAATGAGTCGCTAGATAGTGTGTGCTTGGAGATTGACAAGACTGAAGAGATAATGAAATGATGAAAATCAGCTAGTTCT
Organism: uncultured Bacteroidales bacterium; assembly: GCA_900317055.1. Taxonomy (GTDB): domain Bacteria; phylum Bacteroidota; class Bacteroidia; order Bacteroidales; family F082; genus Limimorpha. The sequence goes on along the minus strand of ONFF01000002.1, from coordinate 111,646 downwards.
AAATGTTTATTTTAGTGTTGTTTGGTTTTTGGGAGGTTGTTTTTTTGGGGTATAGAAACAAATCTGAGGTAAACCATACATAAATGTCCTGTTTCATCGCGCTCGCAAGGAGGTGAAGGGTTTTCTTTCAACGTTCTTCTGCCTATTTGCCCATCAATCGAATCTCCGTTTTGGCGGCGGTTTACCATTCAGTTATGAGGCGGGAGTGAATTTGCCGAAGGCGGTTATTGAGTGAGTCAAAGGGAATCCTGTTGATACCTCTATGCTTGTCCCTCAATATGGGAGGATGTTTGCTAAGAATGATTGTTTGGTGGAGGTAAGGTGAGTTTTTCTGTCCTTTTCTCTTGAAAGAAAAGGACCAAAAGTTCAAGACCGACATCAAGGGCCTTCCGCACATGGCGGGCGCCCCTCCCCCATGTCGGCCGTGGCCCGCGCACCCAGCCCAGTGAAGGGTGGGAGGAGCCCGGGTGGGGATATATTTATTGAATTAATTATACCTCACTTGCGGTATATAGAATTTGTTTGTATTTTTGCGTTCAAAACTGACACCGACAAATTCTGTAGGTTATTGGGTTCGACCAAAGGGATTGTTATTAGTGAAGTGAACCCGGAAATTGTTGATTATAATATCATAGAAATTATGGTTAATTATCAAAAACCGATCGTGTTGGCTGAAAGCACTACTCAAAAAGCAGATTGCAGACCAAACAGCAAACCTTGTGGACGTCCGTGCAATCCTCCTAAACCAAGAGGAAGCAATTAATGCTTTATCTATCAGAACTGTTAGGCTGCTTTACCGCTTAACAGTTCTGTTTTACAAACAAATATAAATATGCATTATCAACGTCGGCCAACTATATTATTTAGGAATTTTGGTGATTTTGGGTATTTGACAGACAATAGGAATTTTGGTTATAGACAACCAGATGTCCCGATTGTTGGTGATAAAGTATTATCTCAAAGTGGTGCAATTATTTTGGATTCTCTTGGAAAGAAATTGATGACAGCAGAGGAGATTGCAGAAATTGCAATGAAGAGATTTGTGGGAATTGAATATGATTCATTGGTTGATGATATTATTGAGTTTTTCGAACAATTAGTAAATGAGGGGTTTTTATTAAAAAAAGAGGGAGATGTTGTTTGTAATCCAGATGGTTCATTGTTAGGAGATAATCATTATTACAATTCGAAATCTTCTTCTTGTAATATCAGAAGCAATGACATTTCTACCCAAGCTTTTTTTCATCAGTATTTTGGTGATACCCCGTTCCCGACCAGTGTTCATATAGAAATAGCAGCAGCATGCAATGAGAGGTGTGTCCATTGCTATTTACCTCAAGAGATTAAGACGGGTACAATGTCATTTGAAATGATCAAAAAAATTATTGGTCAATGCAACGATATGAACATCCTACACGTTACATTGAGTGGCGGAGAGCCTATGTTACATCCAGATTTTATTAAAATCTTGTCATTGTGCAAAGAAAGCGATTTGTCTGTTAATGTTTTGAGCAATTTGACTTATTTGGATGAGGATACTGTCATAGAGATGGCTTCTAATCCATTGCTCAGCGTTCAAGCATCATTATATTCGATAAATGAGTCAGTACATGATGCAATTACCGGTGTTGATGGAAGTTGCAAGAAAACCATTCAATCCATATTATGGCTTGCTCAACATCACATTCCCGTGCAAATAAGTTGTCCTATAATGAAACAAAACTTTAATTATTTCGATGAAGTTAAAGTTTTTGGGGAAAAGGTCGGAATTCCAGTAAGTGCGGATTATGTTATCATCGGAAGGTGCGACGGCTCTACCTCAAATCTGCAATATCGCCTTCAAATGGATGATATTGAGTCATTGTTGATGGAAGAGTTGAGCAATCCATTATCATATAATGCTTTAGTTGAAGAAGTTAAAAGCAACAAGTTGCGTTCTCAAGACGATTATATTTGCGGAGTTTGCGGTTCATCATTATGTGTGGATGTTCGGGGTAACGTATTTCCGTGTGCAGGTTGGGAATGCTGTATTCTTGGAAATATAAACGAGTCTTCTTTAAGAGATATTTGGTATCATTCTGAAAAGGCAATTGAATTAAGAAATTTGAAATGGAAAGATTTTGTGAAGTGTAATTCTTGTAATTTTATTGATTACTGCATTCCTTGTTTGGTGCGTAATGCTAATGAAAATAAAGATGCTGATCCGTTGCAAGTAAATGGCTTTTTCTGCGAAGTTGCCCGATTGAAAAAACATATTGCTGAAAAACTATACGATGTAACATTACACAACAAACTGAATTAAAAAGGATTACAAAAAAAACAGAAACCGTAGTGTGCTTACGTGGTCATGTGGTAGAAGAGTTTTATGTCGAGCTTGAACGAATCTGCACGGAATCGATTGTGCTAACACCCAATGGCCCCAACGTAGAGGTGAATATCCCTGCTAGGCAATGGCGCTCGATCCATGCCGTTGAGTCTGGTTCTGTGGAGCTGTCGTGCAAAGATGGGAAGTGTGATCCGCTTGGGGATGAGGATATATTAAAGAGTGTGTTTTTTGTATTCGCTAAACTATAACAAACAATCCTATACATGGCAAAGATAGATTCTCTTTATATTAGTGACTTGGAAGAGCATATTTCTGAATTGAATAACATTGCTGATTCATTGCAAGGCCAGATTGAAACAATTAGAACGAAGACCGACCTTTTATATGACATTGTCGAAACATCTAATGATAGTATTGCTAATCAGCTTTCGGCAACAAATGTGTTGCTTGCCTTGATTGCAATAATATTAACCTTTGGAGGTGCAATCATCGGCTTGTATATTAGAAAGAAAAAACTGGAAGTTGAGGCTATGGTGAGTACTGTAGATGAAAAGAAAAAAACAGTTGATCAGATTGCCAATGCAACGGAGGAACTTGACAAGCAAATACATAGTAATCTTAAGGATTTGTATCAGCAGTTGCGCGAAGAAGAGACCTGCGCTCTTCTTGACAGGTTAATTTTAGAACCTCGTGATATATCAAATTTGTTAAAACTGCTTTTGGCGAGGGATTTGAAAGAACATGATTTTGCAAAATTGAGAGAAGCCTATTTGAAATTGAAGTCAGATGAAAAGGAGGAAAAGAAAGAAATAGAGGATAGTATGATAACAATAAAAATAGGTGGCGATTATGATGACAATTATATATTGGTGTTTTTCCAACATTTTTGTAATCAGGCTGTTAAGGATGATATTATAAGACCCGAATTGATAAGAAGATTCTATGATACTTGTGATAATGCTTTCAAAAGAGACATTATTAAATCAACAATAGATATTAGTAAGGCAATATCAGATAACGAATCATCTTTTAATAAAGAGGAAGTTTTAACGGCTTTTTTAAAGGCCTTGAACCACTCCAAACATAGAAACTTATCTGATTTAAGGAATATTCTGGAACAAAACATCACACCACAAACACTTCTAGATAAAGCAAAAGAGCAGTGTGTTAAAGACAAAGAGTATCTCTCCTTGTTTGGTATGAAAGCACCGGTGCCAGATGCTAAACATTCGCTTGATAATGCAACTAATTCTGCTCCAGCCGAAAAATAAGAGATTGATGAAAAGATTATGAAAGGCATTTGGGAGTTATGCGGGTGTTTGTTTTGGACAAGGTGGAGGTGATATGACACAAGACAAACTTTTATTGTGGAAATATCAGGAGATTGTTGATTTCATTTGAAACCAATCATCCAATCGGTCAAAGTATTAGCAAATTGTTAGATCATTTCTTGAAACGGAATAGGAAACTGAAAAATGCAGGAGAGTTGGCAGAGCCGAGGCTGGGGATGTTTATGGAATTATTAGAGCTGAGCGAAATGTATAAACGGGAAAAAATGGTGTGATGAAAAAATTGGAAGCAGATTGTTTAATTATTCTTTGATTATTGTTTATTTCTAGCATTATAGAACGATGTTAAGGAAATATGGTCTAATAGCAAAAATGCTTCACTGGAGTTTAATGGCTCTTTGTTTCTATGCAGTAGGTTGCTGTGGTTTTAAGATTCTGCCGGCATGGGGGCATGCTGAGAATTATGAAACAATAAACGCTACGCTATTAAGCATAGCTCTTAGCTATATTGCTGGTTATTTGATTTATTTGCTCACATCAGTTCTGCCACGAAAACAAAGAGAGGCTGAGGTTTTTAAATTATGGGAACCTCATGTTTCTGCCCTATACAACGAAATGAGTTGTAGAATATGTGAAGTTGCTTCATTTGTAGATATTCCTTATGATAAACTTAAGGTGTTGACTGAAGATGATTGTGAACCGTTAACGCGATATACGGCAATGCCATCCACTATTCGAATCCAGAAAACAATAACAAGCGATAATTATAAAGAACCACTCCGGGAAGAAGATGAATTTAGTATAAAGAGGGATTTAAACAGACATCATGATTCGATGCAGCATTATCTTAGTTTGATGTTGAGTAATCCAATGGCAATAGATTCCGAGAAAAAGATAATTGATCTTTTGTCGCGAATTAAAGAGGCTTCGTTTTTGAAAGAATGTACGAGAATTATTCAAGCTCCAATCATTCAAGATGGTATTCAGATAAATATCACTACAGCTGACTTGCCTAAGGCCTTTATTGAATATGTGAGATTAAGAGACGAATTGGCTAAATATGCTTCTCATAAGAACTGCTTTGAAATGAGGAAATTAACAGAAGAAGAAGTCCATGCTTCTAAAATTGCTATTAGCGAACACCTTGCAAAAATGGGTATGACAGAACAGATGGAAAGAGAGATAAGCCAAAAGATTACCAATGCTTCGAAGAAACAATAAGGAGTAATAATTATCTTAATGCAGAGTATGATGACAAATATGGAAAAGGGAGCGTTGGTGAAGTTGTTCAATCGTGGCGGCTATGTTCTCGATTTTTCTACTCCCGATTTCGACGCTTTCACTTTGGATAGCGTAGGTGTTGCCTTGTGTCAGAAGTATGGGCTTTCAAAAGGCAAATCCCTAATTGCATATATTGATGAGGCAAATCCGGAGGATTCATACAAACTGTTATCAGATTTGCTTGAATATTACGAGACCCAATATTATCATTTTGAAAACGAAACTAATGATGCTGACATACTTGGCCAGTATTCTGGTTCTTATAAAAAGTTGTACCTTAATTGCAGAGGTATAATAGACAAGTATAAGGTATCGCAACCTAACCATGAGTTAGCAAAAGCAGTTGAGGAGTCGTTCTCCTCGATGTATATGTCTCAGCAAATAAAACTGATGTTAGAGAACCAAGAGACATATCCGGCAGAAGCAATTGGAAAGGCAAAAGAGTTGGTCGAGAGTTGCTGTCGTACCATACTAAAGAATCGTGGTGAAACAATACAAAAAGATTGTACTTTTCAACAGTTGGTCGGACAGGTCTTCAAGGTACTTGATGTAATGCCAAACGAGGTTGATGAAAAGAGTCCGGTTGCTGGCAGCTTGAAACAGATTTACGGCAGTTTGAAAGGAATTGTGGCACCAATAGCGGAGATTCGCAATGCTTATGGTACAGGTCATGGCAGGCTTGCAGATTTCAAGGGCTTGGATGCAAGACATGCCAAACTGTTAGTTGGAATGAGCATAACCCTTGTTCAATTTTTATGGACGACTCATGAGGAAATAACTTTGATGGGTAGTTGAACGAGGCCTTGCATCTGTTGGGTTTAGGCAATCCGAACGACATTGCCAATGCCTGCATCTATCTCTTGAGCGATGCCTCGCGATGGGTGACGGGCAGCAATTTGGTGGTGGATGGGGGGTATACGACGAGGTGAGATTTGAACACGAAAGATGTTTTTTTTGAACACGGATTTGCACGGATTGAATTGATAATTGAAAATTGACAATTGATAATTAAAGCTTTTGTTGGGTTGAATGGGATTATGATGTGGTGATGATGGGGAGGGGTGAGAAATAAAACCAATAGATATGCTGTTGTTTTTTAATGTCGTAGGCGGGTTTGAAGCTATTTTTTTTGGCCACAATAGAGATAAGAGTTTGAATAAAAAAAGAAGATTGATCGTATGACAATAGATAATAATCAGAGTCCGAACTATTATAAACCGAAACCGAAGGATTTTTCTATATGTGCGTTGGAAATCCTTCGAGGTTGTTCGTGTGGCAGGATTCTAAAAAAAGGATTGTACCTCTTTGATGACAGATTGATTTTTGATACTGACGGCTCATACATTGGAGTAAATGAGTCGGATGTTTCCAAAGACTTCTTTGGTCCCAATATTACCGTTCATGCTATTGTGGGTGAAAATGGTAGTGGAAAATCATCGTTGCTCGACCTTATCTATCGGCTTATCAATAACTTTAGCTTTATGCTGGAGTTGGGCATGCACAAGAGCGCAGGTGCAATGAAACTTTGTTATGTGCAAGGTTTGAGACTGAAACTGTATTTCATGCTTGATGGGAAAAAAGGAGAGCTTATTGCCAATGATGATGTGATGCTTTTCCAATACGACGACTATGAGAAGTTTCTTACTTTCCACCGTCTTGAGCAAGTTGGTACTCAACGTGTTATTTTCGATAGTTTGAGTATTAAAGACGATGTTGTGAAAGAAGCCACTGTTACGGCTCCCGTTGCACAAATGGCAGAAGTGGCAAGACGGTTCTTTTATACCATCGTGTCAAATTATTCAATTCAGTCGTACATCGATGATGATTATGCCAACGAGAAGACTTTGATAGAATATCATCCGGAATTGGAAGAAGGAAAAGGCGGTAAGAAACAAATATCCAGAAAGGTGATTGAACGCGACGAAGGAGATGTTTGGATTCACAACATTTTCCATAAGAATGATGGTTATAGGACTCCTATTGTGCTGAACCCGTTCCGTGAGGAGGGCGTTTTGGATATGAACAGGGAATACCGTTTAGCCATATACCGTTTATCGTCAGTTTTTCTGAAAGCAAGGCAACTGAATATAGATTTGTTGGATGAGTATAAGTTTCAAAGAATAGATTATTCATTCGATTCTCATGCAGTTGAAAGGAAATTTGAAAAGCAGTTTTCCCGAAAGGTGAGGCATGGCGCAGAGTGGGTGGGATTGTTGGATATAAAAGGCAATATTCTTTCAAAGCCAAATACTATAGCTTGCCAAATACTTAAAGGGCTTGGCCTGGCAAGCAGAAACGATTTGGACCAACCGATAGTAAGAGATGCCTGTCTTTATATGATTTACAAGGTGCTTTCAATAGCGTCAAAGTATCCGTCATACTACGAATATGAGGATTTTGGTGGCATAGAAGCTTACTTCCAGGAAACAGATAACATACGAACACGAGATCTGCTTACTTCGTTGCTGGATACTATTGAGAAAGACCATTCCCATATCACCATCAAATTCCGTCAGATGCAGAACTTTTTGAAATTGATAGAGAAGAGGCCTTACATTGTGATGAATTTAGATAGAACCTTCACATACGATTGGTACATTGATGCCCTTGTTGAGAGCAGGGTGAGGAAGAATCCACCCAAGAATATGCAAGAGATACTGGAATCTTTACCTCCAGCCATTTTCAATATAGATATTTTTCTTGAAAAGAAAGAGGATCAAAAGATTTTGAATTTGAGACATATGAGTAGCGGTGAGCGGCAATTCCTGTTTACAAGCAGCACTTTTGTCTATCATCTTTTGAATCTTAAGAGCGTTCGTGATTCCAGGCGTGTCCGCTATCGCTGTATGAACTTGGTGTTGGATGAGGTTGAGATTTGTTTCCACCCTGAATATCAGCGCAAATTCATCAAGAAACTGATAGACCAGTTAGTGAAATTAAGGTTGAACAATAGATGTTCATTGAATATTATATTGGCTACCCATTCGCCGTTTATTTTAAGTGACATCCCAATGCAGAACATTCTATATCTTGAGAATGGAAAATGCGTGAATGACACAATTAATGTCAATCCATATGCGGCAAATGTTAACGATATCCTCAATCAGAGTTTCTTCTTGAAAGACTCTTTTTTAGGTGAGTTTGCTTTGACACGTATCAAGCAATTGATGGACGACATTGACAATATCGGTAAGCGAAAAATAGATAGGACGGAGAAAGAACTGAGACAAGAAATTGACTTAATTGGTGACAAGTTTCTGAAACAACAACTCACCACCTATCTCTCCTTCCGTATAAGTGTGAACAAATATGGAAAGAATACTGATAGATGATCGGATGAAAGCGCATGCCGAAATGTACGAGACTGCTTTTCGTGCATACGGCTACGATGTTCCAGGTGAATTAAGGGCGTTGAAAGGTAAGTTGGCTGAACTTAACATACACAACCGCTTGGCTCCCGATGTGTTGGCGCAGTATCAGGGATATTTGGAGGAGATTGCTAAGGACTATGATAACGTTGATCCATCGAAAAATCTCTTGGTTTTGAATCCCGATTATTTTGATGACTATATAGAAAAATATTCAAACAACTTTCCTTCTGTTAAATTGGATAAAGATTTGGTATACAGGGTTCAAAACATTGGTGGTAATTTGGTGCCCAAAAAGAAAAAGTTTTGGGATTTGGTCGTTGATAAAATGCATTATGAGAACGATGTCAGGCCTGTGATGATTCCGATAATTGAAGCACTTGGAATAAAAGCATGCGTATATTGTAATGTGCAGTATGCGTTGACAATCAATCATAGTAAAGGTTTATTTGAATTGGACCACCGTTATCCCAAATCCAAATATCCATTTCTTTGCACATCATTTTACAACTTTCAGCCAAGTTGTCCTACTTGTAATCATGGCAAGAAAACGGCAACCGCTGTTTTTGGTTTGTACACAAATGATAAGTCGGAACTTAAGCCCTTTCATTTGCTAACGAATCCGCAGGTGTATTTAAGGAAAAGAAGACTTGATCAAAAGCTGATTTCTGTTCATCTTATAGCCTCAGATGTGAATGATAAGAAAATGGTTGAATTGGCACAAAAACACGAGAAGGATTTTGATATCGATGCCACATATCAAGAGATTACAGATGTTGCCGAAGAAACGATATGGCGTTGCCGTTCATACGATAATACCTACAAGGAACTATTTTTGAAAAGATTCCCAGAATTATACGATAAGGATTCGTTACACCGCTTTATCTTTGGTGTTTATGCAGAGGGTAATGTTCACAAACGTCCCCTCACCAAGCTCATTCGGGATATAGAAGAAGATATGAGGGTGGTGGTAACACCTTGAGTTGATATGTATAGTCTGTTTTTAAATCCGGTTTTTCAAAGCTTTTTGGCTTCAGCTATATATGGCACAGGTGTGGCATTGGTTGAGGTTATTGGGAAAAATCGTGCTTTCGAAAAACGCTATAAAAAAGCGTTTGAGAGAGCTGTTTCCCAGTTCTATGCAGACCCTGATATGGTGGGCAATGAGGCAAGACGGAATTATAGCGATTATCTTAAGATGCTTCAAGATGAATCTAAGAAGGAGGATATTTTAGCCACAAATAACCATGTTTATGAAGAATTATCAGAGCTGTTCGCCCAAGAGGTTTCAAGAGACAAATGGTTACTTGGCTACACCATGTTGAAAGGTAAGCTTACATCAGAAAAAAAACTTGCAGAAATTCAGAATGGTATTGATAAGCTTATATCGGAGATCAAAGTAAAAGGAAAAGAAAGCCACGAAGAACATAAGGAGATTTCAGAAAAGCTTGATTATATCAAAAAACTGATTACTAATCCTGAAATGCAGGCTATCACGCTTACAACACTGCATGGTGGTGAGGTGGCACAACCAGGTGAGCAGTCGCATACCATCGGTCGGGAAAAATTGGTTGACCAATGCATACAAGTAATTGAGTCAGGTAAGCTTTTGATATTGCATGGCGCATTAAGGGTCGGGAAGTCAACACTGGCTGAACTTATTATGAAAAAGAGACCCAGTGTGAATGTGTTGGATAATGTTCTCTCCTCTAACCTTGAGTATCTAGTAAGATGTTTGTTGACGGACAATTCAGAAGGTATTGGTATGATTGTTACATCAGCGCCTTTAAATGCCAATCTTAATACTTTGGATTTTTCTGGAATCGAGCAGATAGAGGTGCCTTTATTGACAGTGACAGAAGTTGGTGAATTGGTTGGAACATACCATCCCGCTTTCGATTGTAATGCCTTCATCGCTGGATTTAGCGGCGGTCATCCTGTACTTGTTCGTACACTGTGTTCGTATCTGTCCTCAATTGGATGGAAAGTTAATGAAAATAACTTTTCTTCTCTGCTAAATTATTCATTTGATACTGACTTGATCCGCTCATTATCGGATTTGATGGGCAAAATCATCAAGGACAAAGATACGAGAAGTTTGTTTAATCGTTTACTGCTTGTTATTGGAGATTTCAACGAGGAAACGGTTTGTAAGTTGGCAAATATTAGCCCGCAAATTGATGAGCCACGTAAGCGACTCTATGACCTGATGCCAAGTTGGGTGTCGGGTGATAATGGGGTGTTTAAAGTGAATCCACTATTCGGAAAAGCCTGGATGGCAGATGTGGCTGATGACTGCAAAAAAGCTTGTTACAAAGTTTTGGCTGATTCTATTCTACACCTTAAACATTCAATGGGTGAAGCAGAGGTAATGGGGTTCCTAACTTACGCTATCAAGGCGGATGAGTATGACGAAGCCGGCATGATGCTCATTATGGTATTGAGTAAGCTCCATGATGCTCAAGTGAAAGTTCCAAAAGGAAGTCTGTTGAGAGCCGTGTGGATTGATATTGCATTGCCTGTTGAGATGTCAATCGATGTAAGAATAGGTGTGCGTATTGCCCAGTTGCTTCTGATCGATGATTTATCACAGGCAAAACGGCAATATCTTTTGTGGGATTTGAAGCAGCTCGTGCAGGCCAATCATGAGTCGAAATTTAGAGCCTTTTTTTATAGTACCGTAACAATGCTGTGTTGGCAGGAAGAGGATGTGGCTGATGGCTTGAAGTTTTATGAAGAATATAAGGCACTTTCCAAGGACGGCACACAGGACTTCGTTTCGAAATTTGAAGGGTCAATGCAATTGTTTGACACAAACATTTGGTTTTTCTTGTTACAACTCTCCACAGAAGATAAATATTTGAGTTGGCTGGAAACTTTCAGATTGTCGCAAATTGAATATGCCCATGATGACAGGATGATTTGCGAACATTGCTATCTGTCCATTACAAGGTTTGTGGTTTATTATCTTAAAGATGCCACTTTTGATAGCAGGTTAGAGGCTCTTACTCATATTAAAAACAAAGCTGATAAAAGCAATTGCCCCGAATTGGCTATAACCTGCTTGGCACAAATAATGGATCTGTATACCTCTGGTGGCTGTTATTCCGAAGCACAAACTTTGCACCTGCAAGAATACGATAAGTATAAAGAGTATCCGATGGCTCAAATTTTGTTGAATGGGGCTATGGCCAACTCGTTTTACAGGTCGGGTGACAAGGGTGATGACACTTTTAAATATTACGAAAGTGTAATAGGTTCAAATTACACGGATTTAGTCCCCAATGTACAACTTCATTTGAAACAGTTGTATGCATACGTGATAGCACAAACGGATGTCAAACGTTGCATCGCCTTATTGGAAGAAGCTCTTATGTATGCTGAGGATGAAGGGCATCGTGTGAGTGTGTTTGAGTATTATCAGTGTTATGGCGAATTGTCTTACGCTTACTGGTGCGATGGACAAAAAGAAAAGGCGATTGAGGCCTTGTCGTCATGCGTGTCGTTTGTTTTGCCGCAGGCAGAAAATGGGAGGCGTTTTGCCAAAACTTATCTGTGTCTCTGCAATTGCTTGTTGAATTATATATCAAGAAATATAAAAGGAAGTGATTTGCCAAGCGATCAGGCGGTTCCGCATCATGGCATGTTTACGGAGAATGATTTGCAGGGGTTGGATGATTTATACACCGAAGATAGGCAATACGTTACATGTTATCAAATGAGTGATGTTTGCAATAGTTTGATGATGAAAGATCTGTCGTATGAATGGGCGTGTAAATCAATAGAAGCATGCAAAAAGAGAGGAGAGGCTCGGGAAACGCATTATATGTTGTTCCTTCTTCTCCCTTTGTTTATAGTGAGAAATGAATATAATGCAATAAAATACATCAATGAACACTCTGTTAAAGCAAGGTATTTGACATATCAGAGGCACCCTGGTGTTGTCAAGGGGAATATTGATCAGGATTTTGTTGAATTTCAGATAGTTCCGTCATTAATGGGTGCATTAGTCTCTGAATTGCGAGGGGAAGAAATGGGTTTGGAAATGATTAAAGAGGTTCTTGCAGGATATACAGCCGCTGATGATGAGGAGTGTATGAAAATGGTGAGAGATGCCTTCGAGCGTGATGCGTATGACCGAAATTATATAGCTGAAATCAACAAACTGGACATCAACAAGAGGTACACTGTTTATATTTGTGCTTACTTGATCACGGCTGTCCATTCTGATGCAGACTATGCCTTCTCACTTTTAATATCAGTCCTCCCAAAACTGGAAGAACAACTGGTACGGGTGATGGGTCATGGCGTTGTGAACGTCATTAACTACTTTGTGACTTCTTTTTGGAAGACAAAAATCATCCAACATCCAGAAGAGTTTAGAGATTCTACTTTTTTGCAAGAGAAAGGCATGAAGCTTATTGACAACTTTAAAGGTAAAGACAATCAAGCCAACCACACGATGCTTGTGGTGAGCAATCATTTGAGAAGAGAGATAAAACTGAACCAAATACAAGAGGACTGGTTGGATGCATAATATTTCTTTAATGATTCAGTTTTTAAGTTATAATTCATTGTGAAATCAGATTTGATCATTGCTGTCCATCAAAAACCGATATGATTCTTTAAAATAGTGGTAAAATCAGATAATTCCAGAGTTTTTCGAGTCAACGGATTTGCGTTTATCTTTGCCGAAAACATTCGGTCGGGTTGTTGGTGGGAAACAAATCTTATGTCAATCTGATAAGAATATTTGGCGGCTTGTCCTAATCAGACGGTGTTTCTTGGTGGAGTTGAGAGTTGATAATGCCTACGTTATAGTTATATGGCTTGTTTTTCTTATTTTTGTAAATTTAAAAATGGTAAACAACGATGTTAACAATAGATGAAATCAATCATATATTGACTTCCCTGCTGGAGATGCCTGACGAAACGGAGACCGTTGAGTTTAAAAAGGCAGAGAACAGCTTCAGCGATAGCGATTTGGGAAAGTATTTTTCAGCTCTGAGCAACGAGGCCAATCTTAAACGGACCAAACAGGCTTGGCTGATACTGGGCGTTGAGAATTCTACACATCAAATTGTTGGCACGAGTTACAAGCCATCGCGGGCTTCCCTTAATGAGTTGAAAAAGAAACTTGCCGACCAAACCACCAACAGAATCACTTTTGAAGAGATATACACGGTTGATCGGAATGGGAAACGGGTTATCATGTTCCAGATTCCACCAGCTCCGCAAGGTGTTCCGATGGCCTATCAGGGCCATTTCTATGGCAGAGACGGTGAATCGCTGGTAGCTCTCAACCTTCATGAACTTGAAACCATCAGAAACCAAAGGATAGAAGATGACTGGAGTATACAAACTGTCTCAAATGCTAGCCTTGAAGACCTCGACCCCGAAGCGTTAAAGAAAGCCCGAGGGTTATATCAAGCTGCTCATTCCGACAAGAAGGAAGAAATAATGGCTTGGGATGATGCTACATTTCTGAACAAGGCGAAAATAACCATTAAAGGTAAAATAACAAACGCGGCCATCTTGCTTTTGGGTAAACCCGAAAGCGAAGCCCTTATTTCACCTGCTGTTGCCCAAATCAAATGGATCTTAAAAGACAGCCAGGGCATTGAAAGAGATTACCAAATCTTCTCTTGTCCTTTTGTTTTGGCTGTTGATAAAGTCTATTCGAGGATACGGAACTTGAAATACCGATACATCAACCCCGAGTTTCAGACTTTGTTTCCGGAAGAGATTGACACATACGAGCCCTATGTGATTCGTGAGGCTATCAACAATGCCATTGCCCATCAGGATTACCGACTGGGAGGACAAATCAATGTGGTTGAATATGACGACAAACTTGTGTTTTCCAACAAGGGCTCTTTCATTCCTGGAAAAATAGATAATGTTTTGTTGAACGATGCTCCAGAAGAGCATTATAGAAACCGATTCTTATGCAACGCAATGGTCGGATTGAAGATGGTGGACACTATTGGCAGCGGTATCCGTAAGATGTATAATTATCAAAAAAACCGTTTGTTTCCTGCTCCTTTATATGACTTGTCAGAAGAACGGGTCTCCGTAACTATCACAGGCAAGATCATAGACATCAATTATGCCAGTCTTCTTGCTAGAAACCCCAACCTCTCCCTGTTGGACATAGAATTACTCAATCGAGTACAACTAAAAGGGAAACTGACAAAAGACGAAATAGACTATCTAAGGAAGCACAAGTTGATAGAAGGACGTAAATCCAACTTGTATATCTCAAAAGGCATTGCTCAAACCACAGGACAAAAAGTCTCTTATTCCAAACACAAGGGCCTTGACGGCAAAGCTTGCGAAGAGATGTTGCTCAATTCTTTGAGAGACCATCGGTCGCTCAGCAAACCCGAGGTCGTGGAATTGTTATGGAATGTGTTGCCAGATTTGCTAACAAACGAGCAAAAGCAAAATAAAATCAACAACATGCTTTCCAAGCTGAGGATAAATGGGAAGATTTATTGCAAAGCAAGAGGGAATATTTCTATTTGGTATCTATCCATTTAATGAATATGCATCTGTTTCGAATTTAAGAGCAAATTTAAGAGCAAATTTAAGAGCAAATTTAAGAGCGACACATGTGTTTTAAAATTTATAATGCTGATTTTCAACATAATAATCGGTAATAATATTTCGATTTCGGTGGTAAATTTAAGAGCAAACGACTTGAAATAATCATCCAAACCACCCTAAAACACCAGTTCGAAGACAAGATGATTGCCGAATACGTCGCCCAAAAGCAGAAGGAAGGCGACACCCGCGACGCCCAAGACATAGTGGTGGAGTATAACGACACGGTCATCTATCCTGATAATGTGCGGCTCAACTGTTATTATTACAGACACTATTCGTTCTGGAAGGACATAAAGATGATCTTTTGCACGGTGCTGGGGAAGAAGATGGAGTATGCTGGGGAGGTGATTTGAGGAAGAACACGGTGGTATTTGAACACGGATGTTGTGTTTTTTGAACACGGATTTGCACTGATTGGACGGATGAGGAATTGTAATTGATAATTGAAAATTGATAATTGATAATTTAAGTGTGAGGAAGTTGGTTTTTGGGGGAAATAAATCTTACGTAAATCTATCATAAATCTTGGCTTCGCCTTATCTTCGATTGCGGAGATTTTTTTGAACACGGATTTTATATTGAACACGGATTTGCACGAATTGACACGGATGTTTTTTGCGACAGCGTCGCAAAATTCCGTGGGAATCTGGGGGATCCGTGTTCGAGAGAAAGTAAATGATGTTGTCTTTTGGAAACAAATCTGACGTAAATCTATCATAAATATTTGGCGGCTGGTCCTTTGGGGGCGGCCTGGAGTTCAGTTGAGAGTTGAGAGTGTAGAGTTTAGAGTCAGTGGTAAGTTTAGAGTTGAGAGTTTAGCGTCAGTTTAGAGTTTAGTCGAGCAGTTCTTGAACATTAATTCTCAAGTAATTGAAAGTGGTTTTAAAGACGATGATAAGGATTTGATATGACGGTGATTTATTCTGTGGAGTATAAAGATGCAGGTAAAGATACAGGTAAAGATGCAGGTAAAGATGCAAAGGCAATTAAAAGACCTGATATTTATGTGCTCAAATTATTAAATGCGGTGGGAAGTAAGACTTTAACTGTAAAGGATATGATGGAAAGGTTAGGCCTAAAAGGACCTGACAATTTCCGTAATAAATATTTGAATCCTGCTATTAAAGGCGGTTATATTGCACTACTTTACCCTGAGAAACCGAGAAAGAAAGGACAAGCTTATTATCTGACAGATTTGGGTAAGGCATTGCAGGAAAGAACACAGTGAAGTTTGAACACGGGTAATTAATGGATAATTCGTGGTCAACTAACGGTAATTAATGTTGAAAATTGAACACGGTTGTTTTTTTGAACACGGATTTGCACGGATTGGACGGATGGGTAATAGGGAAACAAATCTTCCGTAAATCTTGCATAAATGTTCTGCTTCGCTGCGCTGGCAGAGAGGTGGATGGTGTTCTTTCAACGTTCTTCTGCCTATTAGCCCATCAATCGAATCTCCGTTTTGGCGGCGGTGGCCCGTTCAGTTATGAGGCTGGGGTGAATTTGCCCAAGGCTATCATTGAGTGGATTAAAGGGAATCCTGTTGATACCTCTATGCTTGTCCCTCGATATGGGAGGATGTTTGCTAAGAATGATTGTTTGGTGGAGGTGGGTGTTTAGTTTAGAGTTGAGAGTGTAGAGTTTAGAGTCAGTTGAAAGTATAGAGTGGAAAGTATGAAGTAGCTAGGGTTAAATGGTATGATGAACCCCAACATGAGAGAAGGGGTTTAGGTCTGTGATGTGCTGTTGCGGGCAAACGAAATAATGTGTAATTTTGCTAATTGAAATTGAAAGAATAAAGTCATGTGTACGGTTACAGTTAATGTTGATGAGGCTATGCTGAAAGAGATAAACCCCAATCTTTCGGATAAGACGGCCATCCGTAAATGGGTACAGCAATTGATAGACTTGCGTATTAGGGAATATGCATTGCAGCAGGATGTGACTGTGGAAAAACTATATGATATCATTGAAGAGGAAATAGATTCTATCTACGCAAATGGCTGATATTCATTATATCATTAAACCTCGTGCTGCACAGAAAATCTATTCTTTTTACCGTAATGTGGCGAAAAAGTATCGTCACACATACGATAAAGATGAGTTGAAACGCAACGTACACGATGCGGTGTTCTCTATCTATGGTATTGAAAGCACGCTCCTTAGGCGCGAACCCACATTGTCTCGTTGGAAAGGTTATCATATGGCCAACACCGACAAATGGTACTTTGTCTACACTTTCGATGGCGAAACTGTTACCGTTGTGGATGCCTGTCATGCACAGAATATGCATGCATAGTTTATGCCGACTAAAAGAAACAAATCTAACATAAATCCATACATAAATCTTCAGCTTCGCTGCTCTTGCAAGGAGGTGAATGATGTTCTTTCAAGAGCTTCTACCTATTAGCCCATCAATCGAATCCCCGCTTTGGCGGTGGTTTTCCCGTTCAGATATGAGGAGGGGGTGAATTTGCCCAATGCTATCATTGAGTGAATCAAAGGGAATCCTGTTAATACCTCTATGCTTGTCCCTCAATATGGGAAGATGTTTGCCAAGAATGATTATTTGGTGGAGGTGGGTGTTTAGTTTAGAGTTGAGAGTGTAGAGTTTAGAGTCAGTTGAAAGTTTAGAGTTGAGAGTTGAGGCCTTGCCTGATTGTATTGGGCGGGGCTTTTGTTGTTTAAAGGAAGCAAACGCTTTGCATTCGACGGAGTCAATCTATAGGAGGCGGTTCATAATGCAAAAACCTATAAAGGACGGCCTCACCAGGTATAGATCCCAAGCAACCGCACAATCCAGTGCAGGGATGACAAGCCTGTTGAGGCCTGCAGAGGCAATCGAAAAAACACAACCTGAACGACTATCCTTTCCCCGAAACCCTCATAGCGGACGGCCACGATCCGCTATCCCTGACACGAAACGACTACATGAAGAAGATGCCTTTCGAGTGTCTCCCAATGGCGTGAGGGATGGCGGATGCCTCTCCGCCATGAGGGCAAGGAGGACGGTAGTGGTCCGTTGAAGGGTGAGTTTGGGATGACATACCTATTGAAGCCTGCTAGACAAATTTTGTCATTTTATGATAATCATTTTATGACAAAATGTGTATATTTGCAGCGCAAGAATAGCAAACAAATATGATAAACCCTTTTGTTACAAATGGTTATGTTGGTGCGAAGTATTTCTGTGACCGTGTCCAGGAAACGAAGGACATCACCGCATGGTTGCAAAACGGCAACAATATTGCCTTGATTTCGCCACGACGGTACGGAAAAACGGACTTGATTCGCCATTGCTTTGAGCAAAACGACATCAAGAAACGCTATTATACTTTCATCATTGACATCTATTCCACCAAGTCGCTGTCAGAAATGGTCAACAAGATGGGCAGGACCATCCTTGAAGTCCTCAAGCCCAAAGGAAAGCGGCATTGGGAGTCGTTC
Organism: uncultured Bacteroidales bacterium; assembly: GCA_900317055.1. Lineage (GTDB taxonomy): Bacteria > Bacteroidota > Bacteroidia > Bacteroidales > F082 > Limimorpha. Next base: position 93,323 of record ONFF01000002.1, on the reverse strand, counting down.
CTCAATATGGTCCATTCACTCAAGGCGGGAATCACCTACGATGCCATGGGACAACCTTCATGGAATGTGTCGGTGGGAGATATCGTCAATCCCAACAACACATTGGATGAGATTTTCCATTATCTGCAACATGCCGACAAACGTTGCCTGGTGGCTATTGATGAGTTTCAGCAGATTTTGAAGTACAGCGACACTAACGTGGAAGCCGCTTTGCGTACCTATGTCCAATACTGTAGCAACGCCAATTTTGTTTTCATGGGGTCGCAACGGCATTTGATGGGAGCCATGTTCGTTTCCCCCAACCGGCCTTTCTATCAGAGTGTGACGGTGATGAACCTGAACTTGATCGACATGGAGAAGTATTGGACGTTTTGCAAAACCCACTTTGAGCATGCAGGGAAAACCATTGACAAAGAGGTGGTTGAACAACTGTATGCCCAATTCGAAGGTGTGACATTCTACTTGCAGAAGGTGATGAATGTGCTTTTCATGCGTACAGACGAAGGGGGGCATTGTGCCCTCAGTGAACTCCAGCCCGCCATTGACTACATCGTCGATTTCACCCATCTTACCTACGAAGATTTGATGTATCAATTGCCTGAAAAACAAAGTCTTGTATTAAAAGCCATTGCCGAAGAGGGCAAGGTGGTGCAGGTTACTTCGGGTAAGTTTGCAAAGCGCTATGGTTTGGTTTCTCCCAGTGCGGTGAAGTCGGCTGTTAATGCATTGTTGGATAAGGATTTGATTACCCAGGATAAAGGGGTTTATCAGGTTTACGACAAGTTCTTGGAGATCTGGCTGAAAAGGGAACAGCCATAGATCCCATTCCATCGCACAATCCAGCGTAGGATGACATGCCTGTTAAAGCTTGCAGAGCCAATCGAAAAAACACCACCTGAACGACTATCCTTCCCCCAAACCCCTCATAGCGGACGGCCACGATCCGCTATCCCTGACACGAAACGACTACAAGAAAGGAAACGCCTTTCGAGTGTTACCCAATGGCGTGAGGGATGGCGGATGCCTCTCCGCCATGAGGGCAAGAAGAGCGGTAATAGTCCGTTGAAGGGTGAGTTTGGGATGACAAGCCTGTTGAGGCCTGCATAAGCAATCGAAAATACACCGTAAAACGACTATCCTTCCCCCAAGCCCCTCATAGCGGACGGCCACGATCCGCTATCCCTGGCACGAAACGACTACAAGAAGAAGATGCCTTTCGAGTGTTACCCAATGGCATGAGGGATGGCGGATGCCTCTCCGCCATGAGGGCAAGGAGGGCGGTAGTGGCCCGTTGAAGGGTGAGTTTGGGATGACAAGCCTGTTGAGGCCTGCAGAATCAATCGAAAAAAACACCGTAAAACGACTATCCTTTCCCCGAAACCCTCATAGCGGACGGCCACGATCCGCTATCCCTGACACGAAACGACAACATGAAGAAGATGCCTTTCGAGTGTCTCCCGATGGCGTGAGGGATGGCGGATGCCTTTCCGCCATGAGGGCAAGGAGGACGGTAGTGGTCCGTTGAAGGGTGAGTTTGGGATGACATGCCTGCAGAGGCCTGCTTAAATGTTATAATAGCTTTTGTATCAACTATTTACAAAATAGCAATCGTTATTTTCACCAAAAACGCGTTCAATTCAAAAATTTGTTGTACCTTTGAACCGCGAATACCATCTTGTGTTCGCGGGTTTTTATTATGAATTAAAGCGAATTATACCATGCTTATGAACCAAGAAAACAAACATAAGCTTTTGAAGAAAAGCCCTTTGCTTCTCTTTGTCCTCTTGCTTATGTTGTCATCCTGCGATATGTCAAAGCGGATAACCTATTTCCAGGATATCCAAGACCAACGGACCACCTACATCAACGAGCAACCTACTCCCGAGATTCGTTTGCGGCCCGAAGACAAGATCTCCATCATTGTCAACACCAAGGTGCCTGAACTGACGGCGCTTTTCAATTTGCCTTATACTGCCCGAGTGTTGGGATCGCAAACCGAACAGCTTTCTAATACTTCCCAAGGTACCTCTGGCTATATCATCAAGGCTGACGGTAACATCGACTTCCCGGTATTGGGCCTGGTGCAGGCAGCTGGCAAGACACGCGATGAATTGGCAGCCTACATCAAGTCGGAACTCATCAACCGCAATCTGGTCAACGACCCTGTGGTGACCGTGGAGTTCGTCAACCTTCGCTTTTCGGTGATGGGCGAGGTGAGGTCTCCGGGTTCCTACCCGATTACGCGCGACCATATCACCCTTCTGGATGCCTTGTCGATGGCGGGCGATCTGACCATCGACGGCAAGCGCGACAATGTGATGGTGCTTCGCCCTAATGCCAAGGGCAAACTCACTGCCTACAGCGTTGACATGCTTTCTTTCAACGACGTGCAGCATTCGCCGGCTTATTATATTCATCAGAACGATTATATCTATGTTGAGCCCAATAAGAAGCGTGCCAACCAGTCGACCGTCAATGCCAACACGGTGCAATCCGCCACATTCTGGATTTCAGTGGTCTCTTTGCTCGCCTCCTTGGCCACCACAATCTCGGTGCTGTCTTTGAGGTAAAACAACATCAATCTTGCTAATTCAATTAAATCATGCAAAACGAAGTAATCTTAGTCGATCAGGACGAGTCGAAAGATGAGAAGTCCATTGATTGGAAAGCCATATTTTATCTTTGCCTGTCCCATTGGTATTGGTTCCTCATTTCTGTGGTTTTGGCTTTAGGTATTGCGACCTATTATCTCCATAAGACCGTTCCAGTCTATACCCGTACCGCCAAACTGCTGGTGAAATCGGATAAAGAGGGGTATGATGTCGTGGATTTTTCGGAAGTGGGTATCATGAATGGAAGTGCAAAGATTTACAACGAATTGATTACCTTCAGTTCCATCGACAATGTCCAAGACGCTGTTCGTCTGCTGCATTTGGATATGAACTATACGATTGACAGCCGTTTCCGCCCCGTTTTGCTTTACGACAATACCCTTCCTGCGACAGTGGATTTGTTGGGCAACTTTGATAATGTTTCGGCATCGTTCGATATGAAGATCTCGGATAAGGGTAAAGGCGTGAGACTTTCGGATTTTGTCCTTAACGGTATGGAAGTGTCGGGTGAGGTCTTGGCGATATTTGGCGATACCGTCAATACGCCTATTGGCTTGATGTGTGTGCATCCCACTGACTATCTGGAGAGGGAAGAAGAAGCAGTATTTGACGATGTTATCCATGTGAGCCATTCCAGTATCGAGAGTGCGGCCAAAAGCTATGCCGGTAAACTGAGTGTCTCGCTGGCTGACAAAAATGCGGAAATCATGACGCTTTCCGTTAGCGACATTTCGAAAAAGAGGGCCGATGATTTCATCAACATGCTGATCACTGTCTACAACAACAACTGGTTGAAAGACAAGAACCAGGTGATGGTAAGCACGTCCATGTTTATCGACGACCGTCTGGAATTGATTGAGAAGGAATTGGGCAATGTGGACAGTGACATTTCTTCCTACAAGAGCGAGAACCTGCTTCCCGATGTCGATGCGGCCTCAAGAATGTATCTGTCGCAAACCTCCGAGACAAGCAAGCGCATTTTGGAAATCAACAACCAGATTTCCATAACCAATTACATTCGGAAAATGTTGAGCAATGAGGCCTTGAAGGATCAGCTGTTGCCTGTGAATTCGGGTGTCAACAGTATCAATATCGAAAGCCAGATCAACTCCTACAACGCCATGATGCTACGCCGCAACAGTTTGGTGGCCAATAGTAGTGAGGAAAACCCCTTGGTGCTCGACTTGGATGAGAACCTTGCGGACCTGCGTCAAGTCATCATTGCCAGCATCGACAACCAGTTGGTGACACTCAATAACCAATTGGCCAGCTTGCAGGGCACGGAGCGTGAAATCAACCAGCGTCTTGCCGCCAACCCCAGTCAAGCCAAGTACCTGCTTTCGGTGGAACGTCAGCAGAAGGTGAAGGAAGCCCTTTATCTCTATCTGCTCCAGAAGCGTGAGGAAAACCAATTGACGCAGGCATTCACTGCCTACAACACAAGGGTGGTTGAAAAGCCCCATGGTTCATTCGCACCTTCCAGACCGAATGTATCAAGAATCAGGTTGATTGCTTTGGTACTCGGTTTGGCTATTCCTGCACTGATTCTTTTCTTGAGGGAACAACTCAACACCACGATTCGCGGTCGCAAGGATTTGGAGGATCTTACCTTGCCATTTGTGGGTGAAATACCTTTGGCATACGGTTCGGCTGACCAAAAGAGAAAGAAGAAGGAAGCCAGGAAAAAACGGGATGAACAGAAAGGACGAGCCGTTAAGGAAGGCTTTGCCGATGGTGGCGTAGTGGTGAAGAAAGGTAGCCGTAATGTCGTCAATGAGGCTTTCCGTGTGTTCCGCACCAACCTGGAGTTTATGAGCAAGGACAATGCTTCGAACGTGTTCATGTTCACCTCCTTTAACCCGGGTTCAGGCAAGTCCTTCATTTGCATCAACTCGGCCATAGCCCTTGCCATCAAGGAAAAGAAAGTGCTGGTGATTGACGGTGACTTGCGTCACGCCTCCTTGTCGGCTTATATCTTCTCGCCTAAGAGAGGTCTTACTAACTATCTGGCCCGACAGGAAGAAGATATCAAGCAACTCATCATGCCGAGTAACGACTATCCCACTTTGAGTTATTTGCCCGTGGGTACCATCCCGCCCAACCCGACAGAGTTGTTGGAAGACGAGCGTTTTGGTGCGTTGATCGAACGTTTCAGGAAGGAATACGAATATGTGCTGATTGACTGTCCTCCTGTCGACATCGTGGCCGACCCGCAGATCATCAACAAGTTTGTTGACAGAACCATCTTCGTGGTTCGTGCCGGTCTGATGGAGCGCAGTTTGGTTCCCGAGTTGGAAAACATCTATACCCAGCAAAAGTTCAAGAACATGTGTCTGGTCCTCAATGGGGCCACAGGCAACGATGGCCGTTATGGCTACCGTTATGGGTATGGTTACAGATATGGCTACAAGTATGGCGGCAAATATGGCTACCATGCCAATGGCAAAGGTGGGTATTATCACGACGATGATGAATAATTGGTGAGAAACGCTTATGTTATTTCCTAGGATTTCTTCCCTGCTCAACAATTTCACCGACCACCATTCCCATATTTTGCCTGGTGTGGACGATGGTGTGAAGAAGATGGAAGTGTCGTTGAAGGTGCTTGGCCACTACGAGCAGTTGGGCATTGCAGAAGTGTGGTGTACGCCTCACATCATGGAAGATATTCCCAATACAACGGCTGGACTTCAAGCCCGCTTTGCTGAGCTTTGTGAGGCTTATCATGGCCCCATCAAGCTGCATCTCGCGGCAGAGTACATGATGGATGCGCTCTTCGAGGAAAGGCTGGGGCAAGGCGACTTGCTCCCTTTGGGAGACGAGGGCAACCAACTCTTGGTGGAGACCTCCTATTTCACGCCACCCATGGACATGGACTCGATTCTGAACCGCATCAAACAGAAAGGGTATTATCCCGTGTTGGCGCATCCAGAGCGTTATGTTTACATGGGGCATGAGCGTTATACGGAATTGAAAAACAAAGATATACGATTTCAGTTGAACCTTTCGTCTTTGGCAGGTGCCTATGGCTCAGAAGCCAAGGACAAATCCCGTTGGATACTGAAGCAAAACTATTACAACTTGGCAGGCTCCGACCTTCATTCCTCCCACAATATGGAGTATTGGTCGACGCGTGCCCCACGAGCTTTGAAAAAACTACTTCAAACATAAAGCTAAGGTCCCTGAGCCCGTCGAAGGGCCGATTTATCATACCGGCGTTTCGACAAGCTCAACGACCTAGCCCGTTAAGGTCCCTGACCCCTGAGCTTGTCGAAGGGTCGAAGGGCCGATTTAGATAGATCAATTTATCAAACACAAGAATATCAATCAAATACATCAACATGGAAGAAAAAAAGAGACTCTTTGAAGAATTTCCACCCGTGACGACCGAAGAATGGGAAGCCGTCATCGAGAAGGACCTCAAAGGGGCAGATTACAACAAGAAACTGGTTTGGCGTACGGCCGAAGGCTTCAATGTAAAGCCTTACTACCGTGCCGAAAACCTGGCCGACATCCCTTGGACAGGCCAGAACCCCAACGAGTTCCCCTATGTGCGTGGCAACAAAGCCGAAGGCAATGAATGGCTCGTCCGTCAGGATATCACCGTGAAGGATGTGCATGAGGCCAACAAGATTGCCCTCAACGCCATCAGTCGTGGTGCCAACAGCATCGGCTTCAAGCTGGAGTACGACAAGCCTTACGACACCATCGCCATCTCGACGCTGCTCAACGGCATCGACCAGAAGGCCGTGGAGATCAACTTCTACAACAACAAGTATCACCTGCCGATTCTTGAGATGCTGTCGAAGATTCCGGACATCAAGGGTTCGTTGAACTACGACCCGCTGACGCGTTACCTGCGTCGCGGCGTATGGTACATCAACGAGGGTGCCGACATGGAACTTGGCTATATCGTCGTCAAAGCCGATATGCCTAACTTCCAAACGATTGGCGTCAACGGCCATGTGTTCACCAACGCCGGTGCCACCATCGTGCAGGAGATGGCCTTCAGCCTCGCCGTGGGTGCCGAATACCTCGACAAACTTACCGAGAAAGGCCTCACCATCGATGAGATCGCACCCAAGATGCGCTTCAACCTCGCTATCGGACAGAATTACTTTATGGAGCTGGCCAAGCTGAGAGCTTACCGTCTCTTGTGGGCCAACATCGTGAAGGCCTATGGTGGCAAGGAAGAGAACGCTAAGATGCACATCCATGCCACCAACGCAGAATTGGGCATGAGCCTCTATGACGCTTATGTGAATATGTTGCGCACCACCACGGGCACGATGTCAGCCGTCCTCGGTGGCGTGGATTCGTTCACCGTGATGCCGTTCGACACACCGTTTGAGATCCCCACTGACTTCGCCGACCGTATCGCCCGTAACCAGCAGCTCATTCTCAAGGAAGAGGCCCACTTCGACAAGGTAGCCGACCCCGCTGCGGGTTCCTACTACATCGAGAACCTCACCGAGAGCCTGGCTGCTGCCGCTTGGGACTTGTTCAACAAAATCCAAGACGAAGGCGGTTATCTCGAAGCCGTCCGCAAGGGCATGATCCAAGGCCTCATCAAGGAGAGCGCTGCCAAGAAGTTCAGCAATGTGGCTACCCGCCGCGAGACCATCCTAGGTACCAACCAGTTCCCGAACTTCACCGAGACGATGAAGTTCACGCCCGAGGCTTGGGTCTTCGAGGCTGACGACCGTCGCGACGCCAACGCTGAGGTCGAGACTATCGTCACCTTCCGCGCTGCCCAGCAGTTTGAGAAGCTGCGCTTCGCCACCGATGTCTACGCCCAAGACCACAAGCGTCCTGTGGCTTGGATGTTCACCTACGGCAACCTCGCCATGCGCAAGGCTCGTGCCAACTTTGCCTCCAACTTCTTTGCCTGCGCCGGCTTCCAAGTCGTCGACAACCCAGGCTTCAAGACCTTGGACGAAGGCATCGCCGCCGCCCGCGAAGTGAAACCCGAGATTCTGGTCATCTGCTCCTCCGACGAGGAATACGGTGAAGGTAACGCCCTCAAGATCTTCGAGGAGCTGAAGAACGACACCATCGTGGTGCTGGCCGGTAACCCCGAAGGCACCGCAGACATCCTCAAAGAGGCAGGCTTGAAGTATTTCATCCACGTCAAGAGCAATGTGCTCGAGACCTTAACGGAGTTCCAAAAGCAATTAGGTATAACAAAATGAATGCGGAATTATGAATGCAGAATGATGAATGGGTGAAACCCTGCGTCGCATTGCGACATTCAGCATTCAGCATTCCATATTCCGAATTAACAATGAAAGGATTAAACGATGAAACCCAACTATAAAAACATCAACATCAACGCTATACCTAAGCACAGCGGCCTCATCCTGCCGAATGGCGAGCCTTGGGAGACCTCTGAACACATCATGGTGAAGCCTGCCTACACCGAGAAAGACCTCGAAGGCATGGAGCACCTCAACTATGCCGCTGGCATCGCCCCCTTCCTTCGTGGACCTTACTCGACCATGTACGTGATGCGTCCTTGGACTATCCGTCAGTACGCCGGTTTCTCCACCGCTGAGGAGTCAAACGCCTTCTACCGCCGTAATATCGCGGCTGGTCAGAAAGGTCTGTCCGTGGCCTTCGACCTGGCCACCCACCGTGGCTACGACGCCGATCACGAGCGCGTCATGGGCGACGTGGGTAAGGCTGGTGTGAGCATCTGCTCCGTCGAAGACATGAAAGTCCTGTTCGACCAGATCCCACTGAACAAAATGTCCGTCTCCATGACCATGAACGGCGCCGTGTTGCCGATCCTGGCCTTCTACATCGTCGCTGCCTTGGAGCAGGGTGCCAAGTACGAAGAGCTGCAAGGCACCATCCAGAACGACATCCTGAAGGAGTTCATGGTGCGTAACACTTATATCTATCCGCCTGAGTTCTCGATGCGCATCATCGCCGACATCTTCGAGTTCACCTCGCAGAACATGCCGAAGTTCAACAGCATCTCCATCTCGGGCTACCACATGCAGGAAGCCGGTGCCACCTCCGACATCGAGATGGCTTACACTTTGGCCGACGGTTGGGACTACCTCCGTACCGGTGTCAAGGCTGGCTTGGACATCGACGCCTTCGCGCCGCGTCTGTCCTTCTTCTGGTGCTCGGGCATGAATCACTTCATGGAGATTGCCAAGATGCGTGCCGCCCGTATGATTTGGGCCAAGATCGTGAAGACCTTCAACCCGAAGAACAGCAAGTCACTGGCTCTGCGTACCCACACGCAGACCTCGGGCTGGTCGCTCACTGAGCAAGACCCGTTCAACAACGTGGCACGTACCTGCATCGAGGCTATGGGCGCCGCTTTGGGTCACACTCAGTCGTTGCACACCAACGCCTTGGACGAGGCCATCGCCCTGCCCACCGACTTCAGTGCTCGTATCGCCCGTAACACCCAGATCTACATCCAGGAAGAGACTAACATCTGCCGCGTCGTCGACCCGTGGGCTGGTTCCTATTATGTGGAGAGCCTCACCCGCGACCTCTACGAGCGTGCTTGGGGTCACATCCAAGAAGTGGAAGCCATGGGTGGTATGGCCAAGGCCATCGAGACCGGCTTGCCGAAGATGCGTATCGAAGAAGCCGCTGCCCGCAAGCAGGCCAAGATCGACTCAGGCCGCGAGACCATCGTCGGTATCAACAAGTACCGCCTTGACCACGAAGACCCCATTGAGACCTTGGAAGTCGACAACACCGCTGTGCGTGAGTCGCAAATCAAGCGTCTGAAGGAGCTCCGCGCCAACCGCAACGAGGCCGACGTGCAGCGTTGCCTCGAAGCCATCACCAAGTGCGCCGAGACGGGCGAGGGCAACTTGCTTGCCTTGGCCGTCGAAGCCGCCAAGTGCCGCGCTTCATTGGGTGAGATTTCGATGGCTTGCGAGAAAGTCGCTGGTCGTTACAAAGCAGTAATCCGTTCAATTTCAGGAGTGTATTCTATGGAAACGAAAAACGATGCAAGATTCGAGGAAGCCTGCCGCAAGGCCGACGAGTTCGCCAAGATGGAAGGCCGTCGTCCGCGTATCATGATTGCCAAGATGGGTCAGGACGGTCACGACCGTGGCGCCAAGGTGGTGGCCACTGGTTATGCCGACATCGGTTTCGATGTCGATATGGGTCCTTTGTTCCAGACGCCCGCTGAAGCTGCCAAGCAAGCTGTCGAGAATGACGTCCACATCTTGGGCGTGAGTTCGCTGGCCGCTGGTCACAAGACCCTCGTGCCGCAGGTCATCGAGGAGCTTGAGAAGCTCGGTCGTCCCGACATCATGGTCACCGTGGGTGGCGTGATTCCCGCACAGGACTACCAGTTCCTCTACGATGCCGGTGCTGTGGCCATCTTCGGTCCTGGCACGGTCATCAGCGATTCAGCCATCAAGATGCTGGATCTGCTGATTGCAGCCCGCAAACAGGCATAATTTAGTAGAGACGGTGTGCACACCGTCTCTACAACGAGAAATCCCGTCAGTATTGATGGGATTTCTCGTTTCAACCATCGCAAAACAATCAATGTAAGTGTTTATGAAACAGAATATTAAATATTTATTTTGTGCCATATTGATTTTTGTTTTAGGTGGTGTATGTGCTTTTTTTGGGCGGCGTTTGATTCATCACAATACGAGACAAAATCAAAATGACATCAGAATCAAAAATCCTCCCGTTGTAGTAGAACTTAAAGAAACCAATTTGCCTATCGTTCTTATAAGCACTGATGGAAAGCAGAATCAGATCACTCGTGAGAACAGCGTTTTGGCTAAAATGTGTATCATTTTCAATGGTGATGATGAGCTTAATTATGCTGATACTGTAAGTCATCGAGGCCAACATGTGGAATACGAAGGGAATACTTATATCCATATCCGAGGGGCAACTAGTACTGAAGTAGACAAAAAGTCCTATTCGCTTCATTTGGTAACGGGCAGCGATGGGAAAGGGGAGAAACACGCTTTGTTTGGCTGGAAACAGTCAAGCAAATGGTGTTTGTTGGCCGAACATAAGGATGGTTCGTTGATGCGTGATGCTCTGACCTATGATTTGGCACGTCCTTATTTTGATTTTGTACCGCATGTGCGCCATTGTGAGTTGGTGATGGATGGCGTGTATCAAGGGGTTTACTTGATTGCAGAAAAAGCAAGTAGGGATCGTTTGGGCATTAAAAAGTCTGATGAGAATGATGCTTTTTGTTCAGGCGGGTTTTTGGTTGAGAAAAACAGAGGTGAAACATTCAGATCAAAATATCCTGCTCGGGATATTTCCGGGAATGCCTTGGATTCGGAAGGGCTTAGGTTTGAGGTGGGTTATCCCAAGAACCCTTCCAATGAGCAATTGGAATACATTCAAACAGATTTTGGCCGCATGGAGGATGCTATAGAAACAGGCATGTATTCTGAATATTCGAAACATATAGATGTTTTGTCTTTTGCAAGTTATCATCTTTTGCAGGAGTTTACGAACAATCCTGATGGATTTGTCGTGAGCCAAAAGATTTATAAATCGCATGTCGATACCGTCTATAAAATGGCGATTTGGGATTTTGATGTTTGTTATGGAATTAGTGTCTCACGCGACGGATGGTACACCAACATATTGAGAACTAAGTCAAAATCATACCAGAATGAAAGACCTTTCTGGTGGGAGCGTTTGGCACAAGATACCGTATACCGCGGGATAATGAAGAATAGATGGGAACAATTCAGGGAAGGGGAATTCAAAACTATCGTCATAGAGAAAAAAATAGACTCTCTGCAACACCTTTTGACCGTTCACCATGCAGTTGAACGTAATGCAAAAGCTTGGAAAATTTCTGAGGAATCAAATCCGTTAACACGACCTCATCAATTTGATGAATGTGTCAATTATATTCGAAATTGGATTATTTGTAGGGTGGACTATCTGGATTCGGTCATATTGGGCATTCCAAACAATACCGCAAAGTGCGATAGTGCATGTATGGAAATAGGACGTGTGATTATGTTCAAAAAATAGCTATGGGAGATGTATTGTCATGAAACCTGCGATTATCATTGCAGCCTATAATAGGCCATATTCTTTACAGCGTTTATTGTCGTTTATTGATGCGGCTTCATTTAACTATGATGATATACCTTTGGTGATTAGTGTTGATGGAGGCGGTGATATAAAAGTTGTCGAATTAGCCAATAGTTTTGAATGGAAATATGGACAAAAAGAAGTTGTGATCCACGACCAGCATTTAGGGCTTAGGAATCATATTATTTCATGCGGGGATTTATGCTATAGATTTGGGTCTATTATAATGTTAGAAGATGATTTAATAGTTGGCCCCGATTTTTATAATTTTGCTGTTCAAGCAGTTAATGAATATGATAAGGATCCTAGTATAGCCGGAGTGTCTCTTTATGCGTATCGTAATAATGAGAATGTGTCTTTGCTTCCATTTTCTCCTATAGATAATGGTTATGATGTTTTTTTCATGCAAGTTCCTAGTTCATGGGGGCAAGCATGGACGCAGACACAATGGGATAGGTTTAGAAATTATTATTCTTCTTGTTCAGAAGTGACGTCTAAAGATAGGTTGCCATCGAATGTTATACGGTGGGCAGAATCGTCATGGAAAAAATACTTTTTTAAGTATATTGTAGAGAAAGATTTGTACTTTGTGTATCCTTATGTTTCCCATACTTCCAATTGGGGAGATGTCGGAACGCATTTTCATTATGAAAACGCTGTAACATTTTTTAGAGTCCAACTGGCGCTTTCAAAAAACATAAAGTATCGATTCCCATCCTTCTCTAAACAAGGTGTCGTTTATGATGCTTTTTTTGAAATACTGCCGGAATATTTGAGAAGACAAGGGTTTGCTGCAATGTCTGATTTCGGAGTGGATTTGTACGGAGCAAAAGACTTGTCTTTATATCGTCAAAAAATGTTTCTTTCGTCCAAATACTGTAATAAGGCAATTACCCAGTTTGGAATAGAATTATTTCCCATTGAACATAATGTATTGTTTGGCGTTCCTGGTTCAGATATTTCTTTTGCCGATAGTACTAGTTTTGTGTCACCTCCGCATGATTTAATTGAAAAAATGCTCACTTTACAACATCAAAAAGCTTATGATTGTGGATATGTGAAAGGGGAATTGTCAATAACGCAATCGGTTTCATATAGATTGGGTCGTTTTCTTACAAATCCAATTAGAAAGTTGAGGAGAATCAAGAGGTGATACTATAATGAAGAAATAAAAATGAAACTATCGATAATAACAGTCAATCTGAATAACAAAAACGGTCTCCAAAAGACCATCGACAGCGTTGTGTCACAAACTTTCAAGGACTATGAATGGATTGTGATTGACGGAGGAAGCATTGATGGAAGTCGAGAACTGATTGAGCAGTATGCCGACCATTTCGCCTATTGGGTGAGCGAGCCGGACAAGGGGGTGTATAATGCCATGAACAAAGGCATTAGAGTGGCGAAAGGGGAGTATTTGCAGTTCTTGAATAGTGGGGATTGGCTGTGGAATGAAACAGCATTGGAGAGATGTTTCTCACATGGGTTTACGGCGGATATTGCTTATGGAGATTTATATCTTTTTGGAGATAATGGTTTTGAAAAAAGGTGCTATTCGGATCATCTCTCTTTAAGGTTTTTTTATAAAACTACAGTGTGCCATAATTCGACTTTTATTAAAAGATTACCATTGTCTAATGAGTTGTATGATGAAAGTTTAAAGATAGTTTCGGATTGGAAGTTCTTTTTGATACAGTTTATTAATAACAAGTCTTTTGAGCATATTAATGAATTCGTAATAGCGTTCGATAAGTCAGGGATGAGTTCTGTTAATAAAGAATTATATAAACAAGAAAGAAGTGAGGTAGTGGAAAGACTATTACCATCATGGGCATTGCAATGCAATAGGGAAATGGACGAGATGGAGGATTTGTTGAATTCGTATCAGGTGAGGAAGGTGCTGGAGCTTGGAAATAAGAGAAAACTGTATCATAAAATGATAACAGGTTGCTTGATGTTTATTGGGTTCATTGATAGTGTCTTTACTCGAAAGACCAAGAAATGAACGAGAGCATCAAAAAAGAGGATGACCACATTTTTTTGGTCATCCTCTTTTTTGGTTATTTCAATGTCTTCAGCCATTTCCACTGGAAGATCAACATATAGAACACTCCGACAGTGATGGCCGCATCAGCGAAATTAAATATGGGTCGGAAGAAGATGAAATGCCCGTCAGGGCCGAAGAAGAAATTGGGCAACCATGTTGCGTTTTCCTTGGCCACATCGATAATGGGGAAATAAAGCATATCGACCACACGACCGTGCAGCCAGCCGGCATAGCCGCCGCCGTCGGGGAAGAGGGTCGCGACTTGGGTGAAGGTGCTCTCGCTGAAAATGCGCCCATAGAACACGCTGTCGATGATGTTGCCCATGGCACCCGCCGTGATGAGGGCGAGGCCAAACAACACGCCAAATTTGGTGCCTTTCTTCGCTTGACGGATTAGGATCCAGAACAAGACCACAATGGCTACAATCCTGAAGAGGCTTAAGGCGAGCTTCAACCATCCGCCACTGCCTAACCAACCAAAGGCCATGCCGTTGTTCTCGACAAACAACAAGTTGAACCAGCTCCCGATGACCGGAATCTCTTGGTTCAAGGTCATACTCGTCTTCACCCAAATCTTGAGGATTTGGTCGAAGAGCAAAACGAGAAAAATCACCACAAACGACCAGATAAGGCCGCGGCTGCCTTGCTTTTTCACTTTTTCTTCAGTTTAGCGTCCAAGCAACGTGTGGTGATGGGCACGCAACGCAGTCTCTCTTTTGGAATAAGTTTGCCAGTCTCGCAGCACACGCCGTAGGTCTTGTTCTCGATGCGCATCAGGGCGAGCTCGAGGTTATGGATGTATTTCTCCTGACGGGCCACGAGCTTGGCATTCTCTTCTTTTTGTGCCACAGCATAGCCGTCTTCCAACACCTTAAAGGTAGGGGCGGTGTCGTCAGTGCTGTGCTCGCCGCCAGAGAGGTTGGCCTGCAAGGTCTCCAAATTGGTTTTTGCTTGGTCAAGCTTTTCGAGTATCAATGCTTTGAATTCCTCAAGGTCTTCGTCGGAATAGCGCACTTGGGGGTCTTTCTTGTTAGTGTCCATGGTAGTGAAGTTGTTCAGTTATTCAGTTATTTAGTGGCTTCTGGCCTCTGGCCTTTGGCTTCTGGCAGCATTACGACAAGTTTGTGAGTTTACATCTTTCATGGAGCGGCCAGGAGCTAGGAGCCAGCAGCCAGGAGCATTATTTCTTCTTTATCATTAGTTTCACATTAACACCTTCCACCAATTCCTCGGCTTCCACGCCTTCCAGCGCGTCCACCTTATTAATCGTGGCAAGGGTCTCGGTGCAGATGTAGTCGCCGAATTTCTCGACGGCGGCATCGGTCTTTTCGTTCTTTTCGATGAGCAGCTCGATGCGGTCGGTGACTTCGAAGCCACCGGTCTTGCGGAGGTTCTGAACACGGTTCACAATCTCGCGGGCGAGACCTTCTTGCATCAATTCATCGGTGATAGTCATGTCGAGTGCCACGGTGAGGTCGTCTTGTGAGGTGACGGCCCAGCCGGGGATGTCTTGCGTAGAGATGAGAGCATCTTCGAGGGTCAGTTCGACATCGACACCGTCCACATCAAGGTGGGTGCCGTTGTTCTTCTCGAACTGGTGGATTTCCTCTTGGCTCATGTTGGTGAAGTAGGCTTGGATTTGCTTCATCTGCTTGCCGTACTTCTTGCCCAAGGTCTTGAAGTTGGGCTTCACGTTCTTCACCAAAATGTTGTTGTCGGGCGAGAGGAACTCGATCTCCTTGATGTTGACCTCGCTCTTGATGAGGTGCGACACCTTCTCGAGTTGCGTCTTCATGTTCTCGTCCTTGACAGGAATCATGATCTTCGAAAGGGGCTGACGCACACGGATGTTGGCTTTCTTACGCAGCGAGAGCACCAACGAAGACACGAGTTGTGCCATTTCCATGCGTTCCTCCAAAGCCTTGTCGATGAAGGTTGTGTTGGCTTCAGGGAAGTCAGTCAGGTGGACGGACTCGGCCTTGTTGCGGTTCGTGACATTATTCAGGTCGCGGTAGAGTTGTTCGCTGAAGAACGGCGCAATGGGCGACATGAGACGTGCCACGGTTTCAAGGCAAGTGTAGAGGGTTTGGTAGGCCGACAGTTTGTCTTGGTTGTCTTCGCTCTTCCAGAAACGACGGCGCGAGAGGCGCACATACCAGTTGCTGAGGTGTGCATCCACGAACTCGCTGATGGCACGACCCGCACGGGTGGGCTCATAGCTCTGATAGGCGTTATCGACTTCGAGGATGAGGGAGTTGAGCTCCGAAAGGATCCAACGGTCGATTTCAGGACGGTCCTTGATGTCGATGTCGGCTTCCTTGTAGTCGAACTTGTCGATGTTGGCGTACAAGGCGAAGAAGGCGTAAGTGTTGTAAAGAGTGCCGAAGAACTTGCGGCGCACCTCGTCGACACCAGCCTCGTCAAACTTCAGGTTGTCCCAAGGCTGCGAGTTGGTGATCATGTACCAACGCACGGCATCGGCACCAAATTTCTCGATGGCGCCAAATGGGTCGACGGCATTGCCTAAGCGTTTCGACATCTTATTGCCGTTCTTGTCGAGAACCAATCCGTTGGAAATCACATTCTTGTAGGCCACACTGTCGAAGCACATCGTGGCGATGGCGTGCAAGGTGAAGAACCAGCCACGGGTTTGGTCGACGCCCTCGGCGATGAAGTCGGCCGGGAACACATCCTTGCCCAGTTGGCCTTCCTTGCCCATATAGTGGTATTGGGCATAAGGCATGGCGCCGCTGTCGAACCACACATCGATGAGGTCAGGTTCACGCATCATTTTCTTGCCGCTTGGCGAAACCAAAACCACGCTGTCGATATAAGGACGGTGCAGGTCGAACTTGGTGTAGTCATCGCTGGCGTATGGGTTCTCTGTCATGAAGCCCGCCTTGATGGACTTCTCGATTTCGTTGCGGAGTTCTTCGACGCTGCCGATGCAGATCTCTTCCTTGCCGTCCTCGGTGCGCCAGATGGGCAACGGTGTGCCCCAATAGCGCGAACGCGACAGGTTCCAGTCGACGAGGTTCTCCAGCCAGTTGCCGAAACGGCCGCTGCCGGTAGCTTCAGGCTTCCAGTTGATGGTCTTGTTGAGTTCGATCATGCGGTCTTTCAGAGCCGTGGTCTTGATGAACCAGCTGTCGAGGGGATAGTAAAGAACGGGTTTGTCAGTACGCCAGCAGTGCGGGTAGTTGTGCGTATGTTTCTCGCTCTTAAAGAGCTTGCCTTCTTCTTTCAGCATGACCACGATATCGACATCCAACGACTTGTCTTTCTCGGTCTTGGTGGGGTCGTAGGCGTTTTTCACGAACTGTCCGGCATAGGGACGATAGGCTTCCACATTCATGCAGTTCTTTACGAAATCGGGGTCGAGGTCTTCGATGCGGAAGAACTTGCCCGTGCGGTCGACCATAGGCTGCGCCTTGCCGTCCTTGTCGATCATTTGCAAGGGCGGGATGCCAGCGGCTGCGGCAACGCGCTTGTCGTCGGCACCGAAAGTCGGGGCGATGTGGACGATGCCCGTACCGTCCTCGGTGGTGACATAATCGCCAGGGATGATGCGGAAGGCGCCTTCGCCCGGGTTGACCCAAGGAATCAGCTGTTCGTATTCGAGGCCAACCAGTTCGCTACCTTTCACGGTGCCCAGCACCTCGTAAGGCAGTTTCTTGTCGCCGACTTTCCAATCTTCAAAGCTTGGCTTCTCTTCTTCGGCGGGGAAGAAAGAGGCCATCAGCGGCTTGCCGAGGATGAGGTAAGTAGGTTCGCCCGACACGGGATTGACCGAACGGACGAGGTTATATTCGATGTTCGGACCAACGCACAAAGCAGTGTTGCTCGGCAAGGTCCATGGGGTCGTGGTCCAAGCAATGACTTGCACTTGGCCAAAAGGCACATCAACGCCAAAAGGCAACTTCGTGAACTTGCTCTGTTGCGCTTTCAGGCGGAACAAGGCAACGCATGTCAAATCCTTCACATCGCGGTAGCAACCAGGCATGTTCAGTTCGTGCGAGCTGAGGCCTGTGCCGGCAGCGGGTGAATAGGGTTGGATGGTATAGCCTTTGTAGAGCAGGCCTTTGTTATAGAGGTCTTTCAGCAGGAACCACAAGGTCTCGATGTAGTCGTTGGTGAAGGTGATATAGGGGTCGTTGAGGTTGACCCAGTAGCCCATCTTGCGGGTGAGGTCGTCCCACATGTCCTTGTATTTCATCACCTCCTCGCGGCAGGCACGATTGTAGTCGTCGACGCTGATTTTCTTGCCGATGTCTTCCTTCGTGATGCCAAGTTTCTTCTCCACGCCGAGTTCGACGGGCAGGCCGTGTGTGTCCCAACCGGCTTTACGCACCACATGTTTGCCTTTCAGGGTTTGGTAGCGGCACACCACATCTTTGATGGAGCGGGCCATCACATGGTGGATGCCAGGGGTGCCATTGGCACTTGGTGGACCTTCGAAGAAAACGAAAGCGTTATCTTTATCACGGTTATCCAAACTCTTCTGGAAGGTGTTGTCAGCTTCCCAAAACTTACGGATTTCATCGGCTGTCTCGGTGAGATTCAGCTGTTTATATTCCTTGTAGTTGTTTTTCATAATACGAAAAGTATCCTAAATCGAGGTGCAAAAATACAAAATATTTTGCATACTCCTACAGATAATCTTTTGAGACTATTTCTTTGCAGTGTTCCCGAACGAATTCGAGGATTTCCAAACCATGTTTTTTGGGTATTCTAATGCTCTCTCCGACAATGAGCATGTCATCGATGGAAGGCTTGCCGTTTCCGTTGACGGATGTAGCATGTTCGCCGTGGTAGCCTTCAGGGACAGGTGTCAAGTCGTAGGCGGGTGCCAGATGCCAATGGCCTTCACGGCAGATAAAGCTGAAGTTCTTGGCATGGTCATCCTTGTTGTCGGTGAACATGTTGAAGGCCATGAGTCGGAACATAGCTTCTACCTGCTTGGGGTCTTGGGTCAAAAAACCAGTGAGGTGCAGTAGGGTCTTGTAATCCAGTTTCGGGAAGTCGATGGATTCGTTGAGCAGGGCTCCGGCAGTGGCCACATGAAGGCGTTCGCCATTTTCGACATCGAATCGTCGTCTGGCAAAATATTTTCCCTCAAACAACTTGAAATCAGGTACTTCGATACCACATTGGCGAGCGATTTCGTTGTATTGATATTCCTTCAAGCCCAAGTCCTTCGGGTCGTAGGTATGCCTGAATTTCACCAACCAATCGCCATCCTCGTCATGGTAGAGGCATTTGGGTCGACAACCGCCTGAGTTGCCGCTGTTGTAATATAGGAGTGCTGCATCTTTTTCGTTTTTTTCGGCGAGGACTTCCAAAGCCAGTTGTTGCAGATGGTCGAACGACAGTTTTTCATCTGTTCTATCCATCTTGGTTTCAGGCTCGTAGCACAAGGCTCCCATCCCAGAACAACCGACTATGCTCAGTCGTTGCAAAGGGGTCAGTTGCGATTCATCAATGCCTTGCTGGCGCAACATCCTGTTGAGCAAATAGCGTCCGTAACCGTCGGGGAGGCTGTCTTCGAAGATACCGAAATTGCCCCAAAAAGGTCGTTCAGAAGCGATGAACAAGTCCGATTTCAAAGGCAAATCCAAGGGCGAAATGGAAAAGCCTGTGGCTAGCCATTCCTTGTTGTAACGGAACACGCAGCGTTTTCCGTCAGGAGTCATGGTCAGTTCGCCGACTGGTTTCCCGTGGTATTTGACATAGAGTTTACTGATGGAATTCATTTCTTCCGCGTTTTCTGTTCTTGTTTTTGTTGATGGTGTCTAATTCTTCCATAGTGGAATAGATGGGCTCAGCCAGTAGCGACTTCAGCGCATCGGTATAGCCTAAGGCCTTGGCCAAAGCTATAAAACTGATTAATGAAATGCTATGCTGTTGCTCAAACTTGGCAATAGTGGGAGCAGGCACGCCGCTCATCATAGAAAGGGCACTGCGCGAGAGGCCTTTCTCCAATCTGCGGTGCTTGACATTCTCTGATAGGTGTGCAGCGAGTTCATCCGCAGTGTCCATATTGAAATCGTACAACAAAGGCATATTATTGTATTTCTAAAATGTAAATCTATCCAATAACAGATATTTCTGTATTCGATTGCAAAGATACAATTAATTAGTGAATGGGTGATAGGAATGTAAAAAAACTATTTTGGGATTCCCTACGGGAATGGAGTGAAGCATAAAGTTACAAGCGGCGGCTTGAAACAGTTACAGATGAGGAACCTGTTTAAGCCGCCGATAACAACGAGTCATATATTCCATTCCCGAAGGGAATCTCATCCTTCCCGTTCCGCGCAAAACACAGTCAAATCGCGTAGCGCAGCTGAAATTTCCGAGGGGGTAAAGCCTTCCAACGCCTTCAACGCCTTTTCGTAATAAATGGGTAGCAAGGCTTTGGCTTGTTCTATGTTCTCTTCGTCAAGGAGGTCGTCGCGTAGTTGGAAGAGGATACCGAAATTCAGCCCGAAGTCGGAGATTTGTTGCACTTGTTCTGCCGAAGCTCCCACCGAAAGGGCACCTGCTACGCAACAAGAACGCATCAGCATGGCGGTCTTGCGGGTGATGATGTCAAGATATTGTTCTGTAGGGCTGTCACATTGTGGCAGCCGCTGTTGTGTTGCATTACAGCGGCTGCCGTGGTACGACAGCCCTACAGAACCCTGCATCAATTCCCCCTCGCTCATGGCTGCGGTGGTGCGGAGCATTTCTTGCAGGATGGCATAATCGTCAGGATGGCTGAGGAGCAGCATGGCCTTGGCCAGGAGGTAGTCGCCTGCCAGCACCGCAGAAAGGTTGCCGAACTGGGCCTTCACCGAAGCGTGGTTGCGGCGCAAGTTGGAGTCGTCCACCACATCGTCGTGGATGAGTGTTGCGCTGTGCACCATTTCTACGAAGGTGGCTGCACGCAGCGTTTGTTCATTGACTTCGCTAAAAAGTTTTGCGCTGAGCAGCACCAAAATGGGTCGCAGGCGTTTGCCTCTTGAATCAAGCACATATTGCATGATGCTGTCCATAGGCTCGGTTTCGGCATGCACAGTCTTTTCGAAAAAAGCTTCAAATTGTGCTTGTTCAGCGGCGATAGAGGGTATGATGTCGGTCAATTTTTTCACGGCTGCAAAAATAGGAAAAAATAGATAATATGTCTCTAACCGATGGAATCCGAAAGAATCCAATTGATTTTTCGGTTTGTTTCTGGTCAGTTCGGTTAGAGATTTTATACGATTTGCACGATATTTGCTGTTTTTGCGTTATTCTTCAAAACTCTTAAACCATGAAACGCACTGGAATCATCATCGCAACTGTGGCCTTGGTGGCCGTCGGCCTGTTGGCATTTGCAACGCCAAACAAGAACCCCGACACCCCTGATTCGCCTAAAAAACCAAAAAACAACTATGAGACTATGTGGAAAACAGTAAAGGAAAACCTTGAGAAAGACCTGCCGGAATCGGCTGAAAAAGAACTGAATGCCATTGAGGAGAAGGCCTCGAAAGACAAAAACCAAACCCAACTGCTGAAGACTTGGCTCTATCGGCAGAATATCATGCAGATTACCGTCGAGGAAGACCCCGACCAGGCCTTCATCCAGTATATCGAGACCAAAGTAGGACAGTTGGATGAGGTGCATGATGCCTTGCTGCATGAGGAAATTGCCAAGGCATACGCCAATTACTTGGATGGCAACGATTGGCGCATCAACGAGAATCTGCCTATTGATGGTGACATTTCAAAGGTGGAGATGAAATATTGGGACAAGGAAAGCTTCAAATCGCGTATCAACCAATATTACAGCGAAGCCTTGAAACCTGTCGAAGCCTTGAAAAAGGCCAAGACGGCGGATTTCATGGTGCTTTACGAAAACAAGAACAATAACGAGGACCACATCGAATACGAGGCCTCGCTCTTCGAGTTTATATTTCACCGTGTGGCCAACTACTATCAGGAACAGGCCAATGCCGACGATGTGGAAGGCGAGACCGATGCCTGGTGGCTGCCCGCTAAGGACTTTGTGAAGGCAGACCTTGGCGCGACTGACAATCCGCTCAATAAATGCTTGAAGATTTATCAAGATATCATCGCCTACAACCTCAAGGAAAAGAACGAGGATGTGTTGATTTACAACGACTTCAAGCGTTTCGGCTTCGTTAATAGCATCTTGGGGAAGGATGCCCAATACCAAGCCGCGATGGAGGATCTGAAGGCGCAGCACAAGGACAATCCGCTCTCCGCCGAAATCACTTCGTTGATCGCGCGTAGCATGATGAACCAATACGAGAGCAACAGCGAAGACAGTACTTATTTCGACAATTACAAGAAGGCCAAGGCCATGTGCGAGGAAGCCATAGCCAAGTTCCCGAAGTCGCAGGGCGCAAAAAACTGCCAGGGTCTCATCAAACGCATTGAGGAGCCGCAAATCGACATCACGCTGAACTCAGTGCAGCTGCCCAACGAGGCCATTCCCGCCGTGTTGGAATACAAAAACACGACTGCACCTTATTATAGAATTGTAAAGGTTGACGAGATGGAGCTGAAGAAACTGAGCGACATGCGAAAGGCAGATTTACTCAACGAATTGAACAAAAAGATGTCCGTTGAAGAGCAGGAACTCAATCTACCTGCCGAGACCGACTATCGCCAGCACAGCACCCTGATAGCCCTGCCCGCCTTGGAAGAAGGCATCTACTACCTGACCGCTACCACCAAGCAAGGCATCAAGAGTGAGGACAAAACGCTGGTAATCAATTTCCAAGTCTCCAACCTCGGTTTCATCACCGACCAAAAGGACGATAAGATGACCGTGGTGACCGTCGACCGCAAAACGGGAAAAACCGTGGAAGGGGTCACTGTGGAATTGTATCGCCGCGAGTGGGACTACAAGGCTCGTGAATACAAGACCATCATCCTCGCCACGATGAAATCCGACAAAAACGGACGCGCCGTGCTTGACGGTAAGGTGAAAAGCGACAATTCCTTCAGCATCAACCTGCGCAAAGGCGATGACAACCTTCTGTCATACAATTACTTCCACCTTTACGAACGCTATAGGAACGCTAATGAAACATACAGCACGAAACTCTTCACCGACCGTGCGATTTACCGTCCTGGACAAACCGTCTATTTCCAAGGCATCACTACGCGCCGTCAAGGCGAGGATTTGAGCCTTGTCCACAATTACAATGAGAATGTTTCTTTCCGTGATGCCAATTGGCAGGAAATCAGTTCAGCGAAGTTTACCACCGATGAGTACGGTTCGTTCAACGGTTCTTTTGTCATTCCAACTGACCGACTGAACGGTGTGTTCCACCTCAATGCCAACCAAGGCAACGCGACCATCCGCGTGGAGGAATACAAACGCCCGACCTTTGAGGTGACCTTTGAAAAGCCAAAAGAACAATACAAACTCAACCAAGAAGTTACGGTGCATGGCGATGTGAAAGCCTATGCAGGTTTCGGCTTGGACGATGTGGAATATAGCTACCGCGTTGTCCGCAAGACCTCCTTCCCGTGGCGTTGCTGGTGGTGGTGGTACCCGACCGTCGAGGACGAGCAAATCACCTACGGCAAGGCTCGTACCGACGAAAACGGTAAGTTTGCCGTCACCTTCAACCTGAAGCCTTCCAAGACTATCGCGCCTGAAAAGCAGCCCGTGTTCACCTACGAAATTGAGGTGACCGCCACGAGCAAGCAGGGCGAGACCCATGCCGACACCTATAGTATCCGTGCTGGTTACAACGAAATCGCCATCAGCACTGACCTGCCTCGAGAGGTTGAAAAATCTGAAATCGGCAAGTACCAAATCAGCGTGAGCAACCTCAGTTGGCAGCCCGCCAAGAGCCGCATCAAGCGCAAGATTTACCGCTATGAAAATGCCGCTAAGATCAACTATTTCGAGGCAATGGGGTATCCCGAAAAGCTGGATAGGCAGATATTGAGTGATGCGGAGTTGGAGAGGTTGTTCCCTATGTATAGTTTTTATGATAAAATCCAGGTCCCTGAGCCTGTCGAAGGGCCGGCCCACTTGGTTGACGAATCCGAAATCACCGTCGACGACAAAGCTAAGTTCTACGAAGGCAAGGCCTTGGAGCCTGGAAAATATGTGGTGGAATTGGTGAGTTTGGATGACCCCTTGGCGAAGGTTTCGCAGCAATTCACCGTGTTTGAGAACGACTCCAAGAAGCTACCTTTCACCAAGATGGAATGGGCGCATCAGGACAAGTCGAGTGCCAAGCCGGGTGATGAAATCCGTTTCAGCATCGGCAGCTCGGCCAAGGATGTGGACATCTGGGTGCAATTGCTCCACGGCGATGAAATCCGTATGGACAAGAAAATCACCGTCAGCAACAGTGTGCAGACCTTATCTTATAAGGTGACCGAGAACGACCGTGGCGGCCTTGCTTGGCGTTATGTCTTCGTGAAGGAAAACAGCTTCAACACCAGCAGTTTGAGTGTTTCTGTGCCGTTCGACAACTACGATTTGGATGTGAAACTCGCTACCATGCGCGACAAACTCAGTCCCGGTGCCGAAGAGACTTGGGAAGTGACTGTCCGCGACTATAAGGACAAGCCCTTGGAAGCCGCCTTGCTCGCTGGTATGTACGACGCTTCGTTAGATGAATTTGAACGCAATTATTGGTGGTTCAGCATGTCGCCTTCGGGTGTGTACACGAACGGCTTCGGCACCGACAATCATAGTTTCACCTCATCCAACACAGGCTTGGAATACTTCTATTTCGTCGAACTCTTCAACTTCAGCCTGCCCTCCGATGCTCCTTTCTTTGACTACGGTTATGGCTATGGTGGACGCCGTTATAGGAAAGGAGGCCGTGAGCTTTATGGTGTTGTGGAAGAATGTGCAGCGCCAATGTTAGCCAAGTCAGATGCCGTGATGAAAAAGAACGCAGTTATGGCTGATGGTGCTGTTGATACAGCTGAGGATGAAGAGATGGTTGAAATATCGAAACAGGAATCCACCTATCCTTATGAAACGGGAAGTCAAGGCGAAAAGCCCAAGGAACCCGCCGAGCCTACCCTGCGCGAGAACTTCAACGAGACCGCTTTTTTCTTCCCGCAACTGCGCACCAACAAAGACGGCAGCGCGACTTTCAGTTTTACCATGCCCGATGCCCTCACGCGCTGGCGCCTGATGCTGATGGCCTACACCAAAGACCGCAAGACTGGAAGTAAGGATTACACTTTCACTTCTTCCAAACCTGTCATGATTATGGCCGACATGCCGCGCTATATGTACGACAACGACGAGTTGTGGTTTGTGGCCAATGTCATCAACACGGGCGATGAGGCGGTAACCCCGAAGGCGAAACTTGAGATCTTCGATGCGGGAACGATGGAACCAGTGAATTTGATTGTTAATGACGGCCCTTCGACGGGCTCAGGGACCTGCACTACTCAGATGGAGACCATACAACCTGGTCGCAGCAAGGAAGTGCGCTGGAAGGTGAAGGGACAATACGACCTCAGCCTTTTGGCCTTCCGCTTCACGGCCTATGCGGGACAGTTTAGCGATGCCGAGCAGCACCTCCTGCCCGTGTTAAGCAGTGAAATCTTCATGACGCAGACCTTGCCCATCACGGTGAAGGCTGAGACCGAAAAGACCTTTGACTTTGAGGCCATCGCCAACCCCGACAGCCACGAGCGCGACTACAGCCTGACCTTGAACTTCAGCACCAACCCCGTGTGGTACGCTGTGCAGGCCCTGCCTTACCTGGCCAATGTCACCACTAATCGCGCTGAGACCGCTTTCTATGTGTTCTACGCCAACACGCTCTCATCCTACATTGCCGACCACATCCCGAACCTCTTGAACTACATCAAGAAATGGCAAATCGAGACGCCAGATGCTTTGCTCTCACAACTCGAGAAAGACCAAGACCTGAAGGCCATCATGCTGCAAGAAACACCGTGGGTGCTCGAGGCCAAGAGTGAGACCGAGCAACGCAGCCGCATCGCCAACCTTTTTGAAATCAACACACTGCGCGGACAGCAGACTCGTGCGTTGAACCTCATTGAGCAGAAACAGAAATACAACGGCGGCTGGCCTTGGATGGATGGTATGCCCGAGAGTCCATACATCACCACCTATATCTTGGGTGGCTTCGGCAAGTTGCAAAAGATGGGTGCATGGAGTTCGCTGAGCAGGGCCGACCAAAACACCGCCCAAAGTATCTGCGACAAGGCCGTGCGTTACCTCGAATACGATGTGGCGGAGACTTACCGCTATATGAAAGCCCATAGCAAAGGCAAGGATTGGCCTATCGGTTCCAGCACCTTGAATGAACTTTACGCTTTGAGTTTCTTTGAGGAACAAAACTCTGACCGCGACTTCAAGAAAGCCAAGGAATACTACCTCAAGAGTCTTGACGAGATTTGGACCTCGTTCAACTTCAACCAACGCTCGAAGGGTGCCTTGGTGCTCTACCGCAATGGCAACGAGAAGACCGCCAAGCTGATGATCCAGAGTTTCAAGGAGTGTGCCCAAAAGAACGAGCAAATCGGCATGTACTGGCCAAAGAAATACTTCTCGTTTGAGTCGCATATCGCCACCCACGCCAACATCATGGCTGCCTTTGCCGAAATCGACCAGAACCAAGAAATGATTGACGAGTTGCGCGTGTGGCTGCTCACCCAAAAGCAGACCACGATGTGGGAGAATTCCGCTTCCACCGCCGATGCCATCTATGCCTTGCTCATGCGCGGCAGCGATTGGTTTGAGGAAGGCAAAGAAGTCACCTTGTGTTTCGGCAACACGCCTATCAGCACCGAGGGCGGTGTGGCCGGCACAGGCTTCATCCAACGCCGCTGGAACGCCAACGAGGTGACCCAAGACATGCGTCAACTTACCGTCAACAACCCGACCCCGCATTTGGTCTGGGGCGGCCTGTTCCGCCAGTATTTCGTTCCGATTGACGAGGTGAAGAGCGACGAATCGGGCTTCACCATCAAGCGCGAACTGTTTGTGGAAACTGTGACCGACAAGGGCAAGAAGTTGGTATCAGTGGGGACGGCCCTTCGACAGGCTCAGGGACCTGCAAAAGCTAAGGTCGTTGAGCCCGTCGAAACGCCGACCCTAAAAGTTGGTGATAAGCTCACCGTGAAGATCACTTTCACCAGCCAGCAAGACATGAGTTTCGTCTTTGTTAAGGATCTCCGTGCTGCGGGTTTCGAGCCGATTGAGCAGATCTCGCGCTATGAGTACAACGACCGCATGAGTTACTATCAGAGCAACACTGACACCGATATGGAGTTCTTCATCGAGTTCCTGCCCAAGGGCACGCACCAGCTGGAGTACAGCATGTTCGTCACTAAGGAAGGCTATCTCAACAACGGCTACGCCTTGATCCAATGCCAGTATGCGCCGGAGTTCAGCGCTTATTCGGATGGGATGAAGGTGAAGGTAGGGGAGTAAGGGGTGTGTCAGAGACACACACTCCTATTTACCCCATACGCAGTGTGGGGTAGTGGCAAGCTGTCGCCCGACCGCGTGTCGGAGACATGCTACATCATCAGAGTGAGTCTGATGTAGCGTGCCTTCAGCACGCGATGTGGATGACATCAGTCCTAGACTCCACACTCATGTGGGGTAAATAGAATAACGTGCCTCTGGCATGTCTTGTCTCACTGAACAACAAGCTTCACCGTCTGTCCCCAGCCACCATCGTGCTTGATGCGAAGCAAATAAAACCCTTTGGTAATGTCTTGCAGCGCCAGCTCATACTGCTGTGAACCCTCGCCAAAACTGGCGACTTCATGTCGCAGCAACTGCCCTTGTAGCGAATACAAGTCGAACTGCACCAGCCCTTGCATGGGGTTGAAGAAGTTTACGATAGCTTGGTCAGAGGCAGGGTTAGGCGCCACAGTGGCATAAAGGCTTTGCGCTTCGTTATTCTCCACTCCGAGGTGGGCATCCACCGCGATCTTCATCGTCACAGGCAAGTGGTCGGAGCCATCAAAGAGGGCATCGGCAACCTCGGTGGGCACAGCTGTGTTGTTGCCTTGATTCACACTCATGTTGAAATGACGGCCGTCGTTGCCCACGGCATGATATGAGCCTTGCACATAGCGCAAGTGGTTGTAGCTGAAGGCAATCTCATCAGCCATGAGGATGAAGTCGAAGCGGTCGTCCAAACCTCCGCTGGAGAAACACTCGTCTGAATAGGAACGAGTGGACTGGGTATGGAAAGCCGTAAACTGGTTGTTGCTAGTCCATTCGCCCACCCCGCCCACATTGGCCAAAGGATCCATAAAACAGATGCTAGGATTGCTGTAAGTCTGTGTAAGCAGGCGATAGCCACTCTCGCTGGCCCCATACATATTGAAATCTCCCATAATCAGCACATTGTCAGTAGGATAATGTTGATTGACATAATCCATGGCGATTTGCATCAAGGCGCGACGTTGGCCTTCGTAGCCCATTCCCGCCTTGGGATGGGCCACGATGCAAACGAGTTTGGTGGTGTCGCCAGCAGCCAAGCTGGGGGTCTTCAAATATAACTCGTAAACATCGGTGTCTCTAGGATTGGTACGCAAAGCCACATGCTTTTTCAAGCCCATCTTGCGCGAGTCATAAAAGATATGGTTGATGATGTTGCTGTTTGCATAATTGATAATGTTGTCCGACTGCCAATAATTGGCCCCGTTGATATTGAGGTTATGGCGCAAAAAATCAGTTTGAAGGGCTTGTGTGGCACCAAACTCACAAACGGTGAAGATGTCGGGCTTCACATAATTCACGATAGTGCGGATGCATTCGTCCTTGCGTTGCGTGTTGTTGTTGGTTTCAAAGCAGTCGGCAAAACCACTTTGATGGTTGCCATAATACAAGAGGTTGTATTGCATCACGGTGAGTGTGTCCTGGGCTTTGGCAGGGATGACAACCCATGTCAGGGCTAATGTTATGATAATGAGCAAGTATTTTTTCATTTTTTGGCAGGAAATTTGCAGCAAAAATAGAAAAAAAGGCGGGATGTTTGAATTATTCGTATTTTTGCACGTTTTTTATGAAAACGAAGTCTAAAATCGGTTTATGGGCCTTGATGGTCATGGTTTTGTTGGCTGCAACATCTTGCCGTAAAGAAGAGAAGTATGCCAACATGCCTTTAGTAGGTCATTGGGGCTGCGAGCAATACATCAGCTGTCGGACGGATAGCACGGGCTTTGAGAAATGGGAAACTTTTGAATATGAGATTGGAGAAGGACATGGATATGAGGTCTATTTTTATGCCGATGGTTCTGGTAAGTTGTTGCTGAATGACAGTCCTGCACTGATCAAGAAATTCAATTGTGATTATGACTATGATACTATAAATCATATACTTACAATTTACAATACCTCTTGGATCATATCAGCATTCTCCGATGCTACGAGTGCTGATATGCTCATTGAAGAGGTGACGGACAACACTATTAGGGCATCGTGGACGAACTATTTTTCGGAGCCCACGCCTTTTTTTGAACGGTTTTTTTTGAAACGAATTGACTAACATTTAAATAATTGGAAAAATGAAAAAAGTAACCTTATTAACTATTATGGCTATGGTGGCCATGCTGTTTACCTCATGCTCAAAGACTGATTTCAAGTCTTTCATTGGCACTTGGGGTGTGGAAAAAATTGAGTATTACAACATTGACTATGCGGGCAACCCGATTCCTGCTTCATTGGAGACCTTCACATTCGATCCAAATGATGCCAACAATGGTATCCAATTGATTTTCAGAACAGATAAGACTGGGGAAATGCTTGACAGTGCTATAGACTCGCTTCTGGCAGTTGTTGAAGGTGATACCGTTTATATCCAGTGCCCCGACACGGTTGTGGTAACCAAATTCACTTATTCTTACGACAAGAGCGACCAGAGTTTGTACATGAACATGGACAATAGTGCACGTCCGTTCAGATTGAAAATTGATAATTTGACCAGTGATTCGTTTACTTACGAGAACGAATATGGTATTGACTATATGGAGAAGGCTTATCTTAAGCGTGTCAGCAAGTCAACGAAATCGACAAGCAGAAATGTGCCTGCCCATCCGCATAAGGGTCCTGGCGCATTGTTTGGCGACAGATAATAAATGCAAAATATGTGTTTTTTGTAGAGACGCGCCATGGCGCGTCTCTACATTTTTTATTCCACCATCAGCATCAAGCCTTTCAGATATGCCCCTTCGGGGTGGAAGATGTTGATGGGATGGTCGGCAGGCTGCGACAACTGGTCGATGATGCGAACATTGCGTTTGGCCTCAATGGCAGCAGCGGTGACGATGCCTTGGAAAGTGGCTTTGTCGACGGCCTGCGAGCAGCTGAAAGTGAACAGTAGTCCGCCTTTGGAGATGCGTTTGATGGCTTCTGCGTTGATGAATTTGTAGCCTCCCAATCCACGATGCCTATCTTGGTGTCGTTTGGCAAACGCAGGCGGGTCGAGGATGATGAGGTCAAAAGCACCTTCGCGCATGTCAGTAATGTATTCCTTCATGTCGGCCACATAACAAGGGTTCTCCTCTTTTGAGTAGCCATTCAATTCAAGGTTGGCTTCAGCGGCGGCGATAGCTTTCTTGGAAGCATCGACAGTGACCGCCCTGCGGGCACCGCCTTTCAGTGCCGTGACGGAGAAACCTCCTGTATAGCCAAAAGCGTTGAGCACGGTCTTGCCTTCCGCAAAGTGTCGAACCAGTTCTCGGTTTTCACGTTGGTCGAGGAAAAAGCCGGTTTTTTGGCCTTCTTCCCAGTTGGGAAGGAAACGGCTGTCGTTTTCCAGAATCATTTCATCCATTCTGTCACCAAAGAGATAACCGTCCTCGATTACTGCATCTTCCTTACCCATGCGTTGCATGGCTTCGGCACTTTTGTTGTAGATGGCTTGCAGGCCAAGGTCGGGCATCAATTTGAGGGCGCGGACAATCTCCTTCAGGTGGAGCGCCATGCCTTCAGTTTGGGCTTGCACCACGGCGGTGTGGCCATAAATGTCAACGATAAGCCCTGCCAGGCCGTCGCCTTCGGAGTGGACGAGGCGGAAGCAGTTGGTGTGGGGATTGTTGGTGAGTCCCACAGCCTTGCGCACTTCGTAGGCTTGGTTAAGGCGTTCGAGGAAAAACCATTCGTCGATTCTGCGGTTCTCGAAGCTAAGGATCTTCACGGCGATGCTATCCGATTCGCAGAAGCCTGTGCCGAGGATGTTGCCGTCATAGTCGGTGACGGTGACGGTATCGCCGGCCTGCAGGCCTTTGGCTGCATCGTGGATGGCACCTGAAAACACCCATGGATGAAAACGGCGTAAGGCATCGTCCTTGCCTGGGTTGAGTCGGATGACAGGATAAAAAGGTTTTTGTGGCATAAGTTGTTTGTTATTTTGGCGCAAAGATAAGGAAATAACGGATTCATTTCCGTAACTTTGCACCAAATTTGAATCTATGAACAACAGCTTTACCATCGGAGGTCAGATTGTCGACCTCGTCAATTCCAGGATTTTCTCGGGCGTGGTTGTTGTCGAGAACGGCAAAATCATCAAGATTGAGGAACAGCCCGTGGGAAACACACAGTACATCATGCCCGGTTTCGTCGATGCCCATGTGCATATTGAGAGTTCCATGTTGGTGCCCTCGGAGTTTGCCCGTTTGGCAACCTGTCACGGCACGGTGGCCACGGTTAGCGACCCACACGAAATTGCCAATGTATTGGGCAAGAAGGGGATCCGATATATGATTGAAAACGGCAAGAAGGTGCCGTTCAAATTTTTCTTCGGTGCACCGAGCTGTGTGCCTTCAACGGCGTTTGAGACGGCAGGAGCTACACTCAATGCCAACGACATAGAAGAATTGATGGCATCCCCTGACATCTACTATCTGTCGGAAGTGATGAACTACCCTGGAGTCATCCATGATGATCCCGAATTATTGAGTAAAATAGCGGCTGCTCGTAGGAACGGCAAGCCTATCGATGGTCATGCGCCTGCGGTGACGGGTGCCGACTTGCAAAAGTATGTTGGTGCGGGTATCACCACCGACCACGAATGTTTCCGTTTAGCGGGCGCTTTGGAGAAAATTAGTCTTGGCATGAACATCCTCATCCGCGAAGGCAGCGCAGCCAAGAATTTTGAGGCTTTGATACCGCTGATGGCCACCTATCCCGACAAGCTGATGTTCTGCTCCGACGACAAGCACCCCAACGAACTGGTGGAAGGCCATATTGACAATTTGGTGCGTAGAGCCATTGCGTTGGGTTACAATATATTGGATGTGCTGAAAGCGAGCTCATTTAATGCCGTGAAGCACTATAACCTCAATGTGGGAATGCTTCAAATGGGTGATGATGCCGACTTTATCGTGGTCGATGACCTGCACCATCCTGTCGCCAAACAAACATATATTAAAGGTGTGCTGGTGGCGGAAAATGGTGAGTCGAATATCCATTATAAAGAAACGGAAACCCCTAATATCTTCAAAGTGGAGTTCATTAAGGCAGAAGATATTATGGTTCCTGATAAAGGTAAAAAGATCAAGGTGATAGACTGCGTCGATGGTCAGCTCATTACTAAGAGTTTTATGGCCGATCCTGTAGTAGTGGATGGTGGTATCGTGAGTGATGTGGAACGCGACATACTGAAAATGGTTGTTGTCAATAGGTACCATCCTAGCCAACCTGCGGTCGCCTTCATTAGGGGCTTTGGGCTGAGGCGTGGAGCCTTGGCCTCAAGTGTGGCGCATGATAGCCACAATATTGTGGCCGTGGGTGTCACCGACAAAGACATTCTTCATGCAGTCAACTTGCTCATTGAGCATACGGGTGGTGTGACGGCTTATTGCAGTACGGAAATGGTGGCAGTGCCGTTGCCTGTGGCTGGACTGATGAGCAACGAGGACGGCTACGAGGTGGCGGCTGCTTATCAAAATGCAGATGCCTTGGCCAAACGCTTGGGTTCAACACTTTATGCGCCCTTTATGACTTTGGCATTCATGGCCTTGTTGGTCATACCTGAGCTGAAACTTAGTGACCAAGGGTTGTTTGATGTCAAGAAGTTCGGAATTACGTCGATTTACGAATAATGTTTTTGCGGTTATATCCCCATAGATTCCCAAGGGAATGACATAGGGATATAACCGCAAAATGCAATTACAAAATATTCAATCGATTAGCATCCTGTTTCACGAAGATGGCCAGCATCATGGTGAAGGCCAGCATACTGGAGCCACCATAGCTCAGGAAGGGTAGGGGAATGCCAATGACGGGCACCAAACCAATGGTCATGCCGATGTTGATGGCAACATGGACGAAAAGGATGCCTGCGATGGCATAGCCATATACGCGGCTGAAGGTGGAACGTTGTCGTTCGGCAAGAAGGATAATTCGTACCAATAGTGCTACATAGAGCAATACCACAACGGCTGTGCCCAAGAAACCGCCTTCCTCGCCTACAGTGCAAAAGATGAAGTCGGTGTGCTGTTCGGGAACGAAGTCGTATTTGGTTTGTGTGCCTTGCAGGAAGCCTTTGCCCGTGAAGCCGCCCGAGCCGATGGCAATTTTCGATTGGTGCACATTGTAGCCTACACCTTGCGGGTCATCGACTTGACCCAAAAGAACCAGAACACGGTTCCTTTGGTGTTCCTGTAATACTTTGTTGAAGGCATAGTCGACCGAAAATACGAATACAAACATAAAAGCAAATATGCCCAACATCTTAAACAGGCCTTTCTTCTTGGTAACCAGGTAGTAAGTCAAGGCGAGGGCAAATAGGCTACCAAGGATGATGTACATTACTTTTTGGCTCCATACTAAGGTGAGGACAAACAGGAGTATGGCCACCACGCCGCCTACCATCACCAACCCCGTACCAGGGAACCCTTCGCGATAGAGCACAAAAATGAAAGAGACAAACACGATGGCCGAACCTGTGTCGTTTTGGAGCAATACGAGTGCCATAGGGGCGAGGACAAGAAGAGCGGCAATAATTTGATTGTTACGCTTTTGCAGGTCAACATCCAGACGGCTGAGATAACCCGCTAAGGCTAAAGCTGTAGCCATTTTGGCGAATTCGGAAGGCTGGAACTTGACTGGGCCGAACTCAATCCATGAAGTGGCGCCATTGGTGGCTTTGCCATAGACCAACACGACGAACAAACTAGCCAGGAAAAAGAAATAAATCCACAGCGAAAAAGCGTTGAAGAACTTCGCATCAATTAGTAGGATGATGAAACCCATAAGGAGTGCGATGCCAATCCAGATGAGTTGTTTGCCATACTCCATCGAGAAGTCGAATATGCTAGGATGCAACTCGTTGTATTTGGCCGAGAAAATGCTGAACCAACCTATCAAGACCAAAGCCAAGTAAAT
Source organism: uncultured Bacteroidales bacterium (assembly GCA_900317055.1). Taxonomy (GTDB): domain Bacteria; phylum Bacteroidota; class Bacteroidia; order Bacteroidales; family F082; genus Limimorpha. The sequence continues at coordinate 59,233 of ONFF01000002.1, read as the reverse complement.
CAGCACGGTCACCCAGTCAATTTTTCCTATGATACTGTTCCTTTCGTTCATCGTTCGTTCTTATATGAGATTCTGCCTTCCATGATGCGTTTTTCCAAGTCCTCGCGTACCGTATAGCCTCGGATGTATTTCTCTATCATCAAGCTGGCAATAGGTGCTGCCCAGGTGGCGCCGTAACCACCGTTTTCGATGATGACGGCAAGGGCGATTTTCGGGTTGTCGTAGGGGGCAAAAGCAATGAAGTTGGAGTGATAGTTGCCGTGAGGATTCTGTGCGGTACCTGTCTTTCCGCATTGTGGGATGTCCTTTAGTTCATAGCGTCGTGCTGTACCAGCGGGACCGCTGAACACGGTGCGTAGGCCTTGCTTCATCGTGCGAACATACTTCTTGTCGATGCCTGGGTCAACTTTAGTGGTCATCACCTCGGGGAGGGCCGTCGTGTCGCCGAAACATTTAATCAGATGAGGTGGGTAATAATAGCCTTCGTTGGCTATCAAGGCAGCGATGTTGCAGAGTTGCAAAGGCGTCACCAAGACCTCGCCTTGGCCGATGCCTAAAGAGCGGATGGTCACGGAGTTCCATTGTCCTCCATACATCTTGTCGTAATACTCGCGTGAGGGTATGTTGCCCGCGCGTTCGTAAGGGATGTCGGTGTTAAACTTACGCCCGAGACCCATCTTGTAGGTCATGTCTTTCCAATAATCGTAGCCATTCTTGATGTTGCCGAACTTCGGGTTGTTGATAGTGGTCTTGAACGACTCGTAAAAGTAAGGGTTGCACGAGTTCATGATGGCATTGGCGAAGTCGGGACTTGAACCGTGGCTATGGGTGCATTTGATGGGCATGGAGCCAGGGCCGCTGCAATGGAAACAGGTGGCGGGGGTGATGCTGCCGCTCTGCATGGCGATGAGACCCACGACGGTCTTGAAGGTGGAGCCGGGGGGATAGGTGCCGCTGATGGCGCGGTTGATGAGAGGCTTCATCGGGTCGTTTTTCAGCTCGTTGTAGTGGGTGCCGCGTTCACGGCCTACGAGCAGGTTGGGGTCGTAGGTAGGGCTGGTGACGAAAGCCAAAATCTGTCCCGTAGAAGGTTCGACGGCCACGATGGAGCCGATTTTGCCGACCATGAGTTGTTCGCCGTAGGCTTGCAACTCAGCGTCCAAGCCGAGGTAGAGGTCTTTTCCAGCCACGGGCTCCTTGTCGAGTTCGCCGTCCATGAAGCTACCCATCTCGCGGTTGTGAACATCTACCATCATGACTTTCAGGCCTTTCACACCGCGTAACTCCTTCTCATACGATTTCTCAATGCCTGACTTGCCGATGTAGTCGCCTTGGCGGTAGTAATTTTCCTCGTCTTTATCCAGCTCGTTCTTGCTGATTTCACCGATGTCACCCAAAGTGTGGGCAGCGATGGCATTGGGATAATGACGAACGGTACGCGTTTGGAAGAAAAATCCAGGGAAGCGATAGAGCATCTCGGCAATATGGGCGTAGTTCTCTTTCGAGACTTGGGTCATGAAAGGCGAAGGCTTGAAATACGACTCATTCTTGGCCTTGTTCATTCGCTCGATGAACGAAGCCTTGTCGATTTCCAACAGATGACAGAAAGTCAATGTATCGAAAGGGTTTAAAGTGTCTTTTTTTATGGCCTCGTTGACTTGTCTTGGCGTGACCATCAGGTCGTAGACAGCCTCGTTGAACACTAAAAGCTTGCCATTGCGGTCGTACACCTTGCCTCTGGCGGGATATTGGGTAACGAAACGCAAAGCGTTGTTGTCGGCCAACTGTTTATAGTGTTTGTCGAGCACTTGGAGCGAAAACAATCGGATAAGATAGATCACACCTATGGCGATGAAGATACCCATCACCAATAACTTCCTGTTTGTCAAATTGTTATTGCCCGTTCTCATGATGTGTTTTGTAAATTACAAAAGTAAATGTTTTTCTTATTGGTGGAAAGGGGTTTTGGCTGTTTTTTTCAAAAAAAGTTCTTTGTCAACAAAATGCAAGAATAAAAACAAGGTAAATGATAATTTTTCCGTATATTTGCACGTTTTTTATGTGTAAAAATGAAAGTCTACCGCGTTTTAATATTGTTTTTTTCCCTTTGCCTTTTCGGATGTGGGCAACAGGTGAACAACAAGGAATTGTTGCAACGCAGTTTCTATGGAACCATATGGGAGCGTTTTGACTATGTGACCAAAGATGTTGACATTACCAAAGCGACAACCTACAACCTTAGCCTTCGCATCAGTTTCACTGACGATTATCCATACAATGATATCTCATTGATTTTCACTGTCTTTGATGAACATGAGAACCCTTATCGTGCCAAAGGCTACAAGTTCAATTTGAAGGACGAGGAAGGCCATTGGAATGTCGAAAAGGTGGACGGTTGCTACACCTTTACGCTGCCCATCAATAAGCAGCTGATGATTACCGACCCAGGCAAATATCAATTTAGGCTTGAACAAAAGATGCCCATCACGCCCGTTATAGGAGTGAAGGAATTGACCATTATAAATGAAAAGTAAAAGAATTATGAAATACATGAGCAAATTATTGAAAATTGGATTGGTTGCGGCGCTTTTTGCCGTGGTCTTTGCTTCGTGCGTACCTCAAAAAAAGATGCTTTATTTGAAGGACGCTGAAATGTTGACTGAAAACATATCTAAGGAATATGTCAATGACCGCACCATTGACTACAAGCTACAGCCAGGAGACAATTTGTACATCCATGTCGTCAATACCATTGACGAACGCGGTGCTGCCTCAATTAATGGTGATACTAGAGGTTACCTGTCTTCTGATGCCAATATCTACCTTCAAACCACTACTATTGATAAGGAGGGTTGTATAGAAATGCCTTTGGTGGGGAAGGTTGAGGTGAAGAACCTAACGGTTGACGAAGCCAAAAACAAGTTACAAACGGCTATCAATACTTATATCAATGGAAGTATGCTAATAGTCAAATTGGCCAGTTTCAATGTGACTTTGTTAGGCGAAGTGAGCAGACCAGGTATGTATAAGGTCTACCAGTCGCAGATTAACCTTTTTGAAGCCATGTCTTTGGCAGGTAATATGACCAATTTTGCCAAGAAGAGTGATGTGAAGATCATCCGTCAAACTGATAATGGCTCTGAGATTGTTACTGTCGATATGGGTCAGGCGGATATTCTTTCTTCACCATACTACTATTTGAAACCTAACGACATCGTTTATGTGGAACCGCTGAAGATCAAGCAATGGGGCTTCACCACCTTCCCGTATTCCACCGTCTTTTCTATTGTCACTTTGGGCGTAACGCTATATAATATTTTGAAATAACAATTTAACTATTTGGAAAACCATGGCAACCAACAAACAAGCATACATTTCACAACAGAATAAAAATAAAGAAGAGCAGAATCTCGACATAAAACAACTGTTTTTTGTTGCATTGAATCATTGGTATTTGTTCCTCATTTTCGTTGTTGTGGCTTTGGCCATTTGTTTCGTATACAATCGCTATACGCCAAAAGTCTATCAGACTTCAGGTACAGTGCTTATCAAAGAGCGGAATAGTGATATTGACCCAACATCTATTATGACTACGAGAAATTTCGGTGGCGGACAAAATTTGGATAATGAGATTGCTGTATTGAGATCGTATTCGCTTACCGAACGCGTGGTGAAGAAAATGGGCATAGAAGTAACCTATATGGATAAAGGTCGCATCGCTGGTCATGAGATGTACAAAAACTCGCCTTTCCATGTCGAGTTTGAAAGCAGCGTTCCTCAAGCTGTGGGATTGAGATACGAGATAGCTTTCTTGGATAATGATAACATCAGACTTCATGCCATAGGCGAAGGCCTAAGCAAATATGATTACATTCTTTGCCAAGAATCAGAACGCGATCCGTTCGCCAAGATTGACATTAGTGGAGATTACAAACTAGGGGCATGGATTGACAATGGTTACAATAGAATTCGTATTACCAAGTCGGAAGAGTTTAAACAAGATGCGAGTGTCGACCAGAAGATGTATTTCTGGCTCAACAGCTATCCTTCATTGGTATCACAAATGAGCAGTTTTTCTGTAGGTCCTCTCACCAAACAAGCTTCTGTGGCTTCAGTGAGTATGCAGGGCACCAACAAGCAGAAAATCGTGGATTTCGTCAATTTGCTGATGAATGAATATGTCAATCGTGGGTTGGAGAAGAAAAACTTAGTCTCGGAAAACACGATTGCGTTCATCGACAACGAACTGAGTGGCATTCAAGAGTCGTTGAGCCAGGCTGAGACGGATTTGAAAGACTTTCGTCAGGAGAATGACCTTGTGAACTTTGACTTACAGACCAATCAGGTATACACTAACCTTCAAGCTTTGGAAAGGGAGAGGGCGGAAAAAACTGTTAATTTGAAGATTTACCAGCGTTTGCAGGATTATATCCGGGTGCAAATTGATGACCCTGAGAATTTGGCTGCTCCCAGCACGATGGGTATCAACGACCCTTTGCTTAACCAGTTGGCTCGTGACCTTGTAACGCTATCGCAATCAAAAGCTACCCAGTTGCTCACCCAAACCGAGCAACACCCGCAGATTGTGAAGCTCAACGAGCAGATTGTCACCACAAAGAAGGCATTGCTTGAGAATGTCAATAACCTTGTGAACAATGCCCAAATGAGTCTCAACGAAGTAGAACGCCGCATTGGTTCTTTGGAAGTGAAATCGCGCCAGCTTCCTGGTAAGCAACAACAACTCATCAACATACAACGTAATCGTGATTTCACTGACGAAACCTATAAATATCTGATGCGTCGTCGTGCCGAAGCACAAATCCTGAAAGCATCCAATACCCCCGACAACGAGATTCTCGATGAAGCTCGTTTGGAGAGAATGCGCATCATCGCGCCTCGAACAATGATGAATTATCTTGTTGCTATCATCATTGGGCTGTTGATTCCTGCATTGTACCTCTTCTTGAAGAATTTCTTCAATGTGACTATCTCCGACCGTAAGGATGTGGAAAAACTGACCAGCTTTCCCGTCATCGGAATGGTGGCTCAAAGCAATACCAAAGACCCGCTATTGGTGGTCAACAATCCCAAATCTCCCATTGCGGAATCCTTCCGTTCTATTCGTACCAATGTTGAGTTTATCACCCAAAGCAAGCTGCCATGCACGGTTATGGTTACTGGCGATACGCAGAGCATCGGAAAAACATTTAACAGTATCAATATTGCTTCCATCTATGCCCTTTATGGGAAGAAAACCGTGTTGTTAGGATTCGACTTGCGAAAACCTAGACTTTTCCCAGAGTTTGGCATATCCAATAACACAGGTTTGAGCAGTTTCTTGAGCAATAAGGATAGTTTGGATAATATCATTCAGTCTTCGGGTAAGATTCCGACCCTCGATATCATTCCGAGCGGCCCCATCCCGCCCAACCCAGCCGAGTTGATTGCCTCGGAGAAGTGCGATGAGTTGTTTGCCGAGCTGAAGAAACGCTATGATTACATCATTATCGACACACCACCTATTGCCCTTGTCACCGATTCCTTGCTACTTATGCGTCATTCCGATGCCAACCTCTTCATCGTCCGCCAGGGCGTGACCAACAAAAACGCATTTGGTGGTCTCATCAAAGACCTTGAAGATCGTGGTATGCACTTCTCCATCGTCATCAATGGTGTCAAGGCCGAAAAGGGCTATGGATATGGTGGCAAGAATTATGGCTATGGTTACGGGTATGGCTACGGCTACGGTTATGGAGATACGAGTGGCTATTACGGCGAACCCGAAAGCGAAGATAAGAAAAAATCCGGTCATCATAAGGGAAAAGAAGAGAAGGTATAAATGAGTCACATGATAGACGATCGTGACGAGAGGTTTTGGCACGCCCTTTATGTTAGGTCGCGGATGGAGAAAAAGGTGCTGTCGCAACTTGAGGAGAGTGGCTACAAGGCATATTTGCCTTTGATTACACAGGTCAAGCAATGGAGCGACCGCAAAAAGAAAGTGGAGGAACCCTTGTTCAAGTCATATGTGTTTGTGTATTCCAACGAGAAGGAGTACATCCCTATCTTGAATGTGTATGGCGTAATCAAATTTGTCACCTTTGAGAGGAAGGCGGTTGCGGTCCCTGAGAATCAGATTCTTGCCATCAAGAAGTTCGTCAGTGATTTCGAGAAGGGCGAGGAGTATAAGATGATGAATCATGAGGAGTTGAAAGTGGGGCAGAAGGTAAGGATTATCAATGGTCCCATGAAAGGACTCACGGGCAAGCTTGAGACCATCTACAACAAACGCCATCTGATTGTATACATTGATGTGGTGGGGCAATGCATCCCAGTTCATATCCCAAGGGCGAAAGTGGAGCCGTGTGAAGATGTGAAATAAAAAGTGCCCGTTTTAGGATTATTGTTATTTTTGCAGCATAAAATCACGAATAGAAACAAAACAAATAAGTCATGGATTCGGAAAACAAGAAAAAAACGAAACAACCCTATTGGCTTTATGCTTTATTAGGAGTGTTGGCTATCTTAGCGGTAGTCCTGCTGGTAAACAATACCAAATTGAAGTCGAAAAATGATGGACTCGAAGCCGAAAAGGAGATGCAACGCCTCGATTTTCAGGCCGAAGTGGATAGCTTGATGAAAGTGCATAACGAGCTGAAAGAAAGCTATGGCGAGTTAAGCCTTGAACTGGCCGAAAAGGACAGTATCATTCAAGCCGATGCTGTTGAAATCAAGAAACTCCTTGATTCACAGTGGGATTACAACCGTATCAAGAAGAAAGTGGCTGCCTTGCAAGACATTTCGCAGCGTTATGTGCGCCAGATGGACTCACTTTATACCGTCAATCGTGAACTGGTGGCCGAGAACGAGCGTATCCGCGAGGAGTTCCAAGCCGAGCGTCGTCAAAACACTACCCTGACCCGTCAGAAGGAAGAGTTGACCAACAAGGTAAACCAAGCAGCTACGATGAGGATCTCCAACTATAAAGCCAAAGCCGTGCGCTTCAAAGGCAGTGGCAAGGAATCGGACACTGATCGGGCCAGCCGTGCCGAACGCATCAGAATCGACTTCAATGTAGCGGCCAACGAGCTCATTGAACCGGGTACAAAGCTGTTCTATGTGCGCATCGCCGACCCCAAGCGTGCTATCATCAGTAAAGGCACGGGCGATGAGTATTCGTTCAAATCGAATGGCGAGACCCTGCAGTTTACCGAGAAGGTGAGAGTCAACTATGACGGCACCGAAACTGCAGTGCGTGCCTACTATGTGAAGCCCGATGCTTACGAGCTGATGCCAGGCACTTATTTCGTTGATGTGTACGAGCAAGGTGGCAAGCTGATAGGCCAAACCACCGTTGATTTGAAGTAATTTGTGGTAATAAAGGCCATAGATTCACTCTTCAACTTTTTCTTGAAATCGCCCACCTATAGATTCCATTCGGGAATGACATAGGTGGGCGATTTCGATATGATGGTCTTTCATTCTAGGACGGTTTTCAGTACTTCGTGCGAATGGAAGTCGTTCATCACAGGGGCATGAAGCCGCATGAACACGATGAGTCCGTCAAGTAGTTCTCGGCGTTGGCTCACCCGCAAAGGCATGCGACAAGCCTCATCAATGCTAACATTAAGCATTTGCGCCAACAGTTGTGCGTTTTCATTGTCGAAGTAATAAGGGTGCACTGGCAGGTCATGGGCAAACGAACCCTCCATCATATCGAAACAATAGCCCGTTTCGTGATTGGCTTTGGGATAAAATCCCAAGTGACGGGTCAGTTCCAAGGTGAAGAACAAGGGGAAGTTGGCATAGTCTTGTTCCACTAAGTCGAGCCAAAGCAGGGAGCGAACGATGAAGTCAAACATGACTTCATTCTGTTCTTGTTCAATGATGGTCTTTGAAAGCAATTCGCTGATGTACATCAAGATGGCGCTTTTGTTCATCACGAAAGGGATGCTTTGGTAGACGGTGGTGAGTTGCACATCTTTCAGGTAACCCAAACTACCTTTGTTGGGCCTGCTGGCTTCTACATAATTAATAAGGTGTAGGTTTTGAAACAAAGCCGCTCGACTATTCGAGTTGCGGTTGAACGCGCCTTTCACCATATAGGAGCGCAGACCGAGGTTTCGTGTGAACACCTTTACAATGAGGCTGGTGTCGCCATAGCGGATGGATTGCAGGACAATGCCTTGAATTGTGTCGTCCATCAGTTCATGATCAGGATCTTGGTGGCAAACTTGTCGCTGCCTTGCTTGGTGCTGACAAAGATGAAATAAACGCCAGGACTCACTTTCTCACCATTGATGTTGGTGCAGTCCCAAACGGCTTGACCGCCTTCCGAAATCAACTGGGTGACGAAGGTGCCGTCAACAGTGGTGATTCTTACCAACGAATTGGAAACCAAACCCTTGATGCCAACAAATCCGTTATAGCCAGGTCTTACAGGGTTGGGATAGGCAATCACTTCGCTGATTTCAGGCTCAGGCGTGGCATATTCGCCGCGATAGGAGATGACTCCGCTGCCTGTGCCGAAAAACACTTCGCCGCTCTTGTCGATGGCCATGGTGGTGACGGCATTGTCAAGCAAGGGGCTGTTGCTGGTATTGAAGTAGTGGATTTCTTTGGGCTTGCCGTCAAACGACATGAGATAGACACCCGATTCGAGACCAAACCAAATCTGATCGGAACCTTCCATAGCTGCCATCGAGAGCACATTGGATTCGGCAAACAAGTAATCAAATTGATCAGTGCCGTCGTTGCGAGGCACGCGTACTTGCGTAGCGTCGAAGTTGTCACCGCTGAAGATTTTCTTTGTGTCGGAGAACAGGCAAGGGCCTTTGTCGGTGCCAGCCCAAACGGCGCCCTTATTGTCTACAGTGAGGCAACTGACAGAGCCAAGGAGCTTGCCGTTGCCTGTAGCCGTGTTGAGGTTGACCGTCTGGTCGTCAGTAGGATTGTCGAGAGTGCCATTGTCGTTGAAGACAATGACTTCGCCATTACGGCGCGTAATCCATTTGTAGTCGTTATGGTCGATGAGCAATGTGCCAATGTCGATGGCGCTAATGCTACCGCCAAGATTGAAGGAATGCCAAGTGCCATCGGGCTCCATTGCAGAAAGGAGGTTGGGTGCTCCCGTGTTGGCTACCCACAGGTTGCCTTTGCTGTCGAAGGCCAAGCCACTGATGTTGATGAGGCTCGGGTCACTGACCCAGTGGTGCAGTGAGCTATTTTCTTCGTTGTAGACCTCCACCAATTCATTATCCTTGAATTTCAGTAAGCCACTGCCCCATGTGCCCACATAAGTGACTGAGGGGTCTTTGGGATTGGTGGCAGTGCAAACGAAGTCGGTGTATTCGTTGAAGTCGGGTAAAGTGGAATTGTTAAGGATGGTCCAGGAGCCGTCGAAGCGGGCCACGCCGTCACGCATGTACCGCTTGCCCCAGTTGGAGGCGTGTCCTCCCGTGGCAATCCACACCTGATCGTCGTAGGCCTTGAGCTCGAAGACATTTTTCGAGGCCGTGCCATTGGGCTTCACATCCATGTTGTTCCAGCCATCAGAAGTCTTGACGAGGCCTCGTCTTGTGTCGCCAATCCAGTAGTTGCCGCTGTTGTCGATAGCCACGGCGAGAGGCTCAATCGCTCCACCAGGATTGTGAATGGAATGTACTTGTTGGAAGCTTCTGTCGTGCTCCGAAATATTGTATCGGTTGACAATGAGGAGGTGGTCGCCGTAAGCACGAATCTGTTGCTTCTCAGTGATGTTTTCTCTATCGAAATAGCCCCAATGGCTGCCGTCGAATACAAAGAGGGTGTCGCCATTATGCTCACCATTATGGTTGAGTAATAGTTTGCCCGCGAAGACTTCCATTTCTTTGTAGGCCAAATGAGGATGGATGAGGTTGGTGTCGAAATGCCAGGCGGCATAATTGGCTAAGTTTTGTGCATCTTGAGCGGCATAATAAACGCCATTGTCGGTGCAAGCATAGATGCGGCCATTATAAAGAGCTATATCGGTGACATTTACCATATCGCCTTGGTTACCAATATAATAAGTATCTTTAACCTCTTCTTTCTTCAGGTCGAAGACTACGATGCCGAATCCGCAAGCCACATAGGCCAAGTCACCATCAAAGCAGACATGGTTGATGCTTTTGTTGCCCACGATGTTCTTATCCTTGATGTCGCTCATGTTGTGGATGTTGCCATCGTGGTCGATGAGGTCGACATTGGCGTTCGTATAGGCGACGAAGAGTTTGCGTTGGCTCTCGTTGTATCCTATGGTGCTGATGCCGATGTCCGACAAGCCATTGATTTTGTTGAGGATATTGATGGAATTGTCCTCTGTGTCGTAGTAAAACAGCTCATACTGCGTGGCAGCATAGATTTTGTTGCCAATGGGCTCAACACCTATCACTTTCTGATAGGGCAGGTGTGTGCGCCAGTTGCCGATGGAAACGCCGTCTTGGGCGATAGCGAAGGTGGAAACGAGCCATGCGGCTATGAGGAGGGTAAATCTGACTTTCTTCATAAGAATGAATTTAGGCTGTAAAAATACGAAATTATAGGATGATAACGCTGATTTCGGCGAAATGTTTTATAACTTTGCAGTGAAATACTGAACAAGATGAAGAAATCTTTGCTTTTAACTTTTGTCATCGTATTGACATTCAATATGATGGCGACAAATGTATGGGACGGCTCGTCTGAGCCTTGGACCGAGGGCAACGGCACGTATTATAATCCTTACCGCATTGAGACGGCGCCCCATCTGGCTTATTTGGCAGAGAAAGTCAATGAGGGTTATCAATCATCTGGACAAGGTGTTTTTGAGGGAAAGTATTTCCTGCTTACCGATGACCTCGACTTGAACAATCTCAACTGGACGCCCATCGGCAATGTGGATTACAATATGAACGGTTTCTATTTTGCAGGTTATTTCGATGGTGGATATCATCAGATTGAGAATTTGCGGATTCAGACTAGTGCCGACCTTGCGGGATTATTTGCCGCCGTTGGGGGCTATAGAGCTTGTGTTTGCAATCTATCGGTCAGTGGTGCGATTATCTCCACGGGTATGGGTGCTTCTGGTGTGGTGGGTGGCATCGCCAATGATGCTCAAGTACGCCGTTGTAGTTTTTCGGGTTCGGTCAATGTCAACAATAGTGGTTCCTTCTGTGGCGCTGCTGGTGTTGTGGCTGGTGTTCAAAATGGGATTGTTCATGAGTGTTCCTCAACAGCAAGCGTCACGGTCACCAACAGCAACTTCATGGGTATTGCCGTGGCAGGTGGCGTGGTATGCTTTGGTCGAGGTTATACTTTGATTAATAAATGCTACAACACTGGTTTCATCAGTGCGAATGCTTTGCTGATGGGTATTTCCGGAGGCATCCTGGGTGCTGCAGTGGAGTTGGCAACAGTTGAAGTTGGTTCATGCTACAATGTCGGACAGGTCAGCGGAAGCGCTTCGGGAGGCATCTTTGGTATGGTCAGCCCCATTGATCCGGGTAGGGCAGAGAATACAATAGAAATTGACAATTGTTTCTTCCTTGCCTCTGCTGGCGGAAACAACGGCTTTGGCACAGGTATGACTGCCGATGAAATGAAGACGGAAGACTTCAAGGACCAAATTGACCAAAGAACACATTCCTTCGTGATGGACAACGGCACCAACAATGGCTATCCCATTCACGGCCTTACCGATTTTGTCTTATTTGAGGCTTCTGATATCACCAGCCATTCTGCTAAATTGTCGGGTTGGATTCATTATGGCAACGAGCACCTTGCGATGACGGGATTTTATTATTACTCTTTTGATGAACTTGATGAAGGATGGGTTGATGTGCCAAATGACGGCTATGTAGAGGTGATTCTTGAAGGCCTAAGAGCAGAAACGGAGTATTTGTTTTCTTTGTTCGTGGTGTTTGACGATGATTCCTATTTGGATTGCGAAACAAAGTCATTTACCACAGGATACGATGCCGTCGGAGAAACGGGACATCGGGTAATGGTCTATCCTAATCCTGCTTCAAAAACACTTTATGTCCAAGGCTTTGAGTCTGTCGAAGTACAGGTTTTCAATGCACTTGGCCAAAAGGTAAAGACGATCAAAAACGCAAATGAAGTCGATGTCAGTGATTGGGCGAAGGGTATGTATGTGTTGCGCATCACCACTACTGACGGGACGGTTTTTGAGCAGAAAGTGTTGGTAAAGTAGTATTGAAATCAAAAGCCCCTGCCTTTTTTAGATTCTTGAGGGAATGACATAAAAGGCAGGGCTTTCTTGTAGCCCAACTAGGACTCGAACCTAGATTTAAAGTTTAGGAAACTTCCGTTCTATCCCTTGAACTATTAGGCCTTTGGATATAAATCCGCCGCAAAGATACACATTTTTTCCGAAATAGAAGAAAACTTTATTTCAACTCCAACACAATTGGGCAATGGTCGGAGTGCATCACCTCGGGCAAGATACCAACCTTGGCGATACGGTCTTTCAAGTTCTCTGTTACCATGTGGTAGTCGATGCGCCAGCCGAGGTTCTTGGCGCGGGCACCGGCGCGGAAACTCCACCAACTGTATTGGTTGGGTTCCTTCACCAACTGTCGGAAGCTGTCGATGTAGCCATCGTTGAGAAAATCGGTCATCCACTTGCGTTCTTCGGGTAGGAAGCCCGATGAGGTGTCGTGTTTCCTCGGATTGTTGATGTCGATGTCTTCGTGGCAGATGTTGTAGTCGCCCGAAAGCACCAGTTGCGGGCGTTCTTTCCTCAGTTCGTTGACATACTTGCGGAAAAAGTCGAGCCACACCATCTTGAAGGCTTGGCGCTCGTCGCCCGTTGTGCCTGAAGGGTGGTAGACGCTCACCACCGAGAGGTCGCCGAAGTCGGCACGGAGGAAGCGGCCTTCGTTGTCGTATAAAGGCTCGTTCATGCCGTAGACCACATTGTCGGGCTCCTGTTTTGTGATGAGGCCCACGCCGCTGTAGCCTTTCTTCTGCGCTGGGAACCAATAGTGGTGGTAGCCCATCATCTCGAAGTCCATCAAGGGAATCTGGTCGGGTGTGGCTTTCAGCTCTTGAAAGCAGAGCACATCGGGTTGGTAGTCGTTGATCCATTGCAGCAGGCCCTTGTTGATGGCCGCGCGGATGCCGTTCACATTGTAGCTGACGATTTTCATTATGGTATTTTTTTCGGGCTGGGTAACACTATCATCCACCTATAGCCGTCATGGCGGAGGCACATCCGCCATCCCTTGCGCTGAAGGGAGTCCCTATCGCTTAAGGGATTGACTTGCTTCGCATCGTCGAATCGCGAGGATTTGCGGGTCAAGCCCGCAATGACGGTCAAAGGGGTATTTGTTACCCATATCTATTAGACTGCGAAAATACTGAAAAAAATCTTTCTTTTCAGTTCGCTTGATACTTTTTCCTATTTTAGCGGCCGAAAAACGAGAAAAACCGTGGGTAAAGCCAAAGATAAAATCAACGAATGGATTGACCGCTTCAATGCTTGGCGTGCGACGCACATGACCGACCGTCGTTTTATGCTGATACTCAGTATTCCGACGGGATTCCTCGCTGGTGCAGCCGCGGTCGTCATAAAGAAGCTGGCCCACGGTATCCGCGATTTGGTTATCAACGCGCAATTCAATTACTCGCATATCCTTTATTTCATCTGTCCCGCCATCGGTATCCTGCTGACCATCCTATTCTGCAAGTACATTCTCAAGAAAGATGTCGGCCATGGCATTCCGGGCATCCTTTACGCCATCTCGAAAAACAAAGGTAAAGTGCATCATAGCAGTACCTGGTCGTCTATTGTCACCAGTGCCCTGACTGTTGGTTTTGGTGGTTCGGTGGGATTGGAAGGGCCCAGCGTGTCGACGGGTGGTAGTATCGGCTCCAACATCGCACAATTGCTGAAGCTTGACTATAAGCACACTATCTTGCTTATCGGCATGGGTGGCGCGGCGGCCTTGGCAGCCATCTTCCAAGCGCCTATCACGGGCATTGTCTTTGCTCTTGAGGTCTTTATGATAGACCTGTCACTCAATGCTTTGGTGCCCATCATCTGCTCTTCGTTTGTCGCCATCTTGACTGCCTATTGGTTCCTCGGCCAAACTGTGGAATATCCTACGGTTATTGCCGAAGGTTTTATCCCGAGCAATGCCTTGTATTACATTGGTTTGGGTCTCTTTGCAGGCCTTGTTTCGGCCTATTTCCTCAAGGTGACCTTTAGTGTAGAGAAGTGTTTCAAGAAAGTTCAGTCGCCATGGAAGCGTTTCTTCATTGGCGGCACACTGTTAGGCATCCTTATTTTCTTATTCCCAGCGCTTTATGGCGAGGGCTACGAGGCCATCAACTCGGCTTTACGAGGCGATTATAGTCCTGTTTTCGGGAATCATTGGTTTGAAAACTTCAAGGATTATGATTTGGTGGTTATTATTCTGTTCGCAGGTATGATTCTGCTGAAAGCCTTCGCCACGGCTTTCACCTTCGGTGCGGGCGGCGTGGGTGGCACCTTTGCTCCGGCCTTGTTTATTGGCGCCTTCACCGGATTGTTTTTTGCTACCTTGGTCAACTATTTGGGTATAGGTAACTTAGACCCTGCCAAGTTTGCCCTTGTGGGTATGAGTGGCTTGGTGGCGGGCATGCTCCATGCACCCTTGACGGGCATCTTCCTTATTGCCGAAATCACCAATGGCTACGCGCTCATTGTGCCCTTGATGATTGTGTCGGCATTGGCCTATGCCATCAACAGGCTGTTTTTCAGCCATTCCATCTATACCAATGCTGTGGCGGAAAAGGGTGTGGAGGTGACACACAATAAGGATAAGAGTATTCTCAATATGTTGGCTATCAATCAATTGATTGAGACTAATTTCAGTCCTATCGATCCGAATTGCACTTTTGGCGACCTGTTGCCTTTGGTGTCGTCATCGAAGCGCAACATCTTCCCCGTGGTCGACAAGGAAGGCTTTTTCTGCGGTCATGTGCTGTTCGACGATGTCCGCGGTATCCTCTTCGATTCAAGCCATTACGACCAATCAATCCAGAATTATGCGGTACTGCCCGATTATGTCATCCATCCTGAAGAGCCGATGGAAGAAATTGTGCACAAGTTCCAGAAATCGGGGAAATACAACATTCCTGTGATCCAGGAAGGCAAGTACTTGGGCTACCTTTCGCGCGCCAATGTGTTTTCGGCCTATCGCGCCATGATGAGTGAAATCTCGGAAGATTGATTTTTTTTGCACGCAGAATACGCAGAATCTTGTGAAACGCAAAGCGACACTAAGTTTATGTCCGATAGGTTCTGCGCTTTCTGCGTGAGAAATCATCTTCTCTTCTTAAAGAACTCTGTCAGCAGCGAGAGACATTCCTCCCGCATTATGCCTGTTTCAGTCTTTGTCTTGGGGTGTAGCATATTGCCAAAACGCGAAAAGCCGTTTTTTGGGTCATCGGCTGCCCAGACGACCTTGCCGATATGTGCGTGACAAAGTGCTCCGGCACACATGGGGCAGGGTTCCAAAGTGACATAGAGCGTGCATTCATCCAAATATTTGGCACCCAGGGCGTTGGCAGCGGCAGTGATGGCGAGCATCTCGGCATGGGCGGTCACATCGTTGAGGGTCTCGGTCTGGTTATGGGCACGGGCGATGACCTTGTTGTTACACACAATTACAGCCCCGATGGGGATCTCATCGGCCTCAAGGGCTTGCTGAGCCTCTTGATAGGCTTGTTTCATGTAGTATTCGTTGGAGAAAACGGAGAGCATTTTCAGTTGATAGTTGTCAGTTATTCAGTTGTTCAGTTATGGCAGGTTGCTGAGCCTGTAGAGTGCAGGTCGTTGAGCCTGTCGAAACGCCGTCATTATCAGTCGGCCCTTCGACGGGCTCAGGGACCTAAACTATCTCAAACTTATCCCAGTCTGGTCCCAAAGGGAATTTCTGCCTGAAGCGCACCAACTTTTCGTAATCCAAGGTGCAATGTAGCACGGCTTCTTGGTAGGGCTCTGCTTTAGAGATGACCTCTCCCCGAGAATTAATCACCTGCGACTCACCGCTGTAATGCAGGCCATTGGCATCTTCGCCGACACGGTTCACGCCAATCCAATAGGCTTGGTTCTCGATGGCACGTGCGACTAAGAGTGTGTTCCAAACCACCATTCTTGAGTCGGGGAAGTTGGCGAGATAGAAGGCCAAGTCATATTCGTATTGGCCATTCTCGTAGCGGTTGCGCGCCCAAATAGGGAATCGGATGTCATAGCACACCATCGGCTTGATGCGCCAGCCTTTTAATTCTACAATCAGCTGTTTTTCACCGCGTTCCACCAACTTATCCTCACCACCCATGGTGAAGGTGTGTCGTTTGAAATAGAGCTCATAGCTGCCATCAGGACGCATCCAGACGAGACTGTTGTAGTAATGCCCCTCGATTTCGAGAGGGAAGGTGGTGGCAATGACTGCATCATTTGCCTTGGCTTGTTCGCGCAGCCATCGCATGGTCGGGCCATCGACGGTTTCGGCAAATTGTTTTGGGTCGACCGGAAAAGCCGTGGTGAAGGTCTCGGGCATGAGAATCAGGTCGGTGTCAGGTTGCACCTGTTGCAGCAAATCGCTGAAATGTTGTAGATTGGCCGACTTGTCTTCCCATTTGAGGTCGGCTTGGATATAAGCGAGATTGAGGTTTTGCATAAAACTGAATGTTACAAATGCAAAAATAGAAAATAAATCTTATTTTTGCGGAAAATAAGGCACTATGAGTTTTACATACAAATATCCGCGTCCATGTGTTACGACTGATAATTTGATATTCAGAAAGATAGATGGTAATTGGCACCTGCTTTTGATTGAGCGGGGCAACGAACCATTCAAGGGTTGTTGGGCTTTGCCAGGCGGTTTTTTGGAGATGGAGGAGGATTTGGACACCTGTGCGGCACGAGAATTGCAGGAAGAGACTGGACTGACGGGCATCGAATTGCATCAGCTCTATGCTTTCGGCGCTCCCAACCGCGACCCGCGTCATCGTACCATCAGTGTGGCTTATTGGGGCATTGACAACTCGGAACGACAAGCTGTGGGAAGCGATGATGCGGCCGAAGCACAATGGTTTGCCTTGGACAAGTTGCCTAGTCTGGCCTTCGACCATGAGCAGATCCTGCAAAAAGCCCTGTCAAACTACGAAGTGAATAAAGTGTTAACTAAATAAGATACAACAACTTAAATAACAAACCGATGAAGAAGCTACTTCATTTCTTTCTATGCCTTATTGTCGTTTTGAGCTTCAGTGCATGTGGCGATATTCCCTTAGAAAACGGTTATGACGCTTCAATGCTATATGGAAAGTGGCAGGAAGGCTCGGTTTTCGAGCAGTATTATAGTTCCAAAATAGAACGAGTTTTGGCCAATGGCGACACAGTACAAGTCAACGGCACTACATGGGATGAAGGCGATGATGTCAGTGAGGATGAGGCGCAACTTTTTAACTGGACTTTGACAGGTTCCACCTTGAAGCACGAGCATGTGGGCACATTTGTGATGGTTCCCAAGATCTATACCGTCACCTCACTTACATCCAGCGAGTTGGTCTATGAGGATGATTATGGAATGGCACATCATTTCTCAAAGGTTGAATAACTAGGTATGAAAAAGGCATTAAAGATAACTGGCATTACCTTGGCCTCCCTTGTGGGGGTAGTGATTATTGTAGTTGGCATTGCTGTGGCCATGATTTCCTCTTCGGGACGGCTGACTAAGATGGTCAAGAAGTACGCGCCTGAGTTCATCACCTGTGAGATGGAGTTGGGCAAGGCCGACCTCACTTGGTTCAAGACCTTTCCCAATGTAGGCATCGATATTGAGAATGTCGCCTTAATTAACCCAACAGCGGGTTCGCCATCCGATACTTTAGCCAATATCGATGACTTGGCGTTGGTGCTTGACCTCAAGAAACTGCTGAAAGAGAATGAGATAGTAATCAGAAAGTGCATCCTTGAAGATGCATTTGTCAACCTGTATACGGATACGATTGGCAATAACAATTTCAATGTCTTCAAACCCAGTGAGGATAATGACACTACGAGCACTTTTGATTATTTGGTTGATATTGAGAAAGTCAAGCTGAAAAACACCACCTTGTTTTATACCGATGACCGCAATGGAATGACAACCCAAGTCCAAGGGCTCAACCTAGATTTGAAAGGCAAGATGCAGGACAAGGACATTGATGCTGATTTGACCATGAATGCCAATGACTTAACGCTGAAGATGAAGGCTATACAGTTGGCATTGAAGGCTTTGAACCTCGATTTTGATGGCAAAATTGCGCAATTGGATCAAATCAATGGCACATTGAAACTGGCTACTCCCGATGTCAGCCTGAACCTGAAGGAACCTTATCTTGAGAGCGATTCGTTGAGCTTGAACCTGCCTTTGCAGTTCAACTTGAAAGACATGAAGGGGCATCTTGACAAGGCTACAATCGGGCTTAATCGATACCAAATTGGCTTAGATGGCGAGGTGGAAATGGCCGATAACAACGACATCAACCTTGATTTAGTGCTGAATACCAATACTTTGGTTGTCGAAGATGTGTTGACTTATCTTCCTGAAAAGGTGCAGAAAAAGCTAAGCCGCATCGAGTATTCGGGCAAGGCGACTCTCACTGATGTGGAGGTGAAAGGCACTTATAATGACAGTCTTATGCCTTTGATCAAGGCTAAGGTGTTGACCGACAATATGAAAGTCAGCATGAGGCAGTTGCCGTATCCCATCACTGAGGTCAACTTGGATGGCGATTTGGACTTGGACCTCAACTCTGATGCCAATAGCTTGACGGTCAACAGTGTGAAGGCCAAATTCAACCGAAGCAGCTTTACGGCCAGTGGCTTGGTCGACGATTTGCTTGGTGACATCGGATTGAAACTCAAGGTGAAAGGCGATGTGCCGATGGCTGATATTAAGAGCTTCTTGCCCAAGACAATGAAGTTGAACGGTCGCACTAACCTCGACTTGACTACCAACTTCACAGTTGAGCAGTTGATGAAATCGCTCGACGATTACAACCTGAACCGTCTCTCAGCTAAGGCCAACTTGAAAGTCAAGGACTTCGTTTTGGACATGGACACCATTCATGCAAAAGCTCCCATGCTCAATGTGGGTTTGACCTTGCCGGCCTCAGCTAAACAAAAAGGACAGAAGGGTGCCTACATCGCTCTCAATACCAGCCAATTGGATGCTCAAGTTGGCAAAGGCATCAAAGCTGATTTGAAAAATCCCGACATCAAGTTGTCGGCCGACAACTTCAAAGGCGGGTTGGAGAAGATGCTGCTGAATGCCGATCTTAAGTTCAGCCATTTGGATGTGGACTACGACAGCATTACCGCCCATATCGATGCGCCGGCACTCACTTTCGTGACTACGCCTGAAAAGAAAGCCAGTGGCATGAATGCCCGTATCACCTTGGACGGTAAGCAGGTGGTGGCCAATATGGGCAAAGCCTATGCGTTGAACTCCAATTCGTTGAAAGTCGATGCTTCGGTGAAACAAAACAAGGCCAAGACGGACTTTCTTAACCAGTGGAATCCCACTGCGGATTTCATTTTGGGCAATGCTGAGTTGCAGGTTGACGGTATCAGCGAGGACATCCACATAAGCAATATCGATTTCCTATTCAATTCCAGTGAGTTGGACTTCAAGAAAAGCACCTTCCGCATCGGCAAGTCTGACATCAGTCTGCAAGGGAGTGTCATCGGCATCAAGGAGTGGATTGAAGACCATAAGAACCTGATGAAGGGCGAGATGCAAGTCACATCGAATATGATGGACATCAATGAGATCTTGGATTTGACCAGCGGGTTGGGTCATTCGGACGCTGAGCCCGTCGAAGCAACCGTTACAGAAAACAAGGAAGACAATCCCTTCATGGTGCCTGAAGGTATCGATTTCAACTTTGTCCTCAATACGAAGAAGGCCTTGTACGACAACTTCGACTTGAACAACCTCAACGGCACCATGACCGTGAAGGATGGTACGCTCATCTTGCAGGAAATCGGTTTCACCAACAAGGCTGCCGAGATGCAGCTGACGGCTCTGTATCAGTCGCCGCGCAAGAACAACCTCTTCTTGGCTATGGATTTCCACCTGCTGAAGGTGCAAATCAACGATTTGTTGCAGATGGTGCCTTACATTGACACACTGGTGCCCATGTTGAAGACCTTCGACGGGCAGGCCGAGTTCCACATCGGTGCGGAGACCAACCTGAAGTCGAACTACGAACCCAAGATTTCCACTTTGCGTGCTGCTGCCGACATTGAAGGCAAAAACCTGACTGTGAAAGACAAATTCACCTTCACGAAGATTACCGACATGCTGGATGTCAGCACCAACGGAGAATACCGTGTCGACAGCCTCGATGTGCAGCTCACCGCCTTCAAGAACGAAATCGACTTGTGGCCTTCGCAAATCGCGATTGGGAAATACAAGGTGACGGTAGACGGCCGTATGACCTTGGACAAGAATGGCGAATACCATCTCTCGGTGACCCAGTCGCCTTTGCCCGTGCGCCTTGGGCTGAAGATTTCAGGACCCTTCAACAAGCTAGAGTATAAGCTTGAAGACTGCAAGTATCCCAATCTCTACAAGCCCAATAAGCGCAGCGATACGGAACAGATGTACTATGAGCTGAAGAAGAAGATTGCCGACCGTTTGAAGGCAAATGTGAGGTAAGCAAGTGCGGTTTTCTATTTCTGAATGGCGGTTTCGATAAGCTCTGTGTCGACCACTTTACCACCCCAAGTCGGATGCAATTTGATTTTTAGCCAACCGTAACGTGAATTACCGTTTTTGGTGATTCTGAAACCAATGTATTTCTCTTCATCGGTCGGGAAGTTCCAGCAGTCATAAATGTTGTTATAATAGTCGACATCAACTATTTCATCTCCAGGGTTTGCCAAACTATATTTGACATTTTCTCTAAACAAAACGGCTTTACCGGTTTGAAAATGATCTTCAGCACCAAAAGCGTTATCATAATCATTGGCGAAGACCTCGAACACTTTTGAGGTGTTAACGGGGTCGTTTTCTTCTATTGTCTCGCATGTTGAAAATGTATATGCGTGGGTAATGACAATGTAGTCATCGATAGTGTCATAGGTCGTTTCACGATGTGAGTAGCTCTCTTTTACGATACTATCACCAAGCAGTTCGGTATGGTCATTAAGGCAGTGCAAGGTGAGGGTTTGAAATTCTCCTATCGCCAAGGGTCCGTCGTAAACGGTTTCAATCTTAATGTCATCGATTCCACCGTCGTTAAGGTCGAGAATGATAGGATTCCATCCTTCATCGAATTCCATGATGGTATTGTAGGTGGTGACAATCATTCCCGTGGTGTCGCCAAATGTGATTCTGTCAGTGACGGTGGGAATAGTGTCTGTTGGTTGTTCATTGTTGTTCGGGATAGGGTCTTTTTTGCAAGACGTGATGATGCCGATAGCCAATACGGCCAGAGCCATCATAATGGAAAGATGCTTTTTCATATTAAATTGATTTTGTTGGTTTTTCATTTGGGGTTATAGGACTGTCACACTGTGGTCGCCCTACAAGTTTGGCGTTCAGGTCTTTATTTCTGAATAGCCGTTTCGATGAGTTCTGTGTCGACCACTTTACCACCCCAAGTCGGATGCAATTTGATTTTTAGCCAGCCGTAACGTGAATTGCCGTTTTTGGTGATTCTGAAGCCAATGTATTTCTCTTCATCGGTCGGGAAGTTCCAGCAATGATAAATGTAGTTCTGCTGGGAGAGGAAGAGGGTGTCTGCGGTTTCATGTATTGGTATTGTACCATAATCAATATCCTCATTATACAGTATGACATTTTCAGTATGAAAACTATCGTCTACACTTAAAATGTCGTTATAGTCGTTAGCCATGACCTCAAAAACAGACGAGAGTTGAACTATGTCGTCATCCGCTATTTTTTCACATTGTGAATAAATGTAAACATATGTCACCACAGTGGAGTATAAATCATTCCAATATGTTGGAGGAGTGTATATGGTGTCGCGATGGCTGTAACTTTCTTTTTCGATGCTTTCTCCGTGAATCTTGATGCCGCTTAGGCAATGTAAGGTAAGTTTCTGGAACTGTCCAACCGCCACTGGGCCGTCGTAATAGGTTTCAATTCGAATGTCGTTAGTGCCGTCGTTATTGAGGTCTAACAGAATAGGATTCCATGCATCATCAAATTCCATGATGGTATTGTAGGTGGTAACCTTCATTCCAGTGGTATCGCCAAAACGGATGCCATCAATCACGACAGGTATGGTGTCATTCCCGTTAGGAATAGTATCATTTCCAATCGGGATTGTATCATTTCCAATCGGAATGGTGTCGTTTCCGTTAGGAATAGTATCATTCCCGCTAGGGATAGTGTCAGAAGGTTGCTCGTTGTTCTGTTCGTTGTTGTTCGGGATAGGGTCTTTTTTG
This sequence comes from uncultured Bacteroidales bacterium, assembly GCA_900317055.1. GTDB lineage: Bacteria > Bacteroidota > Bacteroidia > Bacteroidales > F082 > Limimorpha. Next base: position 36,756 of record ONFF01000002.1, on the reverse strand, counting down.
CAAGACGTGATGATGCCGATGGCCAACACGGCCAGTGCAATCATAATGGAAAGCTGCTTTTTCATATTACATTGTTTTTGTTGGTTTTTCATTTGAAGTTGTAGGATTGATGTATCACGGCATCCGTTAGTTTGAACCTTGTACGCGCTTGAAAGTGTAGTAGTTTGTTCGTTCCCAGCCATGGTGGTTTTGGTATGAATTTACCTTATAGTAGTCTTCGAAGACCATGGTTTCGTTGTCGAGTTTTGTTATTGCATATTTGGTCGTGTTGATTATCAGAGAATCTCCGCTGATAAGCCAATCAGCCTCCACATAAGGGTTGGCATACGTTCCCTCTTGAAACATTCGGTCGCTCATATGCCACCGCAGGGTTCCGTCGGCATAAATCTCGATTGCGTCATAGCCAGCATAACTGGTATCGGGCAAGTTCCATGTTTCTTCCTGGGAATATGATTCATCGTTACCCCACGGATGCTCGTCAGTGAGATCGTGAATCCAAAGGTGATAAGTCTGCACATCCCATTTTCCGACAACAAGTTCATTGTAGTTGGGCTTGTCATTGTTGTTTGTGTTATCCTTTTTGCAGGATACCATTGCTGTCGCGGCCATCGCGACAATTAGAATTACGAATGCTTTTTTCATAGTTGTGTTTTTTTGATTGTTATTTATTCTATTACAAATTTCTGTGTTTCGCCTGCAAAGGTGATGAAATACAGTCCCGCAGGCAGATTATCGATATTGATTTGTTGTTTTTCAGCGGTGATTTGGCCTTGCAGTAGGGTTTGCCCCATGAGGTTGGTGATGCGGTATTCGGTTTTCGCTGGTAGAGACATGGCTTGCAGCGTCTCTACAAACAAAACGCCGTTGGTGGGATTGGGATAGACCGCATAACCATTGTCGGTAGGTTCGTCAAATGTGGTGTTCACATCAGTAGCTTCCACTGCCAAGATGTCCATAATCACATCACAACCATCGAGTTGCGAGAGCAATTCGAGATTTTTCCAAATACTTCCTTTGTTATCCGATTTACCTACCATGTAAATGTCATCGAAACTGCCATAAATACGTTGAATGTTTTGGTTTAAAGACAATTGTAATAATTCATGCCCATTCTTGAGTACACCATAATACATCCCATGTGGATAATAAAATGAAAAATAGTAATCATCTTGATATGCATAGAGACAATTAATAAAATCAAGCGGGGTAAAATTAGAGATACGTTCATTGTCTTTCCAAATGGTTGGCATGGAAATGATCTCAAATCCATTATCATAATTTAAATAACCATTTGTGAATATTGAACCATTATCAATGGAAATTTCACTTGCCCATGATGCCCTCTGCGATCCCCAAGGTTCTTGTTTGTAAAGCAATTGCGATGCTTTCCATACGCTGGCTTTATTGAGGCTGTCAGTGATGTATCCACAAAAATAGGGGATATTGGTGTTCTTGTCCACATCGGCATCGTAGATGAAGCTGTCGTATAGCCCGTCGCCAAGCACCCAATGTGGAGTAAAATCTGGACCTCGCCAAACAGTGGCCACTTTTATGCCTTCTTCGGTAGTCGTGTTTCCTACATAGAATAGGGTATCGCCTAGGCAATAGAGGTCCTTGATAGTAACATCGTTATGGCCTTCGGTTGACAAGTATAGTTCATCGTTTTTCCAAATTTCTGTTTGCAGGGTGGACGAGTTTGCCGAATAAACTACCATCCAATAGATATTTCTTTCCGAATCGTTTGCAATCTTGTAAGGAGTGATTTGCTTGCCCGTGACTCTGATGGAATGCAACAAAGCATTGTTTTTGTAGAGCTTGGCGGTTCGGGTTGCGGAATTGTTGTCTTTGTAACCGATGGTATATAAATCGGGGACAACAGGGGAAGGAGAAGGGGTTTCAATCTCGGTTTGTTCCCAGCGCAGGGGATAATTAGGAATGGTGCAGTAGGCCATGTCGTCGCAGTAAGCCGACACAATGTCAAACACTCCTGGGCCTGGTTGATATCCGTTACCATTCAGGTTTCTATACATATAGATTTTTGCCCAAGCATAGTAAATATCGTCATTCACGGTTTTGCGAAAACCCATTATGAATTCCATGTACTGATCGGGATACCATAATAGCTCCCATGTGTCATTGGCTTCAGCCCATAATGGATGATTTGGAATAATAGAGTCATTCTCATCCATATAACCGTATGAATAGATGCTGTTGTAACAGTAGCGAAAATCCCATGAAGAAGTAACATACACATATCGAACTTGAGTTGAATAATGCGCTTTTATATACATCTTGAAATCTATCGTTCCATCTTGGTCTAGGTCGATTTTCAAAGTGTCATGGGAATCGTAAGGAGACAACTCTTCAATGCACAAGTCTGGCTCAAAGTCGGTGTAGAGGATAGGGCTTTCTTGGGCTTTCAGATTTATAGTGGCCATAAACAAGACCGTCAAGATCGTAAGTAATTTTTTCATGGTTTTGTGATTTGTTTGTTTATATTTCGTTAATTATTTCTTCAAAACTCCGCTCGTCCTCCAAGCCGTTCATCTTCTCCTGCTTGATGCGCGACTTGCGACGGGCATAGGAGTTGGTTTGCAGGTTCATCATGATGGAGATGACCTGGTTGCTGAAGCCTTGCTTGGTGAGGCAGCAGATTTGCAGATCGCTCTTGGTGAGGGTGGGGTACTTGTCCATCAGCCGATGGGTGAAGTCACCGTAGACCTTGTCAATGAGCGTCACGAAGTCATCCCATTCGGTTTCCTTCAGGTCGAAGTCCAAGGTAGATGCGGTGATTTGCTCGGTGAGGGCGAGGGCGGTCACATACACCTTGTTTTTCTTCAATTCTAACTCCAATTGGTTCTTCATCTCTTCGGCTTTCAGTTTGGCACTCAGTGTTTTCTGTCGCAAGAGTAGCAAAGTGATAGCCAAAACGACCAACAAGAGACCGAGGATGAGATAAAGGTAGAGGCTCTTCAGCTTTTGTTCCGATTGCAGTTGGCTTTTCTGCATCTGGAGGTCGTATTCCGACTTGATGCGCTGCACCTGCTCGCTGCGGTGGGTGCTGTCGGCCTGCATCATGTTCTCGTTGAACAGCTCGTGACATTCCAAAGCCTTTTGGTAGTCCTCCTCAATCTGATGGATGAAATAGAGGCTTTGGTAGGCCGACATACGCACGCCAGCCATCTCATTATGGGTGGCCTCAGTGAGGTGGACGATGGCGAGGCTGTCCTGCTCCAGATAATAGTAGGCCAAACCCAAGGTCAGCGGGCCGTCGCCTTGTGCGCCGTTGGCCAAAGCCTGACTGACACGCTCGATCACCTGCTCATAGTCTTCCTTCACCAACAGCACATCACGACTCGATTCAAGCAGGATTTCATTTTGCATCGTTTTGTCATTCAAGGCTTTGGCAAGGGAAAGGGCTTCATCGTAATGTTGTTCTGCAGCATCGATGTCGCCTAGCGAGGCAGATGCACGCCCACAGTTGCGCAGGGCATTCATTAATAAGGTTGAGTCGTTCAGTTCACGAGCCAGTGTGGAGGCATCTTCATGCAGGTGTAGGGCTTCTTCGAAGAGTTCGTGCTTCCAGTAGCAAAAGCCGAGGTTGTCCTCGATTTGTGTTTTCAGCCGTTTTACCTCGGGTTGGGCTTGGTTGCAGCGGTTGATGGCCAACAGCGCCTGACTAAAGCTCTCGGCGGCGGCTTCCGTTTGTTTTGCGACACGCTGTTCGAGGCCTTGCTCGAAGTGCGTTTCAGCTTCTTTGAGGTAGCGCGCCTTATGCTGGCAGGCTGCAAGGACCGCCGCAAGAAGGAATGCCCATATCAAATATTGTGTTTTCATTGTTTTACAAATTTCACCGTCTGTCCGTCAAGGTTAATGAAATACATGCCACTGGGCAGGCTGTTGATGTCAATCTGCTGTTTTTCAGCGGTGATGTGGCCATTCAGCAGGGTTTGGCCTATAAGGTTGGTGATACGATACGTTTGGTCTTGTAGAGACGCGATTGGTCGCGTCTCTACAAGCAAAATACCGTTGTTGGGATTCGGATATACCGTAAAACCATTGTCTGTGGACTCGTCAATGTTGTTGTGCAGTTGGATATAAATCTCGTCGCAGTCCTCATTGCCGTTATGATAGAGTAGGGCATCTTCTACCCAATAGCATCGTAAGCCATCCACGCGGAAGCCTTTGCCTCGGTTCATCAGTTTTTCGGGGAAAAAACTGGTCATGTGGCCAAATCCTGCGACAATATCGCCGTTATAGATATTGTTGGCATCGCTGATTTGCAGCAATTTGCGTGTCTCTCCTTGGTATTCGAAAACATCTACATTGTCAACATGGACCATGATGCTGCTTGTCCCCACCTTGATTTCCCATTCGTCGCCTATTTCGGCATTGTAATCGTAAAGTGTGGTAAACTCCTGCAAATCCTTGTTCCACCAATAAACGATGCCGTTTTCCTCGTAGACATATTCATGCGTCACCTCGGTGTTGACATCACGGTCATAATGGGTGTTGCTGCGCACGATGACCTTCGGACGTTTGTTTCCTCGGTCGAACAGCGTGTCGCTGACACATTCCAGATGCTGATACGTAATGCTAGCATCGTCACCTACAATCTTATAATACCATTCCGAACCAATAATAAAATCGGATTCAAGCCTATCATAATGCATATTGAATTCAAACTGGTTGACATCTCTGCCTCCATAAAAGCAGGAATTCAATGCCCTTTGCCATTCATACAATCTCGAATCATTAAATAAAGACTGACCTCTAAATTTGTCCCATTCCCATTCATTGTCGTTTTTCTTTCGGAACGATATGGTCAATGTCTGTGTTTCATCATTGAAGTCCCAAATAATCTTTTGGTTAATATTCCAGTTTTGGTTTTCTTCTGACCATGTCCCAATCTGATATTCGACTACGCGGTTCATTGAGTCATAAACATAGTGCTCGATTTTCGAATTGCCCCAAGTCTCATTGCTAAAAGTCTGGGTAACAATGTAGTCTGTTTTGTTTTGGGGAGTATAAGTGTACGTCTTTCGGCTAATTGGAGAATTGGTATTAGTATTGGTTTGGGAATCCATAATCTGATGTTGATCATTATAATGGGTTGTGGTCACTGTGAATAGAGTTGATGTATCTGATTCATAATACTGATCGATACGAGTTCTGTAACCATTTTCGTATGTGTATAAGTGACGAGTCCGATAAACGTCGTGATATTCTTGGCCGACGTAATCTTCTTGAGATAGATGCGTGTTGTCATATGAATAATACCAACAATAACGGAAATCGAAAAAATCAGCATATCTTCTATACTCTTTGCGTTTAATCAGTCCGTTTTCATAATTGAAAGAGTATTTTTCATATATTGTCATATCATCTTCTGAATAATGAAATGCAAATAAAGAAATAGAAGGCTTGTTGGGGTATTCGTAAAAGCTGAATGAGGCTTGGCAATCGCCGATAGTGTCATAAAAGGTATAGTTGGTCAGTTGTCCGTCTGTTCCATAAATGAAATCAGAAACATACTCTGTTGTAACTTGACCTGTATTATTGATTGCTCGAGCGATGACATGGTCGGGAAATGCAATGGAATCGTGCGCCGTTGCTTTTGCAATTACGGTCATAGTGAGAATCATCATTAAAGTAATCATCTTTTTCATAGTATTAGGTTTTTTATTGTTTATCTTACAACGAATTTCACCGTCTCTTCGCCCACGCTGATGAAATACATGCCAGCGAGCAGGCTGTTGATGTCAATCTGCTGTTTTTCAGCGGTGATGTAGCCTTGCAGCAGGGTTTGTCCCATGATGTTGGTGATGTGGTATGTTTGGTCTGGTAGAGACGTGCCATGGCGCGTCTCTACAAATAGGACATTATTGGAGGGGTTGGGATAGACCGTGAAATCACTCGCTTTGGTTTTTTCTTCTTTTTCGTCGATGCCTTCATACAGGGTATGCCAGATTATTGTGGTGCTCGTGAAGCTGTGATGAGTTGCCCTGATCAGATTGTCTTCAGTGAGGAGCGATTCGTCCCAAAATATGCGTTCATTGTTTCCGCCAACCCCATTCACTCCTGCCATTCCATACACCCAACTATCTCCTGACCACACCAATCCAACCAACCCTATGCACAGTCCGTTTTCATATTGGTATTCCACCCTTTTGCTATATGTGAATAGACTATCGGTCCATACCTCGTATGTGATACTGAGCATGGTGTCGTCTTCATCCACCTCCCAACGGGTTCGTTGTGTGTTTTGCCATTCGTTATTAACCCATATTTGCGCCACCTCTTCTGTCCTAATCCCTGTGTCATTGTATTGGAAAACAAAACTCGAATCGTTGACCCAGCAACTGTCGGCAACAACCCATTTTTGCCGTGTTTTGGTTTGGCAAAGTCCGTTTTCGTATCCATAGGCTAAAGTATAGCCCGCCCATAAATAGTCATAACCGTTATAGCCTTCATTTAGGAAGTATGTGATATGGCCGTTTAGGTCATAGTGGTAGGTTTTGCGGTAATAGACTTTCCCATTACGAATCTGGGTTTCAGTCTTTATCTTTTCCGCCCCTGTTTCATCATAAGCGATCTCGGTAACGATACTTGGAGAAGAAAGCCAATGCAAATCATCAGGGTTTCTGCCGTATCGCTCCTCCCGTTTTAGAGTGCCGTCGTCATAATAATGGTAAGCTATGCTATCGGTATAGTACCATCCTCCCCATTTGTTGACATAAAGCTTTTTGGAATAAGACAGCAAGTCGTTATCATATACATAGTAGATACTGTCGACGCCATATAGCCCGCCGCCATCATACCCGCCATACGAATATTTGATAATATGCGAGTCGTTGTCATACCAGTAGTTCTTTCTGTAATATTCATTGCCGTAGCTTCCATATTCTATGTAGCATTCATAGGACGAGACCAAGTCTTGGATGTTGTAATGAAAAGTCCCTTCTAGTGTCATTTCTTCAGTAATTGTATCGTTATTAAAGATGTCGGCAAAGGTGTAGTGTTTATAAACCCGTTCTGGCTTTTGAATGGATTGAGCCTCAAGAAAGCTGAAGCATCCGAGGGCAATGAATAGGGTAATGAGCGTCTTTTTCATGGTATTAGATTTTTTTTGTTTATTTTACTACAAATTTTCGTGTTTCACCAGCAGAGATAATGAAATACATTCCCGCTGGCAGGGATGCTATATTAATCTGCTGGGTTTCAGCATTAATCGCACCTTGCAGCAGGGTTTGCCCCATGAGGTTGGTGATGCGGTAGGTTGGGTCTGGTAGAGACGGTGCATTCACCGTCTCTACAAACAAAACACCGCTAGCGGGATTGGGATAAACCGTTAAGGCCCCTGCGTCTGTCGAAGGGTTGTCTTCCTCAATACCGTTGTGCAGTTGTTGATAAATCTCATCACAATCCCTTTCTCCATCTTTGTATGCCAAGATGCCATCCCTCCAGTAACAGCGTAAACCTTCCACATTGGATCTTTTACCTTGCGTCATCAGTTTTTCAGGGAAGAAACTCGTCAGATGGCCGAGGCCGCAAATGATGGTGCCGCTGAAAATGTCGTTTGCGTCGGTGATATGCAACGCTCTGTAATTCCTATTGTTGTATTCGTAACTTTCGTCAATGGCATCAACATGGACGGTGATGGTCTCGTTCCCTACCTTGATGTCCCACTCGTCACCAACATTAGCCCAGAAGTCGTACAGTGTTGTGAATTCTTCAGTGGTTTTGTTCCACCAATACACTTTGCCGTCTTCCTCGTAGACATATTCGTGGGTGACTTCGGTAATTTCGCTGCGGTCGTAGTGGGTATTGCTGCGCACGATGACCTTCGGGCGTTTGCCTGCTCGGTCGAACAGCGTATCACCGACATATTCCAGATGTTGGTAAGAGATGTTGCCGTCGTCGTTGAGGATTTCATAATACCAGTCAGAAAACAAAGTGAAAATGCTTGGAATGTCATCGGCATAGGGAATACTCCTCCAAAATTGCCCATCGCCTACAAAATACAAGCGATTGTCCCAACCCATGGAAAGGTTGGTAGGAAGGAGTTCTGAGACGGGAAGGTTTTCAAAGGTGTTGTAGAAGTGTTCGCCATGGTCAAAGGAATAGGCCAAAACAGCCGTGTTTGCATTTGGAATACTAGGTTTGTATAGGATGCCATTGTCGGAAACATCGACTTTGCTGGCCCGAAAAGCATAAAACCCAGGTATATGCTCAAAGCCTGAAAAGTTGCCGTCGAAATCAACACCGCAAAGCAAATTGCCTTCAGGGTCAAAAGCCATGTCTTTGATGCCAAGGCCTTCAAAGGCAACGAGTTCCCAGTTGCGCATATCAGAAAGGGTGGTGTGATACACGCCGATGTTAGGTCCGATGTTGCGCCAGATACTGGCATATACATCACCGTTTTCATTGACCAGAAGGCTTGAGACTTCTTGGTCGTTTTCCATGAAGGCGATGTGGGTCGAGTCCCAAGTGAGGCCGCCATCAAGTGTCCAAATAAGAAAAGGAGATTTCCATCCAACGAGTGTGTCGTTCGAAGGAGAAACCATTCTCATGTAACTGAAAGGATTGTAGCCAGTGCCATCATTAATAGGTGAAGTCTGCTGCCAGGTGTCGCCGTTATCGTCTGAATAATAGACGATATTGTCGTCTATCAGGAAAATCCTGCCTTTGTCTCCGATGATACAATTTCCGATATTGCCAGTGAACACGGTTTCCCAGGTCTCGCCTTCGTCTAGTGATCGTAGCAGGTTTATAGGATGGGTGTACTGGATGCAGAACAAATCACCTTGGGTGTTCACACCCCTGAGTGAACCGGGAAGATTCAGGGGCTCCCAGATGTTTTGTGCTTCAAGGATGCCAAAGCAGGTATAGAAGAGAATTAATAATGCGAATATCTTTTTCATAGTTCTAGGGTTTTTCGTTTTTATCTTAGTTTGTTGTTCTGTTTTTGCATTCCTTTCAGGTCTGCAACGCAAAAGTAGAACATTTCTCAAAACGAAAAACCATTTGTCAAGCCCTTTAGAGGGCTTGTCTATCATCTTGAGATGTGATAAAAAATTAAACGATTGGATTTCAAATTGTTGCAAAATCGAAATCCAACCGTTGTCTATGTGGTTGTCTATCATACGGACGCATTCAATGCGCCCATACAAGCCGAAAAAACATTACTTTTTCGGCTTCAACTCATCGAAAATCATGTTTCTCAGATTGTCGATCGGGACGCGCACTTGGGCCATTGTGTCGCGGTCGCGCACGGTGACGGTGTTGTCAACCAAGGTGTCGTTATCCACGGTGACGCACATCGGCGTGCCGATGGCATCTTGTCTTCTGTAACGCTTGCCGATGGAGTCTTTTTCCTCGTATTGGCACATGAAGTCGGCTTTCAACGAGTCGATGATCTCGCGAGCCTTCTCTGGCAGACCATCTTTCTTGACCAAAGGCAGCACGGCGACCTTGTAAGGTGCAAGGATGGCCGGCAACTTCAGCACCACGCGCTCCGAGCCGTCTTCCAGCTTCTCCTCGGTGAAGGCATTGCTGAACATGGCGAGGAACATACGGTCGAGGCCAATGGAGGTCTCAATGACATAAGGTGTGTAGCTCTCGTTGGTGTCGGGATCGAAATATTGGAGCTTCTTGCCCGAGTATTTGGCATGGGCCGAGAGGTCGAAGTCGGTGCGGCTGTGGATGCCTTCCAGCTCCTTGAAGCCGAAGGGGAAGTCGAACTCGATGTCGGTTGCGGCGTTGGCGTAGTGGGCCAGCTTCTCGTGGTCGTGGAAGCGGTATTTCTCGGCGGGCAGACCCAGCGAGAGGTGCCAAGCGAGGCGTTCCTGCTTCCAATGCTGGAACCATTCGAGCTCCGTGCCTGGACGGACGAAGAACTGCATCTCCATCTGCTCGAACTCGCGCATGCGGAAGATGAACTGACGGGCCACAATCTCATTGCGGAAGGCTTTACCGGTCTGGGCGATGCCGAACGGAATCTTCATGCGGCCGGTCTTCTGCACATTGAGGTAGTTGACGAAGATGCCCTGTGCCGTCTCAGGACGCAGGTAGATGGTGTCGGAGCCGTCGGCCACGCTACCCATCTTGGTGGCAAACATCAGGTTGAACTGACGCACATCGGTCCAGTTGCGGGTACCACTGATGGGGCAAACGATTTCCAGGTCAAGGATGAGCTGCTTAATGGCGTCGAGGTCGTTTCTTTCCATGGCACCATACAGGCGGTGGCTGATTTCCTCGATTTTGGCCTTGTGTTCGAGCACGCGCGGGTTGGTGGTCACAAACTGTTCCTCGTTGAAGGCATCGCCGAAGCGCTTACGGGCTTTCTCCACCTCTTTATTAATCTTCTCCTCGATCTTGGCCATGTAATCTTCGACGAGCACATCGGCACGGTAGCGTTTTTTACTGTCGCGGTTGTCGATGAGCGGGTCGTTGAAGGCGTCGACATGGCCAGAGGCCTTCCAGGTGGTGGGGTGCATGAATATAGCGGCGTCGATACCGACGATGTTCTCGTGCATCTGCACCATAGCTTTCCACCAGTATTCACGGATGTTCTTCTTCAGCTCCACGCCGTTTTGGCCGTAATCATAGACAGCCGACAGTCCGTCATAAATCTCGCTCGAAGGAAAAATGAAACCATATTCCTTCGCATGAGCGGTTATTTTCTTGAAAAAATCTTCTTGATTCATTATTGTTAGTTATTTATTTAAGATTCAAAGATTTAAGATTCAATGATTGGCTTTTGGCAACTGGCTATTGGCTTTTGGCAGCTTTTATTTTTGATGTGAGACATACTTCTATGATGAAGCTGCCAGAAGCCAGAGGCCAGAAGCTAGAGGCATAATTAAATAATCAACATCGCATCACCATAGGTGAAGAAACGATACTTCTCAGCAATAGCTTCCTTGTAGGCTTTCATCAGCAGGTCGTAGCCTGCGAATGCGGCCACCTCCATCATCATGGGTGACTTGGGAAGGTGGAAGTTGGTAATCATGCAGTTGGCTACGGAGAAAGTGTAAGGCGGAAAGATGAACTTGTTGGTCCAGCCTTTGTACGGTTTGATCTTACCACCGATGGTCATGGCTGTCTCAAGGGCTTTCAGCGATGTAGTACCCACGGCAAACACATTGTTATGTCGCGCATTGGCCTCGTTGACCAAGGTGCAGCATTCTTCGTCGATGTACATCTCTTCTGAGTCTGGTTTGTGCTTGGTGAGGTCTTCCACTTCGATGTCGCGGAAATTGCCCATGCCTGGGTGCAGGGTCAGCTCAGCGAAGGAAGCGCCCACGATTTCCAAGCGTTTCATCAGGATTTTACTGAAGTGCATGCCAGCAGTGGGAGCTGATACGGCACCTTCCACCTTGGCGTAGATGGTCTGGAAGTCCTCGGCGTCTTCGGGGCGTTCGTCGCGGTTGAGTTCCTTAGGAATAGGCGTGTGGCCGAGTCCCGAAAGGGTCTTCTTGAACTCGTCGTAGGTGCCATCATAAAGGAAACGCAATGTGCGGCCGCGCGAGGTGGTGTTGTCGATGACTTCGGCCACCAGTTCGTCGCCTTCACCGAAGTAGAGTTTGTTACCGATACGGATTTTACGCGCTGGGTCGACAAGCACATCCCAAAGGCGGCTCTCGTGGTCGAGTTCGCGGAGCAGCAGCACCTCAATTTTGGCGCCAGTCTTCTCCTTTTCGCCATAGAGTTTGGCGGGGAACACCTTAGTGTTATTGATGACGAACACATCGCCGTCTTTCACATAATCCACTAGATCCTTGAAAATGCGGTGTTCGATTTTACCCGTTCTGCGGTCGACGACCATCATACGAGCTTCGTCGCGGTTTTGTGTAGGCTGCAGCGCGATGAGCTCGCTAGGCAAGTTGAATTTGAATTGTGAGAGTTTCATTGTATGATGTTATTGTTGTTTTTTCCGAAACAAACTACAAAGATACGACAAAACCGAAATTTTGTCAAGTATTTTTTATTAAAGCATTGATTGTCAAGCTTGTTTTTGCTCTTTTTCCAATTGTTCCTTTTTCCACTCCTTAAAAGCGTCGCCCGTGTCGATGATATGCTGTTTCAGCTTTTCCAAAGGCCAAGCATCTTCAACCTTGAAGTCACCGATGCGGGTTCGGCGCAGTGAGGTCAGGCAGGCACCATTGCCTAAAGTTTTGCCGAAGTCGTTGGCGAGGCTACGGATGTAGGTACCTTTGCTGCAAGTGACTTCGAAGTCGAGTTCAGGGAAACGGTCGAGGTTGAGTTTGAAGTCATCGATGCGCACATCGCGGGCTTTCAGCTCGATTTCCTCATCGGAGCGGGCATAGTCGAAGGCGCGTTTCCCCTTGATTTTGATGGCGGAGTACTTGGGCGGGTATTGCTTCAGGTCACCGATGAACTGCTGGCGGGCAGCCTCAATCTGTTCTGGCGTGATATTGTCAGTGGGGAAGAAGGCATTAGGTTCGCTCTCCAAGTCGAAGGTTGGGGTGGTCTGGCCGAGCAGGATGGTGCCCGTGTAGGTCTTCACCTGCGCCTGATAGTTGTCGATTTGCTTGGTCATTTTGCCTGTGCAGAGGATGAGCAGGCCTGTGGCCAATGGGTCCAAAGTACCGGCATGGCCCACCTTTAGCTTGCGGATGCCATAGCAACGGTTGAGCAAGGAACGGATGAAGTTGACTGTGTCGAACGAAGTCCAGTCCAAGGGCTTGTCGATGAGGATGACCTCGCCTTCTTCGAAGTTGAACATTTTCATGGTTCAGGTCCCTGAGCCTGTCGAAGGGCCGTTAATTAAGAACATACGGTAACACAATGGCCAAAATACCCACAATGGCGCAATACACGGCAAACCAAATCAGCTTGCCCTTTTTCACGATGTTGATCATCCACTTGCAGGCGATGCAGCCGAAGATGAAGGCTGCCAGGAAGCCCACGATGGCCGCCACGGGCGAAATGCCGCTCATGGCTTGGCTGAATCCAACCTCAAACATATCCTTGACATCGAGCAAAGCTTCGCCGAGAATAGGAGGAATGACCATCAGGAAGGAGAACTGAGCCAATTTTTCCTTTTTGTTGCCCAACAGCAAACCTGTGGCGATGGTGCTACCCGAGCGCGACAGACCTGGCATCACGGCGCAAGCCTGAGCGATACCGATAATGAAGGCATGCCAACCACTGATGTTTTCCTTTTGTCTGGGTTTTGCGAAGTAGGAGAAGGCAAGCAACGAAGCCGTCACCAAGAGCATGATGCCCACGATGAGCAGGCCTGAGCCGAAGACCTCTTCTACCTTGTCCTTGAAAAACAAGCCGACAATCATCACGGGAATCATCGAGATGAGGATGTTGAAGGCGTATTTCGTGCCGTCATTGAGGTTGCAGTATTTGCGCCACGACTGCTTGGCAAACAGGTCCTTGAAAATCCACACGATTTCCTTCCACAGGATGACCAAAGTGCTGAGCACGGTGGCCACATGAAGCAAGACCGTAAATGCGAGGTTCGATTCGCCGTCTTCGAGACCGAAGAGGGCTTGACCAATGGCTAAGTGACCACTACTGCTGACGGGCAGATATTCCGTCAAACCTTGAATAATGCCTAAGATTAATGCTTGTAACCAATCCATAATTATTTGTTTTTGTCACAAAACTCCCCAAACCTTCAAAACATCATTTTTTGTGTCCGCGGCACCCAACCGGGTTACCGCAGGAAAGCGTGCCGGTTGGCCGCTTTCCTAAACAATACTTAATCAGGTTTGGTGAGTTTTGCAGGTTTTGTGATTATTCTTTTTTATTTTTTCCTTTCCAGAATATTGCCACGATTTCAACGACAAACCCTGCCAGAATCAAAATGGTGGACAGAGTGATATGTTGGAAATCAAACATTTTTGGGTTAAACACATCGGGGTCAGAGGAGCCTCCGCCAATCATCAGGATGAAGCCCAAGGCAAGCAGGGCGATACCGATGAGCACGATGATGTAGTTCTGTTTGCCGAAGGGCATGACCTTTTGGTTGTCAGCGACTTCGGCCGTTTTTGCTTTTGTCTTTGTTATTTCTTTTGCCATATTCAGTAGTATTTAAAATTCAAGATTTAAGATTTAAAATTTGGCGGGCCTTTCGACCCTTCGACTCTGCTCAGGGACCTCAGGCTCAGAGACCCTATGCATACAGTTGGTCGATGTCGGCGTGGAGGTATTTCCGGAGGGCCAGTCGCGTAGAAAGACCGCCGAGAAGTATGCCCAAAATAAGGACACCGACAAAGATGCAAATGATGATTTTATAGTCTTGTACAAAAGTCAGTTCCGGTAAGCGTTTGGTGAGACCGTAAAGCAGCAGAGCCAAGAAAGCATCGGCCAGTAAAGCCCCGAAAAAGCCCTGGGTGATGCCACTCCTGATGAAAGGCCGACGGATGTAGGCGGGTGTTGCCCCCACAAGTTGCATGCTCCGCACAAGGAAACGCTTGGAGTAGATGCTAAGTCGTATCGTATTGCGTATCAGTGTGATGGAGATGATGAGTAGTACCAAGCTGGCAATCATCAGCGCGAGGCCGATTCGGTTGACATTCTGGTTGATTAAGTTGACCAAGGATTTTTGGTAGTAGATTTCCTTGACATCCTTGTTTTTCTTCAGTTGGGCTTGGATGAGGTTAATGCTGTCATTGTTGGCCCAGTCGGCATTGAAGCGCACATCGATGGAGGGGAGGAGCGGGTTTTCTTCGTTGCCGAGCCATTGCAGGAAGTCTTCGCCGAGGTCTTCGCTCAAACGGCGGATGGCCTCATCCTTGGTGATGTATTCTGTCGACTTCACGGCGGGCATGGAGTCGAGTTCCTGTTGTAGTTTGAGGATATTTGCTTCTTTCACATTGCTGTTCATCACCACCTCGAAGCCGATGTTTTCCTTGAGATGGTTGGAGAGTTTCTGCGCATGCATCATAAGCAGGGCAAACACGCCTAAGAGGAAGAGTACTAACGAAATACTCATCAGCGACATGAAATAGGACCCTGCCACCCGGCTTTTGCTTGAACTCTTTTCGGACATCTTTACTTCGATAAACTCAGTAACCTCATTATGAATGAAACGGCAAAGATAGGGGAAATATTTCAATTCCGTTTTCACGGAATGAAGTTTTTGTTTTTCACTTTCGGTTTTTTATCTATTTTTGTGCTTTCAATCTCTACTACTATGCAAGTACTGAAATCCAACATACGCACCGACTCCGAAGAGTTCAAGCAGAACGAGAAGAACTTCCTTGCGCTGATGGCTCAATATCGTGAGGCGATGTCGGCCTCCATGCAAGGTGGTGGCGAGAGTGCCGTGGCCAAGCACAAAAAACGCAACAAGCTCCTTGCCCGCGAGCGCATCGACCTGCTCATCGACCCAAACACTCCATTCTTGGAGTTGTCGCCGATGGCGGCTTATGGCACCTATAACAACGACTTCCCCTCGGCGGGCATCATCACGGGTATCGGTGTGATTCAAGGTAGAGAGGCCGTCATCGTGGCCAACGACGCCACCGTAAAAGGCGGCACCTATATGCAGTATACGGTGAAGAAACACCTTCGCGCACAAGAGATTGCCATGGAGAACCACCTGCCTTGCGTCTATATGGTCGACAGTGGCGGTGCTTTCCTACCCGAGCAGGACACGGTTTTCCCCGACCGCGATCACTTCGGGCGTTTCTTTTACAACCAAGCGCGTATGTCGGCCATGGGCATTCCCCAAATCGCCATCGTGATGGGTATGTGTACTGCAGGCGGTGCTTATGTTCCGGCCATGAGTGATGAGACCATCATCGTGCGCAACCAAGGCACGATTTACCTCGGTGGACCGCCATTGGTAAAGGCCGCCACGGGTGAGGTGGTCACGGCGGAAGAGTTGGGTGGCGGCGAGATGCACACCTCCGTTTCGGGTGTGGCTGACCACTTGGCCGAAAACGACCAACACGCCTTGCAGATTTGCCGCAACATCTTCAAGACCTTGGAGAAGTCGCACCGTCAGAAACTGGACATGCTGCCTGTTGAGGCACCTTTATATGACCCGCACGACCTCTACGGCCTTGCGCCCATCGATTTCCACAAATTGGTGGATCCAAGGGAAATCATCGCCCGCGTTGTGGATGGCAGCCGTTTCCAAGAATTCAAGTCAAGGTATGCTACCACCCTCGTTTGCGGTTTTGCGCATCTGATGGGCTTTCCTGTAGGCATTATCGCTAACTTTGGTGTATTGTTCTCAGAATCAGCACTGAAAGCTACGCACTTCATCGAACTTTGCTGCCAGCGTAACATCCCGTTGGTGTTTTTGCAGAACATCACGGGCTTCATGGTGGGCAAGCAATACGAGCAAGGTGGCATCGCCAAGGACGGTGCCAAGATGGTGCACGCGGTCTCCAATGCCAATGTGCCCAAGTTCACGGTCATCTTTGGAGGCTCTTTTGGCGCGGGCAACTATGGCATGGCGGGTCGCGCCTACAGCCCGAGGTTGCTCTTCATGTGGCCCAACGCGAAAATCTCCGTCATGGGCGGTGAGCAGGCGGCCAGCGTCCTTGCCACGGTGAAGGAAGACCAATATAAATACAAAGGTCTTGAAGTCCCGAAAGACGAAATTGCGCAACTAAAGAAAGAGATCTTAGCCAAGTACGACTACGAAGGCTCGGCCTTCTACAGCACCGCCCGCCTCTGGGACGATGGCATCATCGACCCCATCGACACACGCAAAATCCTCGCCTTGGGTATTGCCGCCTCATTGAACCAACCCTTCCCGCCGCAGCAGTTTGGCGTGTTTAGGATGTAAGTTTAATTACGCTCAATAGAAAAATCTTCTGATATGAAAAAACTTTCCTTTATTCTCTTTTGCTTGGCTTTTGGACTTTTCTTGCAGTCCCATGCCGAACCCGTCAAACTGCAAAGCCCCGACGGACAACTCGAAGTGAAATTCGAAGTGCGTGACGGCGTACCTTATTATTCCCTCGACCGCGCTGGCAAGCCTGTGGTGCTGCCTTCCAAGATGGGCTTCACCCTTGAATGGCGCGACGACCTCGCCCATGCCTTTGTGCTGAAAGACACGAAATACAGCACTTTCGACGAGAGTTGGGAACCCGTCTGGGGCGAAGAGGCTCAAATCCGAAACCACTACAATGAGATGCTCGTCACCTTGGAGCAACCAATTGGTTCTGTGGAGAGTATGGACCACTCCACCGAGAAGAAGGCCACGGTGATGCAAATTCGTTTCCGCCTTTATGACGACGGTCTCGGCTTCCGCTATGAGTTCCCCATCGAGAACGCTTTGGTGTGCTTCTGGATCAAGGAAGAGCTGACCGAGTTCGCCATGGCGGGCGACCACAAGGCTTGGTGGATTCCTGGCGACTTGGACACGCAAGAGTACAACTACACCGAGTCGCGGCTGTCACAAATCCGTGACTTGTGGGAGGCGGGGCACAAAGACGGTGGCTGGCCTTGGACGGCGTTCTCGCCCACCGGCGTACAGACCGCCCTTCAGATGAAGACCGATGATGGCCTCTACCTCAACATCCACGAGGCCGCCACGCTCGACTTCCCCACGATGCATCTCGACCTCGATGACCAAAATCTTGTGTTCCGCGCCTTCCTCTGCCCCGATGCCACGGGCTACAAAGGCCGCATTCAAGCCCCTTGCGTCACACCTTGGCGTACGGTGATGGTTTGCACTTCAGCTACCGATGTCCTCGCCTCTCGCTTGATTCTCAACCTCAACGAGCCTTGCGCCTTGGAGGATGTGTCGTGGATTCACCCTGTGAAATACATGGGCGTTTGGTGGGAGATGATCTCGGGCAAGAGCACCTGGGCTTACACCAACGACTTCCCGTCGGTGAAGTTAGGCCAAACCGACTACGAACACGCCAAGCCCAACGGCACCCACGGTGCTAACAACGCCAATGTGCGCCGCTACATCGACTTTGCCGCGGCCAATGGTTTCGATGGCCTACTCATCGAAGGTTGGAACATCGGTTGGGAGGACTGGTACGGCAAGCAGAAGGAATTTGTCTTCGACTTCCTCACACCTTATCCTGACTTCGACTTGCCTGCGTTGAACAAATACGCCCACGAAAAGGGCATCCGACTTATTATGCACCATGAAAGTAGCGCATCCACAGTGAACTACGAGCGTTGGATGGAGAAGGCTTACACTTTGATGAACCAATACGGCTACGACGCTGTGAAAGGCGGCTATGTGGGCACCATCATCCCCTTCGGTGAAGGCCACTACAGCCAGCCCATCAACAACCACTACCACTATGCTATCGTAGAGGCCGCCAAGCATCATATCATGGTGAACTCTCATGAGGCCGTGAGACCTACCGGCCTCTGTCGTACCTGGCCCAACATGATTGGCAACGAGAGCGCCATGGGCACAGAGTTCCGCGAGCGTATCAACCCTGGACACACGACCATCCTTCCCTTCACGCGCCTGCAAGGTGGTCCTATGGACTACACGCCCGGCATCTTCGAGACCGATATGGGCAAAATTGTGCCTTGGGGACAAAAGATGAAGACCACCATCTGCAACCAATTGGGACTTTATGTGACCTTCTACTCACCCTTGCAGATGGCCGCTGACTTCCCTGAGCATTATGAGCCCTTCATGGATGCTTTCCAGTTCATCAAGGATGTGGCTGTCGACTGGGACAAGAGCCTTTATCTTATGGCCGAGCCTGGTGCCTATATCGTGACAGCTCGTCACCCGAAACTCTCTACATTGAATAAGGCCGCCGAAGGTGTCGGTACTTTGATCGATGGAAAGAAAGGTGTGGTTTCCAATGCCACGAAGTTTGTTTATGCCTTGCCCGAAAATGCCACAGCTGAAGATTTGAAGGGTGCCCAAGCACACGATGTTTGGTATGTAGGTGGCATCACCGATGAGAACGCCCGTAAAGTGGAGGTCAAATTGGATTTCCTGAAGCCTGGAACGAAATACGAAGCTACGATTTATTGTGATGCCAAGGATGCCAGTGGCATTCCCGATGAACATTACAATGCACAAGCCTACACCATAACCAAAAAGAAGGTGACGAACAAATCGAAATTGAAGGTGAGGATGGCGCCTTGCGGAGGTTTCGCGGTTTCGCTGCGTTCGTTGTAAAAACATGTAGAGTCGGTGTCACACCGACTCTACAATTTTTATAACAAATTTTTCGTCGACAGCAGCCCACAAGCTGCGTCAATGTCTTGTCCGCGTGAAGCCCGGATGGTGGCGATAATGCCTTTCTCGTTCAGCGCGTCGCGGAACCAGGTCATGGTGGCGGCATCGGGGCTCTTCAGCGGGATGCCGGGCACGGCGTGATACCTTATTAAATTAAAGCGACACCGTGTGCTGCCGAGCAGCCTTGCAATCTCCTTGATGTGATCCTTGCTGTGGTTCAGGTCCTTGAAGATGATATACTCGAACGACAGGCGGCGTTGTCCATGCCAGTCATGTTGCTTCACGGCGTGAATCACTTCTTTGATGGGATAGCTCTTCTCGACAGGCATCAGTTTGAGGCGCTCGTCGTGGAAAGGACTATGCATCGAGATGGCTAAGTTGCATTTCGATTCTTCAAGGAAACGCTTGAGGTTGGGAATCAGTCCGCAAGTCGAGACGGTGATGCGGGTCGGGCTCCAGCCAAGCGCCCATTCTTGCGTGAGGATATCCAAGCAGCGCATCAGGTTGTCGTAGTTGGCCAAAGGCTCACCCATGCCCATGAAGACGATGTTGGTCAATTCGTCGAACTCGGGCAGGCTGAGGATTTGATTCATGATCTCGGCCACGGAGAGGTTCTTCTGGAAGCCTTGTTTGCCCGTGGCACAGAAAAGGCAGTCCATTTGACAGCCTACCTGCGTGGAGACACACAGCGTGGCGCGGTCGCGGTCGGGGATGTAGGCCGCCTCGATGAAATGCTCACCGGCAGGGAAGAGGTATTTCTTCGTGCCGTCGGTTGACACCTGTTCCTTGACGGGGGCATTCAGTCCAGTCTCGTATTGCTCTGACAACAAAGCTCTTGCGCTCTTGCTGAGGTTGGTCATGTCCTCAATGTTGGCGCAGCGCTTGAGGTAAATCCAGTCCACAATCTGCTTGCCCGTGAATTTGGGCAGTTCCAGTTTCTCGACGACCTCTTGGATCTCGGCAGGGGTCTTGCCTAAAAGTATCTGTTTTTCCATATCTCTCTCAGTAACTATGGCGCAAAAATAGGGAAAATTGTCTTGTTCAAGTTTGGAAAGTGGCTAAACGCCAAAAAATATGTACTTTTGCACATCGTTTCGAAATATCATGAAAAAAATGACCATCATATTCAGTCTGTTAGCGGCCTTATTCGCCATGCCGTCATGCGGTACTAATACTTCAGGCAATGTAGTTGAAAAACAAGAACCTATCGTGGAAATGAGCCTGATGGACACTGTCGTCACCGTTCCCGCCGATACGGCGACTTTTTATTCCGAGGTGGTGAACAAAAAGAACTGCTTCATCCTCATTTCCAAGCCTGAATATCGGCTTTATGTCTGCGAAGTGGTGAATGGCGATACCATCAAGCGCGTTCATTACCCCGTTTGCGTAGGCTTGAAGAAAGGCCAGAAACAGAAAAAAGGCGATATGAAAACGCCGGAATGCACTGTTGACAAACCGTTTACAATTACTGAAATCAAGGATGCTTCCAAGTGGTACCATGATTTTGGAGATGGTCGAGGCGAGATTTTGGCTTACGGCAATTGGTTCATGCGATTGAATACGCCAGGTTTTAAAGGTATTGGCATTCATGGCAGCACCAACAACGAAAGCTCCGTTCCAGGTCGTGGAAGTGAAGGCTGCATCAGATTGAGAAACAAAGATTTGGATGAATTGAAAGCCAAATACGCCTTTGTCGGGATGCGTGTGGTTATCCTTGCGGATGAGATGGACTAAATGATTCTATTTCAGGGTTTCTGATTCAAATCCCAAACTTCATTCAGGTCAATATCCCAGCCTGCTTTTAAGTCAAGTGGGTCTTTGTAGTCGATGATGGTTTCAGGTAGGGTGTGACGATGATAGTTGCCCGTGCTCCATTTGCCGTTGCCATCGGCATCCAAAAGAGCGCGAAGCTTGTATTTGGCAGGCATTAGGTATTCGAACAACACCTCTTGTTTTTGTGTGATGGTTTCCTCTTTCAGCACTTTGCCGCCCTCGTTGGTGAGTTGTACCACAACTTGCTTCATGCCTTCGGGCGGGATGACCGTGATATAGATGTTACCATATTCATCGTCCTTAAGAACATGAAAATCAACTTTAATGATATCGTTGGTGCGACCACGGATGCCCCAAAATACAGAGTCTGGAATCTCGAAGCTGTAGCTTGAATCAGCGGCAAAAGGTGTAGTCAGCCGATATTTTGTTCCATATTCATCAGCCGGCTCGAAGGCGAGTTTGTTGTAATGCATCGTTGTGTCGCATTTGAAAATGGCCGAGTCGCGCATTTGGTAGTCGACGATAGGCTCCGAAAACTTTAAGATCAAATCCTTGCCAGAAATCAAACCTCCACGACCAAGCAGGTTATTGCTGACACTGAGTTTTTTCGCTTCGTTTTTTCGCCTTCTGTTGCCACCGGGTTCCTTGAAATTCAGGCTGTAACGCGATGAGTCGTTGATGATGGTGTCGTATTTCACCTGCACCCACAAGCTGTCTTTGACATTGGGCGTGAAGTACCACCAAATCGTATCGCATTCAGTAGATTGCAAGGTCACGAGGTTGAAGGTGTCGGGCAGCATCTCTGGGGTCATGACGAGAGCTTCCTTGGCGGGATGGCGGAACACGAAGCGCAGCAGGCCTTCCTCTATGAGTTTCTTCTCGAGCAATACCTGTGTGGAATCCACCTCGGTAAACATATATAGGGTAAGTTGGAGGCTGTTTTGATTGAAAACGCGTTGAGGAATGGTGTCCTTTGGAGCGATGATCGAGTCTGCTTGTACTGCCAATGTAGAATCCATGATAGACAACGAGTCTGTTTGAACCTTCAAGGTCGAGTCTATTAATAAAGAATCCGCAGGCAAGGTGAATGTTGAGTCGTTTGCTGATATGGTGTCAATAGGCTTTGGTTTTGGTGGTGTCCAAGGGTAGGAGGCCTCGACGAGCGTATCCAAAAACGCCACTTCTTCGTTAGGCAAATCAAAATAAAGGTTCGAATTCAGATCCTTAAGGGCAAAGACCAAATACTTGTTGTCAGCCAGACCTGCTAGACGGAAATTGCCATCCTTGTCGGTCTTGGTGATATAGTTTGGCGTGGTTGTAAGTGGCAGTGAATCAATGTTTTCTTGGTTTGCGGCATAGAGAGAAACATAGATGTCTCCCACGGGTATTTTATCGGCAGCGTTCAGCACTTTACCTGCAATGGAAAGTGTGTCGATATGGTCGCCAGTTGAAAAGCTATAGACATAATCCTTAAACTGGTTGCCTTCGTGCAAATCCTTGATGGACGAGCCGAAATTGATGGTGTAGGTCGTGTTGGGTGCCAAAGTTTCCTTGAATTTCACGACCACGGTCTTGTTCTTCAGCTTGATGTCGGGTTTTTCGCTCAGTGGCGGCGAAATCATCACATTCTGGTTGGCGTTTTCGAGGGTGATGTATTCGTCGAAAGTGATTTCAATCTTTTTGCTGGTAAAGTTGATGCTATGGTTTTCGGGCACGGCTTCGACCACTACGGGAGGCCGGTCGTCTTTTGGGCCACCTGTGGGTGCCACCGCATTGGCGCAACGCTGGGCTAAGAAGGCCGTCAGCAACATTGCGAGGCAAAAAAGCAGATATTTCAGTTTCCGAATCACGGCTGCAAAGGTAAGAAATTGTTTGATTGTTCGGATTTTTAATTGTTCATCGAAAAATTCCCAAGATTTTCAATTTTATTTCGGCGAGATAAGTAACGGATCACGAACTACATTTTTAAACGGGACATATATTATTGAACATCGGAAGAAACGGAAGAGTCGAAAAATGTATTTCCGAGTTTTCTGGGTTTTTCGATATTGATAATATGTAAACTCAATTTGCTCAAGTGTTTACAAAAATACACTCCTTTACGACAATCCAAAAGGATTATCAATTTTTGCAAATCATTTCACCACCACCTTCGTTGCCATTTCGCCCACTTTCACCACATAAAGGCCTGATTTGAGGCAAAACTCGCTTTGCAAAACCTGTCGCTTTTGAGCCACAGAACGACCGAGCATATCGTAGACCACAATGTCGGCAGGATCATCACATTCGACGGCCAAACCGCCTTCGATGTTGAAAACACGGGCGGGGAAATCGGAT
The DNA here is from genome assembly GCA_900317055.1 of uncultured Bacteroidales bacterium. Taxonomy (GTDB): domain Bacteria; phylum Bacteroidota; class Bacteroidia; order Bacteroidales; family F082; genus Limimorpha. The sequence continues at coordinate 13,475 of ONFF01000002.1, read as the reverse complement.
GCTTCGGGAAGGTTTTCATAATGTTTGGAGTAATACAATGCCACATCTGCATTAACAGGCGAAATGATGTCGGGCAAATTGGGGTCGCTGAACCTCCAAACCCCTGATTCCCATTTGTGATGAATCGGGAAATGGTCGTTTTTCCAATAATAAGGTTCGCCGTCGAGTACCATACGGAATTCGTGGTCGGTCATAAAACCAATGAAATCGTTCCAAGCCCTTTCCAGTCCTAATATGTTGTCAGACGGTGTGTTATAGTCAAAACCCTGTCTGAAATAGAATTCCAAATAGTTCTGAAAATAATAGTCCTGATAAACTTCCCATTCTGAAACCAAGTTTCCTTGGTCGTCAAACTCATATTCCACTCGGGAATCGCCCAACAACGCCCCATCGATCATACTGTATCTTTTGCAGCGCTTCATAGCAACGCGGCCTTGTTCGTCATAAGTGTTTTCGTACCTGAAGCGAGGCTGTTGTCCACTCGCCCAATTGTCGTAACAGGTTTCTGCAACGATGCGGTCTTGCTCGTCACGCTCATATTCGTATAGCACAGGATGGTCTATCGCGGCGCCATTGTGATGGGTGAAGTTCTCCAATTTCCAAACGAGGCTGTCGTGTTCATTATAAGCAAATTCGATGGTGTCTTGCTCCCAGATGAAATCAGGAAGCGTGGTTTGGCAGAAGTAATACCAAATCGGGTTGTTACGCTCATCATAAATATACTTTGTCTCCTTTTCTATGTTGTTGCTTGAAATGTAATATTCTCTCAACAGGAAGCCGTCTTCGTTGTACTCGTATTCGGTGGTGGTACCTTCAGAATCCCATGCGCCCGTGTTGGCATTCCAAAGGAAGTATTCTTTGAAAACCAGTTGATGCAGATTGTTGTAAGTGTAAACCATTTTGCTATAGGGCTTCCATTCGTTGCCATCGGGAAGATAATCAATTTGTTGCAGGCAGTTGCCCAAATCGTCATATTCCCAAGTGAGGCGGTTGTATGGTTCCCAAAGCGTGTCGGCAGAGTGTGCGTCGTAAATCCTTCGTTCCGTGCAGTTCCCGTTTTCGTAGGTGTAATCCCTTTTTTCGTAGTTGGAAAAGTAACTGCTATATGAATAGTTCCTAAGGAAAACGCACTCTCCCATAGCATTGAAAGTGCTGTCTGTTTTTCGGTCGACAATCCATCCGTTCTCCCAAATGAAATGGGTGTATGAAAGGCAGCGTCCGTAGTCGTCATAGGTGTAGTTCTGCTTTTCGTAATAATGCAAGTTGGTGGAGTATTCATCCACTTTCGAGAAAATGACTTGGTTCAGGCGTTTGTTGCCGTCGTAACCATAGTTGAATTTGGCCCTTACAAAACCATAGTCAATATCAGTAATGACAAGGCTGTCCAAGGCTTCTGTAAGTTCGGCTGTTTGTTGCGCCATCAATGTGATTGTCGCAAAAGCCATAATGAAAACTAAAATGATTTTCTTCATAATTGATGGTTGTTTTAGATGATTATGCGGCAAAGATAATAAAAACTAACCTACTTGCACGGCATTCCAAATGGAATTAGTATTTTTGCAAGTTTTAATCTTTGAATTTTAAATCTTAAATCTCGAAAATATGTATAGAACACATACTTGTGGCGAACTTCGTCTTGCCGACGCTGGCAAGGAAGTGACATTGGCCGGCTGGGTGCAGCGCACCCGCGACAAAGGCTCTCTCGTTTGGATTGACCTCCGCGACCGTTATGGCATCACCCAACTCTTCTTGGATGGCAGCAGCGACCCGAAACTCTTGGAACAAGCCCGTTCTTTCGGCCGCGAATTCGTGATTCAAGCAAAAGGTATCGTCATCGAGCGCGAGTCGAAGAACCCGAACATGCCTACAGGTGAAATTGAGCTGAAAGTCAGTGAGTTTAAACTGCTCAACAGCAGCAAGACCCCGCCCTTCACCATCGAAGATGTCAGCGACGGCGGCGACGATCTTCGCATGAAATACCGCTATCTGGACATCCGTCGTAACCCCGTTCGCCAGAACCTTGAGTTGCGCCACCGCATGGCCATGCTTGTGCGCAACTATTTGAGCAACCTCAACTTCCTTGAAATCGAGACCCCGATGCTCATCAAGAGCACGCCCGAAGGCGCTCGCGACTTCGTGGTGCCGAGCCGTATGAATCCTGGTGAATTCTATGCTTTGCCGCAAAGCCCGCAGCAGTACAAGCAGTTGCTGATGGTGGCCGGCATGGACCGTTACTTCCAAATCGTGCGTTGCTTCCGCGATGAGGACCTCCGCGCCGACCGTCAGCCTGAGTTCACGCAAATCGACTGCGAGATGTCGTTTGTGGAGCAGGAGGATGTGTTGAACACCTTCGAAGGTCTGGCCAAGCACCTCTTCAAGGAGATGAAAGGCCTTGAATTTGGCCAATTCCCGCGCATGACTTGGCACGACGCCATGAAATACTACGGTTCCGACAAGCCCGACATCCGCTTCGGGATGAAGTTCGTGGAACTTAACGATGTTGCCAAAGGCAAGGGCTTCGGCCTCTTCGACAACGCTGATTTAGTTGTTGGTATCTGCGCCGAGGGTTGCTCTGAATACACCCGCAAACAACTCGATGCCCTCACGGAATTCGTGAAGCGTCCGCAGGTGGGTGCTGGCGGCATGGTTTACATTAAATACAACACCGATGGCTCGTTCAAGTCGTCTGTCGATAAGTTCTACACACCCGACGATCTGAAGGTCATCGCTGACAAGTTTGGTGCCAAGCCCGGCGACTTGATGCTCATCCTCTGTGGCGAGGCCATGAAGACCCGTGTGCAACTCAACGCCTTGCGTCTCGAGATGGGTAACCAACTCGGCCTGCGCAAGCCCGACGAATACGCGCCGCTGTGGGTCATCGACTTCCCGCTCTTGGAATGGGACGAGGAGACGCAACGCTACTACGCCATGCACCATCCCTTCACTGCACCGAAACCCGAGGATGAGGCCTTGCTCGACGACCCGACGAAGTGGGGCGACATCCGTGCTAACGCCTACGACATCGTGATGAACGGTGTGGAGGTCGGTGGCGGCTCCATCCGTATCCATGACCGCACCTTGCAGAACAAGATGTTCCACACCCTTGGTTTCACCGACGAGAAGGCGCAGGAGCAGTTCGGCTTCCTGATGGGTGCCTTCGAGTATGGCGCACCGCCTCACGCTGGTCTGGCCTTCGGCTTCGACCGTCTCTGTTCGCTCTTCGGTGGTGCCGACAGCATCCGCGACTTCATCGCCTTCCCGAAGAACAACGCCGGTCGCGATGTGATGAGTGGCTCGCCCGCACCGATTGCCCAGGAGCAGTTGGATGAATTGCAGATCGCGTTGAATTTGAAATGATTAGAATATGTTTGTAGAGACGGTGCATGCACCGTCTCTACATAATCAAATACAAAAAAGATAATAATATGAAAATGAGGCTATTGAAGACCATTGTAACGATGGCATTTCTGTCAATGGTTGCCTTGTTTGTTATGAGCTCATGTTCAACAAGCAAAAACACAGCCACCCGAAAAGCTGATGCGAGCATTGCAGCAAATGCCCCCGATTATAAGAAGATAAAGAAAGAGATCAACACAAAGGGAAGCGAGTTCTATTATCCTGAATTGTTGAGACGCTTTCAAGCAGCGGATACCACATTGAGTCTTGAGCAATTACGGCATTTTTATTATGGGGCCGCTACTCGTTCGGATTATGACCCTTATAAGATGGCCAAAATCGATGCTTTACGCGAAGCCTTTGAAAAGGATACCCCGAATAAGGAAGATTGGGAAAAAGCTGCCAATGAAATTGATAAGGAATTGGAAACAGACCCGACGAATATCAGGTTTCACTTATATAAACACATTATCTATAGTAACTTGTATGGGCAGGATTCAGAAAAAACCACCGATGCCCATAATCAGGTTGTTATGCTCCTTTCGGCTGTGACATCAACAGGTGACGGTAGTTCGAAAGAAACGGCGTTTCATGTGATAAGCGTCGCAGACGAGTATGGTATAATGGATATCTTTGGTTTGTCGCCCACGATGCAATCGTTGGTCGAGGACAAAGGCCAATCTTATGATGTGATGGAACTGAAGGAGAATAAATATGGGTTGGAATCCATGTACTTCAATATTACTGTTAGCTCTTATGCCCTTCGGTTTCCGCTTAAAGAGAAAAAAGGGGGATGAGCAAACAAGCAATGAACAAGATTTTTAGTTTTTGAGTTTTAAAAATATCACCTCAATATGAAAAGACTATTAGTCCTCACCGGTGGCGGCGATTGCCCAGGCTTGAACGCCGTGATCCGCGCCATCGTCAAGAGAGCTGCCCAAGAAAAAGATTGGGAAGTGCTCGGTAGCATTCAAGCCTACAACGGCATTCTGTGGGAACCCACCGAAGTCGTTAGGCTGACACCAGAGTCGGTGCGCGGTATCCACTTCCGTGGCGGCACCATCATCGAGACCACCAACAAGGGCGGCCCGTTCAACTGGCCTATCAAAAACGCCGACGGCACTTGGACCACCGTTGACCGCTCGGATGAAATGCTTCGCAAGCTTCAATATATGGGCATCGACGCGGTCATCAGCATCGGCGGCGACGGCTCACAGCGCATCTCGCAAAAGCTTTACGAGAAGGGCTTGAACATCATTGGTGTGCCCAAGACCATCGACAATGACCTCTCATCGACGGAATGCACCTTCGGTTTCCAGACTGCCGTGCAGATTGCCACTGAGGCCGTTGACAAACTCGTTACTACAGCAGCTTCCCACAACCGCGTCTTCGTCCTCGAAGTCATGGGTCGCGATGCAGGATGGATTGCTTTGCATTCCGCCATCGCGGGTGGGGCAGAAGTGTGTCTGTTGCCAGAGTTCCCCTACGACATTAATGTGGTGAAGGCTCGTTTGGAACAGCGTTTCAACCATGACCGTGGTTTTGCCGTGGTGGTGGCCTCCGAAGGCGCTCGTCCGAAGGATGGCCAACAGGTGTACGAAATCAGCACAGAGGTCGGCTACGAAAACAAGAAATTGGGCGGCATCGGTCGCCGTTTCATCGAAGAGATGAAGGCTGCGGGCTTTACCCACGACATGCGCGAGACCACATTGGGTCACTTGCAGCGCGGTGGCGTGCCGATTGCCTATGACCGTGTTTTGTCAGCTGAGTTTGGTGTGAAAGCTTTCGAGATGGTCCTCAACGGTCAGTTCGGCCAGATGGTGGCCTACCATCATCCCGATTTGGTGGCTGTCTCCCTCAAGGAAGCTATTTCCAAGCCCAATCTTGTCACCATCGACAGCGACTTGGTGAATACGGCGAGAGGGTTGAACATCTCTTTGGGTATTTGAATACCATGAAAAAAGGACTCTATTTCCTTGCTTTGCTTTGCTTTTTTGTGTCATGCAGGAAAGAGGAAACCCCACAAGGTGGTGAGCCTCATGTGCCTTATCAGCCCACATACGAGGTAGGTGATTATTACCATAACGACACCTTGGAGGGGATTGTGTTTTGGACTTATACTGCCTATCACGGCCTTATGGTCAGCCTTGATGAGACTTTATTGCCCTGGTGTCTGCCAGGAAATCTCAACTGCGAGACGGGTGCCACCAATCCCTACGAAGGCTGGAACAACACCAACATCCTGATGGATGTTTATGACATGAGTCATTATCCGGCCATTCAATGGAGTTACCTCAAAAATACCTGGCATCTTGTGAATTATCCCCATCGGAAGATTATCGATAAGCAGTGGTATGTGCCCTCGACGACGGAGTTACGCTATCTTTTGCAAAACCAAGAGGCGGTGAACGCCACCTTGGCATCGATGGGTTATCCCACTTTGGAGGACAAGACCTATTGGTCGAGCACCGAGACGGGCACACGCGGTGCGGCAGCCGTAAGGATGCAGGACGGACAGTTCATTATCAGCGACTCAGTGAAGACGCTGGAGTTTTATGTGAGGGCAATAAGAAACTTTTAGTAATCTTCCCTACGCAGAGTTGTGCAGGCCTCATCAGGTATGTCATCCCTGCGGGGGTTGGCGGGCAAAGGCTTGGGATCTATAGCTGTTGAGGCCGTCATTTATAGATTTTGTTTTTAAACCGCCTCCTATAGATTCCATGCTCCCCACCATCCTCTGCTGGAATGACATAGGAGGCTTGAGGGAATGACATACATGTTGGGCTGGAAAGGAAGTCTTACTTCTTCGCTACAGGGTCGCAAGTCAAATCAATGCCCAGTTTCTTGAAGATTTTCTGATCCACTTCGCTGAGCATCACCGTGCTATGTACTTGACAACCTTTTAGTTGTGGCAAATGCTCCAAAGCCATTTTGCAGTTTTCGTCCCAAAGGCTGAGCATGGAGAGGGCAACCAAGACCTCATCGGTGTGCAAGCGTGGGTTTTTGCCATGCAAGAAGCTGACTTTTGTCTTCTGAATGGGCTCAATCATGGCTTGCGGGATGAGCTTCACCTCATGCGGTATGCCTGCAATATGTTTGGTGGCGTTTAGAATCAAGGCGGCGCTGGGGCCGAGAAGGGCGCTAGTGTGAGCTGTGATAATGGTACCATCTTCCAGCTCGATAGCGGCAGCGGCAGCGCCTTCCTGCTCTTTGCGCTCTTTGGCAGCGATGGTCGTCTTGCGGTCAGCCGTGCTGATTTTGGCTTGTTTCATCAGCAAAGCAATCTTATTGACCTCGTTCTCAGTGCCTTTGCCTTTGGCCAAATTGCAAAGTGCAGCATAGTAACGACGGATGATTTCTTGCTTGGAGGCTTCGCAACAGGCTTCATCATCGCTGAGGCAATAGCCTACCATGTTTACGCCCATGTCGGTCGGCGACTTGTAGGGATTCTCACCATAGATACTTTCAAAGATAGCGTTCAGCACTGGGAAAATCTCAATATCGCGGTTGTAGTTGACAGCTGTTTTGCCGTAGGCTTCCAGGTGGAATGGGTCAATCATATTGACATCGCTGAGGTCGGCGGTGGCGGCTTCGTAGGCCACATTGACAGGGTGCTTCAGAGGTAGATTCCACACGGGGAAGGTCTCAAACTTGGCGTAGCCCGCCTTGACGCCGCGCTTGTTCTCGTGATAGAGCTGGCTGAGGCAAACGGCCATCTTGCCGCTTCCCGGGCCTGGAGCTGTGACCACCACCAATGGGCGAGTGGTTTCCACATAGTCGTTGCGGCCAAAGCCTTCTTCCGAGTCGATGAGAGCGACATTGTTGGGATAGCCTTCAATGATGCGGTGGTAATACACCTTGATGCCCATGCGCTCCAAACGCTGGCGATAGGCATCGGTGCTGGCTTGACCGTTGTAATGGGTCACCACCACCGAACTCACCATGAAACCACGATTCATGAATTCCTCACGCAGACGCAACACATCCACATCGTAAGTGATGCCCAAGTCGCCGCGCACCTTGTTCTTCTCAATGTCGACGGCACTGATGACAATGATGATTTCAGCTACATCGATGAGCTGTGACAGCATTTTCAGTTTACTATCAGGCTGGAAACCTGGCAGCACGCGGCTGGCATGGAAGTCGTCGAAAAGCTTGCCGCCAAATTCGAGATACAGTTTGTCGCCGAATTTTGCAATGCGGTCTTTGATGTGTTCTGACTGAATTTTGAGGTATTTTTCGTTGTCGAACCCGTATTTTTTAGTGGTTTTCATGGTTATTGAGTTTATCGAAATATAGTGCTTGGAATTAAAAATACGGGATGCAAAGATACGGTTTTTCAAAATACTAAGGCCTTTTTTCTAAAATTTTAAGTCAAAAAAATGGTCGCCCACATTGGGGCGACCATTTATTAATAAAGGTGTTGCTAATGCTTACCAAGCGAAGAGCGGATAGTCCTTCATCAGCTTGTTGACCTCGGCGCGGACGGCGTTGATCTTGGCCTCCGAAGCGGTCTTGGTCTCAGGATTGATGTCGCTGATGACATCATCGATCATGTCGACGATGACAGCCATCTTGTCTTGCTTCAGACCACGGGTGGTGATGGCGGGCGTACCGACACGCAGACCAGAGGTCAAGAAAGGCGAACGGGTGTCGAAGGGCACCATGTTCTTGTTGACGGTGATGTCGGCAAGAACGAGGGTGTTCTCCACCATCTTACCGGTGATCTCCGGGAACTTGCCGCGGAGGTCGATGAGCATGGAGTGGTTGTCGGTGCCACCGCTGATGACATCGTAGCCCTTATCCATGAAAGCTCTGGCCATGAAGGCGGCGTTCTTTCTCACCTGTTGGATGTACTCCATGTACTCGTCGCTGAGGGCTTCGCCGAAAGCAACGGCCTTGGAGGCGATGACATGCTCCAGAGGACCACCTTGGATGCCCGGGAACACGGCGCTATTGATCAAAGCTGACATCATCTTCGTTTCGCCCTTCGGGGTCTTGCGGCCACGCGGGTCTTCGAAGTCATGACGGATGAGGATCATGCCGCCACGGGGACCACGGAGGGTCTTGTGGGTCGTGGTGGTGATGATGTGGCAGTACTCCAGCGGGTCGTTCAGCAGACCCTTGGCGATGAGGCCAGCGGGGTGGCTGACGTCGGCCATGAGGACGGCATCCACTTGGTCGGCGATGGCACGCATGCGCTTGTAGTCCCAGTCACGGCTGTAAGCAGAGGCACCAGCGATGATGAGTTTAGGCTTGCACTCGAGGGCGATCTTCTCCATCTCGTCGTAGTCGACGCGACCGGTTTCCTTGGCCACATGATAAGCGACGGGCTTGTAGAGCATACCCGAAGCGTTGACCGGGCTGCCGTGTGAGAGGTGACCACCGTGCGAGAGGTCGAGACCCATGAAGGTGTCGCCAGGTTCAAGCAGGGCTTGCATCACAGCCATGTTAGCCTGTGCGCCCGAGTGGGGCTGCACATTGGCGAAGGTGGCGTTGAACAGTTGGCAGGCGCGGTCGATGGCGATTTGCTCGCTCTGGTCGACGATTTGGCAGCCGCCGTAGTAACGCTTGCCGGGATAACCCTCGGCGTATTTGTTGGTCATGACAGAACCCATGGCTTCCAGCACTTGCTCGCTGACAAAGTTTTCCGAAGCGATGAGCTCGATTCCGTGCATCTGACGCTCTTTCTCTTGGCGAATCAGATCAAAGATTTTTTCGTCTCTTTTCATGAATATGTATTTAAGATTTAAAAATTTAAAATTCAAAAATTTAACTGGCTGCTGGCCACAGGCTTTTGGCTACTGGCAGCTTAATTGGAAAAAGGTAAATCTTACATCTATCAAAAAGCTGCCAAAAGCCAGAGGCCATGAGCCAGAGGCTAATTTCGCTGCAAAGTTGCGAAATTTTATTGAGTCTACGACAAAAAATCTAACTTTTACTATTTTTGTCGGCCTAAAACCAACCATCCAATGAAAAACAATTCTTTTTTTGGCCTTTTGATGGCATTAATGATGTTTTCGACCTTCTCTTGTAACCATCAACCCCAACCACTTGAATCAACAATTGATTATTCCGATAACACATACTGGTACAGCTGTGGTGATGAAAGACATGCTGCCGATGTGTTTTATGTTTATCCGACCGTTTCGACAATTTCCTTTGTCGATAACGACTCATCGTGGTTTGCCGATATCAGTTTGCCGGAGGTGAGGAAAGAGGCCAACGGCAACCAACGCTTCAACAAGATGCTTTATAGCGAGTACAATTTCTACGCACCCTATTATCGACAAATGATTTTTGAGGCTTATTCTCAACCCACACCTATGTTAGATTCCCTTGCTCAAATAGCGGCTAAGGATGTCAACGATGCCTTCCAATATTATATGGCACATTTCAACCATGGTCGACCCTTTTTCCTGATGGGTCACAGCCAAGGCTCGCAGATGCTTATAGAGTTGTTGGAACATGGCATGACCGAAGAGCAACGCAAGCTGATGGTAGCCGCTTATTGCATTGGTTGTCATGTTAATGCAGAAGAGCTGTCTGCCTATCCCGAGGCTTTGAAGCCCGCCACTGACAGCACAATGCAAGGTCTGGTCATTTTCAACTCCGTGACGGATACAACCGCTATCGGCTTGGTGTCGCGTGGCGATGTGGTCGGCATCAATCCCACCACTTGGACAATGGCACCGGACACCGTTCCCGCCAAGTTCCATCTGGGCATGGCTAAATATAACGAGACTCGCGACAGCGTCCTCATCGTGCCTTGTCCGACTAGGACTTATCTTTACAAGCACAACACCGTCTGCCCCGACCTCGACCCGGAAATGGTCTTCATCCCAGCTTATGAGGACAAGTTCCCGAAAGGCAACCTCCACTTTGCTGACTCTTGGCTCTTTGGCGGGAATGTGTTGGAGAATATGAGATGTAGGTTGAGGAATTACAAAAATTGACTATTTTTGCACCCAAATTTATTTCGACGAGCTAACGATGAAGAATTTTGTTGAAGAACTCCGCTGGCGCGGAATGCTGGCACAGATCATGCCAGGCACGGAAGAACTCCTCCAGAAAGAAATGGTAACGGCTTACCTCGGCACCGACCCGACCGCCGACTCCTTACATATCGGACACCTTTGCGGCATCATGATGCTGCGTCACTTGCAACACTGCGGCCACAAGCCCATCATCTTGGTGGGTGGTGCCACGGGCATGATTGGCGACCCCTCGGGCAAGAGCCAAGAGCGTAACCTGCTCAACGAAGAGACCCTGCGCCACAACCAAGAGTGCATCAAGGCCCAGGTGGCCAAGTTCTTAGACTTCGAGTCGAAGGCCCAACGCTGCCGAGATGGTGAACAACTACGACTGGATGAAGGACTTCACCTTCCTCGACTTCGCCCGCGAGGTGGGCAAGCACATCACCGTGAACTATATGATGGCCAAGGATAGCGTGCAGCAACGCCTCAACGGCACCGCCCGCGACGGCTTGAGCTTCACCGAGTTCACCTACCAGCTCCTGCAAGGTTACGACTTCCTCTGGCTCTACCAGCACAAGAACTGCAAGCTGCAGCTGGGCGGTAACGACCAATGGGGCAACATCACCACAGGTACAGAATTGATTCGCCGTACCTTGGGCTTTGAGAACGAGGCCTTTGCCCTGACTTGTCCGCTCATCACCAAGGCCGACGGCAAGAAGTTCGGCAAGACCGAGAGTGGCAACATCTGGCTCGACCCGAAGCGCACCACGCCTTACAAGTTCTACCAGTTCTGGCTCAACGTCAGCGATGAGGATGCCGAGAAATACATCAAGATATTCACCTCGTTAGATAAAGAGACCATCGACGCCCTGATTGAAGAGCACAAGAAAGACCCGGGTATGCGTGTGTTGCAAAAGCGCTTGGCCCAAGAGGTTACTGTGTTGGTGCACTCGCAGGAAGCCTTGGATGCCGCTATCGAGGCCTCCAATATCCTCTTCGGCAAGTCGACCAAGGAAGGTTTGGAGAAGCTTGATGAGGCCACCTTCCTGGACATCTTCGACGGCGTGCCGCAGGAGCACATCACCCGCACCGACCTCGAAGCTGGCATCCCGATTGTCGACTTCATGGCCGTCAACACGCAGATCTTCCCCTCGAAGGGCGAGGCCCGCAAGATGACCCAAGCCAACGGCGTGAGCGTCAACAAGGAAAAGGTCACTTTGGACAAGGTGATGACCCCTGCCGACCTCATCGACGGCAAGTACATCCTTGTGCAGAAGGGCAAGAAGAATTATTATCTCGTTGTAGTCGAATAATCATGGAAGACAAGGATAAGCTACACGGACTCAGCCCACTTCTTTTTTGGGATGTCGATACGACCAATTTCGATATCGACAAAAGTGCCGAATGGCTTATCCCCAGAGTGTTGGAATATGGAAAAATGAGTGATTGGCATTACATAAAGCATTATTATGGAATGGACAAAATCACTTCTGTATGCATGAATTTGAGAACCTTGGATCCTGTAGCCTTATCATTCATTTGCTGTCTATCTGGGAAAAAAAAGGAGGATTTTAGATGTTATCATTTTGCACAATCGTTCCCGACACTTTGGAACTCTTGAGGCGTTTGACTCAAGAGCCGTTTCTCAAAGATTGCCGTCTTGTAGGAGGTACTGCTTTGGCATTGCAATATGGGCATCGTTCCTCAATTGACCTCGATTTTTTCGGTGGCTTCGATATTGACGGGCAGGAAATGCATGAGATTTTAAAGAGTTACGGAATCGTTGAAAAACAAAAAATATCAACTAACATTCGGATTTTCGACATTAATGGAGTTAAAGTGGACATTGTAAACTATTCGATTTATCCCTGGCTTGAAGCTCCTGTTGAAGAAGATGGCTTGCGATTGGCCTCACCCAAGGATATTGCGGCCATGAAAATCAATGCGATTGAAGGTAGAGGCTCAAGAAAAGACTTTGTCGACATATACTTTTTGCTGCAACATTTTACATTGGAAGAAATATTGGATTTCTACGCCAAAAAGTATCCGAATTATTCTTTATATCGGGCCTTAATGAGTTTGACCTATTTTGTCGATGCCGAAAAGTTTGATATGCCCAAGATGTTTGTGGACTTTGATTGGGAGCAATGTAAATCTTTCATTTTGAATAAAGTAAAAGAATACGAGAATCGGTATTAAGTTAATATTATTACTGTGCGAAACAAGGCAAGAATATCGCATTTGATGGTTTCTTAAACCAAAAAAACATGGACAAGCCAAAAAACCGATTTTACATAAATATTTGAATGTCAATATATTGGAAATTTCAAAATCGAAATAGATAGGGACAAAACCATTTTAGGACCTGACAGATGGCTTTTTTGGTGTTTTTTTGAATAATTTTGCGTGCATAACACAGAAAAACACATTGAAATGAAAGCAACAAGAATTTACACCCTGCTTGTGCTCCTGCTGATGGTGGGAGGGGTGACGATGCAAGCCCAAATCCGTATCGACAAGCAGCAATGCTTTGGAGGATATGGCCAAGAAGTTTGTGTTGGGATGGTTATGGAGGATGACTATATAATGCTGGTGGGCAATACGGCAAGAGACTATGCCGGTACAGGTCATGTTCCCCAAAACTGTGAAGATAGTAGACCGCGTGATCCCTGTTGGATTGTAAAAATAGACCATGATTATGAGATTATTGACAGTTGGTGCTATGGTGACATGGGCTTTTCGGATGGTATGGGGTTTATGTTTAAAATTGGAGACAAAAACGAATATTATTTAGCAGGAGTAGGGTTTCCTGACATTTGCGATAATAATGCGCAGAACCGAAATATAGTAGCAAAAAGAATCAATGCAGAAGGTGGAGAGATTTGGACCAGAGGATACGGCACGCAAATGGGGCTTGGCTATGACCATGTCGCAAACGGAGAATTGGCTCATGACGGAGGACTGATTTGCCATGCCAATTACCATTCGGGTGGATGTGACATTAGCCATCTTTATGGCAATGGGGATGGTTGGATTGTGGCCTTGGACAGCCTTGGAAATATGAAGTGGGAAACCACATTGGGGACATTTGGGCAAGATATT
>ONFF01000006.1 GCA_900317055.1 uncultured Bacteroidales bacterium | reverse complement strand
TTGCGCTCAAGATGCCAGCTATGCTGCTGAGCACTTTGGCGTGTTCGTTTCCGACAACGGAACGAGCGGCTGGACTTCTGTTCAAGAGTGGACGATGACCGCCAAGAGCGGTGGTGCGATGAGCATCGGCCGTGGCGGTCAAACCCGTGCCCAAGGCTCATGGCATCAGTACACTGTTGACCTGAGCGCCTTTGCTGGTCAGAAGTACATTGCTATCCGTCACTTCAACTGCAACGACCAGTTCATCCTGGATGTTGACGACATCGAGTTGACCTCTGGTGCCAAGGGTGGTATGAACCTTGCCAAGGGTGGTGAGTTCTACACGCAATATGCTGAAGACGGCATGATGCTGAACTTCTTCGCTCTCGACAATGTCGACCTCAGAGCTTACTTGCTCTATGTCATCAGCAATGACAGCCGCTTCTCACTGATTCCTGAAGAGGAATACGGCCAGTTCATCCTCACTGGTTCTATGGATGAGTTTGAGACGGTCTATCGTAACGCTATCGCCGACTTCAGCCTGCTGAGCAAGGTTGACATCGCCGATCGTATGTCTGGCTGGAAGAGCAGTGTTTCTTCTGAGAACTTTACCTCTGTCATCATGGATGTGCTGTTGAGCAACGCTAGAGTTGACAATGACCATTGCGTCAACTCACTGCCGTTCTGCACCTCTGAAGTGATTACGTTTGAAGCTGCTAACACCAGTAACCAAGCCAACGAGCCTGGTATGGATGATGGTTGCATCGGTATGTCTTACAATCCTTCGTTCTACCACATGAGAATACATACGGGTGGCCCATTCGTGATCCACATGGAAGGCCATGACCCGAACAGTGGTACCGATAGAGATATCGACTTCTGCATGTGGGGTCCCTACACTGAACAAGAAGTGATGTCTGGCACAGCTTGCAGCAACTTGACTGCCAATAAGATTATGGACTGCTGCTACTCATCCTCTTACTCTGAAGATTGCTATCTCGGCTATGCTGAAGGTCAACATCAGCACAACACGAGCCACGGCAGCATCAACTACCACATGCCTGAAGTTGGTGAGTACTACATCCTGATGATCACCAACTATTCACAGCAACCTTGCGTCATCAACTTCACCAAGACTGAAGGTGAAGGTGAGACCGACTGCGAAATCGTGACTCCTACCGACCTCATCGGCTTCCTGATCACGGAAGACGGCGAGTTTGTTGCTTTCGCTGGTCCTGACGACCGCGAGTACACCGTTGAAGGTGAGTTCGGCGACCACGAATACTGCGTCCGCCCGATCTATCCTGGCCAGATGGTCCTGCCCGACCACAACTATGGTTGGTCCATGGGTTGCCCGGTCTGCGAGTTCGGTCCTACCGGTGGTTCTTGCGCTGCTTACATGCCTATCCACGGCGAGGCTCTCAATGCTACCGACCAGGTGAAAGTCTGGTGGGGTGAAGAGAATCCTGGCCCAGGTCCTGGCGGCTGCGAAGGTGACGAGTTCACTGAAAACTTCGACAATGGTCAGATGCCTGCTGGTTGGACAACCATCGACGTTGATGGTGATGGCTACAACTGGATCCTTGGTTCTGCCTGCGACGGTATCTATCTGAATGGTGGTAACCTTGCTGGTGCCGGTCACAATTCATCACAAGATCTCATCGTCTCTGGTTCTTACAGCAATGTTGTTGGAGCTCTGACTCCTGACAACTGGCTCGTTTCGCCTGCCGTGACCCTCTGCGAAGGTTCAACCTTCAGCTTCTGGGCTTGCGGTCAAGATGCTAGCTATGTTGCCGAACACTTCGGCGTGGCTGTCTCTGAGGACGGTGGCAATACATTTGCTATGGTCCAAGAGTGGACAATGACTGCTAAGGCTGGTGGTGATGTCATGAGCTTCGGCCGTGGTGGCAACACCCGCGCTCAAGGCAGCTGGCATCAGTACACGGTTGACCTCAGTGAATACGCTGGCGATGGTCGTAAGATTGCTATCCGTCACTTCAACTGCACTGATATGTTCATCCTCGATGTCGATGACATCCAGTTGGCCAATGGTGCTAAGAACCGCGCCAACATCGTGAACTTCAAGGTGTATCGTTCGACCGACAACGCCAACTATGACCTCGTCGGCACTGTGGCTTATGTTGCTGGCCAGACCTACTACGAGTACATCGACACGCCTGCTGGCGCTGGTACTTACTACTACCAGGTGACTACTGTCTATGACAACGACTGCGAGTCTGATCCCGCTGCTGCCTTCGACAATCCGAACAACGACTATGTTGAGGTTGGCGTGACTGGCATCAACGAGAACAACGACAAGGTTGCCCTCTATCCTAACCCGACGAAGGGCAATGTGACGATCGAAGCCAACGGCATGAGCCGCATCACTGTTGTGAGCATGCTCGGTCAGGTGGTCTTCGACACCGAACTCAATGCTAACGTCTACACTCTGAACATGGCCCAGTTCAACGCTGGCATGTACATGGTGCGCGTCTACACTGAGGAAGGTGTGACCGTCAAACGCGTCACTGTCATGCAATAATTGACACTGCGGGATTGATTCCCGCAAAAAAAAGGGCGGCACCCTTGTGGGTGTCGCCTTTTTTTTGTATATTTGCAAAATCAAACCTATGTTGCTATGGAATATTACTATTGGCTTATTGCTGCAATCGTACTGGTAATCGTCGAGATTTGCACCGCAGGTTTTGGTGCCCTCTGTTTTGCCCTTGGTGCCGCTTTTTCAGCTTTAGTTTCTGGATTGGGTGGTAGCTTGACTTGGCAAATCTTGGCGTTTGTCGTGGTTTCATTGCTGACATTCATCTTTTTAAGGCCTGTGGTTGTGCGTTTTTTGGACAAGAAATCTAAGGATGTGAAGACCAATGCCGAAGCCATCATTGGACGGAAAGGCGTTGTCTCTGAATGTATCGATGCATCGCAGCATACGGGTCGTGTGGCCATCGACGGTGACGACTGGAAAGCGGTTTCGGAAGATGGATCGGTCATTGAGAAAGGGACCGATGTCGAAATCATCAAGCTGGACAGCATCATCGTTACGGTTAAACCTTGTCATTAATCATCAAAAACAATAATTATGAATTTAACTGTCTTAAACATCGTCTTAATCGTATTGGGCATCCTCGTTGTGATCTATATCCTTCGAGGCATCAAAATTGTTTCGCAGTCGGAAACCATGATTGTGGAGCGCCTTGGAAAGTACAACCGCACTTTGAATGCGGGTATCAATATTGTGTTGCCCATCATTGAGCAGGCAAAAGAGGTCATCGTTCGTCAACAGAATGGCAGACTTTACCGTGCCAATCGCATTGATATGCGTGAACAGGTGTATGACTTTGACAAACAAAGCGTTATCACCAAGGATAATGTGATGACCGAAATCAATGCCTTGCTATATTTCCAGATTGTGGATCCGATGAAGTCCACTTACGAAATCCAAAACCTTCCTGTCGCCATCGAGAAGCTGACGCAGACCACGCTCCGTAATGTGGTGGGTGAGATGGAACTTGACGAGACTTTGACTTCGCGTGATACCATCAACTCTAAGCTTCGTAATGTGCTTGATGATGCCACCAATAAATGGGGAGTGAAAGTGAATCGTGTTGAATTGCAGGATATTACTCCTCCTGAGAGCATCCGTCGCACGATGGAACTCCAAATGCAAGCCGAACGTAACCGTCGTGCCGAGATTTTGAAGGCAGAAGGTGAGAAGCAGGCTCAGATTCTGAATTCGGAGGGTGAGAAGCAGGCAGAAATCAATGCGGCTGAGGCTGACAAGCAAGCCAACATCCTCAAGGCTGAAGGTGAAGCTCGTGCCAAAGTCTTGCAGGCCGAAGCTGAAGCTGCTGCCATTCGCAACATTGCCGAAGCCGTTGCCGACCGTGGTGCCGATCCGGTCAACTATTTGCTTGCCGTGAAATATATTGAGACATTGAAAGAAGTGGCGAGCGGACAGGAGAACAAGACGGTTTATCTGCCTTACGAAGCCACGAATGTGTTGGGTTCGTTGGGTGGCATCAAAGATTTATTTGCAAAATAATGCTGTAGAGACGTGCCTTGGCGCGTCTCTACAAACATATGTTATTATGGAAATTCTGGATTTGTATGACAGAGACCTGAAACCTACAGGCCAGACTATTGAACGTGGGAAGCGGGTGCCGCCAGGCTTGATGATTCCAATCGTGGCGGTTTATGTCTACAATGACCAGGGTCAGTACCTGATTCAGAAGGTGTCGCCCAATAAGGGCAATTTCTATTCCACTACTGCGGGACATGTGCAAAGTGGCGAGCGCGATTTTGCTCAAGCCATGTTGCGCGAGATGAAGGAAGAAATTGGGCTTTCAGCGACCAAGAGTGAGCTTAAATTGGTGAAGATTAGGCGATATGATTATAAGTTCACTTTTCTGTATATGCTGAAAAGCAATGTGCCTGCTGAAATGTTGCATTTGCAAAAAGATGAAGTGGATTCTGTGATGTGGATGAGCCACGAGGATATCGAACTGCTCTGCAAGATGGGTCTTTTCAATAGAATCCATTACCAATTGCTGCTTGATTGCGAAGAAAGATTGCAAAACAAACATTGAACGCTTTCCCGTTTTGTTATTTTGGCTATATTTGCAGCAAATTATGTTTGTTGCAACAAATACCTAATTAATATGATAGCAAAAGAATTATTAAATCCGAAAAGCATCGTAGTGTGCGGTGCTTCGTCAGACATTCACAAACCTGGTGGAAAAGCTTTGAAAAACCTTTTGGAAAGCCCATTCCAAGGCCCCGTTTATGCAGTAAACCCGAAAGAGACTGAAGTGCAAGGCGTGAAATGCTATGCCAAGGTCGATGACTTGCCTCAAGTGGAATGCGCCATCCTCTGTATTGCCGCCAAGTTCTGTGCCCAGACTGTTGATGTGTTGGCAAATGAGAAAGGCTGTAAAGGCTTCATCATCATCAGCGCTGGATTCTCGGAAGAGAACGCCGAAGGCGCCGCCATCGAGAAACATATCGTCGACACCATCAACAGTGTCGGTGGTAGCTTAATTGGCCCTAACTGCACGGGCTTCCTCAATGTAAACTACGCTGGTTGCTTCGATACGCCTATCCCGACTCTCGATCCCAAGGGTGTTGACTTCATCACGGGTTCAGGCGCTACCGCTGTGTTCATCAAGGAATATGGCATGAGCAACGGATTGAAATTCAATAGTGTGTGGGCTGTAGGTAACAGCGCCCAGCTCGGCATTGAGGATGTACTGGAACACTTGGACGAGACCTTTGACCCCGAGAAGAGCAGCCATGTCATCATGCTGTACATGGAGAAGATTGGCGATCCGCAACGACTACTGAAACACTCACGCAGCCTCATCAACAAGGGATGCCATATCGCTGCCATCAAGTCGGGTGGCTCGGCAGCTGGTAGCCGCGCTGCTTCTTCACATACGGGCGCTTTGGCCACCAACGATGCTGTAGTTGATGCGTTGTTCCGCAAGGCAGGCATTGTGCGCTGCCAGAACCGTCAGGAGTTGACGACAGTGTGCGGTGTGTTCATGCACCCCGAAATCAAGGGCAAACGCTGCGCCGTCATCACCCACGCCGGCGGTCCTGCGGTTATGCTTACCGATGTGTTGTCGAACGGTGGCATGGAAGTTCCTTCGCTCAAGGAACATCCGGCCAGCCCTGCCTTGTTGGAGAAGCTCTTCGCTGGCTCAAGCGTGGGCAATCCTATCGATTTCTTGGCCACTGGAACTGCTGAACAACTCGGATATATCATCGACACCGTTGAGAACGAATACACAGACATTGACTTCTCGGTAGTTATCTTCGGTTCGCCAGGCCTCTTCAGCAATAAAGAGGTTTACGACCTACTTGACCAGAAGATGAAGACCTGCAAGAAGCCTATCTTCCCTGTGCTGCCTTCCATCATCAATGTGAAAGATGAAATCGAAGATTTCATCGCCAAGGGTCGCATCAACTTCCCAGAAGAGTGCGTGCTCGGTAATGCAATCTGTAAAGTCTATAACACACCGAAGCCGCAACCCGAGAATGTGGAAATGCCAAAGATTGATACTGCCCGTATCCGCAAGTGCATCGACAGCTGCGAGAACGGCTACATTGGTCCCGATAAGATTTACGAACTGCTTGATGCAGCAGGCATCGCCCAAAAGCAAATCCGCGTCGTCGATCAGAAACAGCAGGCCTTGGACTTCGCCAACGAGGTGGGTTATCCCCTCGTGATGAAGGTAGTGGGCCCTGTGCACAAGTCAGATGTCGGTGGAGTGACTTTGAATGTGCGTGACATTGAAACTGTAGGCAAGGAGTTCGACCGCTTGATGGCAATCAAGGACACCTATGCAGTGGAGATGTACCCGATGCTCGACGGTACTGAGGTTTATATCGGTGCCATCCGCGATGCCAAGTTCGGCCATCAGGTGTTCTTTGGCTTGGGCGGTATCTTCATCGAGGTGCTGAAAGATGTGCAGAGCTCGCTTGTGCCGATTAGTGCCTCTGAAGCGAAAGAAGCACTCACCAAGCTCCGTGGATATAAGATCCTTCAAGGCGTGCGTGGCCAACAGCCTGTCAATGTTGATGTCTATGCCGAGCAGATTGCAAGAGCGGCCGCTTTGGTGATGGCTGCTCCCGAGATTGCCGAAATGGACCTCAACCCGCTGCTGGGCAACCCGAAGAATGTTGTCGCGGTGGATGCACGTATTCGAATTGAAAAATAATTGACACGAGACTGCGGGACTACGAGACGAGAGGGATTTAATCCGCAGTCCCGCAGTCTCGCAGTCCCGCAGTCAAAAATAATACTATGATTACTGAAAAGGCTATTTACTATTTGGTCTATGCCGCCTTGGTCGTTGTCACTTTTCTGCTCGACAATCTCCTGCTGAAGAAGCCCGACAAGACCAGCCGCACCATAGGCTATATCTTAAGTATCATCGTCGATTTGGCCATGTTAGGCTTTGGCATTTGGCTGTATAAGGTCAAGGGCGAGGACCAGACGGGCTTCGTGCTGGGCGGCATTCTTTGCGGTGTGTGCCTGCTGTGCCTGTTGGGTCGTTATTGGCAGAATAAAGAGGCCGACAAAAGAGACAAGAGGTCATGAAAAAAGCAGATGTCATCACTTTGATTATTGTGGCCGCCGTGGTGTGCGGCTTCGCCTTTATCCCGGGGGCTTGGGACTGGTTCAACACGACCACCAAAAACCATGGGCTGTTGATGAGTTTCTTCAAATTTGCCATTCTTGGCACCTTCGGCGAGATGCTGGCCTTGCGCATTCGCGAAGGCATGTATATGAAGAAAGGCTTCGGATTGCTGCCTAAGATGCTGGTTTGGGGTGTTTTGGGTGTGGTCATTGCCTCGGCCATGACCATCTTCAAGACGGGTACTGTAGCCTTGTTGGATGGCGGTTTCCACCTTAATGGAAAAGCAGCCAGTTGGTTTGCTGGCGACCTCAGTTGGGGCAAGGCCTTTGTGGCTTTGTGCGTCAGTGTGCTGATGAACACCTTGTTTGCTCCTGTCTTCATGACTTTCCATAAGATTACCGACATCCATATTGCCGAGACAGGTGGCTCGTTGGGAGGTTTCTTTGGTAACAAGTTGAAAATCAGGGAAACGCTTTCAAAGAAAATCAATTGGGACATCCAATATGGCTTTGTTTTTGCCAAGACCATCCCGTTGTTTTGGTATCCTGCCCATACTATCACTTTCCTGCTGCCTCCTACGCTTCAGGTGCTGTTTGCGGCTTTGCTCGGCGTGGCCTTGGGCGTGATCCTGAGCATAAAGAAATAGGGGAGATGAGGCGGAAGCGTTGGATATTGCTTTTGGTTTTGTTCACATTCCGTTTTGAACTCTTTTCGCAGACGGAGGTTCTGTTCTCGCATCAGGGCGGGTTCTACAATGAGTCTTTCACGCTCTTTTTAAGTTGCTCCGATTGGGAGCGCCAAATCCGATATACCCTTAACGGTGATACTCCTACAGCAAAATCCAGCCTCTACGAGGCTCCTCTGTTCCTCGACGAGCATCTTTACTCCACCTCTGATATCTATACGCTTCCTATTGCACCGCTTTTTGAGCAGTTTGTGCCCGAATCGGTGCAACATGCCATCGTTGTCAGGGCAGCGGCTTTTGACGAGGAAGGACAGCGCATAAGTGATGTGGTAACGCAGACTTATTTGATTCGTTCTTTGGGTTGCAACCATCATGGCTTGCCAGTTGTTTCGGTATGCGCCGATTCTTTGGCGTTATTTGATTATGATACAGGGATTTTGGTCCCAGGTGCGCTTTTTAATCCTGATTTTCCCGAGACTACGGGTAATTATTACCAGCGTGGCATGGAATGGGAACGATTATGTAATGTGGAGTTCTACGAACTTAACAATACAGGCATCAATCAGCAGTGTGGCCTGCGCGCCCATGGTAAACGGGCAAGGATGGCTCCTGCAAAAGGCATGAAAATCTATGCGCGTGAGGAATATGGAAAGAAACGATTCAAACATCATTTTTTTGAAACTACACCAATTCAAAGCTTTAAACATTTGGTGCTAAAGCCTTTTTCCACATTATGGCCCTTTGTTGGCGTGCAGGATTATGTGGTCAACCGTATGGCGCTTGAAATGGGTCTCGAAGCCCCTAACTCGAGGCCGGTAGTGTTGTATTTGAACGGCGAGTATTGGGGCATCTATTTCTTGCAGGAAAAGTTGGATGACCATTATCTTGAAGACCATTTCGGCATTGAGCCTGAAGCGTGTACCATTATCTGCGGCAATGGTTTGGATGGTGATACTTGGGAGTGGATTGATGAAGTAGAGTCGGGCGATGGCAGAAGTTTTGAGCAAATGATGGACTGGTTGGAGGATGCTGACCTTTCGGATAGTGCCAATTATGCTTATATCAGCAATCTTGTTAATCTTGATAATTTCATTGATTATCAGATTCTTGAGACATTTGTTGCCAATACAGATTGGCCAGCAAACAACATGCGGTGTTGGCAGTCTGACGGTTCCAAATGGCGGTTCGCCTTTTTTGATGGTGATGCCACTTTATTGAAAAATGACTTCGACATATTTGGAAACGCTACTTATGTTGCTGATAATCTATGGCATACAGGTGTTAAGTCGACCTTGTTGTTCAGAAGGTTGTTGGAAAATAACGATTTCAAGCAAAAGTTCCTGCATCGTGTAGATGAGCTATGCAGCACGGTTTTGCAGTACGAGAATACAGCTCTTTATCTCGATGAGGTGGAGCAAGCCATAAGAATGGAAGTACCCAACTTGATAGCCCGTCATGGCTATCCTGAATCCATACACTATTGGAATTGGGGCTGTTCCTTGGTGCGAAACTTTCTACAAGACCGCATCGATGCCTATTTGGTGAAATGTGATGATTTTGAACCATTAAAAGTACATGATTATCAATCGAATACGGATGACTTTATCATTTACCCCAATCCGACGGAGGATGTAGTTCATATCATGATGCTTGATGGGCGCTCCCGTGAGACTGGTTTCCTGCTTTGTGACCTCATGGGGCGTGTGATTATGGGTGGCAAAAGTTATTTGTCTGCTTGTCAAGAGATTGTGTTGGGTTCGGAATTGCGTTCAGGAGTGTATGTCGTCAAGATTGGGCCGTATGCACATAAGTTTGTCAAGTATTAAGGAAGATTTTTCATAAATGGTATTGTATTTTGCTGATTTTTGTATAGTTTTGCAGAATAATAAAACACGCGTGTTATGAAATCCTACAAATTGTTCAGATGGCTTTTGAGAGCATCGGCGTTGACAACGGTGATGTTCGTCATGCAGGCTTGTTATGGCACTCCCTATAAGGATAAGGATATGCCAGCAATGCCGGATGATATGGAGATGACGGATGAAGTCTTGGATACTGAAGTGCCTGTAAGCGACACATTGGTTCAAGCGGAGATGCAGTCCGCCGAATGATGCTCCAAGCCTTCCATAACTATTTCCGAAAGAAAGAGACCCAGCTCCACGAGCTGAACTACCTTTTTTGGGAGTGCACGCAACGCTGCAACCTCAATTGCCAGCACTGCGGATCTGATTGCTTGGCTTCATCGCGCTACAAAGACATGCCTTTCGAGGACTTCTTGAACGCGATTAAGCCTTTGGAAACCAAGTTCAAGCGCAATTCCATTTTAGTTGTTATTACCGGCGGTGAGCCTTTGGTACGCCCCGACTTGGCCGACTGTGGCCGTCAGCTACGGCAGCATGGCTTTCCTTGGGGCATTGTCAGCAATGGCTATGCCTATGAAGAGGCAATGCACAAGAAGCTGATGGACGCAGGAATGTGCAGCATTACCATCAGCCTCGACGGTTTGCGCGACACGCACGATGCTTTTCGCAAACGACAAGGCAGTTTCGACCACGCCCTTCGTGCCATCGATTTGATTGCCAACGAGAAACGCTTGCCGACCTACGACATTGTGACCTGCGTCAGCCCGATGAATTTCGGCGAGTTGGAGGCCATCAAGCAGTTGCTCATCGAGCATAAGGTGAAGGCATGGCGTCTGTTCACCATCGCCCCGATTGGTCGCGCTGCTGCCGATGATGGCTTGCAGCTCAGCAATGAGCAACTCCGCCAAATGATGGATTTCATTGTCGCGACCCGCAAAGAGGGAAAAATAGACTGCATGTTCAGCTGCGAAGCTTATGTCGGCCCTTATGAACGCAAGGTGCGCGACTGGTTTTATTTTTGCCGCGCTGGTATCACCATCGGTTCTGTCCTGATTGACGGCTCTATCTCCGCTTGCCCCAACATCGACCGCAGCTATGTGCAGGGTAACATCTACCAAGATGACTTTCTCGATGTTTGGGAAAACCGTTTCCAACCCTTCCGAGACCGTGCTTGGATGAAACAAGGCCCTTGCGCCGACTGCAAGGTATACAAGAACTGCCTTGGCGGCGCCATGCATCTCCATGCGAAAGACAAGGGGGAGATGATGGTTTGCCATTATAATAAGCTCCAACATTAGGAAATTTCAAGCACGAAGCACTTCATTTATGCCTTTTACCCTCATGGCGGAGTCGCATCCGCCATCCCTCACACGGAAGAACATCTTCGTCGTGTGTGAGATAGCGGGTCATGCCCGCTATGAGGGTAAAGGCGTGAGTGACTCGTTTTCATTCAAGGTATTCCACTTTTTTCAAAAAAATCAAAAAAAATCCATTTTTTTCTTGACAGTAATGAAAATTGTTGTACTTTTGCAGTGTTCTATTTGACTAATACACTAACACAAAATATAACAACATGATTGAAATCAAGAACTTAGACTTCGGCTACAAGAGTCAGCCCGTCTTCAAAAACATCAGCCTTTGCTTTGAGAAAGGCAACATCTACGGCCTTTTGGGTGAAAACGGAGTGGGGAAGACCTCCCTGCTGAAACTCATCAGCGGTTTGCAGAAGCCTGCAGCAGGCGCCTGCGAGGTTGACGGCATCGCACCTTTCAACCGCTACCCCGAAACCCTCCAGAAGATTTTCTTCATTTCGGAGGATTTCGCCATTCCGGACAACACACCTATTAATAATGTGCGTGAGTTGGGCGTGTTCTATCCCAACTACGATGAGAAACTTTTCCTCGAACTCTGCGAGGAACTGGAAGTGGATCCTACACGCAAGTACGGTGAACTCTCTTTTGGCCAGCAGAAGAAATGTTTGATTGCCACGGCTCTGTCGCTCAACACGGACTATCTGCTCCTCGATGAGCCCACCAATGGTCTCGACATCCCTTCGAAGACCCTTTTCCGTCAGGTCATTACCAAGCACGCCACGGAAAACCGCACCATCATCATCTCCACACACCAGGTGAAGGATGTGGAAAACCTCATCGACCCCATCATCATCCTCGACCACGACGAGGTGTTGCTCAAGGCCTCGTTCCGCGAGATTACCGATAAACTCTATTTCGATTATGGCATGGATGAGGCTCCCGAGGCACTCTATAGCGAGATGATTCCTGGCGGCTATGTCAGCGTGACGCGCAATCCCAACCACTACGACAGCAAGATTAGCATCGAGGTGCTGTTCAACACGGTGATGAAGAACAAGGAAACCATCAAGCAAATCTTTGGATAAGAAAGGGCTTGCCTTATGAATAACACATTCAATTTCAACCGTTTCAACAAGGTGTTGGCCTACGACTGGAAGCGCTTCATCCGCAACTTCGGCATCACGCTGTTGGTGTGGATCAGCATGCCCGTCATGTTTTGGGTGACGAGTCTGGTCTTCGACTTTGAATTGCGCGTAGAGTTCCGCGAGGTCATCATCTTCGGCCTTATTGCCATCACCGTCATGTCGGCACCGTCGCGTATCTATGGCAAAGTCAACTTGCCGCGTGAAGGTGTGGGCTTCGCCATGATGCCCGCCACCAATTTGGAGAAGTTCTTCAGCATGTTCCTCTATTGCTCACTTGTCACCCCCGTAGTGACTCTGGTGGGCAGCTGGCTGGTGGACAGCCTCATGACTCTTTTGCCTTTCGGTGGTTTCAAGGATTTCGCCATGCATGAAGATTTCTTGAGGAATATCAGCTTCGGCGACTTTATGATGTTGGCTGTCTCGCTGGTTACTGCCGCATGGGCCGAGTCGTCCATCTTCATGTTCGGTAACATGGTCTTCAAGCGCCGCAAGGCAGGCAAGACCTTTGCTTGGGGCCTGCTGATTGTCTTTTCGTTTACCCTGTTGATGCAACTGTTCCATTTGTGGGATAACTTCGGCATGTGGATCACTGAAACCAGTGCCCGGATGGAAGATCGTTTCCTCCCTTGGATCTACAGTGCCTTCCAGTTGGTCATCGCCATCGTGTTCTATGTGCTAACCTATCGTAAGATCAAAACGCAAAAATACTAACCATGAATAATACTTTCAATTTCAATCGGTTTGGAAAACTACTTGCCATGGACGGCAAGAAGTATCTCCGCAATTTCGGCGTCACCTTGGCCATCTTGTGCAGCCTTAATATAGCCACTTGGCTGCTGACTGCAGTGTTTGGCTTCACCATGCCGACATTCGTCCGCTGGATGGTCATTTATGTGGCTGTTTTCTTGTCATGCATCCTTGTTCCTGCCAAGGCCTTTGGCGACATCAACCTGCCTCGCGAAGGCGTGCGCTACGCCATGTTGCCAGTCTCCAACTGGGAGAAATACTTGAGCTATGTGCTCTACTGTGTCATGACTCCCGTGGCGGTGGCTTTGATTTCATACGGCATTGATTCGTTGTTGACCTTGCTTCCTGTAGGTGGCTTCCGCCATTACATTAAAAGCCTTGGTGTCATGGGCTCGACTTTGGATTTCATAAAAGAGATGGGAGCCGATCCTTCAGTCGTTTTTGATCCTTCAGACCTGACAAGTGATTATCTTGGTTTGTTTGACATGTTCAACAAGATTGGCTCTGTTGAAAGTTGGAACTACCTAGTGAGTTTCTTGTTTACCACAGGTTTCTTCATGTTGGGTAATCTGTTGTTCAAACACCATAAGACAGGTGCGACATTTGGCATCATGATGGGATTCTCGTATGCGATTTCTATGGTGTTCCAAACTCTGGTGTTTTCGTTCTCGACTGCAATTGGCCGTTTCATGGAAAACTTTGACTTTTCGGAATATGGCACTTTCATAAGTGGAGTGATGACGACGAGTGTCATCATTTATGCTTTGCTGACTATAGGTCTATATGTCGGTCTATTCTTCAAACTTAAAACCCAAAAATACTAAACCATGGAATTTAACGCACACAAACCCATATACTTGCAGATTTGCTCCCAGCTCTATGAGCAGATCCTGCGTGGAGAGCTGAAGGCCGACGATCGAATCCTTTCGGTGCGCGACTACGGCATACAACTCGGTGTGAACCCCAACACCATCATGCGATCCTATGAGACCATGACAAATGCGGGCATTATCTACAACAAACGCGGCATCGGCTATTTCATCTCCGCCGACGCCAAGGACATCGTCCTCAAGCAAATGCGCGAGGAGTTCCTTGAGAAGGAGCTGCCCGAGGTTGTCAAGAAGATGAAACTTTTGGGCATAGGGATAGAGGAGATTAAGTTTTAAGGGATTCCCTGCGGGAATGGAGTATATGGCGTTTGTTTCCAGCGGCGGCCTATTGAGCTTACGAGCCGTTAACATTACAAGCCGTCGCAAAATAACAACACGACTAACTCCATTCCCGCGCAGCGGGAAACTCAACAAAATCTATAGAACCACAAAAAAACATCGCCATGAAGAAACTAAAAGCACATCATTACATTATCCTGCTCACTGTATGTGTGGCCATAACGGTCATCATAGTGGCACTGATCCTGAGCAAAAAAGTCGCCATAAGTGTCTTGTGCACCGGAATAGGATGCATTATTGGCCTCATCCTTGGCTTTGTTATCAGGAAGAAAAAGGATGAGGGAAAGCAAAAACACCTTCAATAGTCTTAATACTATCTTATCATGAACGAAATTCTTCGCGTTGAGGGCCTCAGCAAAACCTTTCAGCTCTCGCGCAAACAACAGAAAATAGAAAGGACGGAACGGAAGGAGATTGTCGCAGTCGACAATCTCTCGTTCACCGCCAACAAGGGCGAGATCTTCGGTCTGTTGGGCCCCAATGGTGCGGGCAAGACCACCACTTTGCGTATGCTTGCCACCCTCATTGTTCCTGACAAGGGCGATGCTTTTATAGACGGTTGCTCTATTGTGAGTCAACCGGAGCAGGTGAGGGCCAAGATCGGTTTCTTGACCTCCGAACTGAAGTTGGAAGACTTCTTTACCCCAAATTATCTGTTCGACTTTTTCTCTCAACTCTATGGCATTGAACCAGAGGTGATTGCGGAACGCAAAACCAAATTGTTCAAGCGTTTCGGTATTGACCGTTTCGCTGAAGTCAAGGTGGCTGACTTGTCGACGGGCATGAAACAGAAGACTTCGCTTGTGGTCTCGTTGGTGCACGACCCTGAGTTTGTCATCTTCGACGAACCGACCAACGGCTTGGATGTGCTCACTGCCCGAACGGTGACAGACTATCTTCAGGAACTGCGCGAACAAGGCAAGACCATCATCCTTTCCACCCATATCTTTAGCCTCGTAGAGAAACTCTGCGACCGTGTGGGCATCATCATTGATGGACAACTGACGCATTGCGACACTTTGGAAGGCATCTGTGCCGGTCAAACGCTTGAAGACCGTTTCTTCGACATCTATAAGGAAAAGAAAGGAGGGATGGAGTGATGAAAAACAACACTTGGACCATTATCAAGAAGGAATGTGCCCGCTTCTTTGGCGATCGTACCATGCTGATGACCACAGTCATCATGCCAGGTCTGCTAATCTATCTCATTTATTCCTTCATGGGCAACAACTTCATGCAACCTAAGGATGAGGAGCCTGCCATCATGTATGTTGAGAACCTGCCCGAAAGCGTGCATCCCGTATTGGAAGCCTTGCCACTGGTGATGGTGACAGAGAATTTCGATGCAGAGAAGCTTCGTAATGAGCTTGTCCTGAAAGACAGCAAATACATCCTTCTGGTTTTCCCGGAAGGCTTTGATTCCTTGACTGCCCAATACGACCCGATTAGTGGCCATCAAATGGCACCCAATGTGCAGTTGCTCTACAACTCTGCTTCGGAGTCGTCGCAGCAGGCCTATTCAATGGTGAGTGCAGCATTGGATGCCTACGAAAGCACTATCTGCAACCGTTTTGACATTAACAAAATGGAAGAGGGGGCAGTGTATGACCTTGCCTCGAATGAGGATGTGGTGGGTAATTTCTTCAGCGAACTGATTCCCATGCTGCTCTTGCTGATGGCCTTCTCGGGTTGCATGTCGATTGCCCCGCCTTCCATTGCGGGTGAGAAGGAGCGCGGCACCATCGCCACCTTGCTGGTGACGCCCTTGAAGCGTCGTGAGCTGGCTTTGGGCAAGGTGTTGAGCCTCTCGTTCTTCGCCATGTTGAGCGGCTTGTCGAGCTTCCTGGGCATGATGCTGTCGTTGCCCAAACTGATTCATGCTGATGAGATGGGCTTGGATGCCAATATCTATCAAGTGTCGGATTATGTGACACTCTTGTTGTTGATTTTCAGTACAGTACTGATTCTTGTCTCGGTCACTTCCATTATCTCGGCCAAGGCCAAGTCTGTAAAGGCAGCCTCGGCTGTGATGGCTCCCTTGATGCTTGTGGTGATGTTGGTGGGCATGATTCCGATGATGTCGGGCACAAAAGTGGACAGTATAGCTTATTACTTGATTCCGATTTACAACAGTGTGCTGGCCATGTCGCAAGTCTTTGCCCATGAAGCCCATTTGTTGCCCATCATTATTACGATTGCTGCCAACGCGCTCTATACGGGGTTGGGCATCTGGGTACTCACAAAGATGTTCAACAGCGAGAAGGTGATGTTTTCCAAATAAGTAGATGAACAAAACTAGTTTACATATTGGACACGAGACTACGGGACTGCGGGACTACGAGGCTTTGGCTTGTCCCGAAGTCTCGAAGTCCCGTGTCTCGTAGTCAAAAAATGACGCTTAATTTTGAAATGTTATTTAATAGAAAAACTTCCACTATACTGTAACTTTTTCGGCGTAACTCCGTCTTACAGGAAATCAACTAAAACTACAGTACTATGAAAAGACATTTTTTGATTATCGCAGCCTCTATCATCGCTATGGTTGTCCAATCGTGTAGCATAGCCATTAGCGGTGAGTCGCTGGGCGGAGAAACCGTTAAAGGCAATGGCAATATTGTCACCCGCAACTGTGATGTGAATGTTTTTGAAGACTTGTCACTGCTTCTGCCTGCGACGGTCAACTTCACTATATCAGAGGATTATACCTGCACTTTCCGTGTGGATGAGAACTTGTTGGAATACCTTGACATTAAGGTGAAAGAGAAAGAACTGGTTTTGGAGCGACAACAGAAGCATAAAAATGTCAATCTTCATCCGACGGAATTTGTCATTGACATTACCGCCCCAAGCCTGAAAGAGGTTGGCCTTGCTGGAAGTGGCAATATCTATATGATGAGTCCATTGAATGGCGACAAGATGGAATTCTTTGTGGCTGGTTCGGGCAACATCGTCTTCAAGGAAGCCGTCAATGTGTCACATTTGGAGTTGCAGATTGCCGGATCGGGTGATATCAGCATGCCAGACTTAGCTTGCGACAAATTAGAAGTGGATGTGGCTGGTTCGGGCAATGCGAAGATTGATAGTGGTATGGTCAACAAAGCTGAAATTAGTATTGCAGGCTCTGGCGACTGTGACTTGGCTTGCACGATAGATATTTTGGATGCCGACATTGCAGGCTCGGGTGACATCACTGCCAATGTCAGCAACAAGCTGACATATAGCATCATCGGTTCTGGTGATATTGCTTACTACGGTAATCCCGTGTTGGAAGGCGACAAAGTGGGTGGCAGGGTTAAGGCTTTGGAATCACCTGTTCGTTGAAGCAGAAAATTGAAGTAAATCACTTTTTCATATCCTTGTAATCAGAAACGGCTGACTTAGTGCCAGCCGTTTTCTGTTATATGTGGTGAGTGAGTTATTATTCAATGATGACTTTCTTTGCGATGGTGCCTTCTTTGGCGGTGGCAACGAAGAAATAGAAGCCTGATGAGGTGTGCTCCAATGTGTAATGCAAAGTTTTGGAATCCAAGTCGTTGTAGGTCTCGATGACATCAACAAGAGCACCACGCATATCATATACTTTGATGTTCACTTTTCCAGTCAGCTGCTCCAAATGCAGATCCATTTCACCTTTGTTGGGATTGGGTACAATGTTGAAGTTGGATAGTGATGTTTCGGCATCGTTTATCCCGTAGAACGAAGGGCATAGCCAGTATTTTGCAATCACGCCCTCATCACCGGAGCATGAGTTGACGGCCTTAAAGCTAAGCCATATCGTGTCCTCGGTCCAGTCCATGGCATAAACATAGCATTTGAGCGGGTTGTCTTCATCGGTTACGATGCGCCAACTGTTCATGGAGATTTCCCATTTGCATTGGTTGGTGTTCCATTTGGAAATTTCGGATACGGTATCGTTTACAAAGAAAGTATAGCGATTTACATTGAATTCTGTTGCAGTGATAGGCCAGTGTGGATAAGAATTGTAACTTTCGATGAAAGGGTGGGGTGTGTATGAAAGATTCAAGTTGAGTCGGGTTTCACGCGCGCAATCGAATTGTGACAGGTCTTCAATATGTGAATACGTGCCAGAGGAGTAATATGTCTGTCCGCTGAGAGGCCAGTAAAAAGAATCGCATTCATATTGGTTCGGCTCCGGCCAAAACACCTCTTGCGTTTCGTTGTTGGCAAATTTGAGGTCAAGGGTGAAGATGCCTTGGCAGTCACCGTAGGGTAGGGTCTTGGTGATAAGGGTGTCGTTAAAGTAGGTCTCACCGTCCTTATCCCATGTGTATTCTTTTGGATGATTATTGTCATAGCAAATTCTAGCTGTATCGGGTTCGGCATGAAACACTTCGCCTACTTCGAGAAAGAGATGCACGATACTGTCGCAGCCATGTGATGAGAGAATAGACTTGGAACCTTCGTAGGAGCCTGGCTCGTCGTAAGGGATGTTGAAGCCATTCTCGGTATAGGTGCTTGGTCCATTGTAGCATGTGCTGGCATAAATGGTGGTGTCGGACGTGTGGTATAGTTCGATGTAAACGGTTTGGGTGGTTGAGGACGATTCCTGGCAAGGACTCTCTTCGGAAGTGACAGTGAGGTTGACCTCGTATACTCCGTAGTTGTTGTATGTGTGAGTGGTATTAATGTCATGGCTATGAGGTGTTCCATCGCCGAAATCCCATTCTACCTCGAAGTTTTGGTAGTTGATTTCTGCATCAAAGGTGATGGATTCCAATGAACAGCTGCTTATTGTGTCAAGTTGCTGGACAGTTTCATCATTAATGAGAATCGTTGTGGAAAGGTCGGTGGCTTTGGATCCTACGAGATAGGCGTAGCCTTTGGCATGGCCAAAACCATATACATGGGCGTTAAAGCCATTGGTGCATGACAAGTGGTGAGCACCGTGATCTATCTGTTTTCTGATAAAGCGATACTCCGTGGTACCATTCACAGGCTCAAATTCTGATGAAGGCAAAAGCTCGTTGTCGAGATAGACATTTTGAATGTCGTCTGTGTTAACGATGATGTTCACATAATGGTCGTCTATGTGGGTGTCGTGTTCGCTCTCATAATTGAATGTTGAGAATGTGATTTCATTAATGCGTTGCTCAATGGGAGCAATCCACACCATGCTGGGAGCTCCAGTGCCTTCATCGTACCAGCTGTCATCATCTTTTGAATGGTTGTACAAATACACCGCACAACTTTGTGAGGCTTCAATGAAACAAGATTTATTCGACTGCCTTAGTTCAAAAGTCGTGGACTCACCGGCATTTAAGGAAGCCAAAACCTCACCGTTTCTGAGGATTTCATTGTTGTCATGAGCCGATGTGATTTTTACGATGTCGTTGAGTTGGCGTCCGAGCGAGGCGGTGACGACGAATTTTTTCCCCCAAGCCGTCAAGGGCATGGCTTGCTCAAAAATACAGTCGGAGTCGTTGCCTCCATTGGGTACCATAGTGAGGTTGTTGCCGTTGAACACGGCAATCTTCTTGCAGTCACGAGCGGTCACTCGGGTTCCGCTGAGGTCGCGGCTCCCTGAATAGTTGTTGTGGGAACGCACTTGATAGGTTTCCCCTTTTCGCAAAGTGATGCTGTACTCGTTGTGGGCGGTATGACCATCCAAAGTGTTTACTGCAGGAGTGATGTCAACCGTGGTCTCACCTTCTTCTGTGGCAACAATGAGAAAGGCGGAAGTGTAATAACTGCCATAATTAGAGTTGCTGGTGGAAGATTGGTCGTAGGTTTGTATGATATAATCGTTGCCCAAAGCGGGGGTAGGAAGGATGTAGGAAGCATCAAATGAAACTTCGGCTATGTTGGCACAATATACGGAAACCGTATCGTCGGCAGTGATGCGAAGTCCTTTGTTCAGGATTTGTCCGTGTTCTTCCAG
Organism: uncultured Bacteroidales bacterium; assembly: GCA_900317055.1. Classification (GTDB taxonomy): domain Bacteria; phylum Bacteroidota; class Bacteroidia; order Bacteroidales; family F082; genus Limimorpha. Next base: position 127,331 of record ONFF01000006.1, on the reverse strand, counting down.
TTCCATATAGGCTTCACCCCATGGGATGTCATCAAACAGATAGGTGCTGTTGGCATTCACATGGAAAGTCTGCTCATAATTGGTATTGGGATTTTTGATAGTGCAGTTGCAATCCCGTTTAGCACTGACAATCAATTGTATTCTGAGCCAAGTAAATTCAGGAAGACCTGACCATGTGTCAAACCTGGTTTTAAATCCGTTTCCTAGGAAAGAAACCCAAAACTCGGTGCCTTGGGTGGTGACATCCTGCGAAAAAGCCGAGGGCAAGGCAAAGAGACTGGCAAAGAGTGATAAAAGTAGTATTCGGAGCGGTTTCATGGTGATATGATTTTTTTTGTGTTATTCCATTTTACTATATCCTTATTCTTTAATCATATTACCACAGTCTCTAAACTCTACACACTAAACTCTAAACTCAATCATATTCTCCCCACCTGATGCAGGCACCAATCAAACGCTTCTTGATGGGCAGCATAAAGGTTGCAGTGAGGTGCGCGTCAGCGCTGTATCTCAAATGGTTGAATTCGTTCGCCAAATCATACTTCGTGAAGGTTTGGAAACCATTCACATTGGCTGACAAATCGAGCTTGAGTAGGAAATAGTAGTTGCTCGTATTGAATCTGAATTGTGTGCCAACTCCAGCCATAAGACCAATATTGAGCATTCCTAAGTTAAGCTCGTACTCGTTGTTAAATAAGTTGATTGGGCCATAATAGGAAGCGTAGGAGGTCTCGCTGAATTCGGCGGTTGAATTTAGGGTGTTGATGACTTGACCACTTTGGTCCGTGTCAGTCCGAGTGTATGACATGTCACCGCCAAGAATATAGGAGAAACGAGGTGCGATGAAGAAATAAGGCTTGAGATTCTTAGAGCCAGTGGAGATGTAGAAGGTCACAGGAATGTAGGCTTCAATTGAATTGTAATTGGCGGTGAAGTCATAGTTCCTTTTGATGTAATGGTTGAGAGCTGTTGGGAAAGTCCCATTCAGGTAGTTCAGGCCTATATTATGCTGTTCATAAATGACATTGAGGCCAAAAGAGAGATCGCTCTTCCACATATATTCTATGGCGATGCCGCCAAAATACCCAAAGCGAAGTGTGGGTTTATAGGCAGCCAAATACCAGTCAGATGCTTGAGAACTGACGAAGTGTTGCCAATGGGTAAAATTGCCACCACCAAGCAAGCCAACATTGATTTTTGCATCGTTCACTTGTCCGTTGCCTCTCATGTTAGGTAAGGCCTTGTTGAATTGCGCTGTTGTTGTGCCGCAGATTAAAACCAAAAGACATGTAAGTATGATATGCTGCTTTTTCATCTTGAATTAATTGTTGTAATGTTCACTGGGATCCCAATAGGTGAAAGGTAAATAGTCTATATGAATAAGGTCAATGTCGTCAATGTTATAGCCATTCCCATAATAGCCAGGTCGATCAAAGTCTAAAATCATCATGCCAAAATAATAATCCTTAATGCCAGTACTTGTCAACTCTCCGCTTATGACGACATATTCCTTTGACTTGTAATCGGATTCGCTATTTGGGTCTGCAGAGTTTTCCTTGATTCGATTCTGGGTGAAATAAATCGTGAAGTAGGGTTTTTCGCCCATAATGAAAACTTCATCTACATTGGCATACTCAATGTAATATTGATGAAGATCCCCATAAGTAACATCCATATACACTCGTTTATAATCCAGTTTTGCAACTCCTCGGTGTTGGTCTGTAATTCGGAGATACTCTGTGTAAGGCATGGGCTGCCCTGTGGTCATTGTCCATTCATAATTTGAATCAGAGGGAAGGTATAATAATCTAACGATAGGATTTCCAGCAAAACCTATATTCTTATCGTTTTCCACTTTGAACAAATCGGGTGGATTGTCTCCGAAATGGAGGGCACTTTTATAAATAGTGGTATTTTGACCGTTCATGGTGGTTTCAAAACGAATCGTATCCATGATATGCAATAGTTTTGTGGCAGCATGCTGCTGGTCATGATGGTCTGTGGCATGCTCTGCATGCCAATAGATGTCAGGGATGACTTGCAGGGCATAGTCAACCAAATCCGCATCTTCGAGCTCCTGCGCGGTTGGCTTTTCGTATTTTTGACATGAAATTGTACAAAACAGCGAACAGGCTGCTATCGCAGTAAATGCCAATGCTTTTTTTCTTAAACGATGCATGTGTGTTTTCATAAAGATTAGTTAATGATAACGACTTTTTTGTTGACAACTCTTTTGCCATCAGTGATTTGGAAAAAGTATATGCCATTGTTGAGATGCTTTGCAGCATACTCGTAAGTTTCTCCAACGGAGGAATAAAGCTCAAAGTTGTCCACTAAGATACCCGTAGAATTGTATAGTTTTATGGTCAGGTGGCCATCCAGATTCTCAAATTTCATTTGCATGTGGCCGTTGTTTGGGTTGGGGATGATGCTGACCATAGCCGGATAAGCTTCGTTTTCTTCCACACCGTAGTATGAAGGATGGAGGTCGTACATTACAGTCACGCTATCGCATTCATTCACTGCAGTGAAGCTTAGCCAAACAATATCTTCAGTCCAGTCCATGGCATAGACTTCGCACAGGAGGGGATTGTCCCCATTGGGATTAGGCTCAATGCGCCAACTGTCTTTGGAAATATCCCATTTGCATTTGCTGAGATACCAATCAGCAATATTGGAAATGTCGTCATTCACGGTGTAGGTATAGCGGTTCACATTGAACTCGGTAGCTGTGATAGGATAGTGGGGGTTCGGGTTCTCGCTTTCGATGTAAGGTTGAGGTGTGTATTGCATGTCCTCAATGAAATAGGTCTGTTCGAGATGGCATCCTGCTTCGGTAAGGCCTTCGAACTTGACAAAACCGTTTTCATGGAATTCGGCATATTGTTCGTTGTTTTGTCCATCCCTCCATGTAATTCGAACAGTATCGCATTGTTCCCTAATAGTGGAGTCACTTAAATACATGGGCATGTTGACTATGACTGTAACGGTTTTTTGTTTTACTTCAGTGGTTATGTTGTCGGTTACAGTGCAGGTGTAGGTAATGGTGTGGGGTGGGGTGGCAACAGGGTCGCTGATGTTGCTGGCATTAAGGTAGTCGGTAGGAGACCATGAATAAGTGAAATCGCCAGAGCCGCCATTAGCGTTGACATGCAACTGTGTGCTTTCATCTTTACAAAGGGCATTGGGAGTGGCAGTGGCATCAACATTTAAGGGAGCTGTGCCGATGTATACGAAAACCGTATCGGTACTGGTGCAACCGCCCTGAGGGTTGGTGACAGTCAGTATATATCCTTGAGTTTCAAATAAAGTCACGGTTTGGGTGTTTTGGCTGTTTGGATTCACCACCATATTGGAAGGTTCCCAGTGGTAGGTGAAGCCGCTACCGCCGCCTGAGCCGCTCAATTGTGCTGAAAGGCCAGGATAGGGCAGACTTTGGTCTTCTCCAGCATCGGCAATCGGTTGGGCATAGACGGTCACGGTTTTGGTGATTTCGTCAGTGCATCTGCGACCAACCAGAATGCTATGGGTCACTTCATATTCACCTGCTGTCGCGTAGGTGTGTTCCACATTTTGCTCGTCGGAGGTCTCGCCGTCGCCGAAGTCCCAATGGTAGCTCGCGATTTCATGGCCGGCAGGTTCTGTTGTTGCGGTGCTGGTCAATTGGGTGACATTGCCTTCACAAACATTGTTGAAGTTAAAGTCGGCAATGGGTTCGGCAAAAACGACAACATCGGTACTGCCAGAGGTGGTTTGTCCGTCAACGGCGGTGACGCAAGTGTATGTGCCTCCCATCTCAAAGGTGCAGTTGGGAATAGTGGGATTCTGCTCGGCGGAGTTAAATCCATTGGGGCCTGTCCAACGATAAGTGGCACCAGCTTGTGTGGTGACCCTCAGTTGGATAGTCTCACCAACGCAATAGGGGCCATCGTTGGTGGCGATACCAGGAAGGATGCCACAGTCGGTGGTACCAGGACCGGAGTTTTCAGCCTTGGTGAATGTGATGACGCAAGGCTGGCGCGAGTAGTTGCAAATCATGGCGATATAATACTCTCCAGTTTCCGGCATGTGATAATTAACAGTTCCATGATCGGCTTGGTGATAGTGCTCATTTGCAGGATAACCCAAATAGATATCTTCTGAATAGTGACCGGAATAATTGCAGTCAATGATTTTGCTTGTGGTCAATTGAGCCACGCAAGGTGCCGTTGGGTCGTCGAAAGGTCCCCACATGCAGAAGTCAATGTCTCTTTCGGTACCATTGTCAGGGTCACGGCCTTCCATGTGGATGATGAATTGCCCTGGTGTGTTGATTCTCATGTGGTACCAGGATGGGTTGTAGGAATTGCCGATGCAGCCATCATCGAAATAGGCACCTTCAAGATCATCAGCGGTTTGAGAGGTGGTGGCAGCCTGAAATTGGATTAAGTCGGAGGTACAGAATGGGTCGGAATCCACACAATGGTTGTTGACGGTGACGGCTCTACCCAAGGCAAGATCCATGGTGATGGAGGCGAAATGTGTGGGTGGAACGGCCGATTTCCACTGGGTGACAAGATCCTGCAGAAAAACCTTGTCGATGACCCTGAAGTTGGCATAGGCATCACCGTAGAAAGATTCAAATGTTCCAAGAAAATCTTCTTCTTGTCCATCGCTGCTGGGAGTGAGGGTGAACAAACCGAATTGCTCGTCAGGGGTGACGATGAAGCGGTCGTCTTGGTCGAGGTTGTACAACAAGAATAACCTGAAATCATGGTTGTCAATCTCAAAAAAGTTCAACAAGATGCCTTCGTCGGCATATTGTCTATAGGGCGTTTGTGCCCATTGTTTCAAGGGCATGACCGTCAGCAGCAGGACGGCAATTGCAACTTTTATAAATCTGTTCATCTCGGTTAAGTCTAATATATAACTCTAAGCGAAGGGTATTATTGTATGGGTTGTTTTAATGGATGACAACGACTTTCTTGGTGACGCTTCGCTTCCCATCGCTGATGGTGAAGAAATAGATGCCGTTCATCAGTCGCTTCATCGAATACTCATGGCTTTGGCCGACTTCGATGGACTTCAGTTCGAACGCATCGACAAGGGTGCCTGTCAAGCTGTACACCTTTATATTCAAGTCACCTTGTATATTGTCGAATTGCAATCGCATCTGTCCATTGTTGGGATTGGGAATGACACTGACAGAGGCTGGGTAGGCTTCTTGCTCTTCCACGCCATAGAAAGAAGGATGGAGCCAATATTCCGCAATCACGCCTTCATTGCCCGAGCAGGAGTTGACGGCTTTAAAGCTGAGGCAGATGGAATCGGGCACCCAGTCCATGGCATAGACCATGCACTCGAGAGGATTGTTTCCTGAGGGATTGGGGACGATGCGCCAACTGGCCTTGGAGATATCCCATTTGCATTCGCTTAAAATCCATCTGGAGATATCGGATACTTCGTCTTTCACTTGGTAGGTGTAACGGTTCACATTGAATTCCGTCGCAGTGATGGGCCAATGCGGATTAGGGACATTGAGGTCGGAGCAATCGATTACAGGGTGGGGCGTGTATTGCATGTTATTGATTTGCAGATGTACTCTGTAGTCGCATCCTTCGGAAGTTTGGCCGTTAAGTGTGGTGTTGATATTCTCTGTATAACGAAGTGTGTCACCGAGATACGGGTTATAGTAGGTGAAGACATCGCAAATGTGGTCTTGGATGCCATCAAAAGTATCGGAGTTGTTGACACTTTTATGGTTGACGGTGAGGTTCAACTGATACTCTTGACTGCAGGGATAGGGGAACATGGAAACACTGTGATAAATAGTATCGGATTGACTGTAGTTAATACCTGTTACTGGCCATGTGTAGCCGTCACATACGACAGTGTCATATATAATCCGTTCGGGTGTCTGTTGGAAATGCAGATCGAGGCTGAAGATACCTTCGCAATTGGAATAAGGAATGGTGTCTACATACGAACCGCTCGTATGGTAGGTTTGACCGTTGACCTCCCAATAGAAGGAAGGTTCGTCATCGTAACAAACATATTCCGTCTGAGTTGGTGGAATGTAGTAATTACTGACGGACAGTTGAACGACAACGATACTATCGCAGCCATGGATGTCTTGTAGATGGAACAGGTGGTCGCCGGCATAGAGCGGGATTTGGTTTGGATCTTCTTCGTAGTAGAATGGCAATTGGCTTTCGCACACGGTCACAGGATGGTCTGTGACACCATTGTTGGGATAAATGGTGAGGTTCAACCTGACTATACTGTCGCAGCCATGAATGGTGTGGTCGGTATAAGGTATTTGATAAAGGCCAGGAGAGGTGTAAGTGGTGCCATAGAACGAGTAGCTTTCACCGAAACAGATGGCTTCTTCAATTATAGTTTCGTCATAGGTGGGATAATGGTCGAGGTGCAAGTATAAGGTTTTGAGGCAACCTTGATCGGTGACAGTGTCAAACTGGTAAGTTCCGACTTCACTGTATGGAGTGTTGTGCCAATGGTAGACATCGCTTGGGCAGATGGTCATGTATTCGTCTTCGACAATGATATCATTTACGGTCACGGTCACAGTGACATCTTGTGAAGTTTGTCCGTCGCTGACATGACAGGTGTAGGTAGTGGTTTGTGAGGGTGAGGCAATTGGATTGTAAATATTGGGATTGCTTAGACCTGTGGTGGGTGTCCAAGAATAAGTGAAGTTACCTGTGCCACCACCAGCATTGGCCACCAGTTGCGTGCTGCCACCTTGGCAGATGCTTGACGGGTCAGCAGAGGCGTTTACGGTCATGGCACTACCGTTGATGTGAATGGTTACTTCATCGGTGCTTGAGCATCCGCCTTGGGGATTTGTGACGGTGAGGGTGTAAGTTTGGTCTTGGGTCAAAGGCACCGTTTGGGTGTTTTGTGTGTTGGCGTTGGTCACCATATTGGCGGGTTCCCAGTGGAAGTTGAATGTACCAGAACCGCCCGAGCCGCTCAGTTGTGCAGTGCCTCCGTATGCGATGGTTTGGTCGGGACCAGCATTGGCAGCAGGTTGGGCATAAACGGTGACGGTTTGGGTTTTTGTGCTGGTGCAGTGGCCGCCTGTGCTCACGTTAAGGGTCACGGTGTATGTACCAGCAGCGGCATATTGGTGTGATGGGTTTTGCTGATTCGAGGTTTGTCCGTCGCCAAAGTTCCATTGATAACTAGATATTTGCTGTCCCGAAGGGTTGGTGGTGGAGGTGCTGGTGAATTGCGTGGCTTCGCCTGCACATACGGTAGTGAAGGTGAAGTTGGCGGTGGGCTGGGGGTAAATGACTACAGTGGTGGTACCAGTAGTGGTTTGAGTACCGACTGTGGTTGTGCAGGAATAAGTGCCCGCCATGGCCATGGTGCAGTTGGGACGGGTGGGATTTTGTTGGTTTGAGGTCCAGCCACCGGGACCAGTCCATGAGTATGTCGCACCATTCTGTGAACTGACTGTCAGATGGATGGTTTCGCCTACACAATAAGGTCCGTCATTCTCCACAACACCGGGAAGGATACCGCAGTCAGTTTCACCAGGACCTGAGTTGGGCGTTTTAGTGAAAGAGATGGTTTGTTGATATTGCGAGAAGTTCGTAATCATCAGGATATAGTACTCACCAACTTGTGGTATATGAGGCGGGTTATTGTTAGCAGTAACGCAACTGCCATCAGCGAGATTTGTGTGGTTATGTTGCGAAATAGGATAACCGAGGTACGCATTTTCAACGCTTGAGGTTGAGTAGCTACAATCGATCATCTTGCCGCAAGTCAGGCCGTTAACGCAAGGCTCATAAGGATCGGTGAACGGACCCCAAATGCAGTAGTCAATGTCATGGCCTGTTCCAGAAGCATCGTGGGCTTCCATGTGGATGATAAACTGACCGGCAGTCTGTATTCTCATGTGATACCACGAAGGATAAGGCTGACTGGAGAGGCAACCGTATTCAGGACCAGACTCTCCAGTGGCACCACCTTGGTAAGCGGCTTCAAACTCTATCACTTCTGAAGTGCAAAAAGGCATGGAGTTCAAGCACTGGTCATTATCAGATCTCAGAGTGGCTGTATTTACATCCATCATAATCGAGAGGTAGTCGGAAGCTTCAACGGAGCTTTTCCACACACTCATCTGGTTCGTGATTTCAATCTTGCTTAACAAAGAGAAGTCGGTTTCGGCATCCGCATAGAATCTTTCGAATTCCTCCATAATGCGGATGTTGTCATCCGTAGCAGTGAGATAGAATTGTCCGTACGTTTCTTCAGGAACTAAAACGAATCGGTCGTCCATGCTAATATCATAAAGCAAGAAAGCTCTAAAATAGACATTGTCAATTTCGTGGAAGTTCAGCAAGATACCATCGTCGGCATATTGTCTGTAAGGTTGTTGGCCCCACTGCTTCATTGGCATGGCAAGCAGCATGATGGCGAGAAGTAAGATTTTTGCAAATCTTTTCATAGGATTGAGTTGTTTTATTGGATTATTCATACTTGTTGTTTATTGTATCACATTTATGCGTTTAACAGTTGTGCCGCTATCAGTGTAGATTCGGACGAGGTAGGTGCCTGTGCCGAATTCGGTCATATTAATCTGCGCATTGTCGGATTCCACCTTGCGGTCATAAAGAATTTGGCCAAGGGTGTTTGTCACGGTCAAGCGTTGCATTCCTTCTGCATCAATGGTGACAATGCCATGGGTCGGGTTGGGGTATATTTTGGCGCTAATGCTGTATTCGTTCACATCCGTGGAGTTCTTCACATTGACGGTCATGCTGTTTTCGTCTTGACCACAGTATCCAAGCGCCCACACATGGAGGATAACATCGCCTTTGAAGGTTTCGCTCCAAGTGATAGTGGCTATGCCCTCTTCGACAACAACAGTACCTGCTTCCTCTGGATCAAGGCTCCAGAAAGTGCCTCCATTGGGTGCGGTAGAGTAGACACTCGTTGGTGTGAGCCGCACATCAACCTCTGTATCACCGTTGATGGTCTCAATCACAGGGGCTGGGATGATGGCCAAGTCCATGGTTACAATCGAGTCACAACCATAGATGTTGGTGTAAATCCGCTCATAGAATCCGCTCTCTGCATAGACAATGCCGTCCCATTCGTAGGGTTCGCAAGCATCGACGGAAAAACCATATTCTGGCGAAGACTCGTTGATGGTGAGGTGCATCACCACTGTGGAGTCGCAGTCATGGAGAGAAGTGAAGGTTCGTTCGTAAATACCGCTTTCGGTGATGGTCTCACCAGCCCAGATGTAGCTTTCGCAGGCGCTTTGTTCAACCTCAACATTGTAAGCGTCAACCATTGTGAGGTGCATGACCACAGTAGAGTCGCAGCCGTGGATGCTTTGCAGGGTTTGTTCGTAAACACCTTCCTCATTGTATTCGATGCCGTTCCAGGTGTAGGTACCACAAGAGGGTATCTCGATTTCGGTATGTTGCAAGGGGTAGATGGTCAGTACCATACTGTGTTCCGTATCGCCGCACCCATATTCTGAAATGGCTTTCAGAGTCAGCGTGACTTGGCCATTGGCTTTGTCTTGCTCGCCTGGGATGTAGTTGGCGTCGAGGTTGTTGGGATGGTCGAAGCTGCCGTCGCCGTCAGTCACCCAAATAACAATGCCTGCCTCGTTCACCACAGCAATGGGTTGGAAGGCTTCGTCTTCACAAATCTCGCCTGCTTCATCCATTTCGATGTTGGCGGCATCGTGGAAGTTAATGGACACATTATCGCTGAGTGTCTCGCCTGCCTCGTTGGTGGCAGTAAGGGTCAATGTGACGGTCTTGTTGGCTAAGTCTTGCTCGCCCGGGGTATAAATGGGATTGAGGATGTTGTTTTGGTCGAAGCTGCCGTCACCATTGGTAGTCCAAAGAAGACTCTCACCACCGATGACATAAGCATCCATTTGGGCTGCCGCTTGGCAAATATTCTGGTTGGCACCCGCATTGCAGTCGAAGGTAAGGTGGCGCACAGGGAGGATGATGTCGTCAATCCAGACATGGTCGCTACCCGCTGTGCCGCTACCGTCCTTCTCGTACGCCCAAGTGAACACGTGCTCACCTTGAGTGACGGGGAAGGTTATTTCGCGCCAATTCGTGCTACCGCCCCATTGCTGGATTTCTGTATCGTCAATATAGAACTTTAGGTAGTCACTAGCGTGGCAGTTGGTTTTTTTGGAGAAACGTATTTCGTCGGTTTCGTTTTCCACATAGAAAGGTAGGCTCAGTGTTGAGCTGGTGTTGACGCCGATGGCGCCCGATTGCAGGCAGTATTGGCCCGAATACGGGTCAGTAGAGGAGATGACCCAAGGATGTTCTGGGTCATTCTGCCATTCAAGGCCATCCAAACCGTTTTCAAAGTTGGCGGCTTCAAGTCCTACACGATGTGAGTAGCTGCATTCTTTGGTGTAGGAGCCGTATGTGACGTGCATCGTAAACTGTGCATCTTCGCCACGCGGCATGGTGGCTGCCACTCTTACATGATAGGTCACCTCAACGGTTTCACCTGCATCGACTGTCGCTGTTGTAATGGTGGCGTTGTCGATGAAAATATATTGTTGCTTTGCTGAGGTTAAGGTTGCCGTCACGTTGTTGGCAGGGATTCCTCCATCGTTGGTATAGGTAAAAGCTATCTCGGCGGCTTCGCCTGGGTCGAGGCGACCATTGACATTTCCTTTGTTGTCGGTTCCGTCATTGATGGTCATGGTGTTTGAGAGTTTCAAGTCAGGCGCGTATGCATCGAAAGCGAAGTCTGATGTCCAAGTGTGGCTTCCGCTGACCATAGTAAGAGTGAATTGAAGCTCGGTTCCATGAGGCACGGCGTCTGAGATAGTGATATCGAACACTTCATTCAAATCGGTAGTTTGTCCAGGATCCAAAGCTGGTATGGTAGCAGTGTTCTGATTGATAGTGATGTATAAAAGAGTTCTGGAAGTGAGGGTGGCAGTGGCCGACGAAGCCGCTACGTCACCCGCATTTTTGATGACCATGTCAAACGATGACTGTTCACCATTTTCAAGTTGTTGGTTGCCACTGGCATCGTGAGGGATGACTTCGGTGAGCGTTAGCACAGGCTCACTATTGACGTGGATGGTGCCCACATAGCGTAGCTTGTCTTGTTTGGTGGCCACAATAGTAATTTCGGCGTTTGAAGGCTGAGCTTGGAAAGTGATGCTCTGTGTGTTGCCTGTGGCTGTGGCTACAGCCAAGATGTTGTTGCCATTTGTCAGAGCGATGACCGCACCTTGTGGGGCATTGATGTTGATGCTGGTGGTAGCAGGTGTGATTTGCGATGGGTAGTTGACGGCCATCGCGGTGGGCACTTGCGTGTAAAGTGTCAGAAAAGCATCGCAGTGGGCGGTAAACATCTTATAGGTGATGGCCTTGCTTTGGGTGTTGTAGGGCCAGTTGCTCTGGGCGAGGAAATATTTGCCAGCCACATTGCCGAAAGCGGGTCTCCAATTACCTTCGTAGTCGGCATAAGGGCCATAGGTGGGCATGAACTGGGGGTCGAATTGGTCGTACATGCCCCAAGCGTAAGCGTCATTAACGAAAGAGTAGGATGTTTGAGTGGGCCCTATGCAACCCACGGCACCGGCATTTTGTCCGTCACTGGTGCGGCGCATAAAGGCCTCGATAAGGCATTGAGGATTATGGTCAAAGGTGCCGGTTTGGCAATTGATGGTGTTGACGAAGGTCATCTTGCCGACGTTGTTCATTTGGGCAACATTGTTGTTGTCGAAATCAGGCTCGCCCCAACCTTGGTAATAGCCATGGTCACGATGCTGGAGCAACATGCAGCCGTTGTTGACGGCTTGCACCACTTGGGATGCTACACCACCGGTCCATCCACCAAGTTCGGAAGGTGATGCGGGGAGATAGCCTAAACCATTGGGACCAAAGTAGTTGACGACCATATAAGTGTTCTGGTTACTCGACCAAACATTGCCAGGATAGCCCTCATAAATGGCATTGATGCGCACAGGGTGTTTGCCTTGGTTGCGCCAATAGCCTCCAACGACCTCAGAGCAAATCTGGAACCAACGTTCTGTTTGCCATCCTAAGGCGGTGATAGGCTCGTCGTAAGTACTGGCATTCATGTTGGGGTTGGTGAATTCGTACTCGATTTGCTTGCTCACCATCATCTGAGCTTCGTTGGCGTTGGCGGCCACAAGACGTGAGAAAGCCATCTCAGGCAGATTGTCGCCCGTGACGTCGGCATAGCCGTTGTCGGTGATACAGTTGCCATAGTTCTGGGAATGGAAGGTGTATTCGGCTGGGATGCCTGCGCTCATGTTGCTGTTGTGGTCGGCTAGAAGTAGCACTGCCACGGGTGGAATGTCCCAACTGTTGTAGGCATTGTGGAAGTAAGACTTCATTTGGTTGGTGTTGGTGCAACCCATGTCGTTGAGGCTTTTTACTTCGGTTAGGATGCCTTGCTTGATACGATATTCGGCTAATTGGTCGGCATATGGTCTGAAACTCTCGTTGTTGGGGATGACGATGAGGTATTCACAGCCTTCGGGGCGTGAGGTCAGCCATTGCTGCATACGAGCCTCATAGTCGACGACAGGCAATTGGTTGTAGTTGACCAAGTTCTGCATGAGGATAGGATCCCAATAGGGAGAACGCAGGCGAGTGTCACCAAACTCACCATTGCCGCCATCGAAACGTATATCGAACTGTAAGTCGTCATAAACGCGCAATTCTTTGGTGACAGGATTATATTGATAGGGTGTCACAGTAACGGCTACGGTTTGCACGCCGCGCATGCTGAACGGCTCGGAAATCGTGACGGGTTGTGCAGGAAAGAAAGTGTCAGTATTATAGATGCTCAGGTCCTTCTCGTAGGTATTGGGGCTGTCGTCAGTATCAAATTTGATGGGTGCAGCAGGCAACAGGTCAACATTCTGTACGATGGTCATGCTGCGGTAACCCATCTCAACACGGGCAGTGGCACCATTAGGGACGGCCACAAAACGGCTGAATGCGGGTAGGTTGGGCTCGCCAGGATTGGCGGGCAGGACGATGTCTGAACCACCTTGGACAATGTCGCCCGTATAGCCGTTGTCAGTGATGTTGAGGATTTGTAATTGCTTCAGCGTGTGGCGCATCTTGAGACTGGAACGGGTATTCTGTTCAACGGTTAGACCTTCACTTTGGGCTGTGTTGTTGAAGGTGAATTCGCGTTTCTGTGCCTGCGTTGTTATGGACGAAAGCAATAAGATGGTTACGAGTAGAGTGGTAAGCCTGAACTTCATAAGTCTGATATTAGTAGTTGTTTGTAGTTAAAAAGTAACTTATTTTAAATAAAAAAGCGCGTAAAGATACGCACTTTTTTGAAATCTAGTAGCATTTTTCTGCTAAAATGCTGATTTTTTGTGCTAAAGGCTTAAATCTTAATGATTTTACGACTCCACCGTTGACCGTTTTGTTCCACCATGATTTGGTATATGCCCGAAGGTAGACCCCTAAAAGAAACGACTTGCCCGTTGCGTTCCGAGAGGATGAGCTTCCCGTCGGTGTCAAATACAAGGATGTTGAAATCACCTTCTTGATCCAATTCGACCATGACTTGGTCGGTTGTGGGATTGGGGTGCAGAGTCAGTGGTAGTTCGGTTTGCTCGTTGGTTTCGTCGAGACAGGGTGGCAGCGTAATGTAATCGATAGAAGCACAATCGGCACCGCCGTCAACGGAGTTGTCTTTGGCGTATTCCCATTTGTAGGTGTGACGACCTGGTGTGATTTGGTATGTGTGTTCCGTCCACCATTGATCACCCGACCAACGCTCCTGCTCTTCGTCGTCAATATAGAAAATGAGATAATCCCAGTTAGCTTCACTCGACACCCTCCTGAAGAAGTGGATTTTCTCTGGTTCCGTCGAAGTGAAAGTCAAGATGAGTTGAGAAGACTCGTTGTGGTCAATGTCGCCCGACATGGCGCAGTGAGTTCCATGGTAGGGATGTGTTGTGGTGATAGTCCAGGGATGCTGTGGGTCGTTGGTCCAATAGGCAGGATCGAAAACGCCGTGTTCGAAGCTGTCCGTCACAAACCCCATTTCACAAAGTATATCTTGATGTATTTTTAGGTTGTTAATGGTGGAATGGACCATGAGATGAACAAATGACACTTCGCCTGCAGCATACTCGACATAGATGTCGAAAGTGACCTCGGCAGATTCGTCAATTTCCAAGTCGTTGATGGGCGTTTCGGGTGATATGACACGGATGTGACCTTCGTTGTTGCTCAAGGAGATACGGGGACTATCGGCTGGATAGTGGCCGGTGTTAGTGAGGCGGAAGGTGAGGCTAGCATATTCGCCTGGATCGAGTCGACCATTGTTGTTGCCCTGCGAGTCGTTAATGTTGATGAGCTCAGCCGTGATATTAGGGGAAAGCACTTCGATTTCGTATGCTTGTGAATAGTCCTCGTCGCCAAAATGAGTAGTGAGGGTGAAGGGAATATGCGTCCTGTCGTGAATACTGTCGCTAAGTGCAAATTGGAACGCATCACTGATGAATTGGCTCGCGTTCGACGCTAGGGCATCAAATGAGGTTTCGCCTTGTGAGATGGTCAGCAACTGTGAATCGGAGGTCATGCTGACCGTGCCACCGTCGCAGTCTTGCAATCCCACATTGGTGACATTGATGTCAGCAACGATGGACTGGTTGTAGTGTTGCGTGAGTTCACCTCCGTTCAAGGCAATGTTGTCAATTACGACGAAAGGTCTATTGAAAGGTTCCAAAGGGATGTCTTCTTCCCAACGAATGAGATTCTCTCCCGTGATGGTGAGATGGATTGTACCAATGGGGATATTTTCTAAAACGGTAATAGTTTGTTCTTCTCCTGTACCAATGGCAGTGGCCACGATGTGCCATTGCCTGTTCGTGTATGTTGACAATGCAATCAGTGAGCCTTCGGGGGCGGTGAGGTGGAAAGGTGAGAAGCATTGTATGCTCTCATCATGTGTGGCAGTGATAGGTTGAGGCACCTCGGTGAACAACCTAATGAAGGCATCACCAAAGGTGTGGAATGTGTTGTTAGTTGTGGAGCACATGTTGTCGTCGGTGCTAGGAAAAACATGGGTGTCAAGGAAGTACTTTCCCGAGACGCATGCAAAGGCGGGCATCCATGAGTCAAAATGGTCGGCGAAGGGGCCGTATTCTGGGAGGAAGGTCGGGTCAAAGAGGTCCCAAACGCCCCAAAGGAAGATGTCGTTGGCATAGGAATAGGTCTGTCCGACAGGGCCGATGGCACCCATGATGCCGGCATTTTGCCCGTCTCGGGTCATACGCAGTAAGGATTCTATGAAACAGCCGCCAGAATTGTCGTACATGCCTGTGCGGCAGTTGACTGAGATGAGGTAGGTGAGTTTGTCTATGTTGTAGATTTCGCCAAAGTCGGTGGTGTGAATCTCGGGTTGATACCAATGGGCGTTCCATCCATGGTCGCGGTGTTGGATGAGGTAGCAACCGTGGTTGATGGCCCGGATGACTTGTTGTGCATTGCCACCAGTCCAGCCCCCAAGTTCGTCAGGTGTGGCTGGAATGTAGCCGACACCTTCTGGGCCAAAGTAGCTGACTACGGAGTTGGTGCCGGGTGCTGTCGACCAGTCAGGGCCTTGAGTTCCACTGTAAATCTCGTTGATTCGTTCTGGTGTCTTGCCGTGTTGGGTCAAGTAGCCACTGATGGTCGCTATGGTAATTTGGAACCATTTGTTGTCTTGCCATCCCGCCGCTGTCAAGGGATGTTCGTAATAATACGGGTCAGTGACCACATTGGTGTATTCGTATTCATAGAGTTTGCCCATAATGATTGGGAGCTCCGACTCGTTTTGGACGAGAATGCGTGAAAAGCAGATATCAGGCAAATGGTCGTCGTTGATGTCAGCGTAAGGGTTGTCGGAGATGATGAAATTATCTTTAGGATGCAGTGTACGATAGCCTGGCACATATTGTTGAAGGTCGTCACCACTCTTGCCGAGGATACAGATGGCCGCAGGAGGAATATCCCAATTTGCGTAGATGTCTCTGAACCATTGTCTTAGCGTGAGTTGATCGTAAGCGTTTGTCTCGGTGACGCGCATCACTTTGGTTAGGATGCCTTGTTTGTTGCGGTAGTCAGCAAGTTCTTTTCCTGCATTATAGTAGGCATCGTTGTCGGGTGTGAGGATGAGGTATTCGCAGCCAGTGGTTCGGGGTTGTGTCCATTGCTGCATCCGTGCATCGTAGTCTATGGGCTCCAAACACTCATAGTTGAGGATGTTGTTTCTTAGGATGGGGTCCCAGTAGCGTGAGCGCAAACGGTCGTCGCCAAAATGCCCATTGCCGCCTTCAAAACGGATGTCGATGTCGATTTGGCGGTGAACGGAGAGCTCTTTCGTCATGGGGTTGAATTGCATGGGACAAACACCGAGGTGTATGGCATCCACTCCTCGAAGCGATTGCGGTTCGGTGGCTATCACGGCTTCAGAAGGGTAGAAAGCGTTGTTGGCATATACTTTCGGGTCTTTGAAGAAAGGTCGTTGGGCATCGTTTTCGGCTTGGCTACCGTCGGAGGGCGCGATGTTGATGCCAGAGAGTACTTCGTCGCGTCTTGTCCTGACCTCTACAATGGCTTTTGCGCCTTGAGGTACGGCGATGAAGCGGTTGAAGGAGGGCAGGTCGGGTAGACCGTAGTCGTTAGGCATGACGATGCCTTTGCTGGATATGGTGTGCATCAGCTCACCTTCGAGGTTGATGGTGTCGACGCGGAAGTCGTTCAATTCGAAGTGGAGACTGATGTGGCCACGGTCAGAAGAGGTGATGGTGAAGGTTTGCCCAATGGCGAAGAACGGAATAACCATCAAGAGTATGAGAGCAATAGAACAGCGTTTCATATTAGAGCGTTTTTGTAATAACCACAAAATGAGGCTGTAAAAGTACAACTTTCTTGGAAAAAACTAGGAAAAAATGTTTATCAAATGCAAAAAGAGCCACCAAATGGCAGCTCTTTTTATCAGTTTAGTCCCATAGGGACGACACATCAGTAAGCAGGCGACGTGAGTCCCTGCTTTTACGCATGGCCGTATAGGCCATCCATATCACAGATCACACAATCCCCGTGAATCCCATGAACGCCAAGGCCAAGATGCCGGCGGTAATCAGGGCGATAGGGGTACCCTTCATGCCCTTGGGAGGCTCCATCAGGTCGATGTGCTCACGGATGCCAGCGAAGATGACCAAAGCCATGGCGAAGCCGAGGGCGATGCCGACGGCATAGACGATGGACTCGCCGAGGCTCAACATGTGGGCCACACCACCATAGTTGAACTCCTTGGTGACCACGGTCAGCGACACGCCAAGGACGGCGCAGTTGGTCGTAATCAGCGGCAGGAACACACCCAAGGCAGTGTATAATGACGGACTGATTTTCTTCAGGATGATCTCCACCATCTGCACCAAAGCAGCGATGATGAGGATGAAGGTGATGGTCTGCAAGAAAGTCAGCTTCAAGGGAATCAGGATGTACTGGTTCGTCAGCCATGTCACGAGGGTGGCCAGGGTCAACACGAAGATGACGGCTGCGCCCATACCCAATGCGGTCGAGGTCTTCTTAGAGGTACCCAAGAAGGGGCAGATACCCAGGAACTGGGAGAAGATCACATTGTTGACCAAGATGGTCGATAAGATAATGATGAGGTATTTCATGGCTTAGTGACTTTCTTTTTTGAGTTTGTTGACGATAGCGATAACGAAGCCGAGGCAGATGAAGGCACCAGGAGGCAGGATGAACACCAGGATGTTGGCCGTCTCGGGCAGGATGGTAAGGCCGAAGATGGAGCCACTGCCGAGAAACTCACGGATGCAGCCCAACAGGGTCAGGGCGAGGGTGAAGCCTAAGCCCATGCCAAGGCCGTCCAACAGTGAAGGCCACACGGGGTTCTTCGAGGCAAAAGCCTCAGCGCGACCCAGCACGATGCAGTTCACCACAATGAGGGGGATGAAGAGACCGAGGGTCTCATAGATGTCGGGTACATAAGCCTGCATGACGAGTTGCACCACCGTCACGAAGGAGGCGATGACCACGATGAAGCAGGGGATACGCACCTTGTCGGGGATGAAACCCTTCAGCAGGGAGATGAAGATGTTCGACAGCACCAACACGAAGGTGGTGGCCAAACCCATCGACATGCCATTGATGGCACTGGTGGTCGTTGCCAAGGTTGGGCAGCAGCCCAATAGCAACACCAGGATGGGGTTTTCTTTGATAAGGCCTTTGGTAAAGGTTTGCAGGTTGTTACTCATTGCTTTGTCCTCCTTCCGTTTCATTGTTCTCCTCAGCGGGAGCCTCTTCCATAACGGGAGCTGCTTCCTTGGCGGGAGCGTTGTTCATGAATTGTGCCTTGTTGGCCATGAAGGCTTGGTAAGCCTTATCGACAGCCTTCGAGAAGGCTCTCGAGGTGATGGTGGCCGCGGTGATGGCGTCGACATCGCCGCCGTCTTTCTTGACGATCAGCTTGAAGCCGCTGGGGTTCTTGTCGACAAATTGGTCCTTGAACTTACCCGTCATGTTGGCACCGAGGCCTGGGGTCTCGCTGTGCGACAGCACCGAGGTACCTTTGATGGTGCCATCGGCGAGGAAGCCGACCATCATTTCGATCTTGCCACCGAAGCCGCCTTCGCTGGTCTTGACGGCAGCACCTTTAAAGTTGCCATTGGCGTCAAAAGCGAGGTTGCAGGGGAAGGTCATGTCGACACCTTCATAGGTGTATCGAATCGTGTCAGCCTTATAAGTGATTTCTCCATCAAGCGGCAACACGGCTTGGATGGCTGCTTCGTTCTTCTTCTGGTCGACTTGGGCGATGGTGTCTTTGGTCACGCCATAAACCAAGCCGAGCACGCCGCCCGACACCGCTGCGATGACGAGCAGGGCAACGAGCATATTAATTAAAGTGGATGGTTTCTTTGCCATGGCGATTAGTTTTTAGAGGGTTTGACAACACCGAAAACTTTGGGCTTGAAAGCCTTGTTGATGAGTGGCGTGAAAGCGTTCATAATCAAGATGGCGAACGACACGCCCTCGGGATAGGCACCCCACAGACGAATGATGACCGTGATGGCGCCGATGCCAAAGCCGAACAAGAGCTTGCCTCGTACTGTCATCGGGGAGGTCACCATATCGGTAGCCATGAAGAAAGCACCGAGGATGAGACCGCCATACACCAGATGATACCAAGGAGCAATGTATTGGGCTGGGTTGATGAGGTAGCAGATACCCGTGAAGATGAACACGGTGAGCAGGATGCTCAACGGTGTCCAGATGTCGATGACTTTACGGCAGATGAGGTAGATGGCACCAAGCAACAAGGCGATGGCACAGACCTCGCCGAAGGCACCGCCACGGTTACCTAAAACCATGTCAAGGAACTGCAGGTTGCCAGTTTCGGCCAACGAGCCGACACCAGCTTCTTTCAGGATGCCGAGCGGTGTGGGACCCGTAACAGCGTCGGCGAAGAAGCCTTTGTCAAAGATAGGTGCGGCCTGCGGCCAGGTGGTCATGGCGGTCGGGAACGACACAAGCATGAACACACGGCCTACCAAGGCGGGGTTGAAGGGGTTCTTGCCCAAGCCACCGAAAGCCATCTTGCCGATGCCGATGGCGACAACACTACCCACGATGGCCATCCAGATGGGAAGGTTGGCAGGCACATTGAAGGCCAACAAGAGACCCGTCAGTGCGGCCGAACCGTCGTTGATGGTCAAGGGACCTTTGATAAGGAATTTCTGAATGAGCCATTCGGTTAGCATGCAGGTGGCCATCGTGATGAGGGTCAGGCGAAGGGCATACCAGCCGAAATAGTAAATGGCCACAAGCAAGGCGGGAAGCAAGGCGAGGAGCACACGATACATGATTTTCCTCGTGTTTTCCGTCGAATGCACATGCGGCGAACCGGATATTGTGTATTTATTCATTGTTGAAATGTTTAATCGTTTAGTATTTTGGCTTTCAGCTCTCAGCAATCAGCTTTCAGCAAGCGCTGACCTAGCTGATAGCTGACAGCTGATGGCTTATTTCTGATTACGCGCACGGATGATGGCGCCGGTCTTGGCCTTGCCGTAACGGATGTAGTCGAGCAGCGGGATGTTGGCGGGACAGGTGAACTCGCAGGAACCGCATTCGATGCAGTCCATGATGTGGTTCTTCTCGGTCTCGTCGAAATTGTTCTGCTTGGCCACCTTGTGGAGCAGGAAGGGCTGCAATCCCATCGGGCAAGCACCTGCGCAACGACCGCAGCGGATGCAGTTGGTCTGTCGACGGTCTTGGGCTTCCTTGAGGGTCATTAGCAGAATGCCCGATGTGCCTTTGATGCACGGGAAGTTGGTGACGGAGACAGATTTGCCCATCATAGGACCACCGTTGATGACATCGGTGATGTCCTCGGGCAGACCGCCAGCGGCCTCGATGAGGAGGTCGGCAGGGGTGCCAAAACGCACGCGGAAGTTGCCCGGCTTCTTGACCGACTTGCCCGTGACGGTAACGATACGCTCAATCAAAGGCTTGTTCTTCTGCACGGCCTCATAGACGGCGTAGGTCGAAGCCACATTGACTACGACGCAACCCGTCTCGATGGGTAGCTTGCCCGAAGGCACCTCGCGGCCGGTGATGGCCTTGATGATTTGCTTTTCACCGCCTTGCGGGTATTTGGTCTTCAAAGGCTGCACCTCGATGCCAGCGTACAAATCTTTATGCTCGTTGATGGTCTTATCGAGTAATTCGATGGCTTTCATCTTGTTTTGCTCGATGCCGATAATGCCTTTGTTAGTATTGACGGCCTTCATAAGAATCTTGACACCCATGAGGAACTCTTGGGTCTTCTCCAAAAGTAGGCGATAGTCGCAGGTCAGGTAAGGCTCACATTCGGCAGCGTTGATGATGACATATTCGGCTTTTTTACCTTCGGGGACCATCAGCTTGACATGGGTGGGGAAGGTGGCGCCGCCCATGCCGACGATGCCGCATTCCTTCACTTTGTCGATGATTTGTTTGGAGTCCAACTTGATGTCCGTAAGCAGTTTATCGGTTTCGATGATGCCTTCAGCCCATTGGTCGGGTTCCACATCGATGAAGACGGCGGGCTTGTAGTAGCCCGTATGATCCATTACCACATCGATTTTGGAGACAGTGCCAGTGGCAGGGGAGTGGACATTGGCTGAGATAAAGCCTTTGGCTGTGCCGATGAGTTGACCCGTCAGCACATGGTCGCCTTTGTTGACGATGCAGTCAGCCGGTGCGCCAAGACATTGTCCCAGCGGGACGATGATTTGTTTGGGCATCGGAAAGTCTTGTATGGGCAGCTCGGCCGAGAGTTTGTTCTCTTCCGGATGTACGCCACCCTTTTTGAAAGTCTTTATCGGGTTCATGCTGTGACGGTGTTTTCGGGTTTGACTTCAGTTTTCACTTCCACAGGCTGTGCTTCCGGTTTTGGTTGGGGCTTCACAGCGGGTTCAGCATCTTGTAAGGCTGGAGCTTCTGGCTTGGGAGCGGGGAAGTTGATGGCGTGAATGGTGCCACGAGGACAGACTTTGGCGCACTTGCCACAGGCCTTGCACTTGGCCGGGTCGATGTAGGCGAGGTTGCCGCGCATCTCGATAGCCTCGAAGGGACATTCTTTCAAGCACTTTTGGCAACCGATGCAGCCCACCGAGCAGTTCTTGACGACCAAGGCACCCTTGTCGGTGTTGACGCAGCATACATAGACGCGACGGTCTTTCTTGCCGCGCGGACGTACTTCGATGATGCCACGCGGGCAGGTCTTGGCGCACACACCGCACCCCACGCATTTGTCGGGGTCGACGACGGGCAGTCCCGTCTCCTTGTCGATGTGCAGCGCATCGAAGTTACACTTCTTCACGCAGTCGCCGAGGCCAAGACAGCCTTTCGAGCAGCCGCCTTCGCCAGCATATAGGGTGTTGGCGAAAGCGCAAATGTCGGCGCCTTCATAATGCACCTTGGCGGGTGAGTTCTGGCAGCTACCGTTGCAGCGCACCACGGCAATCTTAGGCTCGAAGGTGCCAGCGGTCAGCCCAAGGACAGCGGCCACCTTGCCCATGTCGGTGCCAGGACAGGCCAGTCCGTCGATGTTGCCTTTTTCGGCGGCTTGCTTCACACAAGCCTCGGCCAAGGCACGGCAGCCTGCAAAGCCGCAGCCACCGCAGTTGGCGCCGGGCAGACAGGCCTCCGCTTCATCAATCAAAGGGTTCTCTTCCACCTTGAACTTCTGTGCCACGATGTACAGAACCACGGCTAAGATGCCGCCTAGGATTCCGAGAACCGCAAGGGAAATTAGTAAAGTATTACTCATCTGTATAGAATTTTGAGTTTGTTTTCAATTTTAAACCTGCAAAAATACGGAAACTCCTTTTTTCGACAAAGGAAAATTTTCGGTTTTTTATTCGATGGTGTACTCGAACCGTTTTTTGAGTTTGTCCCGTTTCAGGTAAAGCACAATATAATAAGGTACAAGCGAAACGATACTGACGAGGGCAGCGAGGCCTTCATTCATGCCTAGGCCTAAGCAGACAAAAAGCACGGCCAAAAGCAAAACGATAGGGATTAGATAAGCTAAGATAGCCGCTTTGTTGCCTTGTCCGATGGCCATTCTAACATTGACTTTTTGGTTGAGGGCAAAGTCCCTGCCTTTAGGACGGGGCACGGTGAGGATCTTCTCGGCTTGTTCGCCCATGCCGCATGCGCTTTTGGCATGGCAGGCTGCGCAGGCACTCTGTGCCAGTATCTTGATTTCCAGTTCGTCGTCGGTGATTTTGGCGACGACACCCTCATGGGAGATGGTTTCTGCGTTTTTCATGCCGCAAAAATACTTTTTTTTCACCATTCAACCAAAAACCACTATTTTTGCAATTTAATTCATTGGAATTATGTCCAAAAAAGAGAAAAAAGACGGTAAACTGAAGACATGGTTTCAGGCTAAGGTGAAGGCCGTGACGGAGTGGTACAACAAGGACGACAATTACTTGCGTCGGGTTCGCTTTCCTGGTACCAAGCTCCCTCTTTTGACCGTATTGATTGACTTTATCAAGTCGTTTACAAAAGGTCGTACGGTCGACCGAGCAGCGGGTGTGGCATTCAACTTCTTTGTGGCGCTGTTCCCGTTAGTGTTGTTCTTTTTCACGCTGATACCCTATATTCCCATCCCCCACCTCTATGAGCGAGTGATGATGCTCCTTAACGATTTCTTCATCCCCTCGGGGACGCTCGACTTCGTGAAAGAGACCATTGACGGCATCATGAACCAACCGCACGACGGCTTGCTCTCCATCAGTATCGTTTTGTGCTTGGTCTTCGGTTCGGGCGGTGTCGTGGCTTTCTTCAATGGCTTCCGGAATGTGTATGCCGACTATGTCACCTCCAAAGGATTGGGCTTTAAAGGGTGGATCATCCAACGTGTTTTTGCCCTCATTATGCTTGTCGTTATTGGCATATTGATTGTGATTTCGGTGCTGCTGATTTCATTGGGTGGCACGGCTATCAAGTATTTGGTGGATAGCAATATCATCGAATGGGGCTCGTTCACCTTTTTCCTGTTCGTCGTGTTGCGATGGGTGGTCGGCATCTTTGCCTTGAGCATCGGTATCTCCATGCTGTATTATTTTGGTAATGTTAGGTTTAACGAACATTATCGCAAGGAACTCAAGCATCCGCGAGCAAATGGTAAGAAATATCGCGAGTTTGTCGTTTTCAGCCCGGGAACGATTCTCGCCACTTCACTTTTCATCCTTGGCACAGTTGGATTCAATTCCTATATTTCCAACTTTTCTCGTTACAATGTGTTGTATGGCTCTATTGGAACGCTCATCATCCTGCTGCTTTGGATTTGGGTTGTCGCCATATTGATTTTGGCAGGCGATGACTTGAACTCTGGTATACGTCGCGAAGCCATGAAACTGAGCTCGGCTGAGGATGCCACCCGCAGAAAGAAAATCGTCATCGAGGACTTGAGGAAACACATTGTTGCCTATCAAGTTGCCAATCAGAATCGTGACACCAGGATTGAGGAATTGAAAAAAGAGGTCGAGGCAAAACAAGCCCTTATCCAGGATTTGGAAGAGAAGAAAAAGGACTACGAGCTGATTATCAAGGCATATCAGGACTATGCCGAGCAGGAGCGTAAGAACTCCGATGAACAATACAACAAAGGCTTCGACGAGGACGACGATGCCAAAGAGCCAGTATACCAAGATTAGTCCATTGTTATGGGTATCGTAGCACGACAGAGCATCAAGGGCACCATTGCCACCTATATTGGAGTGGCAGTGGGCATCATCACGACTTTCTTCGTGCAGACCAAATATCTGACCACGGAGGAGATCGGCCTGGTCGATGTGTTGCTTCAATCAGCCTTGCTGTTTTCGGGTTTGGCTCAGTTGGGTACTAACACCTCGGCGATGCGCTATTACCCCTATTTCAAGGACGAAGATAATCGCGACCATGGTTTTTTCGGCTGGACGCTTATTGTGCCCTTAATAGGTTTTGCCGTTTTCTTGGGTTGCTTCTTTGCGTTGCGAAGTCCCATCGCTTCGTTTTTCTCCGAGAAATCGGCCTTGTTCATCGATTACATCTATTATGTAATCCCGCTGGCTTTCTTTATGCTCTACATCTCGGTGTTCGAGACCAACTCCAACCTGTTGATGCGCATCGTGGTGCCCCGATTCATCCGCGAGGTGGGTTTGCGGGTGATGACTTTGGTCATCTACTTGCTCTATGGTTTCCATGTCCTCTCCCTCACGGGCATGGTCATAGCGTTTTGCGTGTCATATGGCTTAGCCACAGTGGTCAACATCGTATATTTGCTGACTTTGCATCGAGTGTCGTTCCGCATCGAAAAGAAGTATATTACACCTAAACTGAAACGTGACTTCTTGATTTACACCGTCTTCCTTATCACTTCAGCTTTGGCAGGCAACATTACTCCCTTGCTCAACCGCTATTTTGTTGCGGGCAAGCAAGGTCTTGCCGTGGGTGGCATCTTGACTATCGCCATCTATATCGCCTCGTTGGTAGAGATGCCTTACCGCTCTCTAGGCACCATCAGCAAGCCACAGATTTCGCAGGCCATGGCCGATGGCAATGTGAAGGAGGCTGATCGTATCTGCAAGAGCGTCTCCTTGCACCAGTTCCTTGTTGGCTCATTGGTGTTTTTCTTCATTTGGATCAATATCGACACGGTTTTTGCCCTGTTGCCCAACGGCGAAGTGTTCGCGGCAGGCAAATGGGCCGTGCTCATCTTGAGCCTCAGCCGTTTGATCAATTCGACTTTAAATGTCGGAACTACGGTGCTGAGCTATTCCAAAATCTACTATTACTCCCTGTTTTTCACCATCTTGCTGACGGTTTTGGCCTGGTGGCTCAATGCGCGTTGGGTAGGCGATTGGGGCGTGAATGGCGCAGCCATGGCGACCTTGGTGGCCTATATGGTGCACTATACGCTCCTCTTGACTCTGATTCGCTGGAAAATCGGCACCTTGCCCTTGTCGTCAAAGCAACTGCTGGTCGTTTTGGTTGTGGTCGTTTTGTTTGGGCTTGACTGGCTGTGGTCGAAGACGCTGACGCCTTGGTTTGTCGGACAATTTGGCAAGCCGGTGATTGGTTTGGTCATCGACTCGTTGCTGAAGTCCATGTTTTTCCTTGTGGTAGGGCTGTTCTCTGTTTATAAGCTGAAGATTTCCCAGTCGGTGAATGATTTGATTGATAAGGGTTTGGATTTTGTGAGCAAGAAATAGCCAGGTTTTGCTTCACCATTTTCAATTGTAAATCATATGGTGCTGGGTGTGTCCTTGATGACTCTTCTTGTTAGTACTTCAAAACTATTCATGACACAAATAAGATACACGCCTGCAGCTTTGCCTGTCAGGGAGTAGGGTACTAGGGTGCCTCCCACTGAGGCCTCAACACTGAATCGGTCGATAAGTTGCCCCAGATAATCGTAGATGATGATATAGGCAGTTCCTTCCATTCCGTAAAGTTTCAGGCTGAAGTCTGCCATGGTGGGATTGGGGTAGATGACAATGTCAGGTCGGGCGTCGTGGTTGATGTAAAGGCTGCGTTCAATGAAGCCACATTCAGTGTAGACTCGCACTTTTAGGGTGGCAGTGCCAGGAGAGTAGATGTCGACAGTACACTCTGGCGAGTCGGGAGAAGACTCGATGCTCCAAGGTCCGTCGATGTCCCATTCGTAACCGAAGCAGCCAGGTACGGGGTCGATGCTATAAGTGTATTCACCGTTGGTTTGGTAGAATATGAGGTCTTCGCCATGGATGGGACCGACCTGCATGGAGTTCTTTATCGTCAGGTTTAATGTGACGATGCTGTCGCAATCATTAGCAGCAGAGAAGGTCTGAGTGTAAGTCCCGCTTTCATTGTAGGTCGTGCCGTTCCAGGTATAGCTGTCGCAGGTACTGACAGCAATGTCGGTGTAAACTTGATTATCGATAGTCAGATGCAGGGTGACGATGCTGTCGCAGCCTGATTCAGTCTTAAAATACTGTTCGTAATCGCCTGTCATATCATAAGTCGTTCCATTCCAAGAGTAAGAGGTGCAAACGGTTTCGGATTGTTCAATGCGGATGGTGTCGCCCAGTTCTACTTGAACCAACATCAGCGTGTCGCAACCTAAAGGGTTTTCGATGTAGTATTCATAGACACCGTTTTCGGTATAGGTAGAGTCCTGAAAGGTATAGGTTCCGCAGCCTTCTCCGAAATGATTCACTACTACATAACCACTTGGGTTGTAAGGCTCGCCTTGGGGTGTGATGTAGCACGCCTGTTGCAGGAAATTGTTGTAGGGACGATGTGTGGCACCGTCAGAACCTGTAAAAGTTGTCGCCTTGTCAAAGCAGTAAGTGGGAATGGTGAGGTCTTCGTTCACATTGGTAACATGATACATATATTGGTTCCAAACTGGCCGTGCGGGCGACCAGCCTCCTGGGTTGCCGAAAACATGAACGCCACCTTGGCCGGGAAGGTTGGAGGAATACTGGTCGAGTAAGCCCGTAGCTATGATTTCGGCCGAGCCGTCACCGTTTACATCGGCCACAATTGGGTATTCGACACCCGTTCCGGCGGCCATCCTACGAGCGAAAAGATTGTAAGGACAAATGGTGTCGTTGCCAGTGATGTGGCTCTTACCGCTGCCGTTGATGATGCGAAGGTTTTCGCTGTCGCGATAGACAAGCTCCATGATGTTGTCTTGGTTGAAGTCGAACAGTGTGATGCCCGTTTGTCCGGAGGTGTCGTCGTGCGTTTTTTGCCATACGGTAGTGAGTCCATCTTGGGGGGTGTAACGCCAGCAATAGATGTACATTGGGGCGTAACTTCGTTTTTCAAGAAACACTATTTCAGGATGTGGGTCATTGTCGACATTGCCGATAAGAGGATAACCTGCACATAGGCATTGGATGGAATTTTGGAAGAGGATTTGCCCACTCGAAGGTTTGTAGGCATAAAAGTAGCATGTGCCCCATGTATGGTCGTCGGTATTGTCACGCACAACAAGCACTTCGCATTCGCCGTCAAGGTCGAAGTCAGCGAGGCTGGCATGACCGTCTTGTGCGTATCCGCTCGGCGGGGTAATGGTCTTGTTGACAGTGATGGAATTCAGGCTTGGTTCTGTACGACTTTCGATGTTGACATTGTAGATCGTATTGCCGCATATCAGTTCCTGTTTCTCGTCGCCGAGTACATTGCTGGCCAACGACATTGCGAAATAGCAACGGTGGTGGTTGACAACACCTACTGCAGCACCCCTGAAGCTGAGCCCCATATTGTTATCAGCAGGGCCGGAACAAAGCCATTTCAGTGTTGCAGCGTCGAAAATGTCGCTGCCGGCATATACTTCTGGATAGCCGTCACCGTTGAAGTCAGCCAAGGAGACCATACCGTCACAAGCAGTGGCACGGTCGGAAACATTCAGTAAAGTACCATTGATGGTGTAGGAGCGTATTCTTCTGTCGTAACCGTGGACAAAGATGGCGCCTTGTTGGTCGCCGTTTGCCTTGGTGTATTTACCTAAGGCATAGGGACCGTTGGAGACATAGATAGAGTCTTGGATGTTGAACCTATATTGTAGCGATAGGTCAAGACCGCTGTATATGTCTAATGTGTTGGTGCGATAGTTGTTGCCTTTGTAATGGGCCATCACGATGTCAACGATGCCGTTGTCGTCGATGTCGCCTGCCAGGACTGGAGCATAGGAGGCTATCGGGTTGCCTGGCGTTGAATACAGTAAGTGTACGTTCCATGTGCTCCCCGGCAAGGGCGCGTTGCATTCGTTCTCTAGGATATTGTCAGGTAAGGATTGCCCGAAGCCGATAAGCGAGGATATTAGAATGGCGATAAGCAAAGAGGTCTTTTTCATGCACTTTATTATTTGTAATTGTGGCAAAATTACATATTTAATTCAAATCCACAAATTGTTTACAATAATAGTACATTTTTAAATAGAATATAAATATATGTGCAATAGAAGGATACGATGCCCTTATGGCTTAAGCGTTATTGTTTGCGGTAGGATTATTGATAGCTGACAGTGCATTTCTGAGTTGAGAGCTGCTGGTGCCTTGGGTATAAGGAAAATAGATGATTTTCACACCTTTGTCGGCAAAGATTTGCTCGTATCTGTTGAAACGCTCTGTTCCCTTATAGTCTGAACCCACAAAGAGATAATCGTATTTTACGATGCCTTTGAGGTAAACATCACAGTCTTCTCGTTCTGATGGAATAACCTGGTCGACATACTTGATGTTTCTGACGATTTCACATCGTTCCTCGAAGGAAATGAATGTCGATTTGCCTTTATGGGAGGCATCCTTATGCACGCCCACAACGAGATAGTCACAGTATTGCTTGGCGCGGCGTAATAGGTTCAGATGTCCGATGTGAAACAAGTCGAAAGTGCCACTCAAATAGCCGATTTTCAACTGTGGCTTGCTGCTGACGCGTCCGCTTTCCATTTTGTATTGGTAACTTTGCAAGCCAAATTGGCGAGGGTCTTGACGATATCGCTCAATTACACCACGAAACACTTCTTCATATTCCGGAATAAAAAGCGTTTGTCTTTCTTCCATCTTTTCGAGGATGGCTTGTGCCAACGCTACTGTTTTGTTCAAGTCGTTGTCGCCTCCGTTGAACTTTGTGCCTTTGATGGAACCTGGAGAAACATTCAATATGCGGTTTTCCGTGCCAGCCATTTCAAGCTCGATGTTCAAACTCTCGATGCCATTGCATAGGGCGGCTTTCGTAGCTCCGTATGTAGCAAATAGGGGAGAACTGATGAGTCCAGCGATGCTTCCCATCACGGCGCAATGGAATGGTGCCCTTCCCTTCATTTTTGGGAAGAAGAAATGCAACACTTTTAAGACAGCAATGCTATTGACCTGGAAACTGTTCTGGATCTCTTGCTCCAAAATGTCCTCGAAAGGCGCAATGCGGCCAAATCCAGCAGTGATGACAAGGGTGTCGATGCTTTTGTAATGCTCTAAAAAAGAAAAATCCGTGGACAATAAGTTGACCAGCTCGAAATGGATGTCGTTTGAGCTGTCAAACAGGTCGTTTTGGGTTTTGTCGACAACATGGACGAGATACCCTTGCTTCTGCAACTCCAAAGTGATGGCTAAGCCGATGCCATTGCTTCCTCCGATGACTAAAGCTTCCTTCATATGATTTTGGAACCGTTTTGAATTGGAGCGCAAAATTAGGAAAAATTTGTGTTGCGACGATTAATTTAACTATTTTTGCACTTGAAAAAGCCTGGTATGATTGATACTGAAGGATTGAAACGGAAATATGCCCCTGAAGGCTCAGATTTGAGAAACCTTCAAATTAAAATGTTGGAGGAGGTTTTGTTCTTGGATAAAGTTTGCAAGGACAACCATCTGACCTATTTCCTTACGGGTGGCAGCGCATTGGGAGCCATTAGACATCATGGTTTCATTCCTTGGGACGATGATATGGATATAGCGCTTCCGAAGGAGGATTACCGGAAGTTGGTCGACATTCTGCACGAGTCGGATTGCCACCAATATGTCCTCCAAGACCGTCATTCTGACTTCAATTATATCAACGGATTTCCGAAATTCCGCGAAAAAGAAGGCAATTTGTTGGGGGCTTTTCCAAAGAGAGGAAAACTATACAAATATAAGGGAGTAGGGGTCGATATTTTTTGTGTGGATAAGAACAGTTACATCCGCTCTTTTGTCTGTGGGAAGTTAAGGGTTGCATTGCTTCATTATACTTATCTCATTAAGAATGAAAAGCTTAGGAAGCTTGTGACAAAGGTCCAATGGGGCGTTTATCACTGTTTGACTCCATTGACATGGCCGCTGAATGTCTTCAGGAGAAAAGGTGAATTGCATTATGGGATTGGACAGGGGTTTGCCAAGCATTATATGTGGGAATCGGAGGTGTTCCCTATAAGTGAGGTCGTTTTTGAAATGGTGAAATTGCCTGTGCCTCACGATGGGGACGCATTCCTGACAAATATCTATGGGAATTGGAGACAAGTTCCTGACGAAGAGGAAATCATGAAGAATGTCCACAATGTAGAACTCATTAAATAAGAGATAATATGGATAATACTACGAAACAAACCGGAGAACGGCACTATCAAGGCCAATTGGTTATTGGATATACTACGGGAGTGTATGACCTTTTTCATATCGGTCATCTGAATCTGTTGAAGAATGCCAAAGGGATGTGCGATTATTTGGTAGTAGGTGTAACGGTTGATGAACTGGTCGCTTATAAGGGCAAGAAGGCGATGATTCCTTTCGAAGACAGGATTGAGATAGTTAGGTCTTGCAAATATGTGGACGCGGCTGTGCCCCAATATGATATGGACAAACTTACCGCTTGCAAAAAGCTTGGGGCGAAGTTTTTGTTTGTAGGCGACGACTGGTATGGCACCGAAAAATGGCAGAATTACGAGAAGGAATTTGCCAAGGAAGGCATCAAGATTGTATATTTCCCGTATACGAAGGGCATTTCTTCGACAAAGATTAATGAGGCATTGGATGCTGTTCGCAAACACGACTTGCGAGATTTGAAATAATCATATATAGATGATATGACAGACATAGATTTTTGTTTGAGTTCCTATATGGCTTATAGGTACACCTTCAAGGATGGTGTTGACTATGTTGAAGGAATGTGCCATGAGAATTTCCCTCCCATTCCCGACGACAAGAAAGTTGCTGTGAAAACTGCCCGCGAGATTGATGAAAAGATTCAGCGCGATTTCGACAGACTGAATGGAATGTACGAAAAAATAGGCATCCTTTTGTCAGGAGGCATGGATAGTGCCGTGTTGGCTTCCTATATGAAATCTGGAAGTATCGCTTATACCTTTGTTTCGAAAGAGACCAAAATCTTTGATGCAGATATTGAAAGGTCAAAAGAGTATGCTGAGCAATACGGACTCAAACAAGTGCTGGTAGACATCACTTTTGAGGACTACAAGGAGTTTACTCCTATCGTTATGAGAGAAAAATGTGGTCCGGTTCACTCTATCGAACCACAAATTTACAAAGCTGCCAAACAAGCACAGGCTGATGGCGTACAGCTTATGATTATCGGAGATGGTGCGGATTATGTCTTTGGGGGGATGGACAAGTTGCTGAGTAAAGATTGGAAATTTGATGAGTTTGTCCAACGGTATATATCATTGGATCCTGAATTGGTTCTCACGCATCCTGTAGATGTTTACGAACCTTTCGAAAAGTATCGAATGGGGAAGGACGGGATAGACTTCCTCGGATTTATGGATGATTTGTGCACGAACGAAAGCTATAGCTCCTATTATAATGCTTTTAAGGCATCAGGTTTGCCATATTTTGATCCATACGAGAACTTGGTAATGGCTGAACCAAAAGACTTACAGCGGATTAGGGGCGGCGAGTCAAAATATCTCGTTAGGGATCTCTACCGAATGAAATATCCAGAGCGTGAGGTTCCCACAAAAATACCTATGCCTCGTCCTGTCGACATGATTTTCAAGGACTGGGAAGGCCCCAAACGAAACGAATTCCGACATGATATTCCGATGAGCCAACTGACGGGAAACCAAAAATGGCAGCTGTGGTGCGCCGAGTTGTTCTTGAACCTGTTCGTTGATAAACAATGATCCGATGAAATTCCTAGCCTATTTGGTTTGCTATTGCATTTACCCGTTCTCGTTTCTGTTTCCAAGAAATAGGAAAAAATGGGCTTATGGAAGTTTTCGCGGTGGGTTCGATGGCAATGCCAAGTATCTTTTCATCCATGTGTCGGATCAAATGCCTGAGATTGATGCTGTATGGTTGAGCACTAACAAAATGACGGTGAAGGAAGTAAGAAGCAAGGGACTGAAAGCTTACTGGATTTTCAGCCTTAAAGGCGTTTGGTTTGCCTTGACCTCAAAGTTTTGGTTCTTCAATGCCTACTCATCCGACATTATGTTTTGCCTATCCGGAAATGCCACACTTGTCAACCTTTGGCATGGTTTGCCCATGAAAAAGATAGAGTTTGACATTGATTCGGGTCCGTTGGCTGACCGTTATGTGAAGAAAACCCTAAAGGAACGATTCTTTCACCCTGAGTCTTTCAAACGGCCTGATTATATGCTCTCAGCCTCTCCGATGTATTCGGAGATGTTTTCACGTGCTTTTCGTATCGATGTCAGCCAATGCCTGGAGCTGGGAAATCCCCGCAATGATGTCTTGACTTGGCCTGAAGACAGACGCTTGGCTTTTGTGAAACGGTATGAACCTGAGACAACCCAACAACTGCTTGCCGAATTGAAGTCTGGAATTTATAATCGCATATATATCTATCTCCCGACATGGCGTGACTCGAATTATGATTTTTTAGGAAAAGACTTTGATCTGAAAGCCATTGATAAGGTAATGAGAGAATGCCGTGCACTTATGATTTTTAAACCTCATGCCAATACCACAATCACGGAAGTTGATGGTTCGAGTTTTACCAATGTTAGAATACTTACGGCAAAGACCGATTTTTACCCGATATTGCCATATACTGATGTGCTGATAACTGATTATTCATCAGTGCTCAATGATTATCTATTGATGGAGAAAAAAAGTGTGGTTTTGTATCTGTTTGATTATCATAAATTCACGGGAGAAAGGAGCTTTATATGGCCATTTGATGAAATAACCATAGGGAAGAGGGTCTTTGATTTTGAGGGATTGTTGGGAACTTTCAAGGAAAACCAACTGGAGATAGACGAGCAACAAAAGGAAAATCTTGTCAGTAAAACTTGGGCTGGTAATGTGAGTCAGTCTTCGGAGAGAGTGGCAGGGTATTTTCGGGGTTTTATTCCTTGATATGGCCGAGCAGGCCCTTGCTCACATGGTGTCTGAACAATATCAGAGCACGGCCGATTTGGGGTTTCCCTTGAAAAACTGAAATCATCCAAAGAATAACAGTCCCGCCCCATTTGACAAGTTCTGAAAACAGTCGTTTCAAATATTTCCCTTTCGATACGCCCAATGTCCTGATTCTCTCACTGCTACCCACGCCTTCACCTAAGCGTTTCACATAGTCTAGGGTGGTCCTTGAGGGCGGAATTACATGCTGCACTACCACATCGGGGAAGTAGTAAATGTTTCCACCTTGCTGACGGATGCGCTCAAAAAGGTCTTTCTCCTCGCCGCCCATCAGGTTCTTTTTGCTTCGCCCCAATTGCGTGTTGAAAACACCTGTTTTCTCTATCGTCGCTTTCCTGATACCCATATTGGCACCAATGGGGAATGCTTTGCCCTCAAATTGGCAAACCTCGTCGCCCATGTCGATGGCCGACACCCATGAATAGTTCCATTTGGAAAGCCATTTCGGCGCTTCCCCCGACTCGAATATGGGATCGATTTTGCCTCCAAAAGCGTCCGCTTCAGGATGATCGTTTAGTTGTCGCTGTAAGTTTTTCAGGTAATCTTGTTGTATGTAGGAGTCGTCATCCAAAAAGAGCAAGGTCTCTCCGTGGCTTTCTTTGATGCCTCGATTTCGTGCATATGAAAGTCCTTGGCTGGTCTCGACAAAATAACGAAAATTCACATCGGGATAGTCTTTCCCAAACTTTTGGCATTCGCTTTCGGTGTTGTCGGTCGACATGTTGTTGACCAAAATGATTTCGTATGCTTCTGCCGGGAAACCGTTTTCGGCGATGCATCGAAGTGCACCATAAAGGTATTTGTCGCGGTTATATGTGCAGACGATGATGGAGAGCATGAATCATTCTTTTGTCGAAACTTTTTGCTTCTTCAGCGAGAAGATGACGGCACCCACAACAGCGAGCAAAATGGCCAACGAACTCACCAGTGAAATCATTCCGCCCACTTTCCAGATCTTAGGCTCGTAGCGCATCACGATTTCGTGCTGTCCAGCAGGAATCATGGCGGCACGGAGCAGGTAGTTGGCACGGAGGATAGGGTGTTCTTGGCCGTCAATATGCATGGTCCAACCTTTGCTTGTCCATATCTCGGAGAAAACCACTAACTTGTTCTCGTTTGCTGAGAAAGTGTAAGTCAGTTGATTGGGTTGGTAGTCGGTCAAAGTGATGCTGCCTTCTCCTGGATTGGCTTTATAACCTGTTACCTGTTGCTCAAACTCCTTGCCAATAATGGCAGTGTGATGCATGTCGGTTGTGGCTAAGGCATCAAATTCCTCGTTGGCTGTGCTGGCCAGTTGAACATTGCTTACCATCCATGCGTTACCATAGGCAAACGGGTTTTCAAACGGCTGGCTCTGAGGGTTGTAGATGATGTATTTGGTGTTCAACATGTTAAGCACTTCTTGTTGCTCCAAGCTTAGAATCATTTCTTGTGAGGTCTTTGCTGTTCTTAGTTGGTTGAGCTCTGTGCTGAGATACTTGGTGATGACATCTTGATAACGGCGGAGTTTGGCTCCCGAATAGCCACCAATCGACTTGTGGAAATAGGAGGTGCTGGCGTCGTTGAACATGTCTTTGGTGATGTCCGCCACCCTGAAGTCAAGGCTCTTGTCGTCTAGGATGTATTTATCGGCAGCTGAGGCGACGAAAGGCTTGTCAAACTTAGCCTTGTCAACGAAATTGTCGTTGTTGAGGTAACGTTTGTCGATAGGATACATGTCGATAATCACCAAGGCAGCAAGGATGGCCATGGCAGGAATAGCCTTCAACTTTCCCTTGCCATAAATAAAGAGAAGTACAGCAGCCAAGATGATGAAGACGAAGCTGCGGATAGCATCCTTGCGGAAGATGGCCACTCTGACATTTTCGAGCTGTGAGGCAAACTGGGTATAGATGGCACCTTCCTTACCCGAACTCAGTTGCGCAAATTGTTTGGCTTCGCCTTGGCTGAGGAAATTAAAGAAGGTCTTTGGCATGAGGTAGAAGAGAAGGCAGAATCCAGCCGTGATGCCCAAGGCGATGAAAAACTTGGGCAGATTCTTCTTGAAGGTTTCTTGGTCTTTGGCGATTTCAGCTAGGCCAAGGAATCCCAGTAGTGGCATGCAAACCTCCGCGATAACTAATGTCATGGATACGGCTCGGAACTTGTTGTAGCCGGGGACATGGTCAATGAAGAAATCGGTGAAGCCCATGAAGTTCTTCCCCCAGCTGAGCAAGATGGAGAGTATTGTGGCAATGAGCAAGGCCCATTTGAGCTTGCCTTTCACAGTCAAGGCTCCAAGTACAAAAAGGAACACAACGATGGCACCTACATATACGGGACCACTTGTTCCGGGTTGGTCGCCCCAATAGGCATTGCTTTGGGCAATGTTGGACCGGAAACGACTATCGGCTTTTTCCAAAGCTGTATTCTGGTTGCCGATGTAGGCTGAAGCGCCTCCTTTGACATTGGGTATCAGCAGACTCCATGTCTCGCCCTTGCCATAGCTCCATTGGGTAATGTAGTCGCGGTCGAGCCCCTTAGTCTGGTTGCTTTCATCACTCGCCAAAACAGGGTTGCCACGGGTGGTTTCCTTACCATAGTCGTAGTTGG
The DNA here is from genome assembly GCA_900317055.1 of uncultured Bacteroidales bacterium. Classification (GTDB taxonomy): domain Bacteria; phylum Bacteroidota; class Bacteroidia; order Bacteroidales; family F082; genus Limimorpha. The sequence continues at coordinate 91,297 of ONFF01000006.1, read as the reverse complement.
CATACAGGATGGTGAAGTTAGTCAAGATGCCGAAGATGGCAGCCACCAATAGTACAGCCGAGGCCTTGAAGAAATGACCTATCTTCTTTGCCTTTATGTCGCCGATGAATTCGGCAACGATGATGATGATAAGTATCAGTAATAGATAATAGGTGATTTGGAGGTGATTAGCCTTCACTTCAAGAGCAAGTGCGAATGCAGTGAGGAGTGCTCCCCAAAGGTATTTCCCTTTGTAGGCCAAGAGCACGCCAGCGATGACTGGAGCCATGTAGGCCATGGCAAAGGCTTTCGTGTTGTGCCCTGCTCCGATGATGATGAAAAGATAGGATGTAAAGCCGTAGGCTAGCGCTCCTACAAAACTCAGCCATATACTACAATCGAGCACCAGCATGAGAAGGAAGAAACCTAACATCGCAATGAATACCGACCCAATCGGACTCGGCAAGCCCAATGACAGTATGGGATGGATTTCGTTAAAGAGGTTTGAATTCTGTCGAGCCGAGATGTTCCATGCAGGCATGCCGCCAAACATAGAGTTGGTCCAAAGGGTGGTTTCGCCAGTGCTTTCACGGTAGTCGGCAATCTCTTTCGACATACCCTTATACATGCCGATGTCATGCTGTTGAAGGCGCTTTCCTTCAAAGATGGGTGAGAAATAAACCAAAGTGATGACCGCAAAAGCAATGATGGCTGCCGCGATGCCTAGGATTTTCTTGTTTTTTTGGAAAAAGTTATTCTTCATTATTTTGCTGTTTTTCTATTCAATTTCTTCAAAATCAGTGTATTCACCTATATTTGGGTCGACATGGGGGGTCTTGGACTCATCAGTTCTTGACTCGGTTTCGCCCTGGGTATATTGCTCCATCTGTTGCTGGAGTTTTCTTACCTTTCTCCTGAAAACCAATTTGATAATCATGTTAAATACATAGAAAATCAAGATGGTGATGAGTAGTATTTTCCAAAAATCCCCCATTTTCTTTTAATTAAGGTGCTGCGAAATTACGAATAAAATCGGTTCTTTCCCTCGAAAACGACAATTTAAGTGCCGGGTCAGCCTTTTTTTAATAACTTTGCCCCGAATTGGCGATAGTGTCTTGCCATTATGTCTTATTGGCAATCTGTTTGTAAACCATTATGAGTAAGATAGTTATTTTGGGAACAGCCTATCCTTATCGTGGCGGTATCGCCGCTTTCAATGAGCGATTGGCACATCAGTTTCAGGCTGAAGGCCATGATGTTTCCATCATTACCTTTACCCTCCAGTATCCGAACTTCCTTTTTCCTGGAAAGACGCAATATACTATCGCCCCAGCCCCTGAGGATCTTCACATCGAAAGATGCGTGAACTCGATCAATCCATTCAATTGGAAGAAAGTCGGGCGAATGGTCAATCGTGGTCATTACGACATGGTGGTGTTTGCCTATTGGATGTCGTTTTTCGCACCTTGTTATGGTAGTATAGCTCGACGAGTCAAAAATGCTAAATGCATTGCATTGATACACAATATGATGCCGCATGAAGGTTCGCTGATTGACAGATGGCTGACACCTTATTTCGTAAAGTCGATGGATGGCTTTGTCGCGCTTTCAAAGTCGGTGATGGAAGAGGTGGCAAAGCTTGACAAACACTTGAAACCTAAGGCATGGGCGCCGCATCCTATTTATGACCATTATGGAGCGAAGGAACCTCGCAAGACCGCATTGGAGCATCTCGGTCTTGACCAAGGTTTTCGATATATGCTGTTTTTCGGTTTGGTGCGCGCCTATAAGGGCCTTGACTGGCTTTTGGAGGCTTTTGCCGACGAGCGTTTGAGGGCCTATCCTTTAAAGTTGATTGTCGCAGGTGAATTTTATGATGACGAATCGCCTTATTTGGAAAAAATGAAATCGCTTGGCTTGCAGGATAAGGTCATCATCGTCAACCAGTTCGTCCCCGATGAGCAGGTGAAGGATTATTTCAATGCCTGCGATATTGTGGTGCAACCTTACAAATCGGCCACTCAAAGTGGTGTCACTCAGGTTGCTTACCATTTCGAGAAACCTATGTTGGTGACCAATGTGGGAGGTCTTGAGGAGATTGTTCCCAATGGGGTCGTGGGTTATGCAGTGGATCCCAATCCTCAAAGCATTGCAGATGCTCTCCATGATTTCTTCTCCAACCATCGCATGTCTGATTTCGAGACTCATATTGTGGAAGAGAAGAAAAAGTACTCATGGACTCGCATGACCGAAACCATTATGTCGGTTCATAATGCATGTAAAATCAAATCTGACAAATGATTATGAAGAAGTTGATTTCTCTTTTCACCAAGATATTTCCCCGTCAGTGGCTCATAAGGCTGAGCTATGTATTCAGTATCCTAATCCGCCCGTTTTATTGGGGCAACAAGGTGGAATGTCCTGTATGTGGCAAGCATTTTCGTAGGTTTTTGCCTTACGGTTATGGCAAGGCGATGGATAACAGATTGTGTCCCAATTGCCTTTCGCTTGAACGCCATCGTTTGCTGTGGCTCTATCTGAAAGAGAAAACGGATTTCTTCACGGCCCCGCTCAAGGTGTTGCATTTCGCGCCTGAACAGCCTTTCTTGAAGCGTTTCCGTGCTTTGAAAAACCTCGACTACACCACCGCTGACTTAGATTCTCCCATTGCCGACTTGCATCTCGATGTCACTGCCATCGACCAGCCGAACGCCACTTATGATGTGGTCATCTGCAATCATGTCCTTGAACATGTCAGCGATGCCAATAAGGCTTTCTCTGAGATCCAGCGTATCCTGAAGCCTAATGGCTGGGCGATTCTGTTGGTTCCCATCAATCCCGATGTTGACACCTTTGAAGACCCGAGCGTCACCGACCCAAAGGAACGGCAACGCTTATACGGACAATATGACCATGTACGCCAATTCGGCCGCGACTATGCCGAGGTGCTTCGCAAGGCGGGCTTCAAAGTGACGGAGGACAGGATTTACTATGAGATTTCCGAAGAGCAGCGCGAGCGGATGCATTTGGCGCGTAGGGGAGAGGAAATCATTTATCGTTGCTCGTTGTCATGAACTGCGTCTCGCAGTTCAAAAAAGGGAATTATATAAACAAACTGCGAGACGCAGTTTGCGACAATGAAAAACAACAAAAGGCGAATCCTTAGCGGGTTCGCCTTCGTTACCTTAAATGAGAAATATAACGGCTTCCGAAAATTAATACTCGTCAGAAACTGTAAGTTTTTTTCTGCCTTTGGCTCTGCGGCGGGCCAAGACCTTACGGCCGTTAGCCGTTGACATTCTCTCTCTGAAACCGTGTTTATTTCTACGTTTTCTGTTCGAAGGTTGATAAGTGCGCTTCATCTCTCTATCTTATTTATTGTTACTATTCGCTAGAATCTCTTTGAATCGGGCTGCAAAAGTACAAAGAATTTCCTTTGCTCCAACATTTTTTTTGAAAAAAAAGAAAAAGGCAAAACTGAAACCAGTTTTGTCTTTTTCAAATCCATGATAATGAATCGCTTATGCAACGACCTCTTTTTCGGGGATGTTCCTCAGTGTTTCAACGAGGAAGTCCCAGAAGGGCTGCACACTCTCGATGAGCAGGGCTTCGTCGGGTGAGTGTGGGTGCACCAAGGTGGGACCGAATGAGACCATGTCCCAGTGCGGATACTTCGATCCGAGGATGCCACATTCCAAGCCGGCGTGGATGACCATCACCTTAGGTTCTTTGCCGAACTTCTCTAGATAGACCTTCTTCATCAGGTTGAGGATGGTCGAGTTGATGTTAGGCTTCCAGCCAGGATAGTCGCCGGTGGAGTAGGCCTCTGCACCGTTGTCGGTCAGGTTCTTGCGAATCTCCTCGGCCAACTTGTCCTTTGCGGCATCGACAAGGCTACGAGTCAGTGAGACGCACTCGATCTTGCCGTTTTCCATCTTCCATGTAGCCAGGTTGCTCGAGGTCTCGGTGGTGCCTTCAAAATCTTCCGACATGGCGATGACACCATTGGGATAGCGGGCAATGGCGCAGAACATGTTGTCTTGCGTCTTCACGTCAATGATCTGCTTAGGCATCTCTGTAGCTTCGCAGAGAATGGCCAATTCGGGCTCGACTTCAGCGAATTCTTCCTTGCAGATGCCTTCATATTCAGCGGCATACAGCTTGAACTCCTCTTCCTTGTCGGCAGGGATGACCACGATGGCTTCGGCTTCTCTTGGGATGGCATTGCGCAAGCTACCGCCATCGATGCAGGCAAGACGCAGACCGTATTTCTCGGCTGCCATCAGCAGCATGGTGTTCAGCACCTTGTTGGCATTGGCGCGACCTAGGTTGATGTCCATGCCCGAGTGGCCGCCTTTCAGTCCTTTCACGAAGAGACGGAAGGCTTTCATGCCAGCAGGAACGGCTTCAAAGGTAGGCGTCCAGGTACCGATGTTGTCGACACCACCAGCGCAACCCACATAGAGTTCGCCTTCGGTCTCCGAGTCCATGTTCATCAGGATGTCGCCCTGAAGCAAACCAGGTTGCAGCTTGTTGGCGCCTGTCATGCCGGTCTCTTCATCGATGGTGAAGAGGGCCTCGATGGGACCATGTTGTAGGTCGGTGGCTTCGAGGACAGCCATAGCGGCGGCGGCGCCCAAACCATCATCGGCACCGAGGGTGGTGCCATTGGCCTTCACCCAACCGTCTTCGATATGGGTTTCAATCGGATCGTTTTCGAAATCATGTACTTTGTCGGCATTCTTTTGGGGAACCATGTCCAAGTGGGCTTGCAGGATGACACCCTTGCGGTTCTCCATGCCAGGCGTGGCAGGCTTGCGCATGATGACATTGCCGCAGTCTTCAATAATGGTTTCCAGACCATGTTCTTCGCCCCATTGTTTCATGAAAGCGATTACCTTTGCTTCTTTTTTCGAAGGGCGCGGAATTTGGGTGAGACTGTAGAAGTTTCTCCACACGCCATTCGGTTCCAAATCTTTGATAGTGCTCATTGATGTTGATTGTTTATTGTTGATTTGTTTAATGTTGTTTCATTGGTTGTTGTGAAGGCTTGCAGTTGTCCGCTTATCAAGAAAACAGTTCAACTGCTAACAACTCCACAGCAAAATGGACGGCTAAAATACGGATTTTTTTTCGTTCGCAATTATAAAATGTATTATTTTTGCGCCAAATTTTTAGAAAGATGAAAAAAGTATTACCTCTTTTATTGATCATTATGTTTGCCTTTGCTGGTTGCCAAAGGGGACCGGCCATGTATGAAAAAGCTGAAAATCCAAATCAATTTGTCGATCATGTCGAGAAATTCGTGAAACAGACCGAAAAATACTCGAAGCATTATTCTGCAGAAGATTGGCAAGTTGCTGTAGATCAATTTGTTGCTATGAGTAAAGACTATGTGGAGAACCGCCGTTCGCTAAAACCAGATGATCAAATGCGATTCGACAATGCCCGACTCCAGTTTATGCGTGCCATTGATGCGAACGGCAGTGCTGATATTGCCAAGCAAGTGAAAGAAGCTTATAGTCAAGTGGTTGACTAGAAATAAATTGGAACATAAGTAAACAAAAAACTCCGAATGGTAGTTCGGAGTTTTTTGTTTGTTGCTTGTCAAAAGTTATCTTCTGCTGTTTCCCAAACCTATGTAATATAGGAGTGAAGCCAATGACGACAAGGCGGCCACGACATAGGTGCTGGCAGCCCATCTGAGGGCTTCCTTGGCTTGCGCCAACTCGGTTTCGCCGAGCGCATTGGACGATTGCAGCCATGCCAAGGCACGGCGCGATGCGTTGAACTCGACCGGCAGAGTGATTACACTGAAGAGGAACACCATCGCAAACATGGCGATGCCGACCCAAAACAGGGCAGGGAAAATGTTGATGATTAACAGTCCGATGATGATGACAATCATCGACAATTTGGATGAGATGTTAACGGCAGGCACTAAGGCCGAACGGAGGCGCAAAGGGGCATAACCCACTTTGTGTTGCACGGCATGGCCGCATTCGTGGGCAGCTACTGCAGCGGCCGACACACTGTTCATGCGGTACACATCTTCGCTGAGGTTGACGGTCTTCTTGCTAGGGTTATAATGGTCGGTGAGCTGCCCTTTGACGCAGGTCACGGAAACATCATAAATGCCGTTGTCGTTCAACATCTTTTGTGCGATTTGTGCACCAGTAAGTCCTCCTGGCGACACTACCTTTGAGTATTTGGCAAACACACTTTTAAGCTTCCATTGTACCAACAGCCCGACAAGGCCGATGACAATGATAAGAAACCAATATCCATTCATTTTAATCAGATTTTGATGTTTAAAGTGCAAAGATAGTGGATTTTTTTTAATTGTTTGGTGAAAATCTCATCAGCCAATGCCATTTTTCCCTAATTTTGAAAACTTTTACTTACCGAAAATGTCGATCCATACCTTTAACCTATTCTTGATTATTATGTCGAGCATCGCCCTTGTGGTGTATGTGAGCCTGTTTTTCGTTGATGCGGGCTATGGTAAGTTTTACAACCCGAAATGGGGACCGTCGGTCAACAACAAGCTCGGCTGGGTGCTGATGGAGTCGCCGGTGTTTATCGCCATGCTGTTACTGTGGCTTTTATCCGACCGTCGTGGCGATTTGGTGAGGCTGGCGTTCCTTTTCCTTTTTGAGTTGCATTATTTCCAGCGTTCGTTTGTGTTTCCTTTCCGTTTGCGCGGAAAAAGCGTGATGCCACTGTCTATCATTTTAATGGGTGTGGTTTTCAATGTCTTGAACGCTTTGATGCAAGGGGGATGGATTTTCTATGTCTCACCAGATGACTATTATGGTCGTGATTGGTTGACTGACCCAAGGTTTATCGGTGGTTTCTTGGTTTTTCTCATAGGCATGTATATCAATATCCAATCCGATGACATTGTCCGAAACTTGCGAAAGGATGGCGACACGAACCACTATCTGCCCAAGGGAGGCCTGTTCCGCTATGTGACTTCGGCCAATTATTTTGGCGAGTTCGTGGAATGGGTGGGTTTCGCCATTCTGACTTGGTCATGGGCAGGGGCGGTGTTCGCTTGGTGGACGTTTGCCAATCTGGCACCTCGGGCTCATAGGATTTATGACGCTTATAAGGTAGAATTTGGTAACGAACTTGATACGAAAAAAACGAAGCGCTTTATTCCCTTCATCTGGTAAAACAATTTGTTTATGGAATCCAAGATTTTCACACCTTGCCAGATAGGTCCCATCACACTGCGTAACAGAGTGATACGATCTGCTGCCTTCGAGAATATGGCCTATGGCAATCGTCCTTCTGAGGATTTGTTCAACTATCATACGGCTGTAGCCCGTGGCGGTGTCGGCATGACGACGGTGGCCTACGCAGCCGTTTGCCAGTCGGGCCTTTCGTTCGACGGCCAGCTGTGGATGCGTGAGGAGGTTGTCCCCGAATTGAAGCGCCTCACTGATGCTGTTCATTCCTATGGTGCCAAGGCCTCCATCCAGTTGGGTCATTGCGGCAATATGACGCACCGAGCCACTTGCGGCTGCAAGCCTGTGGGTGCTTCAGGAGGTTTTAACCTTTATTCCCCGACCTTCCATAGGAAATTGAAAAAAGAAGAGATTTACGACCTGGTGCGTGATTTTGGCAAAGCCGTCAATTTGGCACGCAAGGCAGGCTTCGACTGTGTGGAGATCCATGCGGGTCATGGTTACCTCATCAGTCAGTTTCTGTCGCCTTATACCAACCGGCGCCACGATGAATTTGGTGGTTCGTTGGACAACCGCATGCGTTTCATGCGCCTTGTCATAGAAGAAGTAATGCGTGCTGCTGGCGATGACATGGCCGTAGTGGTCAAGGTGAACATGCATGACGGCTTTAGGCGTGGTATGCAGCAGGAGGAGTGCATCAAAGTGGCGCAGGAGTTGGAACGCCTTGGTGTTCATGCACTTGTGCTCACAGCAGGCTTTGTCAGCAAGGCCCCGATGGAGGTGATGCGTGGCGCGATGCCGCTCAAGACCTTACGCTATTACATGGACATGAAGAAGTTCTGGTGGCTCAAGGCTGGATTGGCTTTTGCAGGTCGTCTGATGATTCCCACGGTGCCTTTTAGCGAGGGCTATTTTTTGGAGGATGCCAAGGTCTTTCGCGCCAACCTGAAAATGCCCCTCATCTATGTGGGCGGCATGGTCTCGAAAGAAAAGATGGAGGAAGTGCTTGACTCTGGTTTCGTAGCCTTGCAAATGGCACGTGCCTTGGTTAACGACACCGATTTCATCAACAAGCTCCAACGCGGTGAGGTGACGCGCAGCGAGTGCAAGCATTCCAACTATTGCATCGGGCGCATGTACACTTTGGAGATGAAATGTCATCATTGTGTGGAAAATCTGCCCTCGAAGTTGCAGAAAGAGGTTGATGAAGCGGAAAGAACACTATGAACAGCAAAAAATGGTTCAATCGGTTTGAGGAAACTCGTGGTCGGCGACCTTGGGCTTTGATTACGGGCGGTAGCTCGGGTATGGGCTTGGAATATGCTCGTCAGTTGGCTGAAATCGGATGCAACCTGTTGCTGGTCAGCAATCAAGAGGTGGAACTGCAAAAGGCTGTCGAGGAATTGCAGCAAGGAAGAACTATCCAAGTCATATCGCATTACCAAAATCTGGCGACCGAGACCGCGGCAGAGGAATTGTTATCTTTTTGTCAAACCGAAAACCTTACCATCGACATCCTCATCAACAACGCGGGTATGTTTTTCTTTGAGGAACTGACCAATGAGAATGAGGTCAAAGCCTTGACAATGATGCGCTTGCATATCTTGACACCCACAAGGTTATGCGTTCTTTTCGGTGAGGAGATGAAGCAACGAGGTTTTGGATACATTATTAATATGTCGTCGATGGCGGCCCAGTTGCCTTGTCCAGGCATCACCATCTATTCTGCCACAAAGGCTTATCTGAAGAGCTTCGGCAAGTCGCTCTATTTCGAGATGCGTCCGTATGGTGTGGGCGTTACCACGGTTTGTCCAGCAGCCATAGCCACGCCATTGTACAAGCTTAAACCTCGGCTGTTAAAGCTCGGCGTGAAAGTTGGACTGATTGGAACACCCCAATGGCTTGTGCGGAAGGCATTGAAAGGCATGATGCGCAAGAAAAGGGTTATGAAGCCGGGTTTGATGAATATGTATTTGCCCCCGCTGATTGCCTTGTTGCCCAAAAAACTTGTGGATAGGATTTGGAAGAAGGTGAAGTAGAAGAAAAAAATTGCCAATTCCAATCTTTTCCCTATTTTTGCAGCCGCTTTTGAAAAAAATTGAACTATGGATTTGACTAAAATTGTTTCGATATCCGGTAAACCTGGACTGTATGTGATTAAATCTCAAGCCATTGGAAGGCTTATTGTGGAATCTGTCCTTGATGGTAAGTGCACGCCTGCTTTCGCTCGCGACCGTATGAGTTCCCTTGAGGAGATTTCGATTTTCTCCACCGATGAGGATCGCCCGCTGAAGGATGTCTTCAAGATGATTCATGAGAAGATGGGTGATAAGGTGGACTTCGACTACAAGAAGGCCAGCAATGATGAGTTGCGCGAGAAATTTGCCTTCGTTATGCCTGACTATGATGAGGATGCTGTTTATCCTTCCGACATGAAGAAGGTCTTCGCTTGGTATCAGATGCTGATGGACAAGAACCTGCTTGACTTCACCGAAGAGGAAGCAAAACCCGAGGCAGAAGCTGAAAACGCTGAAGCCCCAGCTGAAAAAGACTAAGTTTTTCATAGCATATTTTGATTGGAAAGCCGCTTTTGCGGCTTTTTTTGTATCTTTGTCCCGTGCTAACCGTCATTGCGAGGAGGAACGACGAAGCAATCTAGAGTTGTGGTTTTTATATAAGGTTTTATCCTATATTGCTTCGCTCGCAATGATGAAGGAGATAGTATTATGAAGCAAATAATAGACTTTAAACTCGTCGAAAAGCAAGACTTTGGTCGTTCGGTGCTGCTGCGGTTGCGCACGGAACGCGACTTGCCCGAAATATTGCCTGGACAGTTCGTTCAGGTGCGCGTCGACGGCTCGCCGTCCACCTATCTGCGTCGCCCGATTTCAATTCACGATGTGGACTTCCAAAACCATGAAATCACTCTTTTGGTGCAACAAATCGGAGAAGGCACGCGGCATTTGGCTGCAGCAGAGAAGGACGATATCATCAATATCATATTGCCGCTTGGCAATGGCTTCAGTCTTCCTGAGAAAGGGGAGAAGTGCCTGCTCGTCGGAGGTGGCATCGGCATTGCACCTTTATATTATTTTGCCAAAGTGCTGAACGAGAAAGGCATACGACCAACTTTGCTTTTGGGAGGTAAAACAGAGACCGACTTGCTTCGTTTGACTGACTATCAACAACTTGGCGAGACTTTTGTGACCACAGAAGACGGCTCGTTGGGCGAGAAAGGATTTGTGACGATGCACTCGATATGGCAGCAACAAAGTTTTGACAAAATCTATGTCTGTGGCCCGAAACCCATGATGAAGTCTGTGGCGAAGTTGGCTGCGGAAAAAGATGTCAGGTGCGAGGTTTCGCTTGAGAACCTGATGGCTTGCGGCTTGGGTGCCTGCCTCTGCTGTGTGGAGGACACCGTCGACGGTCATGTGTGCGTCTGTAAGGAAGGACCGGTATTTAATACAAGGAGGTTGAAATGGTGAACATGACGATAGACTTGGGTTGCGGCCTAGTGCTGCGCAATCCTGTGATGACGGCTTCGGGTACCTTCGGCTATGGCGAGGAGTACACCGACTTCGTGGACTTGGCCCAGCTGGGCGGCATCATTGTGAAAGGCACGACGCTTCATCCGCGTGAGGGCAACCCCTATCCGCGTATGGCCGAAACGCCTTCGGGAATGCTCAACTGCGTTGGACTGCAAAACAAAGGCGTTCAATACTTCATCGACACGATTTATCCGCGCATTAAGGACTACGATACCAATGTGTTGCTCAACCTCTCGGGTTCCACTTTGGAGGACTATGTGAAAGGTGCCGAGATGGTGGATGCTTTGGAAAAGATTCCCGCCATCGAGTTGAATGTGTCGTGTCCCAATGTAAAGCAAGGCGGCATGGCTTTCGGCGTGACTACGACGGGTATCTCCCAAGTGGTTTCAGAAGTTCGTAAGGTATATCACAAACACTTGATGGTAAAGCTATCGCCCAATGTGACCAATATTGCTGAAATCGCCATGGCAGCCGAGGCTGCTGGTGCCGATTCGGTGTCGCTCATCAATACGCTGATGGGCATGGCCATTGATGCGGAGAAGCGCAAGCCGAAATTGTCAGTGATTACGGGAGGCTTGTCGGGTGCTTGTGTGAAGCCCGTGGCTTTGCGCATGGTGTGGCAGGTGGTCAAAGCAGTGAAGATCCCCGTAGTGGGTCTGGGCGGCATTTCCAATGCCAACGATGCCGTGGAATTCATGCTTGCCGGAGCCTCCGCCATCGAAATCGGCACGGCCAATTTCATCGATCCAGCGATTTCGGCAAAGGTCGCTTGGGGAATTAACGAGTATTGCGAAAGGCACGGCTTCCAAAAGGCTACGGATTTGATAGGGGCTTTGGAGTGTTGATTCCCAATTCGCACAATCCATCCTTGTTGCCCACCACAAAGGCTACGGGCGGATTGTCGCCTTGCACAAGGTCGTTCAGGTAGAGTGGCTCGCCGAGGATGAACAGACCGCAGCGAAAGGTGTTGCCCACCTTTAACTTGGAGTTTTCGGCTTGCTCCACGATGAAACGGTAGTCGCCGAGATAGCGGAACATGCATCGACGATTGGGTTTCCACGACACGGAGATAAGGTCGCCGACCTTCAAGTCATCCGTCTTGATGTGCTGTTTGGTCACGCGATCCGATCCGTTGTCTTGGCCGATATGCTCCAAAAAACCGTCCCAATCCTTAAACCCTAAGAATTTCGACAAGATTTCAAGGGTGCTGTTGCGGGTGGTGTCGGGACCGTCGACATAGCCCCAAAGACGTTTCAGCGTGGAGGTACTGATGTTCTCGTGCGTGCGCTCCCAAATGGCACCACTGAGAAAAGTGAAATCATTCGAGGTCTTCATCTTGCGTCCTACGCTTTCCTCGATTTGCTGCTTGAGTTCGGAGATTTCGGGACTGGTCTTCTGCATGGCGATTTGTTTTTATGCTGCAAAAATGCGACTTCTTTCCAAAATAGCGAAATTCTTTTTGGTTCATTTTGACCGCGTCAATGCGTTTTCGCTTATTTTTGCCGAAAAAATATTGGCCATGGACGACAGCAGCACATCGGGAATCATCAATGGGAGTTTCATCACCGAGACGGATGCCTTGACGGTGTACGAGTCCTCGTCGTCGAGTGGTTTCAACCAAGTGGTGAAGGTGCGGCGCCAAGGCAAGTGGTTCATCTTGAAAGGCTTGAAACCCGAATATCGCGACCAGCAGGCTTATATCGAGTTGCTGAAGAAGGAGTTTGACTTAGGCACCCAGCTCGACCATCCCAACATCGTGAAGATACTCGCCAAGGAAATGAACCCCGAGGTTGGGCCTTGCATCGTGATGGAGTATGTGGACGGCGTGACCTTGGATGAATTTCTTGAAGGTAAACCCTCCGTAGCTGCTCGAAAAAAAGTGGTGGAACAATTGGTGGAGGTTCTCGTTTACATCCATGGCAAGCAGATCATCCACCGCGACTTGAAGCCGAGCAACATTTTGGTGACAAGAAACGGCAATAATGTGAAAATCATCGATTTCGGTCTTTCCGATGCCGATGACTATGCCGTGTTGAAGCAACCTGCCGGCACCTTGAAATATATGGCTCCCGAGCAAAAGGAGCCGGATGTGAAGATAGATGGCCGCGCCGACATCTATGCTTTTGGATTGTTGTTGAAGGAAATCTTTCCGCGTCGCTACAAACACATCGCTGCCAAGTGTTCCCGTGCTGACCGTGACCGCCGTTATGCCAATGCTGAAGCATTAAGGAAGGCTTTTGAACGGCATTCGCGCTGGCTTTGGATGCTCCCCATATTGATAGGAGTGGCGTTGGCGGTTATCCCTTTGTTTTTGAGACCCAAGGAAACTGTCAGGACCGAGGTGCAGCATGTGATTGACACCATTATCGTGGAACGTAATCCCAATGGGTATTCCGACGAGTTCATGGCGTTGCTAGGCAGGGCAGAGCGTATCATCGACAGCATGTATCAGCCTGTCATCGACGACATAAACAATGGAAAATATGAGGCTGATGTTGTCGGTGTCAACAATGATTTTACTAACAGGATGAAGATCTGTCGTTCATTGTTGCAAAACATCCAGTCGCCGTTGCTTGACGACCGCAAGACGAGCGATGAGTTCAGAAGTGCATGGGAAAAAGTGCATAACGATAAGTATAACCAGATCGCTTTTATGATGTTCGACCGGGTTCAGGCGAAATGAACCAACATGAACCAAACTGATTCCGTTTTTATTATCTTATTTTGCAGCCGTAAACATTCTGTTAAACGTTTAAAGGTTGCGCCCGACACGGAATTAGGGATTAGAAAATGAAAAAAAGAATTATTACCGCTGCTGTTATCGCTTTCCTTATGGGAGGCTTCTGCGTCACTGCTTCCGCCAATGTGGCTCCTGCAAAGAATGCCACTGAGATCTCCATGGGAGACAAATGGGACAAGCTTCTTGACGAATATGAGAAGTATGTCGACCAGTACATCAAAACTTACAAAAAGGCAATGAAAGGTGACATGACGGCCGTGGGCGAGTATGTGAAACTGGCAGAGAAGGCACAGAAGCTTGCTGAACAACTGGAGGACGCTGAAGACGACATGTCTGCTGCCCAGCTGAAGCGCTATGCCAAGATCACTGAGAAGATGACGAAAGCTTTGATGGATTAAAAAGTAGACCTTATAAAAAAGAAAAGTTATGGAAAACCAACCTCTGACAGCCAATCAACAATTTGAAAAGTTGCCGAATGCCACTGCCGTGCTCATTTTGGGCATCTGTTCAATCCTATTTGGATGCGTATTTGTGGGCTTTATCTGTGGAATTATTGGCTTGGCGTTGTCCAAGAAACCTATGATGATGTATCGAATGAATCCGATGAAATATGTTAATTTTGGAATGTTGAATGCAGGTCGCATCCTATCCATTATTGGTGTGATTTTGGGAGCCATTGCAATAATATGGGGCATTATTTCCGCCTTGGTTTTGGGCGGATCATTTATGCTCTTTGACTCTGACTTGTTTGAAGATTTATTGGATTTCTAATCACCCAATGCTATGATACTAACCGCCCAATGGCTTTTGGTCAACATGTTGCCGTGTTTCTACAAACAGGTATTTGAGGTTTCGTGCCCGGTATGCGGAGGCCAACGGGCGGTTGCTTTACTATTTCAAGGACATGTTTGGGACAGCATGAAGATGTTTCCACCCTTGTTGCCGCTGGCGATAACCTTGCTGATGGTCTGTCTTTGGAGACTTTTTGGGTTTCCTGGCAAGAAGGCGGTTATGATTGCGCTAATAATAGATGCGGTTATGCTTATGTTCAATATGGTGTATCAAAACATGGTCAATTGAATTCTGGAAAAGAATGACAACAACATTAAAACATATTAAAAGTTGCGCCCGACACGGAATTAGGGATTAGAAAATGAAAAAGTTGTATTTTGTAATGTTTGTAATGATGGCATTGTTTTTTGTGTCTTGTGGGTCGAGTGGTTCACAGGAGTACAAGGATTGGAAAAAGGTTTGTTCCAAGCTTGAGAAAGCCATTGACAAGGCCAAAAGTTGCGAGGAGTTAGAAGACGCCTACGAGGCGTTTGATGATGCCACGGAACTTTTAACGGACAAGGATTATGCAAAAGGTCAGGAAATGACGGACGAAGAGGAAGACGAGCTTGACCTTTCCATCAAACAACTTGAAAGAAAATATGAACGGATGGAAGAAAAACTCTGCGATGATGACTGATCATAGTAGTTTCTTTTCTTGATTTTGGACATTGAATGCCGAATGGTGTGGTGACATACAATTCGGCATTTTTTAGTAGATTTTAAGTAAATAACACATTTTGAACGAATTAAGCAAATAATTACCCATTTTTATGAACGAATAATTCATAATTTGACCCGTTTTTCTGAACGAATAATACCATCCTTTGCCGCAAAATCCTCAATTTTCTTTTGCTTTTCCCAAAAAATCCCTAATTTTGGAGCGTAAAACTAAAAGAAAAGCCTATGGAATAACCCGCCGCAAGGCGCAATAATAAGCAATATAGTTCATATAATCAGACGATTAGCAATATTCTGTCTTATCGAAAGTTTGGCGATTTGAGATAAAGAAACCAGAATGATGCTGAAAGTTACACGAATGGCGTGTGCTTTTCAACATCCGGTTTCTTTAGGTATGCCAAACACCTCGATAAGCGGATGCAAAAGTATCACGCTTTTTTTGTGCTGACAAGAAACGAACAAATATGAACCAAAATGAACCTGAAAAGATTGTGTGGAAGTGCGTTTCTTTGCAGGTGGGAAATATAACAAGAATTATTGTTTCATTTAAATACTTAAAATCATGGGACTGATTAACAATTTGAAAGACAAATTCAACAAGGCAGAATTCACCGTGGCTCCGCAGAAGAAACTCAAGACCCTCTCCAAGGAGTTTTTGGATGCGTTTGACCTGCAATTGGTGTTCTACAAAGGCTCTGTCATCGCTGAAGGCGACTTGACTTTGGCTGCCTTGAACAAGAAAACCACCAAAGATGTTAATGCCAAAGCAGACGGTATCAAAATCAAAGGCAGCACAAAAGTTGGCGATGCTGAGAAGATGTTTGACACCAACTTTGGCGTAAAGGTGCAAATCAAGGACAAGGCTGGAAAAATTTGCGTTCCTAATGAGATAACCATTGGGCAGGCCGCAAGAGGCGAGTATGACCGATAGTTTAAACAATAAAGTTATGGCAACAACAACCAAAAAGGCAACAACAACAAAGACTGCAGCAAAGAAGACAACGACGGCCAAACCCGCCGCCAAGAAGACCACCACAACGGCCAAGAAAGCCGCTCCCGTAAAGAAAGCCACAACGGCCAAGCCTGCAGCAAAACCTGCTACGAAGAAAGCCGCTCCTTTGAAGACTGCCGTCGAGCTGTCAGTGACAGGCAACAAAAAGATTGGCACCCTGATGAAGGAGTTCAACAAGCAGTTCCCTTATCTGCGCCTGAAGATATGCTATAGTTATGCCCGTCAAGCTGTGGCTAAAGGAGAGAGCATCAGCGGTATTGATCCCGATAAGACCCTTGCTTCGGTACGCCGTGCCGACTCGGGTGGTGACATCTCCATCAGCGGCAACAAGAAAATCAAGTCGCTGGAGAAGGAATTCGATACCGTCTTTGGCCTCTATGTCCAAGTATGCTACACAGAGAAGGATGGCCACCGTTACTATACAAGTGGTTCCGCCGACGAGATGACTCTTGCCGCCTTCAACAAGAAGTGCGAAGCCGACGGCTGCCAAAAAGGCTTGTGGAAATGACGTTAATCGAACAAGCAAAAGCCGATATACAGCAATACCTCGACCGTGAGGACGGGAAACTGCTGTTCAATGAGCGCGATTTGCAGATGCATTTGGCGTTGTATCTCATCGGGAGTGGACACTACGATGATGTGGATGTAGAATATTATGTGCCTTTCGAGGAGTTGGATAACTACATCTGGAAGAACGAGTTAAAACTGGACATCCTGCTACGTATGAATCAAGAGTTCCTGCCAGTAGAATTGAAATACAAAACCAAAAAACACAGCAAACGGCTACTGCGTTTTGGCGAACAGCTCAACGAAGCCGTGGATGTGTTGAAAAATCATGGTGCACAGGATTTGGGCATGTACGACTTCTGGAAAGACGTACGCCGACTGGAACTGGTACGTAACCGTTTTGACGCTGTAAAAAACGGCTTGGCGGTATTTGTCACCAACGACAAGCAGTATGTCAGCCCCAGCCGAGAAGCCTCCAACAATCGACTATTCTGCATGGAAGAGGGTCGTCATGGAAAGGCCAAACATTGGCAAAATCCTGAAAGTACCTGCGCCAAGACGCATCCCGACTTTGACCTCGAGCACGAATACACTATCCATTGGAATACTAACACCTACGAGAGCGTGGAGTTCCACTATTGTATAGTGACAATATGATCAATTAATTAATAATTCTAAAAACAACAAACAATGGCTTACAAAAAATCAGCAATCAGTGGCGAGTACATGCTTGGTGTACTCGAAAGCGGTAGTATCGAAGTTT
This sequence comes from uncultured Bacteroidales bacterium, assembly GCA_900317055.1. GTDB lineage: Bacteria > Bacteroidota > Bacteroidia > Bacteroidales > F082 > Limimorpha. The sequence continues at coordinate 74,040 of ONFF01000006.1, read as the reverse complement.
ACCGTGTTTACGACAATGTTAAAGGCGCTCTCCGTGAGGTGGCAGAGAAAGAGGGATTCGAGTACGACCCCGAATGGAACACCCGTCAGTTCGGCAGCAAGCTCATCGATTTCTTAAACTCAAAAGAATAACACCATGAGCGTAGAATACTACCGTAAACGTCTCATCGACCTGCGGGCCGATGTAGCTAAAGAGCGCGAGGCAAAGAAAAAAGACAACGCATATTATGCCGACCTCATAAAAAGAGCTACATCGCCAAGCAGCAAGGCCAGCTATCGCAAGTCGAAAATTGACCGTGCCACCGGTCATGACCGCAAGATTGAAAGTCTAAAACGGGAAATAGAGCGTTGCAAAGAAACTTTGGCGCGCGAAAGGGAAAGAGCAAAGAAAAAATAGAATTATTGTTTCACTTAAATACTTAATATTATGGGACTTATCAACAACCTGAAAGACAGATTCAATAAAGCGGAATTCACTGTGGCTCCGCAGAAGAAATTCAAGACCCTCTCCAAGGAGTTCTTGGATGCATTTGACCTGCAATTGGTGTTCTACAAAGGCAACATCATCGCTGAAGGTGACTTGACTTTGGCCGCCTTGAACAAGAAAACCACCAAAGATGTTAACGCCAAAGCAGAAGGCATCAAAATCAAAGGCAGTACAAAAGTTGGTGATGCTGAGAAGATGTTTGACACCAACTTTGGCGTGAAGGTTCAAATCAAGGACAAGGCTGGAAAAATTTGCGTTCCTAATGAGATAACCATTGGGCAGGCCGCAAGAGGCGAGTACGAAAAATGATAGGAGAAAAGCTAAATACAACATCTTTGATTGAGTTGCTCAGTGGCGAAGATGTCCGATTCGACCAAGCCTTGGCTGAAGGCAAGGTGCAACTGATGCGCTTGAAAAACATGGCCATCACCATCGAAGGAAAGATGCACAGGGACAAGAACCTGTTCGACCTATTCCTCGACCATCAGGATGATGGCTTGTTTGAGGATTACGTCAGGGAGCACACGCCCGAAAATGCAAAACTGCTGATGCAGGCGGCATATGTTGTTGTCTTTGTAGTCGACGGAAAGTATTCCCGTTTCGTTGGTGTGTACAAGATCCTTGGCCTGGACAAGAAGATCGCCGTTCCGACCGATGACAAAAAGTCGTTCAGGAATAGAGTCTTTGTGAAAGTGGTTGAACTAAAAGTTTTCAAGGAGTATAGTGGTCGTGTGCTTGTCGATTGGGGTGGCGTGGCGGCCCTACGTTGGATGCAATGGTTCAGAGGCGACAAGAAAGTGCTTCGCATCGACGAAGGCATTATTCGCATGATGATTCCTTTCACCTCGTATAATGACGTACTGCTCTCTTTCAAGGAGTTGAAGAACCTCATCGAGACCGACAACGTGGAGTGGCGCGACAAGCTGAAGGCGGTGAATGGCATCTATGGCATTGCCGACCAAAGCAACGGCAAGCTCTATGTTGGATCAGCCTATGGTGACGAAGGCATCTGGGGCCGCTGGAAAGTGTATGCCGAAACCAACGGACATGGCAACAACGACATGCTGGTTGAGTTGCTAAGCAAGAATAAAGACTACGCTTGGGACCATTTCCAATGGTTCATCCTCGAAACCTTCCCGTTGGACGTGACCGATGATTACGCTGTCCATAGGGAGAACCTGTATAAAGAAAAACTTTGTACACGATTGTTTGGGTATAATATGAATTGAGAATATCTAGCTGAAAAAATCGAAAAAATGAATGAACTAATTGACAAATACTTAAAAAAGGGCTTCGGCTCAATGAATAAGAATGATTTTGAAGTCGCTATTTTTAATGAACTTCTTAATGCTGGCTGGACTACAAAGTCTAATCGCACAATAAGTCTTGAATTGAGAATCCCAGAAACAAAAGTCAAAAGATTAAGATATGAAGCAGAATTGAAATACGGACAAAATACTGAAGAGATTTTCAAAAAGAGTTTGGAAGAAGTTCTTGCAAAAGCCCAATTCAAGGCGGATGGTAAAAAGTTGGTTTTCATTGTGGAAAACCAAATGTTGCGTGGCTATCTAGATGGAAAATTGAAAGACAAGGGGTTATTTTCCGACCGTTCCTTTAATTCGGAAATCGTAAGTGTTAATGCAAAAGACTTTATTGGTGTTCTCAATGATTTGTTTATTGACAAGGACATTATTAAAAAAGCAAAGAACAAAACACTTTTTGAGGCGCTAAAGACAATTGGGAAAGGTGTAATAGACTATTCGTTAACCGCTTTGTTGTCAGTTATTTAAAGAAATATAGAGAAAAATCTAAACTTATGGAAAACAAGATAGTGCTTAAGAAGGGCTATACCTATGAAATCAGTGGCAAGGATACCGTAATAGTAAACAGAGAAGAGAAGGCTACTACTAGTGGTCCTCTTCAAGAAATTGTTGAAATAGGTGGAAAAAAGTATAGATTAACCGCTATTGGAGAATTGCTTCATTGTGTTAATATCACAATTCCGTCATCTGTGACATCGATAAGACAATTGTTTTATTGTGAGAATATTATTATTCCATCTTCCGTAACATCAATAGGTCAATTGTACTACTGCAAGAATATTACTATACCTTCTTCCGTGACATCGATAGGAACATTGTGGAGTTGCGAGAATATTATTATCCCATCTTCCGTGATATCGATAGGAACATTGTTGGATTTCAAGGATATTATTATTCCATCTTCAGTGACATCAATAGAGGAGTTAAGTGGTTGTGAAAATATCATCATCCCATCATCTGTGAAATCATTGGGTACTCTTCGTGGTTGCAAAAATATCACTATCCCGTCTTCAATTACATCGCTGTCGATATTGAGAAACTGTCAAATCACAATTCCACCCTCTGTTTCTACCATTTCCAGAATTGATGGAGAAAGTGGAACGGTCATTTTGAGAATGCAAAATATAACCCCTCCAGTAGTGGAAAAAGTAGTTAATTTATCAAAAGATGATCATCTTATTGTTCCTAAAGGAGCATTGAATGTTTACAAAAATCATGCATTATGGGGCAAATTTAAAAACATTATTGAAGACCCATCATTGGGTAGTTTGGTCGATTCCCCTTCTCAATCTAATAATATCAAAGAAACAAACTATGTAATTGATAAGGAGAAATGTATCGGCTGCGGTAAGTGTGCCAAGAACTGTACTGTTAATGCCATTTCTAAGACCAATTATATCGCAATAGGTCATAAACTACCTTCATTGATAATTGATCCTGCAAAGTGTAATGGTTGTGGTGTGTGTGATATTAATTGTAAGTTTGGAGCAATTTATAAAGTCGGGTCTGAACCAAGACCTACAACTAAAAAACCATCACCAGATGACATATCGGTGATTAACAGTCTTATTGACATGGCTCTTGAGGACTTCGTTGTCACGGAGGAGGAGCGTGCAATTTTGTTGAAAAAAGCGGATTCCATCGGTTTGAGCCGTGATGAGTTCAAGATGATATTGGATTCGAGAATCCAAAGACGCATGAAGGAAAAACCAGACGAGAAAATCGAAGAAAAGAAAAAAGGCTTTTTTGCTCGTTTGTTTGGTAAGTAAGTACTTGGTAAGAAAATAATAGGAGCATCGCCGAAAATTCTGTAAAGAGTAGGCAACAAAAAAGAAATAATTATGGCATCATTTAAGATTACGGGCCAAATGAAGGTCAAAACGCTGAAGGAACAGTTTATGAACAACTTCGGTTCAGTGCTTAGGGTGTATTATCACCACCATTTTGCAGACGACAATGCCACGCTGGCTGCTATCCGTGGCGAGGGCGCCATAGGCGGCGAACTGGACTGTGGCGACAACGACATTGTTGGCGATTTCGAGGAGTTCATGATGGCCTTGTATGGCATCGAGGTTCAAGTGGCTTCGCCCGACAACAGCTTCCTTGTCGATAATGATTTGAAACTCTGTGAGGTGAGAAATGCATCGCTTAATCCCAATACCGAGAAGAAAGTAAAGAAGGCATTTGTCTTCAACGGACAAACCTACAAGTTGAAAGGACGTTTGTGCCATGCAATAGTAAAATACTATGCAGAGCAAAACCCCAACGCGGCCTTGGTGACTCTGCAAAGGGCATTCAATACGGCAACGAATATGATTGTGGCCACGCCTGAGATGGCCTTGACCATCGTTGATAGCCAAGGCACTCCAGGAGGAAACTATTACATGAAGGAAGAGGAGGTAATTCCTTTGAAAAATGGCAAAGTGGTGGTCTGGAATTATTGGCCCGAACGCTATTTCACCCCCTTTATGGAGCAAGTGAAAGCTTTGGGATATACTGTCGAAGAAATAGAACAATAATAATAGGAGCATCGCCGAAAATCCTATAAAGAGTAGGCAAACATTAAACACTTTTTTATTATGGCAGATTTCAATATTGATGGCCGCATGAAGGTCAAGACGTTGAAAGCCCAGTTCAAGGAGGCTTTCGGTGCGACATTGAGAGTTTACAAAGGTCCAGGCTTTGCTGACGACAACGCTACTTTGGCATCCATCCGTGCCGAAGGCGCCAAAGGCGGCGAGGTGAAAGTGGTCGGCAACATGAAGGTCGGCAACTTCGAGGACAAGATCAAGGAAGTGTTCGGCATTAAGGTGCAGGTCGCCACAAAGGACGATTCGGCCCTCGCCGACAACGGCATCACCTTGAGCGCAGCGGGAAAATAACCCTTTTTTTCTGTGAGGAGGGTAGGCACCGTGCCTGCCCTCTTTTGTAAACAATCCAAACAAAAAAATTAAAAGTCTGGCAACTAGGAGTTGTATGACTAAAACAACTGATGATGAAGGTCTTACTTACCGGTTTTGAGCCTTTTGGTCAAGAAGAAGTGAATCCCTCATGGGAAGCGGTAAAAGCGTTTCCTGAACTCTTGGAAGATGTGGAGGTTTTGAAAGTATGTCTGCCAGTCTCGTTTCAAAAAGCAATGATGATGCTGGAGCAGGCCGTTGACGATTATCGTCCCGATGTAGTGCTGAGCATCGGTCAAGCTGGAGGACGATGTGCAATCGAAGTGGAGCGTGTTGCCATCAACATAGCTGACAGCAAAAAGCCCGATAATGACGGCTATCAGCCTCAGGAGTGTCAATTGCAAGCAGATGCCCCGAATGCTTACTTCAGCAACTTGCCGCTGAAACGGCTGGTGGAAGCTGTTCAAGATGAGGGTATTCCTGCAACTATCTCCAATAGTGCTGGACTTTATGTTTGCAATAGCGTTTTTTATACTGCCATGCATTTGGTATATAGCAAATATCCAAACATGCAAGCAGGATTTATCCATGTCCCTTATTTGCCTTGCCAAGTCGTGGGAAAAAACAAGCAACCTTCTATGTCAACTGAAATTGTAGTACAGGCTTTGAAAGCCGTGATACATACCCTGGCAACCCAAAATCTGATTGTATGACCGCTATGAATTTTCAACAAATTAAAAAAGAACTGGCGCGGGTATTTGACGACAACTTTCGCACACGCCAATGGCAAAACATTGTCGATTATGTTATCATCGGCCTGATTGTTGTCAGCACCGTTGAAGTGTTCCTGTCGACTTACGAAAACATCGTTGAAAAATATGGGCACATCTTGAAGTTTATCGATTGGTTTACCACCATTTTCTTTACCATAGAGGTCACTTTAAGAATATGGACTGCCGACCTTCAAGATGCAAGATTCAAAGGCTTTAAAGGAAGGTTGTGTTATTGTTTCACATTTTACGGGTTGATTGATATACTATCAACATATTCTTTTTATTTACACTTCTTTATGCCGATGCCGTATGCCGCGCTGAAGATCTTGAGGGTTTTCCGCCTATTGCGCATTTTCCGTTACATGAAGTCGTTCAGGATTTTGGGCGATGCCATCTCGTCCAAAAAGCATGAATTGACTGTGAGTCTAGCCTTCCTAACCATCTTAACAGTGATTCTGTCGTTTTTCCTGTATTTTGCAGAACATGCCGCTCAACCTGAATTGTGTGAAAACGGTTGGAAAACTTTGGTTTGGTCTTTTGCTAAATACCTTGGCGACCCAGGTAAAATTGCGGATTATCCTTTGGTGACGGCATGGGGAAACGTCTTGGCTATCATCGTAGGCGTCCTTGGAATTGCCATTTTTGCGGTGCCTGCTGGTCTTATTGGATCGGGATTCACCGAAGTGATGGAGGCTGAACGTGACGCGAAAGCGCTAAAAGATAATGCTGAGTCAATAAATGAATTTATGCTCTTAAAAAACATAAAACGTGAAGGCATATTTTGGCCAGCTAAAAATGTCAGTCTTGGGAATCTGAAGTTAGACATGGGGCTTACAGAAGATGAAATCGTAAAGTCGGTAGCTGCATCAAAAGGGCTTCGAATCAAGAATCTTAGCGATGCCATATCGGAAGGGCCGAAAACCGATATGCTTGTAGTGAATCAATTTGTTGCAAATACAAAATATGGATGCCATATTGACCGAAATTCAAGTGTTACCATAGTTAACCCGATAGGTAAAGCAGACAACGGGTTGAGTTTTTTCGACTGGCATATTGCGCAATTAGGTGGATTTAACTATGTAGCCAATGAGTTTTATTCTCGTCAGAACGGCTTGGACAGGGAGAAACGATTCAATTTTTACACAATTGTTGAAGAGACCAAGAATAATAGTGTATTCCAACAGTTTATTGATGCCATTACAAACGACAGAAGTGAAAACGATTGGATAATTGTTATTGCCGGAGAACAAGTAGTTAAGAACATAACCGATTTTCATTTTGAGTTTGGCGGAGAAAAAGGTGAGACATCTTTCGATTTTGAGGAATGTATAACGCATGACAAAAAGTTATTAAAGCAACTATTCGACGATTTTAGTAATACCTTGTCAGAAAAGGCGCAACTAACAACAGATGCCCATCAGGTACAACCAAAACTAAACAAGGATAACATTGCGAGGTACATTAAAACAAGAACAAACGCCAATGTGTTGCTGATTACGGTGTCGTATAAACTTATGGTGTTCAAAAAGGAAGTGCATTCCGCAATCTACAACATTGCCGATGTGCTTAACCGAAATCTTGAAACAAAGAAAATCAAAGGTTTGCATACAGAAGAATACAATGTTCGGCCATCTGAATCAAATTATTGGCGCGAACTCTACGGATTGCCAAAAATGGAAGAGGACAAACAATCATAGCATTATGCAGCTACTCAAGCAACTATACCTTATTAACAGCAAATCAGGTCGTGAGGAAGAAATCAAACGCTTTGTTTTGACCCAACTCGACGGATTGGATTTGTCCATCGAAGAGGATGCTATTGGCAATCTTTTCATTGTCAAGGGAAAAACAAAGGTTTATCCTTGTGTGGCTGCACATTTGGATGAAGTTCATCGGCCACAGAAAAGGATCTTGCATGAGGAGGATGGAGTGATATTTGCGACTGATGAAGAGGGAAAGTGTGTTGGCATTGGTGCCGACGATAAAAACGGTGTTTGGATTGCACTGAATCTGTTACGAACAGAAATCACGCTTAAGGTAGTTTTGTTTGTGCAAGAAGAAAAGGATGGTGATTTTGAGGGATGCCGAGGCTCGAAAGCATGTGATCTTGCTTTCTTTGAAGATGTAAAATATGTGATACAATGCGACCGTAAAGGCAATAGCGACATTGTGACTTATAGCAAGAAAGTGGATTTGCGCCTTTGCGATGATGGTTTTATTCCGTTGAAATTAAGGCAGCAATATGGCTACATTCCTGTGGCAGGTGGCACCACTGATGTCGTTGCGTTGAAGCGTCGAGGTCTTGCTGTGCCCTGCTGCAACATTAGTTGCGGTTATTACAATGCCCACAAGCCAGAGGAATGTTGTGTAATAGATGAGTTAAGGAACTGCCTGGAATTTGTCAGAAGTGTAATTAAAAATGACTGTTTGGAAAGTCTGTAATAAAATTGCCGAAATACACTGATTGTTTGGCTGTAGTCTAAAATTGAAACAAGCCGAGAATTCTGAGAAGAGTAGTTGTAAATCTGTTAGATTAGATTAATATGTTAATAACAGCATTATTATGGTTTTTTCAAAAGGTATCGCCGATACTAACCGTCCTTGGGGCACTAGTGCTTTTCGGCGATGGGTTTGAAGGATATGAATTCATTGTCGGAGCGGTTTTGGCCGTGCTTGGGCTTATTGTAGGTTGGTCGGCATGGGGGCAGGAAGTGCCGCCACGCTGGTTTTGGGTAAAGTCGAAACTCGAATTGTTTGACAATCGGGTCTGGAATGCGTTCAGCTACGCTCTCCAGTTTTTCTTGATACCGTTTGCCATCACGGGAATCATTACGATTGTTGATATGTTGTGATGAACAAGGACTCCATCCGCGATTATCATGAGATGGTCTTAGGAGATTTGGAGTGATTGGAGAACTCAACATTGTTTGGATATTGCGTTCTCGAACGAGCTGACTTAGTCTTTTAGACAGCCGATTGGAACGACAAAAATACCGTCGGGGCGTTGGTAGGCGTATTGCCCGACAGCAGTCAGCACCATCATGAACGAAGGGCTAGGCATCTTAGTCGTGTCTATGGCTGTAGCGAGCGTCTTGAGCGCATTTACACCTTCTTCTATAAGTTTGTCGCCCCCCAGTTTGACTTCAACTAATGCGTATGTTCCGTTTCTGCGGTGAATTACCGTATCGCATTCCAGGCCAGAGCTGTCGCGGTAATGGTAGAGTCTGCCATCGAGAGCTTCTGCGAACACGCGCAGGTCACGAACGGCAAGGTCTTCGAAGAACAACCCAAATGAATTAAGGTCGTTAATTAAGTCGCTGGGGCCAAGGCCAAGGGCTGCCGTGCCAATGCTGGGATCGACGAAATGGCGGGTGTCGCTGGTTCGGATGGCAGATTTGCTGCGTAGATTTGGATTCCATGCCTCCAAATCCTCAATGACGAACAAGCGTTTCAAGGCCTTGATATAGTCTGCCACGGTGTCCTCGTCTAATGTGGCTGAATCATTTGAAAGCATGTCGGCCTTGATGGTGGCGTAAGAGACTTGTTGGGCAATGTTGCGGGCATACGAGCGTAAAAGCAGACGGGCTCGGGAAGGACTGCGCTTCACTCCGTCAACGCGCTGAATGTCATGCTCGGCGACGGCATCGACATAGTCAAAGGCTTGGTCAAGTGCCAAGTCTCCTTCCAACAATGTCGCTTGAGGCCAACCGCCACGACAGGTGAGATAAGCCATCTTTTGCAGGTCGAGATTGCAAGATTGCGGTTCAAAGGTCTCTCCGTCAAACAGTTTTCGGAGACTGACTAGGCCTGAAGACTCTCCCGATTCGAAAATGCTCATCGGCCTCATTTTCAATCGGGCGAAACGCCCTGTGCCACTATGTGTGGTCTCATCGGCTTGTGGAAGCACCGATGACCCCGTTAGGATAAACTGAGAGAAGGTTCCTCGACGGTCCACTTCACTGCGAATACTGTCCCATAAAGGTGGCAAGGTCTGCCATTCGTCGATTAAACGAGGCGTTTCCCCCTGAAGCAAAGTCTTTGGACTTATTTCCAACATGTTTCGACTCTGCTTTAGCACCTCGCTATCGCCAAGGTCTAGCATACTTTTGGCCTGCTGTTGAGCTGTGGTGGTTTTTCCACACCACTTCGGCCCTTCAATCAGCACAGCCCCTTTACCTGCCAGCTTGCGGGCAAGAAGCTTGTCGGCAATCCGAGGTTTATATTCTTTTTTCATTATTCATCTTTTTGTTTTCGCTGCAAAATTACTGATTTTATTTTAATTATAAAAGCATTTCTCGAATTTTCGGTTATTTGTAGTGAATTTATTCGGTTATTTGTGGCAGATTTGTTCGGTTATTTGTAGTCAATTAGCCAAGCCTTGCAGAAAGAAATCGGAAGGCTGAAAAGCGATATCCGTCTTTATGCAAGCCTAAATAGGGACTCCATCTGCGATTATCATGAGATGGTTTTTGGGGATTTGGATTGAATGCACCAACTACACAAAATTCACCTCCGGGCTAATCCTAATTCCAAACTTTTCCTCCACGGAATCTTGTATTCTGTGGGCGAGTTCCACAATGTCTTGGCCCGTGCCGCCACCGTAATGCACCAGCACGAGCGCCTGTTTCTCATACACTCCCACATGTTCATTACGCCAGCCTTTCCAACTTGTGGCTCCAGCAGTCCCTGAGCCTGCGGTCCCTGAGGCCAATCGAAGGGTCGAAGGGCCGCTATGCTCAATCAGCCATCCCGCTGGCACTTTCACCTTGCCATTAGGTTCATCGTAGTGCGGCATCGTTGGAGAATCTTTCTGCAAAGCCTCAAATAGCGCCCTTTCAATGACAGGATTCTTGAAGAAACTTCCTGCGCTACCGATCTGTTTCACATCGGGAAGTTTGGCATCGCGGATGGCACAAATAGCATCGTGGAGCTGTTGCAAGCTTGGTCGTTCAATGCCGTTTTGTTCCAAATAAGATTTGATGTTGCCGTATTCTAGGTTGAGTGGGGCGTCCTTCTTCAATAGGAAGTCCACCGAAGTGATGATGTATTGTCCTTTTAACTCATTTTTGAAAACGCTCTCACGGTAGCCGAAACGGCATTCCTTTTTGGTGAAAACCTTGGTCTCGCCTGTGGTCAAATCCATGGCTTCGCATCGCAGGAAATTGTCTTTCAGTTCCATGCCATAAGCGCCGATGTTTTGTACGGGTGCCGCCCCCACTTTGCCAGGGATATGAGCCAGGTTCTCCACCCCATGCCAACCTTTGCCGACGCAGAACCTCACAAAGTCAGGCCAGTCCTCGCCAGCCTGCGCGCGGACGACGACTTCATTACCGTCTTCATGAAGAATCTCAATGCCTTTTGAATTGATATATACAACAACACCATCGAAAAAATCATCCCGAAAGAGCACATTGTTGCCTCCGCTGAGAATCAGATACTTCTCATGCTTGAACACATCGGAGCGAATCAAGGATTCAAGCTCTTGAATCTCGTTGATTTCAGCGAAATGCTTCGCCACAGCATCGAAGCCAAAGCTGTTGTAAGGTTTGAGGTTGACATTGGTTTTCATGGGTGCAAAAATACACAATTCCTTGGTGTTTTCTGCGTTTCAACAGAAAACTTCGTACCTTTGCCCCCATGAAACGCGCTATCGTATCGGTGATTAACGATTTGGTCACGGACCAAAGGGTCAACAAGTCGTGCCTGGCTTTGCAAAAGGCTGGATACGAAGTGCTTTTGGTCGGCAGGAAGCAGCGTAAGAGCCCACCCATGGATGAACGCCCTTACGCTTCGCATCGTATGAAATTACTTTTCGAAAAAGGCCCGCTTTTTTATGCCGAATATAACATCCGCCTGTTTCTATTCTTGTTTTTCCATCGTGCCAATCTTTTGCTGTCCAATGACTTGGATACGATTCTGCCCAATTATTTCATCTCAATGCTGAAAGGAAGTAAAATGGTTTTCGACAGCCATGAGTATTTCACCGAAACACCCGAGCTGGTCCATCGGCCCAAGGTGCAAAAGGTATGGAAATGGATAGAAGGCTTTGTGGTGGCAAAATTGAGCGAGATGATTACCGTTTGCGACAGTATCGCCGACCTGTTCCGTGAGAAATACGGCGTCAAGTGCCATGTCATCAGAAATATACCTCCACGAAAGGCTTTGCCACCAAAAGGCGATAAAACGGAATTGGGCTTGCCCACCGACAAGCACCTGCTGATTCTGCAAGGCTCTGGCATCAACATCCAGCGTGGGGCAGAGGAATTGGTACAAGCCATGACACAGCTTGACGACTGCTTCCTAATGATTATTGGAGGCGGCGATGTGTTACCAGTGTTGAAGCAAATGGTTGAAGACCTGAAGATTACTGACCGTGTGCGTTTCTTTCCAAGGATGCCTTACCAGCAGATGATGGCTTACACGCAACTCGCAGAGTTGGGCTTCTGCCTCGACAAGAACACCAACCTCAACTATCGTTTCAGCCTCCCCAACAAGCTTTTCGACTTCATCCAAGCGGGTGTGCCGATTGTGGCTTCGCATTTGACTGAAATTGAGAAGATTATCCGACAATACGACTTGGGTTTGTTTATCGAGAACCATGAACCCGCGACCATTGCTGCCACCATCCGTGAGGCTCTGTCAGATGAGACGAGAAGAACGCAATGGAAGCAAAACTTGGCCGTTGCGGCACGGGATTTGTGTTGGGAGAACGAGGAACAAAAACTGCTAGAAATCTACAAACATTATGAATGATACCGATTATCACCTACATGTCATTGCTTTTGATGTGCCTTATCCCGCCAACTACGGTGGGGTCATCGATGTGTTCTATCGTGTGAAGGCACTTTCGGAAGCGGGTGTGAAGGTGCATCTTCATTGCTTTGAGTACGGTCGCGGCGAACAGGAGATCCTGAAGCGTTGCCATGAGGTGAAGTACTACAAGCGCGACACTTCCTTTGTCAAACAGTTGAGTCTTACGCCTTTTATCGTCAATTCGCGCCGTTCGGAGGCTTTGGTTCAAGACTTGTTGAAAGACGATTATCCCATCCTTTGTGAAGGCTTGCATACGACTGCTGTTTTGCTTGACAAGCGTCTGAAAAACAGGAAAATTTATGTCCGAGCACACAATGTCGAGCATGACTATTACAACGGACTGGGCGATACGGAGCGATGCGGTTGGAAGCGTTTGTTTTATCATATAGAAGCTTGGAAACTAAGGCGCTACGAACCTGTTCTGAAAAAAGCTACAGGTGTTTTTGCCATCTCGCAGAAGGACAGCGATTACTTTGCCCAACGGTATAGGAATGTCGTGCTAGTGCCTGGCTTCAGCGCCACCGATTCAGTGTGCTCCGAGACGGGAAGGGGAGAGTATGTCTTGTATCACGGCAATCTTTCGGTTCGCGAGAATGAAGATGCAGCCAAATGGTTGATAGAGAATGTCTTCTCCGAGCTTGATTTACATTGCATCGTGTCAGGCTTGAATCCTTCAGACAAATTGAAAAAACTGGCTGATAATTATTCTAATGTGACCTTGGTGGCCAATCCCGATGATGCCGAGATGATTGACCTATTGCGACAGGCGCAGGTGAACATTTTGGTAACCAATCAACCTACGGGACTGAAACTGAAATTGTTGAATGCGCTATACAACGGAAGGTTCTGTTTGGTTAATTCTGATATGGTGAAAGGGACATCATTGGAAAGTCTTTGCGTGGTTGCCGACGAGCCCGAGCAGATGATTGCTGAGATTAAGCGACTGATGGAAGAGGACTTCACCGAGGATGACATCGAAGAACGCGATGAGCAGATGAGACAGTTGTATGATAATGAGGCCAATGCGCTAAAAATCATCGAAACAATATACTTTTAACTAACAACTCTCAACTCTCCACTGACTCTAAACTCTAAACTCTAAACTCTAAACTCTAAACTATTCCATCTCCGAACACACCACCGTCCCATTCTTGCAATTGGCGATGCGCGAGGGGTATTTCTGCATCAAAGTATAGTTGTGCGTGGCCATCAGCACGGCTTGGCCGTTCTCGCTGATATTGCGTAAGAGTTTCATCACTTCCAAAGTAGTGTCTGGGTCGAGGTTGCCGGTGGGTTCATCGGCAAGGATGACATCGGGGTCGTTGAGCAAGGCGCGGGCGATGGCGATGCCTTGCTGTTCGCCGCCCGACATCTGATGGGGCATAACCTTGCGCTTGTCGCTCAGTCCCACTTTGGCCAACACCTCATCGATGCGGCGCGAAATCTCGGCTTTCTCCGTCCAACCCGTGGCACCCAGCACAAACTCCAGGTTTTTCTCCACGCTACGGTCGAAGAGCAGTTGGAAATCCTGAAACACGATGCCAATCTTGCGGCGCAAGTAGGGGATGTCCTTCTTCCTGAGTTGGGTGAGGTCGTAACCGGCTACGCGCACGATGCCGTCGCGGGCGGGCAACTCACCGTACAAAGTCTTTAGCAATGAGGACTTTCCGCTTCCCGTGCGACCGATGAGGTAGATGAATTCGCCTTTGTTCAGCGTCAGGTTGACATTGGAAAGGACAAGGTTCTCCTGCTGGAAGATGGAAGCGTTTTTGATTTCTATGATGGGGTTATCCATATTGTTGTCTTTCTTTTGAGTTTCCCTTCGGGAATGGAGTTCTGTTTGGTTATCCAGCGGCGGCAACACTTGTTAACTGCTTGTAGTGCCACTTGCCGCCGCAGTATCACATGACACTAATAGCCATTCCCGAAGGGAATCTGTTTACCAACTCCCCGAGGCGCCGCCGCCACCGAAACCGCCGCCGCCGAAGCCTCCGAAGCCGCCACTGTGGCCTCCACCGCCAAATCCTCCGCCACCAAATCCTCCGCCCATGGGAATCCAGATGGTGCGAGTGCCGCCACCAGAGTAGTTCTGTCCACCGCCGGAGAACTTGGAGAAAACGACCATGATAGCGATGATAAAGAGGATAATAAGCCATAAGGGGAAACCGTCTCCGTCAGCATATTCATCTTGGGAAAACTTGCCCGAGCAGAGGTCCATGATGACGTTGACGGCATTGTTGATGCCAGTGTAGTAGTCGTTTTCCTTGAAGGCGGGAATCATCTCTTTCTCGATGATGCGCTTGGCCGTGGCGTCGGTGACATATTCCTCCATGCCGTAGCCAGGACTGATGTTGACTTGGCCTCTTTCGCTGCCTTTTTTGGGCTTGACTAGAATGACTGCGCCATTATTCTTGCCCTTTTGCCCCACTCCCCAACTGTGCCCGATCTCTGTGGCGTATTGTTCAACACTGTAACCTTGCAGGTCGTTGACAAGCAGGACGAGGATTTGGGTGGAGGTGCTGTCGTTGTAGGCCACCAACTTGCGCTCCAAGGTGCTGATTTGCGATGCACTCAAAGTACCCGTGTAGTCGTTCACGAGGCGTGGCGGGTAGGGTGGACTCGGCAATTGTGCCTTCAAGCCTGTGCCAAAAAACAGCACAAGCATAAGGCATAGCAGCCAGCTGTATCGTTCAGTTGTTCTCATAGGAAATATCGTCGGGAATTTCATTGATGTCATCGGATTGGTAGGGGAAATAGGCTTTCAGTTTCTCGCCGCAGCGCATAATGCCTTGCTCGAGGCCTTCTGCGAAGCGACCTTCCTTGAAGTGGCTCAGCATCAAGTCTTTCACATCGTTCCAGAAGCCGTCTTCCACCACATTGTTGATGCCTTTGTCACCGAGGATGGCGAATTTGTGGTCCTTGACGGCCAAATAGATGAGCACGCCGTTGCGCAGTTGGGTTTCGTTGAGTTTCAATTTGTCGAAAATGAAAAGACTGCGTTGCTCCACATCGCCCTTGCAGCGGTTCTCGATATGTACCTTAATCTCGCCCGAAGTGTTGCGTTCGGCTTGTCGGATAGCTTCCACAACGCGTTGGTCTTCCTCTCGGTTCAATATGGTTATGGCGTTTGACATGATGTTTTCATTTGAGTGCAAAAATAAACATTTTTCACAATTCCGCATTTGATGCTTGTTTTGTCGTGCTTTTTTTTGTTTCTTTGCAAATCCAAACAATTAAAACTCAATCACTATGAACAGGACTTTAAAGGCTATGACAGCCATATTGCTAATAACGGTAGCTCTGTTTGCCGTAGGATGCAAAAAAGAGAAAAAAGCAGAGGTGGAGACCTCTCAGGTGACCAATTTGACCAGCAGTTCGGTCACAGCTGGCGGCATTGTAACATCCGATGGTGGAAGCTCAGTGGTTGAGAGAGGTGTGTGCTGGAGCAAGTCCTCAATGCCGACCGTGGGCGACAATCATCTGACCTCTGGCATGGGTGTGGGCTCTTTTACGTGTGTTATCACGGGTCTAGAGGCCGCCACCACTTATTATGTACGTGCATACGCCATTAACAATGTTGGAATCGGCTATGGTGGGCAGTCCAGTTTCACCACCCTAACCTCTGGCGGTGACAATGGGGGAGGTGGTGATAACGGAGGCGACTCTACCGACCTTCCAGTAGTGACCACCTATCAAGCGACCAATATTTCGGAGAATTCAGCTTCTGTTAGTGGCAATGTGACCTCAGAAGGTGGTGCGTCTGTAACGGAACGTGGCATTTGTTGGAGTACAAATCATCAACCTACGGTGAATGGCAATGTCACAAGCTGTGGGACGGGTGCTGGCATTTTCACGGCCAACATGAGCGGATTAACTGCAGGGACAACTTATTATGTGCGCGCTTATGCAACTAATAGTGTGGGCACTGCTTACGGTGAAGAAGTGAGTTTTACAACTTATAATGGGGTGTTTTCTGTAAGTTCCAGTAATAAGGTATGGTTCTCTCCTGGAAATCTTCAATATCAAGCTTCCACAAATACATGGAGATTTGCTGAACATCAGTATGATATTATTGGTGAGAACAATGAATTCATCTCTTCTACTTATAGCGGCTGGATTGACTTGTTTGGTTGGGCAACTAGCGGATGGGCTGGTGGTTTTTGGGCATGCTTTAATCCATGGGATTATAATGATTATTCCAGTGAGTATTATGGTCCAGCAGAACATAATTTGACAGGTTTATATGCAAATGGGGATTGGGGCGTATACAATGCTATTAGTAATGGAGGAAATCAAGCTGGATTGTGGCGCACTTTGTCTCAAGCCGAATGGGATTATGTGATAAATACCCGTAGTACAGCTTCTGGAGCACGCTATGCTTATGCTCAAGTGAATGAGATAAATGGCATGATTCTTCTTCCTGACAATTGGAGTCTGTCTACATATTTATTAAACGGGATTAATACAGAGAATTTCTATTACAATTATAGTGATAATGTTATTTCTGCGTCAGATTGGGCTGTTTTGGAATCAAAAGGGGCGGTGTTTTTGCCTGCTGCTGGAACACGACGCTCAATAAGGATATCTGGGGTCAATAGTGAAGGGTGTTATTGGTCAACAACGTATTATTACAATTATTATAATCCTTGTGCATATACTTTACAATTGTATTATCATTATTGTAGTTCTTATGCCCGCTATATTGGCTGTTCCGTCCGGTTGGTTCAAAACGTACAGTGATGAAAGAAGAAAAGCCCGACTTCGAATGGATGATTTGCTTGGCTCGAGATTTTTCTTCGCATGATTTAAACAAAAACCTATTGAGATGAACAGGGCTTTGAAGACTTTGGTAGCCATAATGTTAACGCTGGTTTTTGTGGCAAGTTGTACGAAACCCGATGACCCGAACAATGGAGGGGACAACAGCGGCCCAAACGATAGTATTGTTGATGATAACGGAAGTATCAATGGTCATGATTATGTCGACCTTGGTCTGCCGAGCGGCACGCTGTGGGCGACTTGCAATGTAGGAGCTGATATTCCCGAAGGCTATGGTGATTACTTTGCCTGGGGTGAGACCGAGCCAAAGGAATTCTATGATTGGAAAAGCTATAAATATGGTCGCTTCTTTCATGAGCGTTATGAGCTGAACAAATACTGCACCGACTCGGTATTTGGACTCAACGGATTTGTCGACAACCTGACCCTTTTGGAACCTGATGACGATGTGGCTTCGATCGTTTGGGACACTGCCTGGCGCACGCCTACCATAGAAGAATGGGAAGAGATGTTCCATAACACGACCAGCGTATGGACAACCCAGAATGGCGTGAATGGGTGGTGCTTTACTGCCCCGAACGGCAACAGCCTTTTTTTGCCGGCAGCAGGCTACTATTGGAATGGCGAACTTAATGACGCAGACTTGGGTGTCTATTGGTCGGTCACACTCAACATGGAGTATCCGTACCGTGCTTGGGGTTTCCATTTCAATTCGTTCCAATGCCATCTCTGCGGCAGCAGCGACCGCAACCGGGGACAAACGGTGCGGGCGGTTTGTTCGAAAAAGTAAGTGCTAAAGAAAAAAGTAAAGCCGCAGTCATGCAAATACATGCCTTGCTGCGGCTTTTTCATTAGTAAAGCAATCCGAACATCCAAAGCGGGATTTTGTTTCCAAAGCCCACCTCGGTTTCGTCGATGGCCAAATAACTATTGGGGATGTCCTTGATTTGGTCGAAGCTTTTCTTGCGCCCGCCCACTTCAAAGAGGTATTTCCCGTCCACAAGGAAATCACCCTTTGGTGGATAGGTCACCTGATGCGATTGACTTAACTGGTTGAAGAAGAACAACTCACGCATTGTGCCGATGTTGGGCTGCATTGTGAAAGCGTTCATGAGGTTGGTGTTGTTGAGGTAGATCTTTTCTGGTCGCGACAGGTCCGACAGCTTTCTGGGCGTGTCGGTGAGCAAAGAGAGCAGCCCTGCCTTTTCCAAGGCAAACAGCATCTTCAGCCCTTGGTTGCGGTCGGTGTCCAACTCGCGGTAAAGCTCCGACATGTTGGGCTTCTGTGGCACCTGTTCGGCCAAAATCATGAACATCTTCTTGGCTTTCTTGATGGTGGATTGCTCCACGTTTTCGATTACTGCGTAATCGTTCTCCAGGATGTGGTTGACCACCTTCTTCAAGCGGTTGGCATACCCACCGTAAATGTCTTTGTAGAAAGGATAATACCCTATCTTCAGATATTGGACGAAAGCAGGCAAAACCTTGAAGCCGTCGCTGATGATTTCCATGGCGATGCTCTTGTGCTTTTTCAGCAAGTCCTTCAACTCGATGACGGGGATGTCCTTGATGCCTTCAAACTTCAGGTATTCGCGGAACGAGAGTCCCGTCAGGGTGTATTCCATCAGCCTTCTTGAAAGGTCGCCTTTGCCTTTCTCCATCTTGAGCATTGACGAGCCCGTGTAGGCGACATAAAGCCCTGGGTAGTTGTCATTGAGGTTCTTCAGTACGGTCTGCCAAGAATCCAAATAATGAATCTCGTCAAGGAAAAGATAGCGACCGCCATAGGCATAATAGTCCTCCACCATATCCGCAAAAGCGTGTGTCGCAAACCACAGGTCGTCCAACGAAGCATACAGCACTTCCGAAGTGTCGGGAAAAGTTTCCTTGATGTGCTGGAGCATCAGCGTGGACTTGCCCGTGCCTTTCGGTCCTTTGATGCCGATGAGTCGGTCTCTCCAGTCGATTTTTTCAAACAGGTATCGTTTGAAGTCAGTGGAAGTGGCTTGCAGCTTCCTGTCCAAGACCTTTTGAAGATATTCAATTGAGTTCATGGTAGTTGTATTTTGCCGCAAAGGTACAAATAATATTTCGAAACACAAGTATTTTGCTGAAAATAATGTTTAAAAACACTAAAATATTGTATAAAGTAATGTTTAAAAATACTAAATCAATAATAAAAATAGTGTTTGAAAACACTAATTGTATAATTCTGCATTTCAACCTTGCCAAATCACGCTTTTTTTGTTTCTTTGCAATGTCAAACAACTAAAACAGAATCGATATGAACAGAGTTTTGAAGGCAATGGCAGCTGCTTTTTGGCATCCGCTGCGTTCTCGCTTGTCGACCTTCAAGTTGGTGTCTGGGGTTGTGGTTGCACTCCTCATGTCGTTTGTGTTCTATTTCTTTTCTTGTGCCATGATGGAGGCTTTTCGCCTGATGACGGTAACGCCAGAGTTTGACATTTGGGTGCTAAGTGAAAAGGAACGCTCATTCTATCAGTTGTTTTTCGCTTTTGTTTCGGTTATTTTGGCTCAGTCGTTTTGTATGGCTTATTGGTTTGATGGTCCAAGAAGATTTTTCGAACAGAGACATCGTTGGGCGGTGCAGATTGTCAACGGCCAGCGTAATCTGAATTGGTATTTCTTGTATTGGTTTGCGAAGGTCTTATTATGTTGGTTCTGCATTTTCAGCTTTCCTGGTGCCTTTTACGCATTTTCCTTGTATCCCGACTTCAAGCATCTTTTCATTTTGCTCATCATTGTTCTATTCTTGCATCCATGGGTGGCGATGAGGCAAGCATTCAAGAGAAAAACCGTGAAATGGATAGCTTTGTCTGCTGCGCTTGTGGCCGTCCTCGCATTTGGCATGTCAAGAATCAATGTGGTTGACTATAAGTCACTCGACAACACCTTTTTGAGTCGAAATGTTCCTCATAGGTATAATTTGGAATTGCCTGAAACGGATGCTGTGCTGAAGATGCAACGTGCTTCGCTTTCCAAGATTGTTTATTTGGTGCAGGACAAAGTTGAACCCGAGCCCCAATGTCTGGTTATAGTTGATGGTAAGATAGTGGATTTGCCAACGTTTTCCGGGTCAATGGAAGATTGGCGCTTATGCCATAACGAAGCGGACATTCCTTTGCTGACTTGCTGTTTGAATATCGACAAAAAGGTGAAAATGAAGGATGTGGATGAGGTGTTGCAGGTACTCGCTGATATTCGGTTCTACAGGATTCAATATGCTGTCGTGCCCAAACATCGCGAGTTGGATGTACGGTATTATAACTTTTTGGCCTTGAATACCATGAGATTGCCCATCCGTTTCCATGGCGATTCAATCTATCAGCAATGGGTTGAAGGTGTTGGTGAGATTCCTAACCAAATCATTGTAACTTCTCTTGGCGCAGAAACCTACGATGTTAACGGTACCTTGGTGGAGGGAACGGAGTGCAAGACTATTTTTATGGATTTAATTCGACAAGATTTGAATTATATCATCCGCTTCAAGGTGGACGATGAGATGCTTTACGGTGAATATATAACTGTTATGGCGTCGGTAATGGAAGCCCTTAATGACTTAAAGGAAGAGTATGCCATGGAGAGGTATATGAAGCATTGGACTCAATTGTCCCCTGATGAAGAAGAAGAGGTTTACTATCGTTTTCCATTCCGATTCTTTGAGGAAAAGTGATGCTGCGTTACTACCATAAAGAATCCCCGAAATACCGTAAGGCATTTCGGGGATTCTTTTTCGCAAATTCTCCAATTCTTGATTATAACTTCTCAAGATTCCTCTTGACAAACTCACTCAAATCCTTGCCCTTCAGCAAGTTCTTCGAGATTAAAGCGAAACTGTGTTATCCAAAAATGTCAGAATGGGTTCCTGTATCGATCATTACCAAAACAAGCTTGTGTATTCAATCTCATACATCATTTCAAGCATTGTTCGATAAGGTCGTGAGCGTCTTTTGCCTTGTAGGTCTTTCCAGCACGATATTCTGCAATAGCCTCGTCGATAGATCCTTTTTTCGGTTTCGTTTCTTTTTGTTCGGTCACGATTCCACCGAGGGTGACGAAGAGTTCGATGAGTTTCTTCATCGCAGCGCTTCTTCCGTCATATTGTAATGTTACAGTAGCCATTGTCTTTTGGTTTTTCACCTGCAAAAATAATCATTTTCTGCAAATTCGCATTTCAACCTTGCTAAATCACGCTTTTTTTTGTTTCTTTGCAATCTAAAACAACTAAAACTGAATCGATATGAACAGGACTTTGAAGGCAACAGCAGCCATAATGCTGATGATGGTTTTTGCGGTGGGTTGCACAAAACCAGATGAACCGAATAATGTCAGTGGAAACTACAATGGCCACGATTATGTTGACCTTGGTCTGCCGAGTGGTACGTTGTGGGCAACCTGTAACATTGGCGCGACTACGCCCGAAGGTTATGGCGATTACTTCGCTTGGGGCGAGACGGAGCCAAAGGATTACTATGAATGGAGCACATATAAGTATTGTAATGAAGGCAACTGGACGGGCTTGACAAAATATTGTAGCAGTAATTCTTTTGGATACCTTCACTTCATTGATGATTTGACTGTTTTGGAGGCTGTTGATGATGCGGCTACGGCCAATTGGGGTAGTGGTTGGTGTATGCCAACGGAAGATCAATGGGAAGAGCTTTGCCAAAACACGTCAAATAGTTGGACGACTCAGAATGGCATTAATGGGAGACTATTTACCGCATCCAATGGAAACACCTTGTTCCTTCCTGCCGCAGGTAACCGATGGGAAAGTAACACAAACTTAACAACCAATAATGGTGATTCTGGCTTCGGTAATTATTGGTCGAATTCGCTCTATCTCCGCATTCCTGATGGTGCGGTGTATTTCCAGTTTTCTCCTAATGACTTCAAGGTGTTTTATGATGCCCGTAGTAGAGGTTGTTCTGTGCGCCCCGTGCATCCTGCAAAATAATGCTTGAAATAGCTAAAACAATATCCCCGCAATGCTATGGCGTTGTGGGAATATTGTTTTGTCCAAAATGACCATGACCGCTTCAACAATTGTCAAAGCGGTCATGGTCATAGTCACAAGTCATTGTCGAATTATAACTTCTCCATATTCCTCTTGACAAACTCACTCAAGTCCTTGCCTTTCAGCAGGTTCTTCGAAAGCAATGCAAGGTCATAGATCTGCCGAATCGTGGCTTCCTGTGCGGCTTCGTCCTTGTCCAAGAGGCCAGTGATGACGGGGCTGTTCGTGTTGAGCATCAGCGTGTAGCTGTCGGGCATCGAGCCGTAGAATGACATGGGGCCGCCGCCCATCTGCTCCATCTCCTTCATACGGCGCATCCACTCGTTTTGGGTGACCTCCACGGGCGCGGCTTCGGCACCTTCGTTGCTGAACTCCACGTTGAACTTCACCTTGTCGATGACCTTCTCGAAGGCAGCTTTCACGGTCTCCTTTTGCTTGTCGTCGAGGCCCGAGGCGGCTTCCTTGTCATCCTTCACGATGAGCTTGTCGATGGTGTTGGAGTCCACACGGGCAAACATCGCGCGGTTGTCGTCGCCCTTCTCGCCTTCCTTCTGTTCGTAGGTGCTGATGAAATGCGGGTCGAGGATGCCGTCCATCATCAGGACGTTGTAGCCCTTGGCTTTGGCGTTCTCGATGTTGGTGTACTGGTCGTCCTTGTCGGTGGCATACAGATAGACGAGGGCTTTGTTCTTGTCGGTCTGGTTTTCCTTAATCAAGGCCTTGTACTCCTCGATGGTGTAGTATTTGTCGTCGGTGTCCTTGAAGAGGAAGAACTTCTCGGCGCGCTCGTAGAACTTCGGGTCGCTCATCATGCCGTATTCGATGAACACGCGGATGTCGTCCCAGTTCTTCTCGTAGGCCTCGCGGTCTTTCTTGAAGAGTTCTTCAAGTTTTTCGGCCACCTTTTTAGTAATATAGGTCGAGATTTTCTTCACGTTCTGGTCGCTTTGCAGGAACGAGCGGCTGACGTTCAGCGGGATGTCGGGCGAATCGATGACGCCGTGCAGCAGCGAGAGGAACTCGGGCAGGATGCCTTCGACGCTATCGGTGACGAAGACCTCGTTGCAGTAGAGTTGGATCTTGTTGCGCTGGAATTCGTAGCGGTTCTTCACCTTCGGGAAATAGAGGATGCCCGTGAGGTTGAAGGGGTAGTCCACGTTGAGGTGGATGTGGAACAGAGGCTCGCCGAAGTTCATCGGGTAGAGCACGTGGTAGAAGTCGTTGTATTCCTCGTCCTTGATGTCAGCAGGGGCTTTCTTCCACAGCGGAGCCACATCGTTGATGATCCAAGGTTTCTCTACTTCCTTGGTCTTGGGTTTGCCGTCCTTGTCGGTCTCGCCCTCGATTTCCTCCTGCACCTTGCGTGTGCCAAACTGGATCGGGATGGGCAGGAACTTGCAATATTTGTTGAGCAGTTCGCGGATGCGGCCTTCTTCGAGGAACTCGGCGGCATCGTCACTGATATAAAGGATGACGTCGGTGCCGCGGTCGCCCTTCGGGATTTCGTTCATGGTGTACTCCGGGCTGCCGTCGCATTCCCAGATGACGCCGTTGGCGCCTTCTTCCTTGCAGGACTTCGAGATCAGCGACACCTTTGAGGAGACCATGAAGGCGGAGTAGAAGCCCAAACCAAAATGTCCGATGATGTTGGCGGCTTCGGCCTCGCTTTGGGTCTTGAACTTGGCAATGAACTCCTCGGCGCCTGAGAAAGCGATTTGGTTGATGTATTTGTCGACCTCTTCGGCGTTCATGCCGATGCCGCGGTCACGCACGGTGAGGGTCTTTTTCTTTTTGTCGACTTCCACCTTGATGGTAAGGTCGCCCAGCTCGCCCTTGAACTCGCCCGAGGCAGCCAAGGCTTTCAGTTTTTGCGTGGCGTCCACGGCGTTACTGATGATTTCGCGCAGGAAGATTTCCTGGTCCGAATAGAGGAACTTCTTGATGACAGGGAAAATGTTTTCTGTCTTTACTCCAATGTTACCAGTTTGTTGCATATTTGTTTGTTTTTAATGATTCCATTACTAACATCTTATTGACGGCAATCCTCCTTTCAAATCGTCATTGCGGGCTTGACCCGCAATCTTCCCAGTGCTAGGGGTTCGTCTTCGCATATGGGAGATGGCGGATGCTCCTCCGCCATGACGGTAAAAGGCTGGATGTAGTCTTTTTCGGTCGATGGTCCGTTAGTCAAATTGTGTGCCATTGGAAAAACTGACATTTTGGCAAGGAGTAAGCGTTCACTTAGTAAGTACTTTATTAGTAAGTGGTTTATTAGTTTTCAAAAAAAGTATCTTAAGGTTTTGAAACATTCTTTATTTTTGTGGGCAAATATTTAAAGCATTAAACCTATGAAAAGATTGTTTACCCTAATGCTGACGCTGCTTCTTGCAGGAAGCGCCTTTGCCCAAGTGCTTGTCAACGAGACTTTTGAGAATGGAAATACGGTGGGCCAGACCCCTGTGGGCTGGATTGGCGACGGTGGCTGGAAGGCCGGTATCACCATCCCTGATGACAATACGGCCCGCGGCAGGAAACCCCACACCGGCGACTGGTACATGTATGCCACCTATAACACCGACGTGTGGATCTACAAGGAAATCAATGTGACATCTGGAAATTATTACCGAGTTTCATTCTGGTATGCCACATGGCATGTCGATCACTTCAACCTGGAAGTTAAAGCCGGTGCAACCGCCAATCCTTCTGCGATGACGGAAACAGCGGTACCGATGATGGTGATCGCCAATGAGGAGTTTGAACAGACCTCAGGCGTGTTTCAGGCAACGAGTTCTGGCTCCTTCTATGTGGGCTTCCATAGCGTGGCCGACAATGGACCATGGTACTTGTCGATTGATGACATCATCATCGAGCAGACCGCGCAATACAACTTCAACGTGGAACAACTCACTGCCGACACCGCTGTTTATTTCGGTGAGCCTGCCTACTTGCGGTTCCGTCTCAACAACACGGGTGAGCAGACGGATACCTATCAGTTCAACATCACGGGCAACCTGCCCATCGAGTTCTACCAGAATGGCACACAAGTGACTCAGGTCAATTTGCCTTACAACAGTTCAGTAGAATTGGTGGCCAAGACCACATTGCCGATGAATTTGAATAACAACGAAATCGTCCACGCCACCTTCGATGTGGTTTCCAGTCATTCCGCTCCTACACAAAGCGCTGACTTTGCCATCACAGCCTTGGCACCTTACGCCGACTTCCCGCTTGAGGAAGGTTTCGAGAACGATTTCGTGCCTTTCGGCTGGCAGAACAACATTACCAATGGCAACTATGCTTTCGACCGCATCACGGAAGGCTCCACGCCAAGTGCGACGCCACATGAAGGTAGCCAGTATATGGCTCGATTCTACACCTACACGAATCCCTCGGGAGGTTCGGCTGAATTGGTTTCGCCCAAGATGAACCTGAACGAACACGACAATATCGTCAGCTTTTGGATGTTTCGTAACAGCAACCCGAACATCAATAAGGACGACCATATCAATGTGTATTACAACGCTGTGCCGCGTTCGGAAGGCGGACAACTGCTCGGCACCATCCACCGTTGCACCTATAAGGACCCCGTTGTCGCCGATGTGGACGACTGGTACGAATACGCCTTCACTTTCGATTGCTCCGATGACTATGGTTTCATCATTTTCGAGGGCGTCAGCGACTACGGCTGGAACCTGTATCTCGATGACATTTTCATCAATAGTTCTTCGGAAGACCATGAGGCTCCCACGGTGATCGCTGTCAGCGGTAACCAAACCTACGCCGACACCGAAATGAACCTCACTTTGCGTGTCCACGATGCATCTTCGATGCCTGCTACGCTGGCGGCCACATATACCATTTGGGGACATGCCCATGATTTGACATTTACAAGGGCAGGCAAGAGCAACTACAACTATACCGCCACCATTCCCGCATACGACAATCACACTCATGGCACTTTGACCGTGCAACTTGTGGATGATTTGGGAAATAGTGCAATGTCGGAGGAAATCCCGATCCGTTGGGACTATCAACGTCCGCTGCTCTATGAGACCTTTGAGCAATGCAGTAGCATGTTCACCATGCCCGAAGGCTGGACCACCGACGGCAACCCGACATGGTGGGATTGGACAGTACAAGGTACGGTGTACTATAGTGATTACTATGAGAATGATTTCGTTGTCAATCCGCATCGCGGCAACAAACATGCTGTGTTGGAGTGGGACAGCAGCGAGAGTCCCGCGGCGCAAGACCAGACTTTGATTACGCCCGTTTTGACCATCACGCGACCTACCGTTTTGCAGTTCTGGACTTGGGTGCAGTATGGCACCGATGGCTATGACCGCTTTGTGGTCAGGGTGTACGACACCTACGACGGCACATGGGATGACAAATGGGATGCCGCCGACATGCCTTATGGACAAATCAACGCTTACGACGAGCCGATTTCCATCAATTTGGATGAGTATATCGGTCGCAATATCAAGATTGGATTCAGAGGATACAATACCTTTGGTGAGTGGCTGGCCTACGACTGGTTTGTCGATGATGTGAAGGTCGTCCCGACCGATACCACTGATGTGAATGTCAATGAATTGGCTGCCATGAAGTTTGATGTCTATCCCAACCCGGCAAAGGACAAGATTGTCATCGAGGCCCAAAGCAACATTCAACAAGTGACGCTGATGGGCATCAAGGGTGAGATGCTGGAGGATAGGAAGACTAATACGAATAAGGTGGAACTGAACCTGGAAGGCTATTCCAAAGGTATTTATGTCGTTCGCATCGTGACCGAGGACGGCGTGGCGACACAAAAAATCAATTTGATTGAATAGGGGAGAAGCACATAGGAAACGCATTCCGCTCTATGCCAAAATCTTGCTGGGCATGGGCTTGGGTCTGGGCTTCGGCTTTCTGGCCATGGCCTTGCATTGGGAAAGCTTTGTGCACGACTGGGTGGCACCATGGGGTACCATCTTCATGCGCCTGCTCAAGCTGATTGCCGTGCCATTGGTCTTGGTGTCGCTTATCTTGGGTATCGTCAACCTAAAGGATATCCGCAACCTGTCGCGCATCGGCTTGAAAACCATTTTGATATATGTCTGCACTACCATATTGGCTGTGAGCATAGGCTTGGGCATGGTCAGCGTCATCAAGCCGGGAAAGGTCTTCCCGAAAGACCGGCAGACGGAGTTCATGGAGCGCTATCGGCAGACTGTGGTGGAGCGCGAGGCGCAGATGCAACAAGTGAAGGATGAATCGCCTTTGCAATTCGTGGTCGACATGGTTCCTGAGAACCTTTTCCAAGCCTTGGGCGACAACTCAAAGATGCTGCAAATCATCTTCTTCGCATTGCTATTCGGCGTGGCTTTGATTGTCGTGGGACCTTCAAAAGTGCCCTCGCTGGTGCATTTCTTTCAGCAACTGAATCTTGTCTTACTCAAAATCATTGATTTCATCATGGCCTTTGCGCCATATGGTGTATTTGCTCTGATGGCCGCTCTTATTGTGGACTATGCCGGTGATGTGGGCATCTTCTCCGCCTTGGGTTTGTACGCCTTGACCGTGGTGCTGGCCTTGGCAGTCATCATCTTGTTGGTTTATCCGTTCATCATGAGAGTCTTCGGCAAGCGGACAATGAGGCAGTTTTTCAATGCGGCAGCGCCCGTGCAGATGCTAGCCTTCACCACCAGCTCGAGTGCAGCCACTTTGCCCTTGACCATGGAGCGCACGCAAAAGCATTTGGGCGTTTCCGAGGAAGTCTCCAACTTCGTGCTTCCCGTAGGCGTGACCATCAACATGGACGGAACGAGTTGTTATCAGGCGGTGGCGGCAGTGTTTCTGGCACAGGTCTTGGGCTTGGATTTGACCTTCGGTCAGATGTTGCTCATCTTGGCCACGGCCACCATCTCATCGATAGGCACGCCGGGCATCCCTGGCGGCTCTATCGTGATGCTGATGATAGTCTTGGATTCCGTTGGTATCCCGATAGAAGGCTTGGCACTTATCTTGGGTATCGATAGGCCTTTGGATATGCTGCGCACGGTGGTCAATGTTACGGGTGACATGACTGTTTCATGTGTCGTCGATAACACGAAAAAATAAGAAAAGCCGCTTGAGGGCGGCTTTTCTGTTCATTCATTGGATGTTTTTCGATCAAAAGAGCTTGAAATCATCTTCTTCGCAGCCCAGTTTGTCGGCTTGCTTTTTGAAGAGTTCCTCAAAGCTTTTGCCATACTTGTCGAGTTCTGCCTTTTCGGCTTCCGTCATCTTCTCATTGTCGGCATACTCATTGTTGTCAGCGAGGCCCATAAAAAGCATTCCCATGAGCGCTTCGCCCAACTCGTCGCAAGTTTTGGCATTTTTGATGGTTTTTTCAATCTCTTTGTACATTTTCATGTTGTCTTGGTACTCTTTGGAGCCACTGACTCCTCCGCCGCACTGTGTGAATGCGAACATCATAATGCCAGCAAGGGCAATAATTATTGTCTTTTTCATAGTGTTGATGTTTAAGTAGTTGAGGTAATTTGTGAATAATCGCGACAAAAATAGGAATTATTTTTAATAATACAAGGTATGATGTTGTTTTCTTATCTATTTTTGCACCTAAGAGAATTATACAAAAGTGTATTTTTAATTTCGTTAAATAGACAGCAATATGAAAAGGTTTCTTTTTACATTAGTGGTGTTGGCTATGTCAGTGGTGACAATGGCCGGCAATTTCGTGATGCTTTCCTATTCGGGTCGCGCCGAGCTGGAAAAACACTTCTCTGACCCGAATCTGACGGTGCATTTCTACACCGATTCGGAGGTCTTCGCCACCGCCGCGCGTTTCGATGCCGGCAGCATGGTGATGATTGACGAAAATGCTTTCTCTGACAATGGTTGTTATACATTGGTGTATTGCCCGAAAGCCCAACAGCAGCAATTTGACGCGCTGCTATCGACCCAGGATTATGTCATCGTGAAAGGCTCGGTGATGCCTTACAAGAACGACGGTGCCGTGGCTATCTTCAACAAGAAAGCCAGCCTGGCCAAGTTGACCCGCGACTTCCCGGTGGTGACGGAAGAAGACCCCCGTATCCGCGAGATGTTGAACCAAGTCAACATGGACTCGCTTGAGGCCACGGTTCAGCACTTGCAAGATTATGGCAGCCGCATTTGGAACTCCGAAAACGCCTTTGCCTCTTCCGATTGGATTGCCAGTCGTATGGAGGCTCTTGGCCTTGAGGTCGAGCAACAGCCTTTTAATGCCAATACATGGATGGGTAGCGGCGCAGCGGCACCTAATGTCATTGGCATACAGCGTGGTACGCTCTATCCCGACACTTATGTGGTGTGTGGCAGCCACTTCGACTCGTTCTCGTATGAGGCTATGATGGGCGGCGGCACGGCTCCTGGTGCCGACGACAACGCCACAGGCGTGGCCAGTGTGCTCGAAAGCGCAAGAATCATGACCCAATACGAGTTCGAATACAGCATCATCTACTGCGCCTACGGCTGCGAGGAGATGGGCCTGTATGGCAGTGAGGCCTATGCCTCGCGCTGTCAACAACAGGGCATGGACATCATCGGCTATTTCAACAACGACATGAACGGTTATCTCTATGGCGACCAGATCCACATCGACTGCATCTATCCCAATGCGGTGGAACCGATTGGCACTTATTATATGAATGTCGGAAGCGTGTATTATCCTGAACTGCCCATTCGTCATGTCAACTTCAACCAAGGCGACAGCGACCATACTTCGTTCAACAACCACGGCTATATGGGCATTTATCCCTTCGAGGACTACCAAAACTACAGCCCATACATTCACACGCCGAACGATTTGATCGGAACGAGTGTGAACAGTTTCGAAATGGGCCAGCAATATTGCCAGATGAACATCGCTTGCTTGGCAGAGATTGCCAATCCTGTGGGTGATACTCCTGTGGTGGAGTGCAATCCTGTGGTGGATTTCTACATTGACTATCCTGTCTGGAAAGAATTGTCATGGCTTTATTTGTTCTGGAGAACACCCGAGGAAGGCTCTACGGGAGAACTTGACCATTTTGATGTTTATCGTGACAATGAAGTGATAGCAACCATTGAATTTGATCCAAGTATTCCTGATTATGGTTATGAGGATACTATTACCGTGGATGTCCAAGCCGAGTATTTCATCATGGCCGTTTATAGCGACGGTTGCGAGGCTCCTTCGCAAACGGAAACCGGTTATGGCATCAGCGCAGTTGACGAGTCGGAATCCAATGTAATGGCCTATCCCAATCCCTCCAATGGCACCTTTAACCTCAATCTCGGCGCAGGCCAATGGGATGTGGAAGTTTACGACATCACTGGCCGCAAGGTCTATGAGAACCGCATGGATGGTCGTTCCGTCCTCGACCTCGGTAAATGCCAAAAGGGTGTTTACTTCTTGAAAGCTATCGGCGAGAGTAGGGAAGTGACGGCGAAAGTCATGGTTCAGTAAACTTCGGTTGAACATAAAACTTCAAAATTCTCCGTTTCACATTGTTGAGACGGAGAATTTTGTATTTTTGAGGCCTAAATACTATATTTATGAAATACCGAATCTCACTTTTCATTATGGCGTTGGGCTTTGTGCTGGCCTCCTGCGGCAATAGTAGTCAAACAATCGAAACCTCCGATTCCGAACTCGATTCCATCCGTTTGCGGACGGTAATCTATCGCCCAGGCGATTACAACTCAAGGAACTATCGCATCCCTGCCATCATCACGGCCAAAGACGGTTCTCTGGTCATCGCCACCGACAAGAGGAAAAACAACGACATAGACTTGCCCGAAGACATCGACATCCTCATCAATCGTAGTACTGATGGTGGTCGCACTTGGAGCGAACCTTACACCTTGATGCAAGGCCAAGGCGTTGGGAAGGGCTTCGGCGATTGCGCCTTGGTGCGCACCAATGATGAAGGCGGCCTCTTGGCGGCTTTCGTGGGCGGTTGCGGCTTCTGGAAAGGGAGGCCCGAGAACCCACTACATACCTACATTGCAAGAAGTTACGACAATGGCCAGACTTGGACGGAACCCAAAGACATCACAGATGAACTCTACGGCGCCAATTGTTCCAACGAGGTTAGTCGCACTTGGTGGTCGGCCTTCTTTGCCTCGGGCAACGGCCTGTTGACCTCCACGGGGCGTATCATGTTCGTCCTCGCCGTGCGTGACACCGAGGAATGGGCGGCTTGCAACTATGCCGTCTATTCCGACGACAACGGCGAAACTTGGCAGATCTCCGGCCGAGCCTCACAGCGCGGCGACGAGGCCAAGGTAGTGGAGCTGGCCGATGGCCGCATCTTGATGAGCATCCGTCATGAGGGTGAGCGTTGGTACAACATTTCCGAAGACGGCGGCACCACTTGGCGCCCCGAAACCTCCGCTTGGCCCGACCTGGTAGCCACGGCTTGCAACGGAGATATTATCCGTTATTCTTCTGTAAATGAAGGAGCTGAAAAGAACATCCTGCTCCATTCCTTGCCTGGACCCGAGCGCCGTGAAAAGGTGACGGTGTATGTCAGTTACGACGAAGGCAAGACTTGGCCTGTGAGCAAGTGCATCGTGCCTTATGATGCTGCCTATTCCTCGCTCTGCATCCTTCCCGACCACAGCATTGGCCTCTATGTGGAGGAATCCGATGGCGACACATTGGGCTATTCTATGGTGTTTTATAACTTTGGTTTGGAATGGCTGGAAAAGTGAATCCATGGAATTAGTTTTGCCAATTGGAGAATAACCCTTACCTTTGCACAATCAATTGAATCATCATAAAATCAATTAATAAAATGAAGAAAACTATGAAAATGTGGATGATGGCCGCCATCCTGATTTGCGGCGTTAGTTTGGTTGGCTGTGGCAACAAGAAAGCCAAAGAAGAACCAAAGGAAATTCAAGTGGAAAACACTCCTGTCGAAGTCAAAGTACCTGATGCAGTGGCGTGTAATGTTGTTATTGAAGACTATCTTGTGAATGTGATTGGGAAGAATTATGGTGAAGCCGAGTATTGCATTCCATGTCCTATTGTTATCAGTACGGATGATGGTAATAAGGACGATATTTTGGTGTGGGGTGATTTTTGGGTGTACAATTACAATCAGTCGGGCGACACGCTGAAAACCGTTTCGGGTGGCGACCACCCCGGATTGATGCATTTGAGGAAGACGGACAATGGCTTCGAAGTAACAAGTTTTGATGTCGTGGAGGACGGTGCTGGTAACATGGAAAGTGCCAAGAAGATTTTTGGAGAGAGTTTTGATGCCTTCAGGGAAATCAACAGCAATGAGGAGAAACGTGAGGCTATCAGACTGCGCTTTGTTGTTGACTATGTGAAGAAAAACAGAATATCAGTTAAATTCCTCCAAGACTATGGCTGGCCTGCGGTAACATTGCCGTGGTGAGTCTAACTTCTACTTTTTGCCGATTTTTATTAACATGCCAGAAAACTTATATTTATATCTGAGTCGTGTCAACGAGGCTGCTGTACAAAACACCTTGGTGAAAATGACGCTCAGCAAGCCCGTACAGAAGCACGATGACTTGCGCAACATCTATGTGAAGCCCGTATTAATAAAGGAGAAACGCTTGTTTGCCTTCACATACCATTACGAGCGTCGCGACGAAGTTAAGAACTACGATGCCGCGCAGATGCTTGATATTTTGGAGGAAATGCTCCCCAATCGTTTCCTGAATGCTGTGTTGTTTACCGTCGACGAAGATGTTACCTTGTTGGTTTCTTCCAAAGGTAAGGCAACCCTTCAAACCAAAAAAGTTCAGGAATGCCGCGAACAGAACTTGGAGCATGATAAGCAGAAAGTGCGCCTTATCAACCCTGCAAATCCTTGGTGGTATCAGCTCGGCTTGACTACCCGTGAAGGCAAGATCACTGCCGACATGCAGCATAAGTTCAAGCAGATTTATAAGTACGCCGAGATTGTGGAGAGTCTCATCAAGCCGATGAAGTTCGACGGCAAGGTCCACATTGCCGACATGGGGGCAGGGAAGGGATATCTCACTTTTGCCTTGCACGAGCTGTTGACCCAACGTTTGAACTTGGACGTGGACATCAAAGGCGTGGAAATACGTCCCGACTTGGTGCTGAAAATCAATGAGATCATCAAAGCGGACAACTTGAAAGGCTTGGAGTTCGTGGAGAGCAGCATCGAGGCCTATCATCCCGAAAAGTTGGATGTTCTGATTGCACTTTACGCCTGCAACACGGCCACCGACGATGCCATTGCTTCGGGCATCAAAGCGGGAGCTGAACTTATAGTTTGTGCTCCATGCTGTCATAAGCAGATTCGACAGGAGATGGAACGCTCGGGTAAGGTTGACGCCATCACGCGCTACGGCATCTTCCTTGAACGCCAAGCTGTGATGATTACCGACACCATTCGCGCCCTGATCTTGGAGTATTTCGGATACAAAACACAAATAATGGAGTTCATCGAGATGGAGCACACACCGAAGAATGTGCTGCTGGTGGGAAGGAAGACGACGAAAGAACCGAAAAAGACGGAGATTTTGCAGCAGATAACGGATTTGAAGGCCCGGTATGGCATTGAACGGCATTATTTGGAGATGAAATTACCATTGGAGTAGTGGTTTTGATAAAATCATGTGGCTTGTTTAAGGAAATGAATAATTTGCTATTTTTGCAAAGTTGATTATGCTTGATTAGCGTTATGGCTTACGATGTATTCATCAGTTACAGAAGGAAAGGTGCTGGCTCAGGTGTGGCGGGCGAATTGCAAGCCAAGCTTGAAAATCTTGGCTACAAGGTTTTCCTTGATGTTGATGATATTGGAAGTGGTCAGTTTCCTGATCAAATCAAACAAGCTATTGAGGAATGTAAGGATTTTTTGCTTGTGTTGGCTCCAGGTACCCTCGACAATTGCGATAGCGAGGAAGATTGGGTTCGCCGCGAAATTGTGTTGGCTCAAGACTTCAACAAAAATATCATAGGTGTTGGCCTTCCTGGTTTCGCTATGCCTGATGCTGAGGTTTTGCCTTTACCTTTGCGTACACTTCCTATGCGACAGGTGTTTTTGTGGACTCACGAATATCGGGCCGCATCGTTTGCTAAGATTGAAGAAAACCTAGTCTCGACCAAACTAAGAAAGAAAAGAAAGCGTAAAATTAGATTGGCTTTGATACCCATTGTCTTGGGATTGATAATAGCTGCAATAGTCCTCTTGGCGAAAAAGCCTTCTTCCGATAATGTTGAAATA
Organism: uncultured Bacteroidales bacterium; assembly: GCA_900317055.1. GTDB lineage: Bacteria > Bacteroidota > Bacteroidia > Bacteroidales > F082 > Limimorpha. The sequence goes on along the minus strand of ONFF01000006.1, from coordinate 39,678 downwards.
CAAAATGTACAAGAAACTGGAAGTTCCGAACCACAACTATTTGAATATCATGTCCAAAAAGCATTGTTATTGACACAGTCTTTGCCTGATACCAATGAATTCAAAAAGAATTTCTTGCAAATGGTTTCGGATAAGGAACCGTTCGTGAAATTGATGGAAGGCATCGCCGAATGCGATTCAGCCTTGATGTTGAAGAAACAATTTGGGGATCGCATTAAGGACACCTATGAGGTTGAATCCAAAAGAAAAGCCTTGCTAGGTCTTAGACAAGGTTACTATAATGCCATTATGGATGATATTAAAGTGTTGCTTGATGAGGATGGAGCAGTGTTTGCTCGTCAGGATCTGGAAATCGCAAGGCTGTTGGAGTTTCCTGAGGAAAAGCAAAGACTTGATTCCATAGAGGCGATGATTGAAAACAGTTTAAGGGAATAGCACATGAAAAAAGGTATTCTTCTGACGGTCCTTGTTGTTTTGTTATGTCAATTGGCTGTAATTGCCCAAAACTATGACCGATACAATTATTTTCACGAAGAGGCAGTCAAGCTGAAAAACGAGGGAAAACTTGCTGAAGCCAAAGAAAAGTTTAAGAAAATCAAGGTGATATGCAAAGGCGGCATACCTGATGACAATGACCTCGACAAAATGATCAGGGAGTGTACGACGATTAGCCTGTCGGAGAGCAACTTGGAGTTTGAGGCATACGGTGGTCGACCCAAGAACGTCACTGTTAAAGTGAATGCGTCAACTTTCAAAGCAAGTAGCAATTCAAAGTGGTGTAAGGTGGGCAAAAAAGGCAATGTCGTTTCTGTTTCCTGTGAGAATAATGACAATCCTAATCCTCGTAATGCTAGCGTTTCCGTAATGGCTGACGGCAAAATTGTGTCGTTTGGTGTATACCAACTTGGAGGTCGACTTGAATTTGAGGCCATACCGGATTCGGTGCATTTTTCCAGTCTGAGCGATACGGTTGGCATTTCCATCTTTACAAATGCTGATTCGTGGCGAGTGGACTCGGTCCCTGATTGGATTGAGTACCAATCAAGCGATAGTGCGTTGCTTCTCAGATGCATTCCAAACAATCATGTCGAGATGCGTGAAGCAACGGTATATATTGCTGTGGCCGATGATTGGTTCCCTATCTTTGTCAGCCAAGCTCAATCTGATACGACAATAACTGTTAATAAGGAAGAACTAGTCTTTCCATGTGTTGAGGCTGAGAATCTTTTAATGGTGGGAAGCAATTTTAACAATTGGCAGGTGTTGACCTCCAGCGATTGGATTCTTACTTCTGTCAATAAGGATTCGGTTAAGGTGCAGGTGCGGCAGAACGAATCATTGTTCAGTAGGCATGGATGGGTTAAGATTGGATTTGGAAATAGGTTTTGCAAGGTGTTGGTTCATCAGTATGCCTTTGCTTCAGAAGTTCCGGTGTTGAAGTCGGAAATCAGTAATGATGGAGAATCAAAAGGGTCTATTTTGGTGAAGAGTATACCTTCCGAATTGAAAGTCACCATAATAGATGATGGAGAAGAGGCAAGCGTGAGATATACGCCTTTTGATTTGCCCATTGATTATGGGCATTATTCCTTGATTATGGGACTTGAGCGTCGGGAGGTGTTTGCCAACGAACGACAGCAAGATGTCCTTTTTAAGCCAGGGCTGCGCTTTGCCACGATTACTTGGTCACCCCAAACCACATTTGGAATGATGAGTGGCTATGTAGGAACTCAATCTTGGGGGGCGTATGCGCATTTTCAGGCTAACACACCTTTGGTGACAAACTTTTCTGGTGAGGATCAACTTGCAGGGTATAGTATGACTTTCGGTTCGGTGTTCCGTCCAAATGGATTCCCTTATGTTGGTGCCTATGCGGGTGTTGGTATAGGTGGTTATGTGGCAGAGCGGCGCATTGGCCTTGACTATGAAGCTGGAGTCATGGGCTTTTATAAGCACTTTATGCTTTCGATGGGCTTCCACTCCACTCGAATCAGTCCTATGGTGAAAAGTACTCAATTCATGCTAGGCATGGGAGCCTATTTGAAACGGTATTATGATGCGCAATTGGGTTATTGCTCAAGCGACAGCCGTAGATGGGTATCGTTGAACTATGTTTTTCGCCCTGCTGAAAATGGTAAAGGATTTATGATTGGCGATATGGGTAAGAATAAGGTTCGTGTTTATCTAAAGGCACTATATTTGCCGACTGTCAATTCTTCCGACAGCCTTGCGATAAGAAATGTCGAAGGAGGTCTCGGTATCGTCTTTACCCCTGTCAATGGTTTGATAGACATGTGTATAGGTGCATCTGGAGCTGTAAACATCACCGGATTGAAAGACCGTTTTCAAGGTGTCGGTATAGAGGTGGGAACCATTCTTAATGTATGGCGATTCCCTTTGACTGTTTTTTTGCATGAATCGGATTTGTTTGGAGAACGCCATCTCTGTGTCGACTTTGGCATAGGTTTCCACTTGGGAGAATTTGAAAGATCAAAATCTAGTTATCAATAATTGTTGATTATGAGAAGGACAACCTTTATATTACTTATACTGATTTCGCTTTTCCGATGGTCAATAGCGCAGGAGCCTAGTGGTAATCTGAACCGTATTTGTGTGGAGACTTTGGAAGGGTATCTTAGTGTGAATCCAGGAGAATTTCAGGTGGAATATAGTCTTTTGCCCAATGCAACTACGCAATCAATGTCCGCTTACTACAAATATGTTTATGTTGCGAAGAATAAAATTTCGGGTTTGTCTGTTATCAACTCCAATGGAACGGTGGTAATCCCATTGGATTATAAGGTGAGAACCTTTAAAATTGCTAATACCTGGAATGAATGCGTTTTTGCTGTCAAGTACTATGGGGATGATGTAAATGGAGTCGGCAAAGGGATGGAGACGATATATGCTTATGGTGTGCTCCAGAATTTGTGCGATAGCATCGTTAGTCTGACGGATGACGGATATGTCTATAAGTTGAATGACGTTTATTATTATAGTACATATAAGGATGCAACAACCTCACAGAGTCAGGTCAGTCAGATCGTATGGCCTGAAAGACGAACCTTTAAGGAGGCTGATAGCACGATGCTTTCGGCAGGAGCGTTGGGGTGTAGGCTTTCTGAGGGAGACATTTATCATTGTAGCATGGGAAAAGACAAGGACAATTTGCATTATTATTATCTGTATCGCGATCAGTATATGCCTTACACGGTATTGGTAATTGATGGAAAGTCGGTTGAATTGTTTGGTGAGTATACTGAGGAGAATTTCAGACTGAAGTATTCCAATGATGGCTGGCATTGGATGGCGGTAGCGAATGATCGTATTTGGGTGGATGGGAAAATGAAGTCTGTAGAAGGTTATACCATTTCTGATTTCCTTATTACTAATGATGGAGACTATATTTACAAAGCATCGAAAAAAGGGGAAGAGGGGAAAGGTGAAACACTCGTGATGAACGGAGAAATCATTCGCTGGCAAGTTATCATTGGCCATTTTGCACTGAATGCCCAGCAGAAGCTGAGGTTCCATTTCCTTGCTGCAGGACAATGGTATGTTTATGAGAACGGCCAAATCAACAGCTTGAACAAAGAATCTAATTCCATCCTATACACGGATGATTTGGTTGACGGTCTTGTCATCGACAAGTATTCGTCCAACGGGATGCATAAGCTGTCTTATGTCACGGGTCAAAAAGGCGTTGAAATTGATGGCGTGAAAGTTACGAACACAATCCCATTTCAGGTGGTATATGACAAAGAAAACAAATGTTTCAGGTGGAATGCGATTGAAACCAACAAGGAAGGGAAGACCGATTTGGTGATTTATAAGTATGCGCTATAAATTATTCTACAAAAACATACTTTGATAAAGAAATTATTTGTAATTTCGTGGACTTTTAGAAAACGACAGTAATCAATCAACTATAAATTATAAGAATCATGCAAAACATCGATTGGGCAAATTTAACATTTGGTTATTATCCAACGAATTACAATGTCCGCTGCTATTTCCGCAACGGCAAATGGGGCGAATTGGAAGTCAGCTCCGACACATCCATTAACATCCACATGGCTGCTACTTGCTTGCACTATGGTCAGGAAGCTTTTGAAGGAATGAAGGCTTTCCGTGGCAAGGACGGCAAAGTGCGCGTGTTCCGCTGGGACGAGAACTGCAAACGTTTGCAGCGTTCTGCACAGGGCATCATGATGGCCGAGGTTCCCGATGGGTTGTTCTGGGAAGCCGTCGAGAAGGTTATTCGTCTCAACGCCGACTTCATCCCGCCTTACGAGACTGGCGCTTCGCTCTATCTTCGTCCGTTGCTGATTGGCACGGGCGCCCGCGTGGGTGTGAAACCCGCTGACGAGTATCTGTTCATGATCTTCGTTACCCCCGTCGGTCCTTACTTCAAGGGCGGCTTCATGGCTAACCCCTATGTCATCACGCGCAAGTACGACCGTGCTGCCCCGCTGGGTACCGGTACCTTCAAGGTGGGTGGCAACTACGCCGCTTCACTGCGTCCGCACGTCGAGGCCTGCCATGGTGGCGAGTACGCCTGCGAGTTCTATCTCGATGCCAAGGAAAAGAAATATATCGACGAGGCTGGCGCTGCCAACTTCTTCGGTATCAAGAACGACACCTATATCACGCCTCAAAGCACGTCCATCCTGCCTTCTATCACCAACAAGAGCTTGATGCAGTTGGCGGAGACTCTCGGCATGAAGGTCGAACGTCGTCCTATCGCTGAGGAAGAGCTGACCACCTTCGAAGAAGCTGGCGCATGCGGCACCGCTGCCGTCATCAGCCCCATCTCGCGCATCGACGACCCCGAAAACGGCAAGTCCTATACGTTCGGTGACGGCAAGCCCGGTCCGTGGAGCCTGAAGCTTTACAACAAACTCCGTGGTATCCAGTACGGCACCGAGCCCGACGAATTCGGTTGGACGACCGTCATCGAAGGCCTCTAATTATAGGCTAATCGAAAAAAGTTTGAAAAAATGCGCCACTTTTTGGCGCATTTTTTAATTAATGTGTATTTTTGTGGCGGAAAAGTATTAATCAGCTAAACTATAACACTATGAAGAAGTTTACTTTTGCCTTAATGGCTTTGTTGGCCTTCACCTTTTCGCTGAAAGCCCAGCAGTATGTATCAACAGAACCTGCCAACAGGAACGTTATCATCGAAGAGTTCACTGGACGAGGCTGCGGCTATTGTCCTGATGGCCACCGTATCGCAAATGAATTGATGGCTGCCAATCCTGGCAGACTTTGGGCTATCAACATCCATGCTGGTGGTTATGCCCAAACCTCTTATCCTAACATGATTACCCAAGACGGTAACACTATCCACGGTGGTTTCAGTATCGACGGATACCCTTCTGGAGTAGTCAACCGTTCAACATCTAACGGACAGAGCAGAAGTGCTTGGGCAGGTATTGCCAACCAACAAATGAACCAAGCTTCGGAATGCAACATTGCTGGTATGGCCATCGTCAATCCTCAGACGCGTATGGCTACTATAACAGTTGAAGTATATTACACAGGCAACAGCACCGTTGACCAAAACTACCTGACCGTAGCTATGCTGCAAGACAGCATCCTTGGTTCTCAATCCGACTATGGTAACCCTTCATTTAACCCAACTCAATGGATTGGAAACCAGTATGTTCACACCCACATTCTTCGCGATGTCATCAGCGAAAGTGCGTGGGGCGATCCCATCAGCCCTACTACACAAGGCACTTTGGTCACCCGCACCTATTCGTATCAGATTCCTGAAGTCATTGGTAGCCCCAATGGCGTGGATGTTGATATCGACAACATCTTCTTCTTGGCTTGGGTTGCCGAACGCCAGCAAGGCAATGCCTACCGTCCTATTCTGACCGGCTGCAAACTCGACATGGTGCAAGGCTCCGACGAGCCCATCTATCCTATGATTAGAAGCATTAGTCAGGTTGGCGGTGCTACATGTACACACACCAAGACTGTCGAGGTTAAAGTGCAAAACGGTGGTACGGAAACCCTTACAGCTTTGACAATTGAGGCAGCGGTTGAAGGCAATAACTATTCTGTGGAATGGGAAGGTGAGCTCCCGCAATATGCCATGGAAAACGTCGAAATCCCCGTTGAGGTTCCTTTTGGCAACCATGCCATAACGGTGCAAATTACCAAAGCCAATGGTCAAGATGTCGAATGTCAATCTGTTTCTACCCTCAGCTGCATGGAATGGTCTGATTTTGAAATAGAAGGAGAGGAAGAACAACTTCGCCTCGAGCTGATGCAAGATAAATATGGTGCCCAAATCACTTGGGAGTTTACCGCCTCTGATGGTACTGTTATCGCTTCGGGTGGTCCTTATACTACGCTTGCCGGTGGTGCCACAGTTACTCAGCTCAATATCGAGCATATTACTGTGCCTGCTAACGAATGCGTCACTTTCACTATCCATGATGGCGGCCAAAATGGCATCTGCTGCTCATACGGTCATGGTTACTACATCGTGAAGGACAGCCAAGGCAATGTGCTTTTCGGAGATGAAAACGATGGTCAGTTTGGAGGTGAAGCCTCGCATCTGCTTTCAGTGAGAGGTCCCCAGGCCACGGTGGAAGTTGGTGAAACCGAGGTCAGCAATGTGGATTACACCCATGCCGATTTTGTTTCCTCACTGGTTTACGAAGGCTATCCTGAAGGAGTTGGCTTCGAGTGCCGCAAGGTGACGAGTTCCGAGCCGATGATTATCCCCGGCATCTTGAATGAATTCGGAAAGATCCTTGGCTCTACTGACGAGCTTGAACACTCCAGTATCTATGTGGTGAAGTCCTTCGCTGTCGTTAACGGCGAGACCTACTACGGTGCTGAGACCACATTCCAGACCTGGATGGAAGGTGTCAACGAACTGGAAGAGACCCTGAAGATTTATCCTAACCCGACTTCGGGTGTGCTCAACATCCAAGGTGAAGACATGAAGAGCATTGAGGTGTACAACACCATTGGTCAGTGTGTGATGACGCAAGAGGTCAATGGCAATGACATCCAACTGAATACGGAGAGCCTGAACAATGGCATCTACTTCCTCCGTGTTCGTGCCAACGACGGTGCTGTGCTGAACCGCACCTTCTCAGTGGCCCGTTAATCGGGTATTTAGTGCAACGAAAAAAGCCGCTTCAATCGAAGCGGCTTTTTTCGTCATTGCGAGCGAAGCAAAGCAATTCAGAAAGTTTGTGCGCGCGACTCCCCCTTTTAAGGGAGACTGGGAAATTAAACCAATCCTTTCTCCTTCAGCAACTCGCTCATCTGAGCCTGTAATTTTCTTGCTTCCTCACCAGCCCTGATGGCAAAGTCGCTGCCATTCGAAGCATAGATGATGCCTCTCGAAGAGTTAACCAGCAAACCGCATTCGTCATTCAAGCCGTTGTGGGCCACGGCCTGCAAGTCGCCGCCTTGTGCACCCACACCAGGCACGAGGAAGAAATAGTCAGGCAACATCTTGCGGATTTCCCCCAACTCTTCGGGATGCGTCGCACCGACGACAAACATCAGCTGTTCTGAAGTAGCCCAAGTGGTGGCAGTTTGCAGCACTTGTTGGTGCAACATCCTTTCTCCGACATTAAGATATTGGAAGTCCTGGGAGCCTTTGTTGGAGGTCAAGGCCAAGAGGATGACCCATTTGTCCTCGAAGTTGAGGAAAGGCTCCACGGAATCCTTGCCCATATAGGGCGCTACGGTCAGTGCATCGGCTTTCAGGGTGTTGAAGAAGGCCTTGGCGTAGTTGGCCGAGGTGTTGCCAATGTCACCGCGCTTGGCATCCGCGATGATGAAGACATCGGGATAGTTGTTCTTGATGTATTGGACGGTGCGCTCTAAGCTCTGCCAGCCTTTGGCACCATACACTTCGTAGAAAGCCGTATTGGGCTTGTAGGCCACGGCGTATGGTGCGGTCTTGTTGATGATTTGCTTGTTAAATTCAAAAATAGGGTCCTCAAAAGCCAAGAGATCCTGCGGAATCTTGTTGATGTCGGTATCTAAGCCGACGCAAAGGAATGACTGCTTTTTCTTGATTTGCTCAAATAACTGGTGTTTATTCATAGTGTATAAGTATTTGTTGCATTAAGAATGGAGCATGAAAGACTAACCTTCTGCTTTTTACCGTCATGGCGGACAAGGATCCGCCATCTCCCATGCGCGAAGGAGTATCCTTTTCGCTCAGGGGATTGCGGGTCAAGCCCGCAATGACGGCGAGGGGTGAGGAGTAGTGTCATGATTCTATGTTTTCTTTCAGTCTTTCAGCGTTTTCCGCCATCTGCAAGCGGTTGATGATCTCGTTTAAGTCGCCATCCATGACGGCGGCGAGGTTGTAGACCGTCAAGCCTTCCACGCGGTGGTCGGTGACGCGGCCTTGAGGGTAGTTGTAAGTGCGGATCTTCGCCGAGCGGTCGCCCGTGGAGACCATGGTCTTGCGCTTGGCGGAGATGTCGCTGATGTATTTTTGGTATTCCATATCGTAGATTCGCGTGCGTAGCCTTGCTAAAGCGCGTTCACGATTCTTGGGTTGGTCGCGGGTCTCGGTGCATTCGATGAGAATCTCCTGCATCTCGCCCGTGTTGGGGTTCTTCCACATATAGCGCAGGCGCACGCCCGATTCCACCTTATTCACATTCTGACCGCCAGCGCCCGATGAGCGGAAGGTGTCCCATTTGATTTCGCCCTCGTTGATTTCCACATCAAACTCTTCGGCTTCGGGAAGTACTGCCACAGAAGCGGCAGAGGTGTGGATGCGGCCTTGGGCTTCGGTCTTGGGCACGCGCTGCACGCGGTGTACGCCCGACTCGAACTTCAGGATGCCGTAGCAGCCATTGCCCGTCACGGTGAAGTCGATTTCCTTGTAGCCACCGCTGGCGCCTTCGCTCACACTGGTGACTTCTACTTTCCACCCTTTGTTTTCGCAGAACTTGGAATACATACGGAACAAGTCTCCGGCAAAGAGGCATGCCTCGTCGCCGCCCGTGCCGGCACGGATTTCCATAACAGCGTTTTTGCTGTCCTGCGGGTCTTTGGGAATCATCATCACGCGGATGTCCTGCTCCAGCTGTTCGATGCGCGTCTGGGCAGTATCCAATTCCTCCTGGGCCATCTTGCGCATTTCTTCATCCTTTTCCGTGGCCAGGATTTCCTTAGCTTCCTCCACATTGGCTTTCAAGGTCTTGTATTCCTTGAAGGCCATGACAATGGGTTCCAAGTCCTTATAGTCCTTGTTGAGTTTCACGAACTTCTTCATGTCGGAAGCCACGGCAGGGTCGGCGAGCTGTTCGCCCATCTCTTCCCAGCGGTGCTTTATCGTTTCGAGTTTTTCAGTGATGTCCACGGCTTTTGTAAAAGAATTAGTTTTTTACCCATTTCCCACATTGAACAGAACTTGAATTGTGTACTTTCCAAAAATAAACCCCAGAAGGCCAACTTGCTGTGTTGATGTGAATTGCAGTTTCGGATACGGATTGACTGAATATTTGACGGCCCGTCATATCATAAACTATGACATCCGTAAAGGGAGTGTCGGCTTGAATAGTAAGTTGGTTTGTTCCTGGATTGGGAAAAACGGTAGTCTGATTGGTAATATGTGATTCTGGTGTGCTGTTGGTGCTTGAGTATCTTGCTTGAAAAGATTGAATATAGTCGCAAAGGATAGACACTCCATCATTATAACTGACAATGGTTTTAATGTTGTAGTCACTGTCAATCCATTCACCGTCAATATAATCTTTCCATCTTGCTTCTATGAAATTCCCCGCATCGTCAAATGTATAGTCGCAAGCCGTAAAGTCAACCCATTTTTCGTTTTGCCATTTTTGTGTGCTATCTATTACAAGGCGGCCATGTGAAATAAAATTGGTCGCGCGGTATCTGTTTATCCATTCGTTGTCCCATGATTGGGAAATGATGTATGCTCTTTCTTCTTCAGGATGGTATTCGTATGTTTCTTTTTCATAATTGTGCCAATTCTGTGCTAAAGTATCCCATCTTTGATGAATCCAGTCTGATACCTTGCCGTTTTCGTAACTGAAAAGGAACCAATCGACGTCAGTCCATCCTGTTGGGCTCAACCATCTTTGATAGTATTTAGATGTCAGTTCATCGTTCTCATATTCGTATAGATAGCGGGAAAAATAGATGTCAAGATCATTCAGGAAATAAGCTTCACTCACCAAGTGGCCGTCTTCATCATATTCATATTGATACTCGTAATGGCCATCTTCATGGCCTTCGCCCATCCAACTGGTTTGGTGTATTACAGATACCCTGACCTGATCGTCATATGTGTATTCTTTGATGGTATAAAACTGCCATTGCCCATTAGGCTTTTGCTGCTCACTTCTATAACTTGTCAGTCGGCCATCCTCATCATAGTCAAATGAATAACGATATCCTTGCCGCCATTGATTGTAGGCCTGAGCATATGCATATTCCATTATCTGATGGACATGACCATCAGGAAGATAAGAAAAAACATATTTTACTTCTCCCAAAGTATGAAAAAACGCTCCATTAGGGCTATAATAGTTGTGCCATTCTTTCCAGTATAATGTATCCAATTGGTAATTGGAATAGCTACAATGGCCTTCGTAGTAAGGACTTTCAGGGAAGAAAGCATCAATGAACACTTGTGCGCTCGAAATGCCATGAAAGAGGCAGACTAATATTAATGATAAAAGAGTCTTTTTCATAATGTTTGTGCTTTATTCTTTTTTAATACTCAAAAGTACCAAACTCGCTCTTAATTGTCAGTCTCTTGCGCTCCGAAGCCTCGACATGCCCAATAATCTGACTATCAATGTTGAAATCCTTTGCAATAGCAATCATTTCATTGGCAGCCTTTTCGTTGGTGTAGATTTCCAAACGGTGGCCCATGTTGAAGACCTTGTACATTTCGTGCCAGTCGGTGCCTGAGGCGGCCTGAATCATGCGGAACAACGGCGGCAAAGCCATCATGTTGTCCTTCACGATGTGCAGCTTGTCAACGAAATGCAGCACTTTGGTTTGGGCACCGCCGCTGCAATGGATGATGCCGTGGATTTGCTTGCGGAACTCCTTCAGAATCGGAATCATCAGCGGGGCGTAGGTGCGGGTGGGCGAGAGGATGAGTTTGCCTACATCCACCCCAGGGACTTCGGTCTGGTCGGTCAGTTTGTGCGGACCGGAATAAACCAAATCTTCAGGGATGCTATGGTCGTAGCTCTCGTCGTATTTCTCGGCCAGATAATGGTTCAGCATATCATGGCGGGCCGAGGTGAGGCCGTTGCTGCCCATGCCGCCGTTGTAGCTGTCCTCGTAGGTGGCTTGTCCGTAAGAGGCGAAGGCCACGATGACATCGCCAGGTTGGAGGTTGTTTTCAATCACTTCATCGCGGCGGATTCGTGTTGTCACGGTGCTGTCGACGATGACAGTGCGCACGAGGTCGCCCACGTCAGCGGTCTCACCGCCGGTGAGATATATGCCGATGCCGAGTTTGCGCAACTTCTCCAAGAAACGCTCGGTGCCGTTAATCAAAGCGGAGATCACCTCGCCCGGAATCAGGCTCTTGTTGCGCCCAATGGTGGAGGAGAGCAGCATGTTGTCCGTCGCACCCACGCAGATGAGGTCGTCGGTGTTCATCACCACGGCATCTTGTGCCACGCCTTCCCACACGCTCATGTCGCCAGTCTCTTTCCAGTAGAGGTAGGCCAATGAGGATTTGGTTCCTGCACCGTCTGCATGCATGATATTGCAATACAATGGGTCGCCTCCGAGGATGTCGGGGATGATTTTGCAGAATGCGTTGGGATACAAACCCTTGTCAAGGTTCTTGATGGCGTTGTGGATGTCTTCTTTTTCGGCTGAGACGCCGCGTTGAGCATATCTTTGGTTGTCCATTTTCTCTTTTTTACTATGGCTTATGGCCTATGACTATGGCCAACTTTCATTGGCCAAGTGGCCATAGGCCATAGTCATAAGCCATAATCCAATTATTTGAACTTCAGTTTTTTCTCCTTGGTGTCAAACTCGAAGTTGCCGAGTTGCTTCATGTTCTTCTGTCCGATGACCCATTGTTCGACCATCTTACTGACGACCTTACACTCCACATTGTAGAGCGAACGGCCTGCGATTCTCACTTCCTTGATGACGACGATGGCGTTGTTGGCAATGCCACCCGTGGTGAGGATCTTGTCCACATCGCCTTGGAAGTCGCTGGCGGTGATGCGGCCGTCCTTTAACAACTGCAAGGCGCGGCTCTCCGAAACACAGAAGTCGGCATTTTGGCTGTAGGTGAAAGGCTCTTTATAACCGTCCACATTGGCTATGAAGTTGAAATAGCCCTTCTTGTCGACTGTGAACATCTCGCTTTGGTCTTCCTGCGGGTTGATGGCGATTTTCACCGTGCCACCTTCTTTGATTTCATCACGCGGCACATAGTCCTTGCTCAAGATGCGGAACTCAGTGCGGCGGTTCATCTGATGGGCGGCTTCCTTCACCTCAGTATTCGGCAACTTGTTGATGAAGTCTTCTGTGAGTCTCGTGCCTGCCTTGAAGGTGTAGCCTTTCACGGTGATGTCGTTTTGGATGGTGCGCGGCACCCTTTCACCGTAGCCCTTGGCTGTGAGTCGCAGCGGGTCGATACCACGGATGATGAGGTAATCCACGACACTTTGGGCACGCTTTTGCGACAGGATGTCGTTGTGTTCATCAGTGTCTCGGGCATCGGTGTGGGAGGCCAACTCGATGGTGATGGTCGGGTTGACTTGCAGGGTCTCGATCAGGCCTTGCAACGAGTCTTCAAACTGTGGCTTGAGGTCCCATTTGCCTAAATCGTAAAGGATGTCGGGCAGCATGATGGGCTCTTGCGGGATGGGCTCGATGTCGAAGTCTTGCACGATGTCCTTGCTGAACTCCAAGCCTATGGTGGTCTGTTGCGCAGTCAAAGTGAAATAGTTGTCCTTGTCGATGGTGATGTCGTAAGTCGTGTTCTTGTTGATTTGGCTGTCGCTGAAGTTGAAATAGCCTTTCTCGTTGGTGCGAGTCATGATGTTGGAGCCATCGCTGCCAATCAGGCGAACAGCGGCATTGCTAGCATATTGCTTTGTCTTTGCGTCCTTGACCGTTCCTGAGAAGGTGAACAGAATGGGCGGCTCCTCAAAATAATAGATGTTGTCCAAGCCACGGCTGTTGCCACGGTTTGAAGAGATGAAGCCGCGCTCTTCGGTGGGGTGGAAAACAATAGCGAAGTCGTCGCCAATCGAGTTGATGGGGTATTTCATGTTGCGGGGTTCGCCCCATTGGCCGCTGGTATCCATGGAAGAGACGAAGATGTCCAATCCGCCCATACCGCCGTGACCGTCGGAGGCGAAATAGAGCACCGTGTCGTATCTTAAGAAGGGGAACACTTCATTACCAGCGGTGTTGATTTTCTCGCCAAGGTTGAAGGGGTGCTTGAAAGGCTCAGTGGCATTGTCACGCATGGCGACCCATATGTCGTTGCCGCCGAAGCCGCCTTTACGCTCGGCAGCAAAGTACAAGATAAGCTCGTCACTCGAAAGGGTAGGATGGCCAACGATGTCCAAGGTGTCTACACCAGCTATTTCCACGGGACGCGCTTCTGAGAAGGCACCCCCACTCTTGCCTGCCACCATGATTTGGCAACCGTTCTTGCGGTGGGCACCGTTTTGGCAGCGGGTGAAATAAAGCTTGGTGTATTTCGAGTTCATGAAAGGCGTGCCTTCACTGGCCTCAGTGTTGATGTTTTCGTTTTCATCGGCAAGAGTGGGCGTACTCCAGTCGCCTTTACGGTCTTGCTTTGAGATGAAGAAGTCAGCAAACTCCTGTCCTGTGATGCCATCTTTTTCCTTTCCAGTAGCGGCATCGCGGGTGGAGGTAAAGATGATTTCATTATAGTTGTTGTTGATCCAGCAGGCACCAAAGTCAGAGTCTTTGCTTGAGTTGACCTTCTTCAGCATTGTGAGCTGGTATTTCGACGGGTTCTCTATCCATTCTTGGATCAGCTGCGTGGTTTCCACACCCAACTGACCTCTCGGGTCATCTGGCACTTTCTCGGCGTAGGCCTCATACATCTCGATGGCGTCCTTGTATTTTTCGTTCATCTTATAGGTTTCGGCCAAATAGAGATAGACCTCGGGATGGGTGTTAGGATATTCTGTTTTCAGCAAACGCTTGTAGTAAGGTTCAGCGCGTTTGGTGAGGCCGATAAGTCGGTAGCATTCCGCCATCTGAAAACTGATGCGGTTGCGTTCGTCTTTGTTGCGGCGCACTTTGCGATAGGCTTTCTTATAGCGGTCAGCAGCCTCGGTATACTGTTTGCGTCCAAAAGCCAAGTCAGCATTTTTGGCTGGGTTTCTTCTTTGGGCGTAGATGTCGGAGCTCATGAAGATGAACAACACCGACAGGATGATTAGGATGTATCTTTTCATAGACATAATTTCTCTCTTTCCCAAACGCACAAAAAGCGCGTTTTATTATCGGACAAAGGTACAACAATTCCGTGAATCTGAGATGGGAATGACAACAAAAAAATCCCGCCGGAAACGGCGGGATTCAATTGAAAAGACTTTGCTGCTATCATCAGTTGGATTTCACTATCTTTTTGGTCAAGGTGCGACCTTGGCGGTTGGCTTGCAGGATATACATGCCACTGGGCAAGCCCGAAAGATTGATCTGGATGTTTTCGCGACCTTCAGTGCTGAGACTCTCTATCTTTTGGCCAACAGTGTTGAAGAGGCTAACCTGTTCGATGTCTTTACAGTTGACATTCAATATGTTCTGGACGGGGTTCGGGTAGACGCTGAACAGACTCTCGTCCGACTCTTCGATGCCTGTTGTGATGGCCACTTTGATGTCAAGCAGATAGGTGCCGGTTCTTCCTTCAAAATAGGGCGTGACACAGAAATAGATTGTGCCGCCACCACCGAAGAAAAACGATTCCATCACATCGTCATAATAGTCGGACCAATTGACTCCATCCGTTGAATAGGAGAACATGGCATCAACCGTGTAATAAGTGCTGTTGCCGCTGTTGTAGGAGTCGTGCAGGCGCGGGGTGATGATATAGTTTTTCCCTGCATCGAGTTGAATCTTGTAATAGTCGATGTCGGTGTCGCTGTGGAGCGTGGAACCAGTAGTGCTGACAGTGACTGAATTGCCTGTGATGTTGCAGGGCAGGCGATAGGCGTTACTGGCGGTATTGTTGGTTTCATATGGGTCGGAGTATACAGTTGCCGCCACCACTTCAACACGGACTGGGTTTTGGAAAGCATAGGCTCCAGCATAATACCATTGTGTCTCATCCGACCTTTGATAGGCCAGCTCCATGTAGTAGGAACCTGGTTCCACGGTGATTTGGCCTGTGAAATCGAGACCGTTATTGTAGTGAAAGCCAGCTTCCAAACCGTTTGTGCAATCTATGATTTGGATATTTTGAACCCAATTGCCATCAAGGTCGGCCAGATTGACACGAAACTTGCCGTAGAAATCCTCGTTTCCAGAGTTCCAAATGTCCACATTGACTGTGGCATTTGTGCCGTAATACAGGTAGTCGCCAGTCATGATCTGGAAATCGGAGTAGGTTTCGATGTCTTGTTCATAAATGATGTCGAAGAAAGCGTCGTTGTATTCTTTGCGATCGATGAAATTCCATAGTTCGCTGTCCAAACTATACAACATGGCGAGACCGTATGAACCTGGTAGATAAGGCGGACCTGCTGCACTTTCCAAGTTACCGTAAACATATTTGCCCGGTTGCAAAGGAGAGGAAGTCCTGTCCCAATACTTCATCACTTTGAGGAAAACATAGTCGCCATTTGCTTCTTTCTTGAATATTCCAGCACCGATGTAGCCAGAAAAATTCTCATCACCTATGTTGGCGACTTCAGCATAAACCGAAAGGTCGTCATAGAACCAATATTCAGTCTCGCTCATCACCGGGCTGCTGTAGTAAGAAAGCGCGAAGCCAGTGGTGCCTCCGCCTCCGCCCCCGCTTTGGTTGGGCTCAATGCCGATAAGGGCTTGCTGGTTTTGAGAATAGTTGTATGTGCTGGGATTCAGGCTATTGATGTAGAAATAGTCGTTGTAGTTGCCACCCCAGCCCCAGTTGAAATGGAAGTAGTTGCTGTTGTTGTATCCGTCGCAAACGAAGGCATGTCCTCCCGCATTGCCGAAACCACCATACAACATAGGACGACCATTATCCAGTTCGTTTTTTAGAACTCCAATCCATTGGGAATCGGAATAGTCGTTTTTCTTCACGCCGTGGAGGGAACTCTTGTAATCGAAATAGGTCTTAAATGCGATTTCGGCACAAGCATAATCACCACCGTTGTCGATGATGTAAGCGGCACTGCCATAGTCTGGAGCAGCAGGTATGCCGTACATCATATCAACGCTGACACCGCAATGATACATCAAAGTGGCTATGGCACTATTGGCACTATTGATAGTGTTGGGCATATTTGACCATTGGTAGGTGGCGGAACTGAAGTCCACATATAGCGTGCCGTATTCGGGGTGCGATGAGGGTACATAGGAGTGGTTGCCCAATCCATGCTCGGGATACGACCAGTATTTCATGATTTGAGCCATTGCCGTTGCCACACAGCCTGTCACCGTCCTTGCACCGGCATTGTAGTCGTAAGGGCATTGGTCGTTGTAGTAGGGGCTTTGGTTCCATTTGGTTTGCACCAAAGGTGCCACAGCCTTTTCTGACCTGATGGGCAAGGTCTTACTTTGGCGCAGACATTCCCAATCGGTGCGGATTTCTTCTGTGGCTTGGGCTTTCATGGCTGTAGCCGCATGGATTTGTTCAGCATAACCATCGAGCCACGCCTTGAAGTTGGGAGGGAGCTCGCCATCGTCAAAATTGTTTTCGTATGAGTAACCTAAAATCGGGGTCACACAATCGTCGGCAGCCATGATGACAAAGCCTTTGCCTGCAGTGTTGTTGAAGATGAAGAACTCGCTGTAGCCATGTTGTGCAGCCACATTGATGAACCGAGCCTTATCCATCTGTTTCTTAAAGACTTTGCCGTTTCTCACAGCCATGGTATTATTCTCTTTCCAGAAATTCTGGGCGAGTTGCTTCGCTGTCGTTTCGTCAATTGGGCCACCAATGAGCGTGAAGCCAACTGACATCATTAGGATCAATGCAAAGAGTCTTTTCATATTATTATAATTTATTGGTTTTTAACAAATTGGAAGTTGCAAAAAGCAATAATAACCATAGATTACGAGGCAAAGATAATCATCTTTATGAAAAAAACAAAAAAATCCTGCCGTTTCCAGCAGGATTCTTTGCAAGCAGTTTAGAAGGTTAATTATGATAATCTATCATTTCTTCTTAGGAGCGTTTTCCTCTTCGATTTGCTTATCCTTCTTGTTACCTTTCATCAGCACATAGGCGAACGGCGTTGACAGGAACACTGAGGAGAAGGTACCGGCGAGCACACCGACCAACAGGGCGAAGATGAAGCCGCGGATGGTGTCGCCACCGAAGATGAAGATGGCAAGCAACACGACCAAGGTAGAACCTGAGGTGTTGAACGAACGGGTCAAGGTGCTGTTGACTGCGTTGGTCATGTTCTCCTTCCAGGAGCTCTTCGGGTGCAGGTTGACATTCTCACGGACACGGTCGAAGATAACCACTGTAGCATTGATGGAGTAACCGATGACGGTCAGCACAGCAGCGATGAAGCTTTGGTCGACTTCCATGGTGAAGGGCAGGATGTTGTAGAACAACGAGTACATACCCAACACGATGATGGTGTCTTGTGCCAAGGCCATGATGGAGGCCACACCATATTGCCATTTCTTGAATCGGATGGCGATGTAAACGAACATCAGAGCCAAAGCCACGATGATGGCCCAGATGGACTTACGCGTGACATCGCTGGCGATGGTGGCACCGACTTTTTGGGTGCTCAAAATACCCATGGACGAGTCTTCGGAAGAGAACTTCGTCATGGTTGGCGCTTCTTTGTAGAGGCCCTTCAAGTTGTCATAGAGGATGACTTGGATGACGCTATCGACAGCAGGACTGTCGTTGTCGATCAAGAACTTGGTCGTGATCTTCACCTGACCATTGGTACCGTAGGTCTTCACTTCAGGCGTTGACCAGTCTTCCACATTGTCGTCGTTGCTCATTTCAAGGGCGCTGTGGATACCAGCCTTGTCGATGCTGACGTTCGACAAAGTGTTACGCACATCTTCCACCGTGATGCTCGGGTCGTCGAATTGGACAACGTAGTTGCGACCACCGGTGAAGTCGATGCCGAGGTTCAAACGACGGATGCCGAGCGAACCCAAGCTGATGACCATGAAGATGATGCAGATGATGAAGGAAGTCTTGCGGATGTCGATGAATCTGTAGTGCTTGTCCTGCAAGAAGTTGCGGGTCATATTGGTCGAGAAGCTGATTTCCTTTTCTTTGTCCAGCATACGTTCGAAAATCAAACGGGTGATGAAGATGGATGTGGCCAAAGAGGTGAGGATACCGATGCAGAGGGTGACGGCGAAGCTGTGGACAGGACCCGTACCCAAGATAATCAGGATGATACCGGTAATCAAGGTGGTGACGTTACCGTCGATAATGGCGGAGTAAGCGTTCTTGTAACCGTCTTGGATGGCGAGCTTAATGCCCTTGCCAGCCTTGATTTCTTCCTTGACACGCTCGAAGATAATCACGTTCGAGTCAACAGCCATACCTAAGGTCAACACGATACCGGCGATACCAGGCAGGGTCAGCACTGAGCCGAGGCAAGCCAACACACCGAACAGGAAGAACACATTGACCAACAGGGCGACGTCGGCGACGAGACCAGCCTTCTTGTAGAAGAAGACCATGTAGATCAGCACGAGGATGAAGGCGAACACCATTGACCACATACCTTTCTGCACGGATTCCTTACCGAGGGTAGGACCAACGACTTGCTCTTCCAGGATTCTGGCGGGAGCAGGCAGCTTACCGGCCTTCAGGATGTTGGCCAAGTCTTGAGCCTCTTCGATGGTCATGCCACCACCAGAGATGGATGAACGACCGTTCGGGATTTCACCATTGACGACAGGGTAGCTGTATACGAGGTCGTCAAGGACGATGGCAATCTGCTTACCCACATTGTCGCGGGTGAGGTTCTTCCACTTGTTGGCACCTTCGGGGTTCATTTGGATGGTGACTTCCACTTGGTTGCCTTGACCGTAGTCCTGACGGGCGTCGGTGATGACTTCACCACCCAGAGCGCATGAGTTGTCGCGCGACATCTTCAGGGCGACGAGGTCGAGCACCTCGATGTTCTCACCATTTTCAGAGGGGATGCTTTCGGGCTTCACGGTCCAAGCGAGCTTCAGTTGACGTGGGAACAGGCTCTTGCACTCAGCCAGCATCTGGTTGATGGCGGCAGTGTCTTTCACCATGGCGATACCCACGCGGGCTGAATTGGTGTTGACGGGTTGCAGCTTGGAGAACAGAGGATGGTTGGCATCCAATTCTTCGTCAATCTGCTCTTCCTCGGCTTGGTTCTCAGCCAGCTGGTCGATGAGGTCGGCGTCAGTGCTGTCAGCAACGGCTTCCACTTCTTCGGCAGCGGCCAGTTCTCCTTCAGCTTCGACGGCTTCGGTTTCCTCTACCACTTCTTCTTCATTCACAGCAGGAGCCTCTTCACCGCTCTTTCTGGCTTTTCTGTCGGCAGCCAACTTGGCATCGGCTTGGACGAAAGCTTGCTGAATGTCAGAGAAGTTGTAGGTCTCCCAGAATTCGAGTTGTGCAGTTCCTTGGAGGAGCTTACGCACACGCTCCGGATCCTTGATACCAGGCAGTTCGACGAGGATACGACCCGAGTTCTCCAGCTTCTGGATGTTGGGCTGAGCCACGCCGAAACGGTCGATACGGGTTCCGAGGATTTGGTAGGAACGGTCGATGGCGGCATCGCTCTCTTCCCTCAAAACCTTCAGCACGTCTTCGTTGCTTGAATTGATGTTGATATCTTTCTTATCCTTGAATTCCAACAGGAAAATGGACACGAGCTTGGCGTTGGGGTCGACTTCCTTGTAGGCTTCGCCAAACAATGTGACGAAATCGCCCTTGCTAGCTTGCTGACGCTTGGTGGCCAGTTCCATGGCTTGAAGGAAGGTGGGGTCTTGTGAGTCGTGCGACAAAGCTTTCACGATGTCCTTCACCGAGACTTCCAAAGTGACGTTCATACCGCCCTTCAAGTCCAAACCCAAGTTGATTTCTTTTTCTTTTGCGTCGCGATAGGTGTACTTCTTAAATCCCAAGTTGTACACGTTGACGTTGTTCATCGAGTCCAGATAGCTGTTTTCAAGCCTGTCCTTTAAATAGTTCTTCGCCTGCGCTTCGTCCATGCTTTTCTTTTCCATGGTCTCGGCAATGGCGTCCTTGATGGACTCTGAGACGGCGATGTCTTGTCCATTGGCATCTTTGGGGAAGACTTGCGCTAAGGCATTCTTCTCTGCTTTCCGCTCCACGATCTTGGTCACCACAGTGAACGAGAGCTGGTAAACGAAAATGAGCGCAAAGATGATGGCTATCGCCCTAATTGCTCCTTTGTTTTGCATTGTAAAACTGATTTAATTATTTGACTTTTAATTTGTTAAATTTCAAAATCGTCTTTTTTACTCAATTACGAGCCTGCAAAAATACGAAATATTTCTATTTATATTTCAACCACTTGAAAATTTCCTTGTATGATAGTTTTTTTCCATACATCAATATGCCCGTGCGATAGATTTTCGCAGCAATCCAGGTCATCGCGACGAAGGTACCTGCCAATATCACGACCGAAACCACGATTTGCCAGATGGGCACGCCGAAAGGAATCCTGACCATCATCGAGATGGGGGAGGTGAAGGGAATCATCGAGAGCCAGACCGACAAGGAGCTGTCGGGATTGTTGACGATATAAAACGAGGAAATGATGGCAACCATCAGCGGGACGGTGACGGGCAGCGTGAACTGCTGCGAGTCGGTGTTGTTGTCAACCAATGAACCGATGGCGGCATATAGTGTCGCATAGAGCAGGTAACCAAGGATGAAGAAAATGAGGAAGCACCCGATGATGGTGCCGAAATCGATGGAATGGGCAATCTGCACGATGTTTTGCACGGCTTCGTTGCTCATGATGCTGCCGGAGCTGATTTGTTGGCTCATCACGGTGCCCGACGACAGGATTTCGGGGTTGCTGAGTCCCATGAAGGCTGAGAAACCGAGATAGAGCGCTCCTGTGAGCAAAATCCAAAGCACAAATTGGGTGAGGGCGACCAGCGAGACACCGATAATCTTGCCCATCATGAGTTGGAAGGGCTTCACCGAACTAATAATTACTTCGATGATACGGTTGGTCTTTTCTTCCGAGACTCCTTGCATCACCTGTCCGCCAAAGAAGATGATGAACATGTAGACCAACATGGAGAGGATGATGCCGAGGGCAAACTGCACCTTGGTGAAGGTCTCTTTCTCGTTGCCTTTGTCGTCCATGCGCATAATCTGCAGGTTGACATCGGTCTTCACCGCACTGACGATTTCGGGGTCGACGCCTTTGGCCATCAGTTTTTGGTCTTCGATTTCCTTCTTCATCACGCTGCTGACATAGTTTTCCACTTCCATCGGCACTTGACGGATGCTGTAGAGGATGGCGTTCGAAGGGATGTTGAGTTGTGTAGGCGGCACATAGACTGCCATGTCGAACACCCCGCTTTTCACCATTTCCTTGACCGAGTCGATGGGCTGACCAGGCATGGTGACGAAGGTATGTTCTTTGTTGTCGGTAAAGCGGTCCTCAAACCAATGGCTCTCGTCGACGACGGCCACGCGCAGATGGTCGGTGCTCGAGTTGAGGGCGAGCATGATGGGGATGATGTAGATAGCCGCCATCAGGATGGGACCCAAGAAGGTCAGGATGAGGAAGCTGCGCTTGCGCACGCGCGTCATGTATTCGCGCCTGATGATGAGTCCAATCTTGTTCATGAGGCTTGGTTTTTGGATTGCACTTCTTGGATGAAGATGTCGTTCATGGAGGGCAGCACCTCTTTGAAGGAGACCAACTCGCCGATTTGGAGCAGCTGGTTGAGCAGGTCGGCGGGCGACTCGCTATAGGTAGTCAGTTTTGTCTCGTTAGCCACTTCGGTCGGCTCCACCTTTATATTATTATAGGTGTCGCCCAAGGCATAAATGGGCTGTAGGTTCTCCGCGCGGATGATGATTTCCCGCTTGTGGGTGTCGTGTTGCCGCTTGATGTCGCTCACCTTGCCTTGCAGGATGCTCTTACCTTTATTAATTAAGGTGATGCTGTCGCAAAGTTCCTCGACGGAGGCCATGTTGTGGGTGGAGAGCAGCACTGTTGCGCCCTTGTCGCGCAGCCCGAGTATGGATTCCTTCAAGAGGTTGGCGTTGATGGGGTCGAAGCCGCTGAAAGGCTCGTCGAAGATGAGGATGTCGGGCTCGTGGATGATGGTGGTGATGAACTGCACCTTCTGCTGCATGCCTTTGCTGAGCTCTTCCACCTTCTTGTCCCACCAGCCACTGATTTCGAATTTCTCGAACCATTCCATCAGTCTTTTTTTGGCTTCGGCTTTCTTGATGCCTTTCAGTTCGGCAAGGTAGATGGCTTGCTCGCCGACTTTCATCTTCTTGTAAAGACCGCGTTCTTCGGGCAGGTATCCAATACGGGCGATGTGATTCTGGTTCAGCTTCTCACCGTTGATCAACACTTCGCCAGTGTCGGGTGCCGTGATTTGGTTGAGGATGCGGATGAGGGTGGTCTTTCCCGCGCCGTTGGGACCTAAAAGACCGTAGATGCACTGCTCGGGAATGTCAATGCACATACGGTCTAATGCGGTGTGGTCGGCGTATTTCTTCGTGACCTCGTTGACGGATATTTTGGTCATGTTGTAGATATGGCTTCTGGCTTTTGGCTTCTGGCTTTTGGCAGCTTAACGAAAAGACTATGCTATTCAATTTGCGTTTAAGCTGCCAGTGGCCAATAGCCAGTAGCCAATAGCCAAGAAAAAATTTTGTTAATTAAAGTAATCCTTGATTTTACTGAAAAAACTCTTCTCTTCGGCGGTAGGGTTGGGCTTGAAATTCTCCGATTGGGCGAGTTGCTGCAACAGTTCCTCTTCCTTCTTGTTGAACTTCTTCGGAATCCAAACATTGACATTGACGAGCATGTCGCCAGTGCCGTAGCCGTTGAGGATAGGCAAGCCTTTGCCTCTCAACCTCAGCACCTTGCCGCTCTGCGTGCCAGGGGCAATCTTTACACGCACCTTGCCGTCGACGGTGGGAACTTCGGCTTGTGTGCCCAAAATTGCTTCGGGGATAGTGATGAACAGGTTGTATATCAATGTGCTTTCGTCGCGCTCGAATTCGGGATGGGCTTCTTCCTCGATGAGGACGAGCAGGTCGCCGTTCACGCCGTTGTGCGGGCCTGCATTGCCCTTGCCGCGCACGGTGAGTTGCATGCCTTCGCCCACGCCGGCGGGGATGTCAATCTCGATGACTTCATCACCTTTCATGATGCCCTCGCCACCGCAGTGGGTGCATTTCTTCTTGATGACGGTGCCCGTACCGTTACAGGTGGGGCACACCGAGGCGGTTTGCATCTGTCCGAAGAAGCTGTTGACGGTTTGCACCACCTGGCCGCGACCGTGGCAGGTCGGACAGGTCTCAGTGGAGCCATCCTCAGAGCCACTGCCATGGCAATGCGTACAGGCAACATACTTGCTGACCTTGATTTTCTTCTTTACACCATGAGCGATCTCTTGCAAGTTGAGCTTCACCTTCACGCGGATATTGGAGCCACGTTGTTTGACGGTACCTCCTCGGCTTCCGCCTCCTCCAAAACTGCTGAATCCGCTAAAACCGCCGCCAAAGTCGAAGCCGCGACCGAACACGCTGTTCAGGATGTCGTTCAGGTCGAAGTCGCCGAAACCGCTGAAGCCGCCGCCACCGCTGGCCGAGCCGCCGTCCATGCCGGAAAAGCCGTAACGGTCGTAACGCGCCTTCTTGTTCTCGTCGCTCAACACGGAATAGGCCTCCGAGGCTTCCTTGAAGTTCTCCTCGGCGGTCTTCTTCTCGGCGTCGGTGCCGTTCACCCATTTGTCGGGGTGCCATTTCAAGGCGGCCTTACGGTAGGCGCTCTTTATCTCGTCGGGTGTGGAGTTCTTGTTGACCCCCAGCACCTCGTAGTAATCTCTTTTTTCTGCCATTATCTATTGTCCTTTCTAATCTGCTATTCCTTAGACCGAAGAATACTATCCTAACGCTTTAACCCTCATGGCGGAGGAACCATCATTCCGCGAAAGCGGAACGCCATCTCCTGCGCTCGAAGGTAGTCTTTGTAGCACTGGAGATTGCGGGTCAAGCCCGCAATGATGTTTTGGGCTAGGTCTAGTGCTTCGTAGTGTTAATTACCAACCACGACTCGCGCAAAGCGTATCACCTTGCCATTCAGCTTGTAGCCCTTTTGGATGACATCCAAAACCTTGCCTTTCTTGTCTTCCTCAGGAGCGGGAATCATCGTCAAGGCCTCGTGTTCGTCGGTGTTGAACTCGACATCCATGGCTTCGATTTCCTCCAAGCCTTTCTTCTTCAAGGTGTCTTTCAACTTGTTAAAAATCAATGTAACACCTTGTAGGTCGGCCTTGTTGCCGTTCTTTTCCATGTTTTGCAGGGCGCGCTCGAAGTCGTCCAACACGGGCAAAATGTCCTTGATGACGCTTTCCGAAGCCGTGGCGGTCAAGTCGAGTTTCTCCTTGGCTGTGCGCTTGCGGAAGTTGTCGAACTCCGAGAACAGACGCAAGTACTTGTCGTTCAATTCGGCATATTTGGCCTTTTCTTCTTCCATGGCCTTTTCTTGGGCATGACGAATCTTGAACCGTTTCGACTTTTTTTCGGAAACATTGTCACCTTTGGCCTCTTTGGCTTCGGCAGCTTCTTCTTGTTTGGGCTGTTCGTCGACGGGTTCTTGCTTGTTCTCCATGTCGGGATTGACGGTGTCTTTCAAGGCATCGTCCTGATTGTTAACGTTTTCGTTTTCTGTCATGATATGTGTGTTTTGCTATTATTTTCCATTTTGCGCTAGGACATATCAAATCCTTTGCCAAAGCTTGGGTTTTGACAAAATGGCAGAATAGGGAAGGGTAGGGCTTAGAGGCGCTCGATGATAGGCCCGTCAAGGCTGAGGGCGTTGACGCGCTTGTCGATGTATTGATAGCCTCTTTCAATTTGGTCGCTGTTGTCGATGATGCTGGTGCCATCGGCGGAGAGAGCGGCGATGAGCAGGGCGACACCGGCGCGGATGTCGGGCGAGGCCATGCGGATGCCGCGAAGGGCATGGCTGTGGTCGAGGCCGATGACATTGGCACGGTGTGGGTCACAGAGGATGATTTGCGCACCCATGTCGATAAGCTTGTCGACGAAGAACAAGCGGCTCTCAAACATCTTCTGGTGGATGAGTACGGTACCCTTGGCTTGTGTGGCCACCACCAATACGATACTGATCAAGTCAGGCGTGAAGCCTGGCCAAGGCGCGTCGGCTACGGTGAGGATGCTGCCGTCCATGAAGGTCTGCACTTCGTAATGGTCTTGTGCAGGGATGAAGATGTCGTCGCCACGGTATTCCATCTGAATGCCGAGCTTGCGGAACACATCGGGAATGATGCCTAACTGCTCGATGCCTGCATTCTTGATGGTGATTTCGCTGCCTGTCATGGCGGCCATGCCGATGAAACTTCCCACCTCGATCATGTCGGCAAGCAAGGTGTGCTCGGTTCCATGTAATTTGTTTACTCCATTGATGGTCAATAGGTTGGAACCTACGCCTTTGATGTCGGCTCCCATATTGTTGAGCATGGTGCAGAGTTGCACGAGGTAAGGCTCGCAGGCGGCGTTGAAGATGGTGGTGGTGCCTTGTGCCATCACGGCGGCCATGACGATGTTGGCCGTGCCAGTCACTGAGGCCTCGTCAAGGAGCATGTAGCAGCCTTTCAGACCACCGCGCTGCACTTCGACTTCGTAGGAGTTGAAATCAAAGATGGCACCGAGTTTCTGGAGGCCGATGACATGGGTGTCCAATCTGCGCCGACCGATCTTGTCGCCACCGGGCTTGGGCATGTAGGCCTTGCCGAAACGAGCCAGCATGGGGCCAGTCATCATCACACTACCTCTTAGCTTTGAGGCTGTTTTTTGATAAGCAGTCAGATGGAAGTAGTTGAAATTGATGTCTTTGGCCTGTAAAATGATGTCATGCCTTGTAGGACGCTCAACGGTCACGCCCATGCCTTCCAACAAGGCAATCAGGTTGTTGATGTCGAGGATGTCGGGCAGGTTGTGGACGGTGACTTTCTCGTCGGTGAGCAGACAGGCACAGAGGATTTGCATGGCCTCGTTCTTCGCGCCTTGCGGGATGATTTCGCCTTGCAGCTTGCAGCCGCCTTTGATCTTCAGTGATGCCATTTTTTTTAATGCTGAATTTGGAATGCTGAATGCTGAATTAGGAATGCCGGTCATTGACTCCGTCGAATGCTTTGCATTTCTGCATTCCACATTCCGCATTCAGCATTTGTAATTATAGTTTACCCAACTCTTGCATGCGCTTCTTATACGCCGGGTTGTTCGGGTTGTTCATGTTGGCCTTCAGGTTCGGCACTTTCTTCTTTTTCTTCTTGCCTTGCTGTTGTTGTTGCGGCTGTTTGGCTTGAGGTTGGACTTTCCCAAGGTCAGCGTTGCCGTTCAACTTCGATTCTTCGGAGATGACGAGGCGTCCGCCGCTGATGTTCTTCAGGTCATCGAGGATGACTTGGTCGTTGACGACGCTCTTGTTCCATTCCAGGTAGTTGCGCTTCATCTGTCCGGCCAAGGAGTAGGCGAGGGCCTCGCGAATCTCGTCGTTTTCCTCCTGCGAAGCGGCCTCAATCATCTTGATGAGGTATTGGCCGTAGTGACCGTATTTTATATCATTGTTCTGATAACCAATGTGCTGCGGTTTGCTTTGTTTCTCCAATGGGACAGGAGGTGCGTATGGGCTGTTCACATCGAGGTTGTAGCCCGAAATCATGTAGAGATGGTCCCAAAGTTTGTGCTCGTAGTCGCTCGACTGCTTGATGTTCGGGTTCATCTGCACCATCACGCTGATGATGTATTTTGCGGCTTCGGTGCGCTGCTCGCGGTCTTCAATTTCAGGCAGTTTCTTGATCATTTCCTGCACACAGCGGCCATATTCCGAAATGACAATCTGTTCTTTTTCTGTATTATAGGTTAAACCTGGTTTGTTCATTGTGATTCAATTTTGGTGCAAAGATAGAGATTTTTATTTGATTATCCCCAATCGCGCAAACTTCAGCATAAGCATTTTCACACCAGCCGTGTCGAAGTGCACAGAGGCCTTCTTGTTCGCCCCTGCGCCTTCGATGCTCAAGATGGTGCCTGCACCAAACTTGGCGTGCATCACCCGCATGCCTTCCTGCAAAAGGTCGGGATTGGAAGGCTCAAAGTCCTTTGGCATAGCGGGCTGGTTGAAACTCGGCTTGGCAAACGAGGGCGTCTCTTCTAGTTTGCGGAAGCCGTGCTGCTCGGGTTCGTTGATGCGTCGACCGAAAGGTCGTCCGCCCACGGGTGAAGTGCCTCTGAACGAGGCCTTCTGTGTCTGCTCGATAAGGCTGGCGTCAATCTCGTCGACGAAACGCGAGCGCTCGCTGAGGGTGAGGTTACCGTAACGGTAGCGTTGCTCAGCATAGCTCAAGGTGAGCTTGGTCATGGCGCGGGTGATGGCCACATAGAACAGACGGCGTTCCTCTTCCAGCTCTTCTCTTGTGCTGAGGCTGAGGATGCCAGGGAAGAGGTTCTCTTCCATGCCGACGACATAGACATAGGGGAACTCCAAGCCCTTGGCCGAGTGTACAGTCATCAGGCTGACGAAGTCCTCCTCGGGGTCGTCTTTCTTCATCTCGCTGTCGGTGAGCAGGGCCACATCTTCCATAAACTGCACCAAGTCGACGCGGGCGGTCTCGCCAGTGGTCTCGTCCACCTGACGGTCGCTGAATTCCATGATGGCGTTGAGCAATTCCTCCACATTTTCGACCCTCGACACGCCCTCAGGACTGTCGTCTTCCTTCAGCACCTTGATGAGCCCGATGGTGTTGGTGATGTGCTTGGCTAACTCGAAGGCATTCATCTTGGCCTGCAAGCTTTGGAAGCTCTTGATCATCACCATGAAGTCGCGGAACTTGTTGACGGTGCCCATGTTGAAGTCCTGCGGAAACACATTGTTTTCCATGCACTTCCAGATGCTGGTGCGTTGCTCGTTGGCGACGACCATCATGCGCTCAATGCTGGTCTTGCCGATGCCTCGGGCAGGGTAGTTGATGATGCGCAAAAGTGCCTGCTCGTCCTCGGGATTGATGACAACGCGGAAATAAGCCAACAGATCCTTGATTTCCTTGCGGTCGTAGAATGAGAGGCCACCATATATCTTATAAGGTATGTTCTGTTTGCGCAGCGCTTCTTCCATTGAGCGGCTCTGGGCGTTGGTGCGGTAGAGGATGGCGAAGCTCTTGTTGGGCAGGTGGCGGGTCATCTTGTACTGGAAAATGCTGTTGGCCACCATGGTGCCTTCCTCGGTGTCGCTGTTGGCATGGATGAGGCCGATGAGTTCGCCTTTCTCCTTGTCGCTCCACACCTTTTTCTTGATTTGGTCCTTGTTGTGTGCGATGACGGCGTTCGAGGCGTTGACGATGTTCTGCGTGGAACGGTAGTTCTGTTCCAGCCTAATCAGCTTATAATCAGGGTAATCGTTTTTGAAGTTGAGGATGTTCTGGATGTTGGCGCCACGGAAGGCATAGATGCTTTGCGCGTCGTCGCCCACCACGCAAATGTTCTCGAACAATGCCGCAATGCGCTTCACGATGAGGTATTGGGCATAGTTGGTGTCCTGGTACTCGTCGACGAGGATGAACTTGAAGTGGTTCTGGTATTTGTAGAGCACATCGGGGTTGTCGCGCAGCAGCACATTGGTGAAGTACAAGATGTCATCGAAGTCCATGGCGTTGGCACGATGTAGACGCTCGTTGTAGAGCTTGAACAGCTGCCCGATGAGCGGCTTGTTGGCCTTACGGTCGGCCTCTTGGACCTCGGGGTTGTTGGCATAGTCTTCGGGCGAGAAGAGGCTCGACTTGGCCGAACTGATGCGGGCCAATACCTGCTTGGCGGGGTAGACCTTGGTGTCAAGGCTCAAGTCTTTGAGTATCTGTGTGATGAGTGCCTTCGAGTCATCCGTGTCATAAATCGAGAAATTGCTCGTGAAGCCAATCTTTTCCGCCTCAATGCGTAAAATCCTCGCAAAGATGGAGTGGAAGGTGCCCATCCACACATTGCGGGCGTCGCTGGCGTTGACGAGTTGCATGATGCGTTCCTTCATCTCGCGGGCGGCCTTGT
Organism: uncultured Bacteroidales bacterium; assembly: GCA_900317055.1. Classification (GTDB taxonomy): domain Bacteria; phylum Bacteroidota; class Bacteroidia; order Bacteroidales; family F082; genus Limimorpha. Next base: position 10,202 of record ONFF01000006.1, on the reverse strand, counting down.
TGGTGAAGGTGAGGGCCATGATGCTGAAGGGGTCGACACCCTCTTGGATCATGTAGGCGACACGGTAGGTGAGGGCACGGGTCTTGCCCGAGCCGGCACCGGCAATCACCATCACTGGGCCTTCTATAGTGGTAACGGCCTCTCTTTGAGGCTCGTTGAGGTCTTTCAATAGGTCAATCATTTATAGCTTGTTTAGAACTAAAGGTAATTTGTTTTTAAATAAAGGCTGCACCGCCTTGTCTGCAGTCCCATATAGAAGCGATGTATACGCCGTCATCTTCAACAAAATAATACACTTTATAGGTTAGGACAATCAAATAGCGATAGGATCGGATATGTGTAAAGTCTTCGTCCATTCTTCCCAAGTAAGGCATAGTTTGAAGAAGGTCGACGCTATGAATGATGATTCCAATCCTGCGCTTGGCCACTTGTTCGCTTGCAAATTCACTGTAGAATTGGTGAATGGCATCAAGTTCGTTGGAAGCCCTTCTCAGCCAATGGATTTCAAACGCCATAACGCTCGCAAATGGATGAGTGGCTTAAGTAGTTTCCGCTTTGGTAATCAGCTTCAGCTTCCCGAAGCGACATTTCCATCTGCTCATGGGTGTAAGCACATGGCAAAGGCCTTCCACTGAGAATGGCCACTGCTTCGGCTAGCAGTTCTTCACTCTCGGTCTGTGATACAAGCAACGACGCCCGCTGTCGCAAAGCAATAAGTGCATCATAATTCATCGAATGGGATCTTTCCTGTACAGTTTCCATTTTGGAGTGTTTTATAGCTGCAAAAGTACAATTTTTCCTTGAACTGCAAAAGGGATGAATGAAAAAGTCCTACCTGAAACATTATCAGATAGGACTTAAGGCTTTTCGTGACCCGGCTGGGGTCACTACATTTAGTAAATGGTGATTTTGGTTTTCTGTGGGTTTTTATGTCTATTTATTGAAAATCAATTATTTAGTTGTTTTTGTTGTTATTTAGACCGATAATAAATTTCAATGAATATCCACTTTTTTTCAAATCCGTTGACACGGCGTTGACACGGATAAAATTTTTTTCTTATCTTTGCAAAGTGAACAAAATCAGGGGTGGGGGACACTCCTGTCTGGGTCACTCAACAAGGTTTTAACTAAAAATTTTACATTATGGCAACAGTAAATTACTACCTTTCGAGGTATGTGAAAAAGGACGATCAAAGGGGCGAAATTCAGCTCCGATTCAGCGGAAATCGCAATTTCGTAAAGAGAGCCGGCACGGGAATCCACATCACCGCAGGCAATTGGGATGCGGAACGTGGGATGCCCAAGGCTCGAAAATCTACCAAGTTCGGCACCGACAACGACGAAATCCGTGACAGGCTCCTCCTGCTCACCAGCTATCTGATGCGATGCTGGGAAGAGACATCCGAAGGAGATCTGAAGGATAATTCGTTGACGATTTGGCTGAATGACATTGAGTGGCAGACCGAAAAGGAAGACTCCATTCTTGGAGGCAAACGGGTCGTCGTGAATCGTTGGTCGCTGACCACCAAGACCCAAAAGGCTCAGGAAGATGCGGCCAAGAAACGTGAGATGGCCAAGTTCGAGAACCACTATTTCGTGGATGCTTTCGGCTTCTTCATGGATGAGCAGTATAATAATGGTGTCATCGTGGCCGAGCGCAAGAAGTCCTATAACACTTGCATGGGCCTTTGGGACCGGATGGAGAAGTACCACGACAAGCGCTACAAGATTAAGACGGTCACCACGGATGCCCTTTACGACTTCAAGAACTTCATCCTCAACGAGTGCGACCTGTGGGAGTTCCGCAAGGAGAAGAACGAGAAGACAGGAGTGATGGAGGAGAAGTGGCTGCCGAAGAGGCGCTTTGAGGAAATCTATAACGGCTACGATTATGTCAAGGACCGCGGCGTCCACAGAAGGAGCCTGAACTATGTGGCCAACGAGTTCAAGTATATCCGTGCTTTCTGGAACTGGATCATGAAGGTGCAGAAATGCAGGGTTGAAGATATCTTCGAGAACTTCAACAGAGACCAATCCGTTTACGGCACTCCTTACTTCTTCAGCAGGGAAGACACACACAAGCTGTTTAAGGCGGATTTCAGTTCGCGTCCCGCGCTTGGCGTGCAGAGGGACATCTTCGTATTCCAGTCGCTTGTTGGATGCCGTATCGGCGACCTCACAAGGCTGAAGAAGTCGAACGTCATCAACGGAGAATATCTCCAGTATATCGCAGGGAAGACGAGGAATAGGAGCGGAAGACTCGTGACGGTGCCGCTGCACCCCATCGCCAAGACGATCTTGGACAGGTATAAGGACATGGATGATGACAGGCTTCTGCCTTTCATTTCAGACAAGAACTATAATGAGGCCATCAAGGATTTCTTCAAGATTGTTCCTTCGCTTGACCGCATCGTGACCATCCTAGACCCCGTGACGCGGTTGGAAAAGCAGGTGAAGCTGTCGGAGGTGGCGAGCAGCCACATGGGGCGCCGGAACTTCTGCGGCAATCTGTATGAGGCAGGCTTTAGGGATGCTGACATCGTATCGATGAGTGGCCACTCCGAAGGAAGCCGGGCAATAGCGCGATACCGAAAGGTGAGCGACCAACAGAAGCAGCGCATGATTAAGAAGCTGTGAGAATAAGACAGGGCAGTTGCTGAACAGCTGCCCTGTCTTATTACAAAAAAGGAAGCCACCAAATTTGGGGACTGGCGGCTTCACAAGGTGATAACTTTTACTCCATTATGGCAACGGAGCGACTGCAAAGATAGATATTTTCCTGAATACACAGGCGCGCTATGTCGATTTTTTAGGGTTGAGGCGGGATGACGACAGGCCTGATGCCGAAAATCGCGCCACAAGCCCTAAAAACGTGTTCCCCGCTGGAGCCTGACTGGCTGGCAAAGGCTGCGGGCAATAAGCTTCCCCACAGGGAACGAGCTGACTCCGCAGCCTTTGACAGACAGGCAGCCCTCCGAATCCCTTACATTGCCAGAGCGGAAGGGAGAAACGAGAGCGGGAAAACGAACACCAAAATCTTAGCCGAGGACGGACAAAGGTTGCGGCCATGGAGCTTTCTAAAAGATGCGAAATCATCCTCCGCAACCTTTGGCCGACTGAGGTAAAATTAAAACCACCTACCAAGCCGGATGAGGTGACAAAAAAAAGGAGAAGGTCTCCATCAGGAAACCTTCACCATTTTGATCACAATCGTTATTGCAGTGATGATGACAGCCAGCAACACCACCACCATACCGAGCAGAAACCACATAAAAGCGGGTGGCTTTTTCTTTTCGGGCGGCGGCTCTTCGACGACGATCTGCGGATAACGCAGCGTGTCGGCGAAGTGGACTGGCTCGGGCTCTGCCTCGTAGGTGACTGTGAGGCTGTCGTCGGTGGCCGTTGCCGTGAAGGTGCCCTGCTCCGTCTGGATCCTGACGGCTTGGCCGTCAAGCAGCGGAGCGAGGGGCATCACGGCACTATCGACCACTGGAGGAAGCGGGATGAAGGTGTCGATGGGGTGCGCCTGGACGGTCACCAGCTCGGGACAGCGTTCCGTTATGCGACGGATGCGACGCTGAGCGTGGCGTTTCGCGTCACAGGCGCATAGCACCATCGACACCAACAAAAGGAAGAGGATGAAATGTCGCGTCTTCATGGCCTTAGAGGTTTTCGATGAGCTGCTTCAGTTCGGCATTCTCCAGCGTGAGCTGTGCGACCTGGGCCGATAGCCCGACGATTTCCCGTCGGGCTTCGGTCAGCTCAGCGTAGACGCGCTTGTTTTCCTCAACCAGGTTGAAGATGGTCTGCTGCATCTCACGGATGGTGCGGTTCTGGCGCAGCCGCGTTGCGGCGAGCCAAGAGGCAACACCTGTCAGAGGGGCAAGCAGCAGCGATGTCCATTCAAAGATGCTCATATCTGCACGGTTTTACCGATCTTTCGACCGACCTTCTCGGCACGGGTCTTGATGATGAAAGACCCAAAGCCTCTCAAATAGACATTCTCACCCTTGGCGGCATAGGTGAGGTAGAAGCGGATGGAATCTCCGACTTCTGCCCAGTTGCCAACAGGGACAGACACGCCCAAGGATGGGTCGGTCTCTTCCGTGTTGAAGATGCCGATCTTTCTTTGGGTGATGTTGTAGGCCACAGCGATGAAGTTGGCTTCGGCGGGCTTGCCGATTAGCTCCGCTGCGGCAGGCTCAGCATAAAAGTCTTTCACGTCGTTTGTAAGTGAGACAACGCTTTCCAGCATCTGCGAGTCGATGCGCTCACCATTGCCGATGCCCTCCAGCTGTGCCAGGTCGACGGCCTTCACATTGTCTGTCACGGCAGCGGCAGCGGCCAATTGGCGGGTGAGCATGTTGCGGCGGGTCATGCCGCGCATGACCGTCGGGAAGAGCGACTGCAGCTGCTCGTCGGTGAGCTGGCCGACGAGGCCTTGCAGATCCTTGAAGTAGGCACGCTGCTGCAGCTGCGCTGCCGTCTTCGGGTTCTTTACGGATTGGGCAAGCCCACGCATGTAGGCGATGCCGTTCCAAGAGGCACCGATGACGGTGCCGACTTTACCTTTGAATCCTCCGAGGATTCCTTGCTTGATTTTTCCCATAGTCTTCTTGTTTTAAGGGTTAGACATTAGTTGTTTTTCTTGGGTGGACGGGCGGGACGGTTCACGACCCCCAACGTGCCGAAACCGACAAGATAAATCTTGCGACCTGTGCTCAGCATGAAGCCGCTGAAGGTGTCGGTGGCTTCGCCGTAGGCGGACAGCGGTACGGTGAAGCCAGCTTCACCGGATGCGCCGACTGCCGCCGTGGAATTGACGAGGAAGATCTTGCGCTGCGTGACATTGGCAACAAAGATGGTCGGGTACTCGTCGGCATGGGTGCTGCGCCAACCGTTTTCGGAGGCCCACTGCATTTTCAGGACTGGCGACCCTTCCAAGGTGTCAGCCGACACGGTGACATCAGGAAGGTCGGCGGTCGGGGCGTCGCCGATGGTTCTGAGGTTGGCCAGGTCAACGGTCTTGCTGTCTTCGGTGACAACAGGATCCTCTGCAAGCTGCTTGGCGAGCATGTTGCGGCGTGTCATGCCTTGGGGCGTTTCCGGAATCAGGAACTTCTGTTGCTCGGCGGTCAGTTGGCCAACGAGGTTCTGGACTTCCCTGAAGAAGGTGCGCTGCCTCATCTGTGCAGCGGTCTTGGGGTCTTTTTGGGACTGTGGAAGGCCTTTCATGTAGGCGATGCCGTTCCACGAGGCACCGATGACGGTGCCGACTTTGCCTTTGAATCCGCCTAAGATTCCCTGTTTGATTTTTCCCATGATTTGATGTTTTTTAGGTGGTTTGGAACACGGTTTTGATTTTGTATAGTTGGTATATCGTTGGTATATGGTTGGTCTATACCTGACTCAAACCAGAAACCGCCCTAAAAAAGCCGTCCTGACGGACGGCTTTTGGGCGTGTGTCCGAAGAAGGTTTAGGCGTTCTTCTTGGGCGGACGGGCGGGACGCTTGGTGACGGACATCGTGCCGAAACCGACGAGGGCGATCTTGGAGCCGTTGAGCAGCATGAAGCCGCTGAAGGTGTCGGTGGCTTCGCCGTAGGCGGACAGGCCGACATTGAAGGAGGCCTCACCAGTGGCACCGAGGACGACGGTGGAGTTGACCAGGAAGACTCTTTTCTTTGTGGTGTTCGCCACGAATACCGTCGGGTATTCGGCGGCGGCAGCGGTGCGGGCAGCGGTGTCGCCATTCCAGGAGATGGTCAGGTTCTCGCCTGCGGCGGTGACGGTGACGGCGGGCAGCTCAGCCGTGGGAGCGTTGCCGACGGTCTTGACTTCAGTGAGGTCAACGGACTTGGTGTCGCCGTCGATGACCTTGCCATCGGCGAACTGCTGAAGGAGCATGTTGTGGCGTGTCATGCCCTTGGGCGTTGACGGGAAGAGGAACTCCAGCTGCTCGTTGGAGAACTGGCCAACGAGGTCCAGGAGCTCTCTGAAGAAGCCGCGTTGCGTCTGCTGTGCGGCGGTGTTGGCATTCCTGACGGATTGCGCGATGCCACGCATGTAGGAAATGCCGTTCCACGAGGCACCGATGACGGTGCCGACTTTACCTCTGAATCCTCCGAGGATTCCTTGCTTGATTTTACCCATGATTTTAAGTTTTTTGGGGTTAGACATTAAGTTAATGAGATTGCGGGTCAAGCCCGCAATGACGACAGGGCTGCAGCCTTTGTCGGGTGCCGTCGCCGACATGGGTAGAGAAGCAGATCATAATCTTTATATTGTTTTTCCTCTGCGGCTCAGCCTGTTATTGGGCGGCGGCAGGGCAAAAATAAGCGGATTGCGGTGGAAGGGTGATTTCTTGATTGTTTTTGATTGATTTTGACCGATTTTGATTGGATTTCGTGGGGATTATTTGTAATACTTTTGCGGTGATACTAAAACAATTGGATTATGAAAAGACTAATGGCGCTGGCAGCTGCGCTTCTTATGCTTTCTTGCAGTTGCCAGCACGAAGTGAGAGAAAGCAGACCGCCGATGGGCGGGATTCCCATGGCGGCGAGTGTGACTAGATGCCTTTCGGGAAGTGACAGCGTGAAAGTGTTCCTGAAGGTGGAGCGCATCATCGATGGCGACACCTTTGAAGGGCATGTGATTCAAAACACCAAGACGGCCTACAATCCGGGCGTGAATCCTTGGATGGTGCAGCTGACCAAGATTGTGGTCCGCATTAACGGCATCGATGCGCCTGAGCGCGGGCAGTTCTACGGGGATGTGGCCACGTTGCACCTGCAGTGGCTTATCAGCGGGAAGGCCGTAGGCCTGAAGCTGAAGCAAAAAGACATGTACGGGCGATGGATAGCGACGGCCTATCAGGACGGCGCTGACATCGGCGCGGAAATGCTGAAGGAGGGTTTAGCCTGGCATTATAAGGAGGTCGACGGCAATCCCCTCTACGCTCAGCTGGAAGCTGAGGCGAAGCTGGCCGGATTGGGTTTGTGGTGCGACGACAGAGCCGTACCCCCTTGGGAATGGCGAAGGATGAGCAAGTATGAACGTGACGCATATCGGAATTAGGAATGAGGAATGCTGAATGAGGAATGAATCCCCCGACCTGCGGCCACCCCCTTGTAAAGGGGGACGAAGGGACGGAACAAAAGAAAGGAGAACAAGTTATGGAATTAAGCAAGTTGTCATTAGAGAGGCTAGAAGGCGTGGATGAGCGCCTGAAGGCCATCGTGATCGAGTGCGCTGCGCGTTGCCCGTACCCGTTTAACGTGTCGGAAGGGCTGCGAACGAAGGAGCAGCAGCGCGAGTATGTGAGGCAGGGCAAATCGCGGACGATGAACAGCAAGCACCTCACAGGGAAAGCGGTTGACCTGTACCCTCTGACGATGAATCGGAAGCAGGTGGACTGGTCCAGGTTCGAGGAGTTGGCAGACCTGATGTTTCAGGTGGCCAGAGACCAGGACACCGAAATCGTCTGGGGAGGTCATTGGAAGACGTTCGTCGACAAGTGCCATTTTGAACTGAAATAGACGGAGTCATCATCAACAAATACATTTTTTTCATTTTTTTCGGGGAAGCCCTCACCGTGATGACGGTGGAGGGCTTTTCTTTATGGGACAAATAAGACAGAGAGGACATATACTCCCCCGTCCTTCGGACACCCCCTCTCAGAGGGGGAAACGAGGTGGTTAAAAAAGCAAGTTCCCTAACGGCAAACGGAGACCCGCGATAGCGGGGCGGAGTTTATTTAGGGATTTGGCATTTTTTAAGCACCGTACCCATAGAACGAGACATTAAGCCCTAACGACAACCCCCTTTCCCAATTTTAGGGCGGTGGTTGGGGACGATGGAGGTACGGAGCGAAGCGATAGCGGAGCGATACCTTTCCGAACTCTCGACTTAGGGTGGTAGGTGGGGTAAGTGGTGGTTTGCTGGAGCGAAGCGTTAGCGGAGCGATGCCTTTCCAAACTTTCGACATAGGGTGGTTGGTGGGGGTTGATGGTGGTCGCCCAGAGCGAAGCGGTAGCGGAGCGACCTGGTCCAAATTTCGGGGTGGTGGTCGGGGGTGACGGCGGCATTGGCAGTGCGTTGGAAAAACCGAAAGGGGGAAAAGCGCCTGCGGCCCAATCACGCAGTTCGCTCAGCAGAAAAGAGAACACTGCGCCCAAGAACTACGACTGCGATGAGAACGACTGCGCCCCGTTCGCGCCGGGGAGCCCGACCCGCCCGACAGGAGTCCGCGCACGGTTTCAATCCGAAGCGGCGGCGGGCGTGCCTTTGCGGCGGCGACCCCGAAGAGGCAGGCACCAGTATGGCCATTGCGGGAAGGGGTGGCAACGATGAGGGGGCGAAACACGATGCGCTTTAGCGCTCCGACAAGGGAACCGCCGGGCGGGCGACCAAGCAGGGGCGCAAAACTAAAGGGGCGCGGCTGCACCCGACAAAGAGATGCGAGGAACGAGAACCGCTTAGGGGGTACGGGGGCGGCCAAGAAAGCCCCGAGCGAGCAAGGAGCCACGAAAGCGGCTGGCCTTGGAGCCGCTGACGCTCGTCTGGAGCCGCGCCAGTGGAGCGCAGCGGAACGCTTGTCGCGGGACAGACGAAGGAAGCGGCGGTGTTGCGCAAGGCCGCTGATGAAAGCAAAAGCGCACGGAGCTTGCGGAGCTCAGCATTTTGTTTTCATCAACGCTCGTTATAGCCTTGCGCACACCAAGGCAGGCGCAAGAAGCGGCGACGCAGGGAACACAGATTTCCCCCTCGGTTTTTTATTGGGTGGGTTGTGCGGTGGGGTGTGTCGTTATTTACGTTTTTTTCGTTTTACATTACGTTATGCGTACTAACGTGCTATCGTGCTTACGATGGTTTGAGATTGCGGATCGAGTCCGCAATGAGAGGGTGGATGGATGGCTTTCAAGTCCGTTGGTGCTTAAAGATAGTAGTTTAGACAGCCGCTGGCGCGGTGTTTTTGCTCATCATCAAGCCCAAGCTGTGGGTAAGGCGCGACGGCCTTTCATTAGACTTTCATGCAGGCGAGCCGCCTACAAGCCGGATGTTGCCGCCCCGGGCATGTGTCGCAGCGGAGCAAGGGCTAAAAGAAAAATGATGATGCCCACGACCGCTGCGACTCTTGCCCAGGGCGATATAGAAGTAGTGGCAGGCCGTCGCGCGGCGCTGGGTGGTGTTGCAGACAGGCAGAGTGTTCGCCGCAGGAACGAGGACGAGCACCCTGCCTGTCTGCTTTACCGCACAGCTTTGGGGAGGCAAGGTTAAAGCCCAAGCCATGCAAAAACCGTGACAGCGGCGGCTTGGACGGTAAAATTATTCAACGGAAAAAGAGCGTGCTCCATTACCAATAGGCATACAGCGGTATTTTGTGTAAAATGATGCAATCAGCGTGTTTTCAAACCTTACAGGATTTTGCTTCCCTTTGCAATAGAAAACATCAACCATTGCACCACAATACAACATGTATTGGTATTTGTCAGCCATTTGGATGATTTCATTGCTGTATAGACCATAATTTGGATCATCTATCAATATCCGTAGATGTTTCAAGTAATGTTCGTCGTGTAACCTACGATAGAGTTGGTTAGAACGGCCGATGTATAAAACAGGACTTTTGCCTTTGGCGTATTCAAATTTTTTGATTGTAGAGGATATAATATAACAACCAGGTTTATCTTGTAAACCACTGTCGAAGTCAGGATTATCAAATTCTCTTAAATCAAAGTGTAGGTCTACACCACCGACTGAACGAAAGTCGGTGCCCATAAAGGATTGTATGTAACGAGGTACGCGCATAATGGCGCAAAGGTAGTTTTTTTCCGTAAAATACAATAGTTTTTTGAGAAAGTGGAGCTTAAAGATAGCAGTTGAGACAGCCGCTGGCGCGGTGTTTTTGCCCATCATAAAGCCCGAGCAGTGGGTAAGGCGCGACGGCCATTCATCAGACTTTCTTAGAAGTAGAGGCTTTCCAAATACCATGTTGCCGCCCCGGGCATGTGTCGCAGCGGAGCAAGGGCTAAAAGAAAAATACATGAAGCCCGCGACCGCTGCGACTCTTGCCCAGGGCGATTGAGAAGTAGAGGCAGGCCGTCGCGCGGCGCTGGGCGGTGATGTCGACGAGCAGAGTGGTCTACCGCAGGAACGAGGACAGCCACCCTGCTCGGCGGCTTGACCGCACAGCTTTGG
>ONFF01000010.1 GCA_900317055.1 uncultured Bacteroidales bacterium | reverse complement strand
TGACCGATGAGCCATGGCTGTATGTGCCACTGCCTGTCACCGTTCCGCCATCTGCTGGATTAGCAGTTACCGTAATTCCATAGCTGTTGATTTGGAAATTGGCAACATAGGTGGCAGCTTCGGTCACCGTGATTGTGTAGTTCGGGCTGTCGGAAACAATCTCGCCGCCTTTCGTCCAGTTCACGAATGTGTAGCCATCGTTCGCTGTGGCAGTCAGCGTCACTGTGGATCCGTATACATACACTCCACCGCCTGTCACCGTACCGCCTTCCTCGGGATTCGACATAACCGTGATCGAATACCCTGCAACTTCGAAATTAGCAACATAGATGGCTGTCTCTGTCACCTCAAAGCTGAAGCTTAATTCGGTTGAGACCGCCTCGCCACCCTTCGTCCAGTTGAGGAACGTATATCCCGCATTCGGTTCCACCGACAATGTGCACACGCTGCCATGCGTGTAAGTGCCTGCGCCCGTGATCGTTCCTACGCCCATCGGGTTGGTCAATGCTGTGATCTCATAGCTGTTCAATTCGAAGTTGGCTACATAGGTGGCATCCTCAGTCACTATGATTGTGTAATTAGGACTAATGGAAACAATCTCACCGCCTTTCGTCCAATTGATGAAGGTGTAGCCTTCCGCTGCCGTGGCGCTCAACGTGACCGTAGCGCCATGGTCGTACGTGCCAGTACCCGTCACCGTACCGCCATCCGTCGGGTTGGCCGTGACAGTGATTTCGTAACTGTTGATCTGGAAGTTCGCTACATAGGTGGCGTCTTCTGTCACGGTGATTGAATAGTTCGGACTATTGGAAACCACGTCGCTATCCTTCGTCCAATTGATGAATGTGTAACCTTCGTTCGCCGCGGCAGTCTGCTGGATTAGCAGTTACCGTAATTCCATAGCTGTTGATTTGGAAATTGGCAACATAGCTGGCGGCTTCGGTCACCGTGATTGTGTAGTTCGGGCTGTTGGAAACAATCTCGCCGCCCTTTGTCCAGTTCACGAATGTGTAGCCTTCGTTCGCTGTGGCGCTCAGCGTGACCGATGAGCCATGGCTGTATGTCCCGCCACCTGTCACTGTACCGCCTTCCGTCGGGTTGGACATGACCGTAATCTCGTAGCTGGTTTGTTCAAAGTTGGCGATGTAGGTGGCGGCTTCGGTCACGGTAAATATGAAAATGGCGTTGGTACTGACCACCTGTCCATTCTTTGTCCAATTAGTAAAGGTGTAGCCTGGGTTGGCAGTCACAGTTAGCGTAACCGAAGACCCATAGGTGAAGGTTCCTGCACCTGTGATGTTACCCGCACCTGACGGGTTGACAATGGCTGTAATGGAGTAGCTGTTGACACTGAAGTTGGCGACATATGCAGCGGATTCTGTCACGGTGAAAGTATAGCTTGCACTGGTGCTGACCACCTGTCCATTCTTTGTCCAATTGGTAAAGGTGTAACCCGGATTAGCAGTCACCGTCAATGTACAGGAGGCGCCAGAGGCGAAGGTTCCTGCACCTGTAATATTACCAGCGCCAGATGGGTTCGTCGTTGCTGTAATCTCATAGTTGCCAGTGCTAAAGTTGGCAACATAAGTGGCTGGAGCGGCTATGACATTGAAAGAATAGGTAGCATCGGTGCTAACCACCTGTCCATTCCTGGTCCAGTTCGTAAAGGTATAGTTATCGTTGGCCGTGGCAGTAAGTGTACATTCTGTTCCGTATTCATATTCGCCTCCACCGCTTACGGTTCCTCCCTCAGCAGGATTTGTTATAGCTGTGATATTTATCAAAGGTAATTGCATTTCACCACAATCCATATCAAATTCATACAAGAAATTGTTATTCAAATCGGAGGCTTGACAAATCTCCGTACCATCTGAATAACTCACTGTGAAAGAACACTCGAATACCCAATTATTCTTTATCCAAGTCAAAGCGATATGACTACCTTGAACTAACTTAAGGATTTGCGTACCTGAAAAGCCTTCTTCTAATGTTAGAGTATATGTATAACCTATATCATCAGTTACTACTAATTTATTACCATTCCAGCCATCTCCATATTCGTCATAAAAATCAAATATAATGTCACATCCATAACCTTCCCTAAAGTTCGCGACAAGGTTTCTGCCTTCCGTTACGACAAACGAATAGCTCGTATCATAAGAAACATGTCGTCCGTTTTCAGTCCAATCAACAAAAAGGTAGCCCTCATTGGCCGAGGCCGTCAGCGTGCATTCTGCACCAAAATCATATACACCTCCTCCTGTTACCGTTCCTCCTCCAACAATATTTGCCACAGCGGTGACTTCATTAATGCTGGGTCTGAAATGGGCCACATAATGACGATGGTATGTGTAATCAGTCCTTATACTGCCATAGTAACACGAACTTAAGGAATCCCACTCATTCCACTCGAAATCATCTGTCCAATGATAGAATGAGTAACCTTCATTGGGAGTGGCACAAAGATCAACATTTATGAGGTAATCTCCATTTGCTTGTTCCTGATAGACAAAGAGTCCTGAGCCACTCACCGAACCTCCCTGGGGAGGATCAGCCGTAGCCAATACTTCCCATTGGCACGGATCCATTTCCTGAAAGTTAGAAAAACTGCTCCAAACAGGATTGTACTGGAAATTATCCAAGTCGCCGCAAACCACATATACGGGAATATCCGTATTGACACCAATAAAAATACTTTCCATATCACCTTCTATCCAACCTCCTGTTCCCAATGCAGTGATAGAAGCAAATCCTTCGCAGCCATAAAAGGCATAATCATAAATACCAATTATAAAAGCTCCAAGTGTCAAACCCGAAAAGCCGCTACAACCGGAAAAAGAGTATGGACCAATCTCTGTCTCGCCGAGGATGGTCAAATCGCCCGTGAAGCCACTACAGCCTTCGAAAGCACCGTCTTCGCAATTCCCCCAACTATATCCTATTTGTGTTACCGTATTTGGAATAACCAAGTCACCTGTGAAACCGCTACAACCCATAAAACACCCGCAACCTATCGCACTCAAAGAATTGCTAAGAGTAAGAGTACCATTAAAACCGCTGCAACCAGAAAAAGCATATGACTCTCTCCAATCCCAACCCCAACTCAAATACTCTCCTCCCAAAATGGAAACAGAATTGGGTATGACAAGATCACCCGTAAAACCACTACAACCTTCGAAAGCATGAGAACCAATCGTGGTTAAGGAATTGCCAAGTGTCAATGTTCCATTAAAGCCACTGCAACCAGAAAAGGCAGCATATCCTATCTCGGTAACAGAATTCGGAATCACAAGTGAACCCACTAATCCATTATGTTCATAAAAAGCGTTATCACCTATTGCCGTCACTACATATGTGTTTCCTTCGTAACTTACATTTTCAGGAATCACCAAATCACCAATGGCATTAGGACCGTTCACATGACCAGTTACAGTTACCGACAATTCATCATTGATAGAGTAATTCAAATCGCCCAAAGTAAACTCTTGCGCAAGTGCTTTCGTCATCCCTATCGCACTTATTAGCAAAAAGAACAGGGTAGGCAAAATCGCCTTTTTCCAATGTAAATATATACTATTCATTTTGGTTGAATATTTTTGATTATTTATACACTATGATACTTTTATTAAACGGGACAAAAGTAAGGAAAAAAACATTTTCCTAAAACAAAGGGAAAAAAGATGGTCTTTACTTGTGAAATAAAACGCTTTCTCCATAAAAAAGAAAAAAATGGAACCTCGAACAAACGAGATTCCAATTATGTTTGTTGAATAGAATGTTATTGAAATTTGCCTTCCCCTATCGCCTCATTCAGCTTGATGTCCTCAAAGCGAATCGAGGTGATGTCGCCGCCGGCTTCTTTGAATTCCACACGGCTGATGACTTTGGACTTTTTGTCGAAACGAAATACCAGCTGACTGAACATGCGCTTCATGTCACGACGCTTGGGGGTCATCTCGGCACGCCAGAATTCGTTGTCATCATACATCACGACATCAAACACCGAAGTGTCGAACAATTTCTTGCCTGAAGCACTACCCATAATGATGCTGACAATGCCTTGGTACATTCTGTTTGACTTGCCGTCAACCACTTCGGCCTTGCCGTCCGTCACCTTGACAATACGCTCGCCATTAACGACCAAAGCAAAAGCATAGGGCTTGGTGTATTCCCACCTCAACCTATCGGGGGCGGCATAATGCATGGTGCCTTCGGCTACCGTAGGCTCGGCCAGCATCGAAGAAATTTTTTCCTGCATAAAACGGCATTGCAAAGTCTGCATCGAGACAGCCGCCTCGGTCAACTCGGCTACTACCTTTTGGCTCTCAATCTCAGTGAGGGGTTTTTCGTTCTGGGCCCAAACACTTACGCCTAGCAGAACAAACAAAACTAACAAGATGGTTTTCTTTTTCATTTCATGCTGATTAACACACAACCTACTACGATGAGTACCACACCGATCCAGCGGGTGAAGGGTATGCTTTCCTGAAACAAAAAGAATGCCAAAAACATGCCAAAGATAAAACTAAGGCTCGACAACGGATAGGCCTGGCTGAAATCCATTTTTTTCACCACATATGCCCAAAGGGCAAAAGAGGCACCAAAAAACAACACCATCAATGCAAGAACCCACCAATTGTTGATGGAAGTTGTCCTGAGATTCTGGTATGCCCAACCTCCTTCTCCGAGTTTATCGACGAATAATTTGAACATCGCCTGCCCACCTGCCAACGACAAAGCTTGAAGTATTACGAATATTATGTATTCCCACATGGTTTTATATTTCTAATAAGGTTAATGTAAAGTCTTTTCCGTCAGAGCGGTTGAACAGCAATATGCAAGTAGGTTGTTTATCGGAGGCTTCGCTTGCGTTGACAAAAAGATGCGACGGCACACGGCCTGCATTGAGGCATTGTGCGGCTACATAGAAGCCCAATCCAGATGCGGTAAAGTTTTCACCAAACAGATGTTTGTATTTCAGTAAAGGCTTGTCGCCGAAGAGTGTCCTCGTCTCTACCAAAAAAGCCTTGTCATTCTCGTGGTTGCCGCTGATGCCTGTGAGGATGTAGTCGACATCAGCAAGGCTGCGATCGGCCGACTGCAGCATGGTAGTCACGGCATCCATCAAGTTGTTCATGGTAGGCAGGTGCAGCATCTTAAGGCCAGTGAGGCGACATAAAGGTTGAGGACCCTGAGCCTGTCGAAGGGACGACCCGTCACTAGACAATACCACCGAGATGGCCACTTCACCGCAGCGTTCATCGTCTTGACCCATCACACCGCCTTTTTTCATGATACGATAGAAGGTCTCCGTCATCTCATCGTGACAACCTACCAAAGCAGAACCAATCTTGCCCAAATGGAACTGCATCCAGGCATCGTGCAAAGCGCTTTCAAATGAGATACCCTTGTGTGCATAGGTAGCGTTATAGTTGTAGTTCTTGGTCTGGATGGCCACCAACGAACTAATGGTATTGTGCGTCGACTGCATAAAATAGGTCGGCTTCAGCAATTGTTCGCCTTCGTTGGAAAGGGCATCGAGGAAGAACTCTGTATTCTCGATGCAACCAAATCCCGTACCTGTCATAATGGCATCGACGGTATTGCAACCAGAGGCTTTCAAAGCCTCTTTGGAGGTAGCTAAAGCGCGTTTCATGATGCGTCCCATGCGACGTGCTTCGATAGGTGATACATACTCCTTGAAGCTCGGGTCGATGGAACGGGTAAAAGGCACATCATAAATAATAGGATGATCCATCCATTCCTCACACAACGGCTGCTGCATGGAAATCTGCTTGGCAGAGAGGACAAAAATTGAATCAGGTTGCTGAGCCTGTCGAAGCACCTTTATTTTATCGGTCAGCCCTTCGACGAGCTCAGGGACCTTAGCGCTAGAAATCAAAAGCGACGAGTCGTTGCCGCCAAAGCCAAATGCATTGCAGAGCACATGTTTCAGCGTTCTCTTTTCAGGTTTTGCCACGGGAACGATGCCATTGTCCATAGCTTGCGACCAGTTGAGGTTGACGGGCAGGAAGCCATGCTGCAAGGCCAAAATGCAGAACACGGCCTCGATGGAACCCGAGGCGCTAGTGGTGTGTCCGGTAAAGGGCTTGGTTGATGACACAGGCGGCACCTGTCCAAAGAGCCTCATCATGGCTTGGCTTTCGCTGACATCGTTGTTTGGTGTACCCGTGCCATGTGCGTTGATGTAGTCGATGTCGGCGGGCTGCAAGCCAGCCAGTTCCAAGGCTTCTTTCATAGCACGAAAAGCACCTTCGCCGTCGGGCGACGATGCGGTCTGGTGAAAGGCGTCGCAGGCATTGCCGTAGCCCGACAACAGCGCCTGTGGCTCAATGCCACGACGCTTGGCGCTCTCGGCCGACTCGAGTACCAGATAAGCTGCGCCCTCGCCCAAGTTTAAGCCACTACGAGTGGAATCAAAGGGACGACAGGGCTTCATGTCTAGAATCATCAGCGAATTAAAGCCGTTGAGGTGGAACTTAGTGATGCATTCACTACCACCCACCACGACGATGTCGGCCTTGCCACAGCGGATCATATTGGCACCTTGTATGACCGCGTTGGCAGCCGACGAACAAGCCGTAGCCAGCGTGGTGGCAAAAGCGAATTTGCCGAAATGGCCAGCCGTCATCTCCGAGCAGCTGCCACAGTCGTAAACGGCAATGTATTCCTTGTGCGCGTCACCATTGAGGTAATCGAGATAGTATTGCTCGCTCATGTCCATACCGCCTACCGTAGTGCCTGAGATGAAACCTACTTTTGGCAGCTGGTCTGAGGTCAGGTGTGCCTCATCCAAGGCTTCGCCCAAAGCCAACATGCCCATCAAAGCGGTACGAGTGGTGACAGCATCTTGGGCAATGCCCAAACGCTCACGCATCTCGGCATCGGTCAGCTTCACCTCACCGACGGGAAATTCCTTGTGTTCCGTCTTCAGATACTTTAGCTGACCCACGCCCGAACGGTTGTTCAGCAGCGCATCAAGGGTGGCTGCTTTTCCAATACCGATTGCCGATACTACACCGGTGCCTGTTATGTAAATCGGTTCAATCATTTATTTTGTCCTGTTCTTCGATATATAATCAGCCATCACGGCCACTGACTTGAAGATTTCCTTGCCCATGGAAGGGTCTTGCAACTTGATACCGTAGTTCTTCTCCATCAACACGATGAGCTCAAGAGCATCGATGGAATCGAGGCCGAGGCCTTCGCCAAACAGAGAGGCATTCTCGTCGATGTCTTCGGGTTTCATGTCTTCAAGGTTCAAGGCCTCGATGATCTGTTGCTTTAAGGTGTAAATCAGTTCGTCCATTGTATTGTTGTTTAATTGTTGATTGTTAATTCGTTTATGTGTTGGTATTTCAAGATTTGCAACAAGTGCAGATTCAAATGATTCTATATTGTCAAATTGTTGTTTTTCAACCAAAAATAGACGCGCCTCGAAATGGTTTTCGTCGTTGCAGTCGAGCCAACCACCGAAGATGCTTTGCGTCATCAGGTCTTGGAAGGCATTCATCAATTGCCGTGCCATAATATGTGCATCGCACGATTCCATGACGATAAACGAGGTTTCGCCATAGTATTTGTTTCGAATGGCAATCTCGCCTGTGACGATGTTAGGCAAGGTGTAGACGAAAGCCGCAGGGCTGGGGAAGAAGTTTTCCGGGTCTTGTATCGTAGCTTGATAGTTGGTGTCGGCCTGCAACGATGCCGTCTTGTTGAACAACACCACAGCACGATCTTCACGAGACACAAAACGCTCTTGCCCTTCATCTTTCAACAGCATCTCGGAAGCCACAAAGCCCAACTTGCTCAGCGTGTCCATCTTAAAGAACTTGGGATAGTCGCCCACATGGGTACGATACAACTCGGTCAACAAGGCATTGCCTTGCTCGACATGAGCCATGTCGTTGCCATTCAACTTCACGGCCTCAGGGGTGATGATGACAAAGTGTTTCAACATGACAGACCTCCTTTCGCAAAAAGCAAAGCCGCATTACAGCCACCGAAGCCCGACAGGAGCTTGATGAACATCCGCTTGTCGGTCGCTTGGTTTTGGTTGGAAAGCACCAAAGGATGGGTGACACCCATGGTCTCGTAACCTCTAGTAGCCAATATGTTGTGCTCATCGATGGCGTACATCGAAAGGATAGTCTCCAGAATACCAGCTGCACCCATGGTGTGGCCATAGTAGCCCTTCAATCCGTTGACAGGCACTTGCGACAAACCTGCTCTTTCGATGGCCACCGATTCCATCTCGTCGTTATACATCGTGGCGGTGCCGTGAGCGTTGATGAAAGCGATTTGGTCAGGGGCGGCATCACCGAGAGCAACCTTTAATGCCCTGTAGCTGCCTTCGCCAGTGCGAGACGGACCGCTGATATGGTTGGCGTCGTTGCGGATGGCACCACGACAGGCCACCCATTCATTGGGATTGACCATATCTTTTCGAGTATATATGATGGTTGCTGCAGCATCGCCAAGATTCAAACCGCAACGGTTAGCATCAAAAGGCTTACAAGGCTCAGGCGACAAGGCCTTGAACGACTGGAAGCCAGAGACGATGAAGGCCGACTGCACATCGCAACCTACCGTTACGACATAGTCGAAGTAGCCGCTTTCCAAGTTGCGCATCGCCTCAATCTGGGCACACACACCTGAAATACAAGCATTTGACACCACAATCGGCGGATTAGGGTTGTGAAAGAATTCCGTCATCTGACGCGCTGCCGAGCCCAACAAAACTCGCTCTTCAGGAAAACCTGTTTCTCTTTTGTCCAAAAGGAACACATTGCCCTTGGTGGTGGAAAGAATGAACAACACGCGTTCAGATTCGGTGTTGACACCCGCTTCTTGGATGGCGCGTGAAGCCGAAAGGATGATCATCTTCTCAAAGAATGTATATTTCTCATTGTCGGCCAAGGTCGCAAAGGTATGTTCCACCTTGTCGCGATCCACCAACGAGGCCATAAACGGCTCGGGCAGCCCCCACTTGCCTTCGTAACGCGTGAGAGCCGAATGCCCTGCCTTGACAGCAGCATAGTTCTCGGCGGTGCTCATACCCAAAGGCGAGATGATATTGTTGGCCACGCTGACAATCATATGTTTACCTCCCATCTTTGTTTCCATTCCTCGTAAAACTTAGGGCAGTACAAGACCAGCTGATGCGTGACTTTGTCCATGAAGACCTGCACCGAATGACCTATGACGAAAACTTCCTTGGTTTCGGCATCGCGGATTTCGTAGTCGAAGATGATTTTGGCGGCATCAGTGGGACGATAGATGAGCTCCACCTCTGGTTTCATACCATAAATCATCGGTCGTTTGTATTTGAATGAAAGCTCGACAATAGGCTCGAAGAAGCCTTGGTCGTACATCATCAGGTAGCCCAAGTCGTACTTCCGACCGAATTCCTCACGCGCGTCTTCGAAGTACTTGGCATAGTTGCCATGCCAAACTACGCCCATCGAGTCCACCTCGCTGAAGCGGATGTCAAAACACTTGGTAACCGATAACACTGTATCTTTCTTCATGATTATTAATCTTTTGAATCAATATCCGTCAGAGCGATTTTCATGTTGCAACGCGCCAATTCCTCTTCTCCACTTTTGACCATGGCTTCCACCAAGGTCACCTGAAACACTTCTTCTAAAAGCTGAATGGTTGTCACTATATGTTCGCCCACTTTAGGTGTGCGTGCGATGTTCAAGTTGCTGATAGAGCCTATGACGCCAATCTTGACCGTCTCGCCGCTGTTGAGATTGATATAGCCGATACGGGCGGCACAGGTCTGGGCAATGTTTTCCACCAAACCTGAAGCCGACATGCGTCCATTATCAACAAACAAGTTGTCGGGACGCACCTCAAGTTCGGTCACTGAATACACCTTGTCGCTCGACACTAAACGGTCAATCATAACGAAAGGCGGCCGTTGCGGAATCAGTTCTTTCAATGCTATGTCTTCAATCGCTCTCATTGTTTCCAAAAATCGAAATAGTTGAACCATTGAGTAGGATAACGGCGCACGATGTCTTCGAGCTGCGAGGCAAACGCTTGTGCCAGTTGCTTGATTTGCTCACGTTTGTTGGCACTTCTATCACATTGGATAGGACGCACGAAAGCATGATATGTTCTCATGCCCTCTTTCATCACGAAGACGGCCAATACATTGATTTCTTTCTGTACGGCCATAGCAAAACCTCCCATAGGAAAATGTGCCATTGCACCAAAAAACTGACAATCGACAGCCTTTTGCGAACCGAAGATACGGTCGGCAGGCATACTGACGATTTCACCATTGTCTATGGCGGCATTCAAGGCAAACAGATGTGAGAGGTCTTCTTTCACAAGAATCATGCTCATGTTGTTTTGCGACAGCAATCGTTGACGGTTTTCCATTACCGTGGCTGTCTCACCAGCAAATACCAAAGCATTGATTCTCTTCTGTTTCGGCTGCAACGAATAGCCTCCCATCTCATAATTGCCTATATGGCTGCTGAGCATCATGAAGCCTTCAGGATGGTTCTCCAACTCATCCATCTGCTCCTGCCCTTCCTTGATGAAATGGTACTTCTTGCCTGCATACACGCCAAAACGGTCCAAAATGATTTGGCCGAAACGAAAATGATTGGCATAGACATACCAGAATGCTTTCCAAGAACCCAATCCGATACGCTTACGGAAGAACTGGTACATGGCTTTGTAGCCTTTCCTGCTGAAAAGCATATAGAAAGGCACCACCAAGGCCATAATGCCGTAGGGCAGCCACAGCGGCGACACACGAAATAACGCGATGAGGCTACGCTGCATCCACGGCAATCCGTCGGTCTTACCCGACCATTCGTTATGTTGCAAGGTATCGGCCATGCTTGGGTTAGGCGGTCTTTTGCTCGATGTAGTCGCAGAACTGGCTGAATGTCTTCACATTGGCCATTTCCTCTGTCTTGATCTTGAAGCCAAACTTCTTCTCGACGATAACCACGATGTCGACGAAATCGAGGCTGTCGATGCCGATGTCTTCTTTTAGACGGGCTTCCGGCTGGATCTTTTCTTCGTCAATCTCAAGGTCCTCGATGAGGAATTCCTTGACTTTTGCTTCTATTTCTTGTCTGTCCATATTTGTGATTTAAAGATTCAAAATTTAAGATTCAAAAATTCATCATTCAACATTCCGCATTCAGCATTTCTTACAGACCATAATGCTATGTCCGAGGCCGAGAGCGTCGTGGATGGTCTCCACTTCGAGGCCTGCCTTTTTGACCAATTGGGCCATATCGCCGCTGTGATACATCTTGCTGTTGCCATTGGCCAAGGCGGTAAAATATAAGCTTGTCATGGTGAGGGCAAATGCTGCGGAGGTATATCTTTGTCGGTCCCAGAAAGTCTCCATGATGCAGAGACGGCTGTCCTTGTCCATGATTTTGGCAGCGCGCGAAACGATGCTCAATATCTCATCCTCACCAAAACAATCGAGGAACTGGCTCATCCAAATGATATCGTAATGCTTGTCGGTGGGGAACTGCTGGCTGTCATCCAAAAGGTTGATGCCATATCCATCGATGCGGTTGGCACCTTTCTTGCCTTTAGTGAACTCACGCATCATTTCCAACTGTTGCGGCAGATCCATGATGGTCACCTTGACATTGTCGTCAAAATCGACACAACGCAGGGCCCAACGGCCTGTGTTACCGCCTACATCGAGCACGGTCTTGGGATGGTCGCCAAAGAGCAGCTGCAAGGCTTGGTCGAAGGAATGGTCAGAATAATAATGGTCGAAGCCGAACCAACTCTTCTGCACCTGAGGAGGCAACTGCGAAAGGCCTTCATAAATTGTCGGCCAATTGCCGAAATGCTCCAGACCTGCAGGACGGCCTTCTTTCAAAGCTTCCTCCAAATGGAACCAACCTTCGTAGTTGACATCGTGGTTGAAGTCGATGTTGACGCGAATGGCAGGGTCGGTCAGCAGGAACCAACCTGTCTTCGACAAGGTGAAACGATCGGTCTCGGTATTTACCAACACAAGGCCGATACAAAGTGAGCCTTCCATCAACACCTTAACTGCGTAGGCCGAGAGATTTGTCTTTTCAGCAATTTCAGCTTGAGTTAAACCTTGTTCGTTGTCGCGCAGCATGTCCAAGATACCAAACTTGATCATCAGGCGGCCCACTTGGAAGATGATGGGGCCGAAAGCGATGAAATAAGCCAACTCTTGGGCTTCTCCGGCTTTTTTATGCTCTTTAGTATATGCTTTTTCAAGGGCAGGAAAAAGTTCCATTTGTATTATATTTTCTTGATTACCAATGCACTATTTGTCCCACCAAAACCAAAAGAGTTGGAAAGGATAGTGTTTAATGTCTTGTTGGTCGTAGTGTTAACGATGTTAAGGCCTTCCGAGTATTCGTCTGGGTGCTCAAAGTTGATGTTGGGAGCGATGAAGCCGCCGTGCATCATGAGGATACAATAAACGATTTCGCTGGCACCAGCCATCCAACACTCGTGACCCGTCATCGACTTAGTTGATGAAATGGGTGTTTTTGTAACGCCAAACATATTCTTCAAGGCCATGGCTTCAAACATATCGCCTTGGGGCGTTGAGGTGGCGTGGGCGTTCACATAGTCAATGTCTTCGGCTTTTATTCCCGCCTCGTTCATGGCGCGGGTCATGGCGCGTTGGCAGCCTTCCTCGCTTGGTTGAGAGATGTGAATCTCACCATTCGAAGAAAAGCCATAGCCGCAAACTTCAGCCAAAATCGTTGCTCCACGCGCAACGGCATGGTCGTAATCCTCAAGCACCAAAGCCGCTGCACCACCACTGGGCACTAGGCCGTCGCGATCACGGTCGAAGGGACGGGAAGCTTTAGTCGGGTCATCAACCCTTGTCGAGAAGGCGCTAATACCATCAAAGCTGCCCATCGAGAGGTAGTTGGTCTCTTGGGCGCCACCGCAAAGCACCATGTCCTGCAAGCCATTGCGGATGAGCATAGCGCCAAGTCCTATGGCATGGGAACCACTGGCACAAGCCGCACTAATGGTCATGTTGATGCCTTTCAAGTGGAAGATAGTGGAAAGGTTCATCGTCACAGTGGAGTTCATCGATTGAAAAATGGCTGCCGATCCCACCAAGGTAGTGTCTTTCTTCTCTAAAGCTATCTCATGCGATTCAATGACTGCTTTGGCGGAAGAGTCGTTTCCAAAAAGCACACCAACTTCGTTCTCAAGCAGGTAAGCATCATCAATCCCAGCTTGCTGGAAAGCCTCCAAAGTGGCCATATAGGCATATTCGCCTTCCTCGGCCAAATACATGCGAAGCTTGCGGTCGAGTTTGCCTTTCAGTTGTGGCTTTTCCACAATACCCGTCAATGGCGAACGATAACCATATTCTATGCGTTGCGGGTCAATGCCAATGCCAGAACGGCCTTCGCGCAAAGCGACTTCAACTTCTTCTTTGTTTTTCCCGAGGCACGACCAGATGCCCATGCCTGTGATGACGACTCTTCTATGATTCATAGTTTGATTCTTTCAAGTCGGCCCTTCGACGGGCTCAGGGACCTAGGTTTTTGCAGGTCGTTGAGCTTGTCGAAACGCCGATATTTTATGTATAAAGCCCTCCGTTGATTGAAATCACCTGACCAGTTATGTAAGCAGCATCATCTGAAGCAAGGAAAGCAGCCAAGGCAGCCACCTCTTCAGGTTTGCCAAAACGACCCAAAGGAATGAGTTTCTTCAATTCATCATTTTCAAGCTCTTTGGTCATGTCGGTGGCAATAAAGCCAGGAGCGATGGCGTTGACGGTTACCTTACGGGCAGCCACTTCCTGCGCCAAGGCTTTGGTAGCACCAATGAGGGCTGCCTTTGCGGCGGAATAGTTGGTTTGTCCAGGCTGGCCTTTCAGTCCCGACAGCGAAGCCATATTGATGATACGACCATTGCGATGGGTCAACATGTTTTTCAACACACGACGGGTGATATAGAAGAAACCGTTCAAAGTGGTGTCCAACACCCGATTCCATTGCTCCTCCTGCATGAAAATCATCAGGTTGTCCTCATGAATGCCTGCGTTGTTGACCAACACGGAGATGTAATCGTCGGGGTGGCTTGTCGCCCACGACTCCAAAGCCGTTTCAATGGCTTGGGGGTCGGCAACATTGAAGGGCAACAATTCACCTGTACCGCCAGCTTCTTGCACCTGTTTCAGTGTGTCTTCAGCAGCCTCTTTATTCGACTGATAGTTGATGATGACTGTAAAACCATCCTTGGCCAAGCGCAAGGCGATGGCTTTTCCCAAACCTCGTGAGGCACCTGTAATGAGCGCGTATTTCATTATTTCAATTTCAAAGGATTGGTTTTCAGATAATTCTCAACAGCGGCAATTTCCTTGTAGAAAGGCGTGTCTTCGATGAAAAGTGGAATGATCTCCCTCACTTTGTCGTAAACTTTCCTTGAAGTCGGTGCCAGTTTGTCTGCAATCTTCAAGCAATCGGTGGCTTGAGCCAAGGCGATGTATTGGATAGCCATCACCTGGAAGCAGTTCTCCACCACTTGCTTGCAAAGCAGGGCCGAGTTGGTACCCATACTGACAATGTCTTGGTTGTCGTTGTTGTTTGGGATGCTGTGCACATAGTTAGGCATGGCCAGCGTTTGGCATTCGGCAGTTGTCGAAGTGGCCGTGAACTGACAGGCCTGCATACCGTAGTTCAATCCCAATGTTCCAAGGTTGAGGAATGGAGGCAGGATGCCGTTGATGCGGTCGTGGAAGAGATAGTTCAACTGGCGTTCTGCTGTCATGCAGAGGCGTACAAGGGCAATCTTTACCTTGTCTTCCTCCAACGAGATATAGTCGCCGTGGAAGTTGCCGCCATGATAGACATACTCCGTTTCGGGGTCCACAATGGGGTTGTCGCAGGCCGAGTTGAGTTCATCTTCAAGGATTTGGCGGGTGTACTTCAAAGTGTCGTAGATGGGACCGAGGATCTGCGGCGTGCAGCGCAACGAATAGTAGGCCTGCACCTTATGCTCAAAGACCTTCACATCGGAGTGACCATAGTCGTAAAGCTCATGGGCGCGTTTCTTAAGACATTGCGAGCCTGCTGACAGCTCACGCAAACGGCGTGCGATTTCTTGCTGACCTTCGTGACGGCGACAGTTGTTTTCGCCTTCCGACATGTAATCGTCGAACGAAGAAGCGATTTCATTCATCCAAACAGCAGCTAAAGTAGCCCAGTCAAGTAAAGTCTCGGCATGGAACTGGTTAACCACGCTGATGCCCGTCATCACAGAAGTGCCATTGGTGATGGAAAGACCTTCGCGGATATGCATCTTGAGCGGTTCAAGGCCGTTTTCTTTCATCACCTCTGCAGTCGGTCTCCATTGACCTTTATAGTGGACTTCGCCTTCGCCGATAAGGCATAACGCGATATGAGCCAACTGCACCAAGTCGCCGCTGGCACCCACGCTGCCATGCATGGGAATGAAAGGATATATCTCGCGGTTGATGAACTCAACCAACAATTTCACCACATCGGTATGCACGCCCGAACGGCATTGCAACACCGTGCCAAGGCGGGCTATCATGGCCGACTTCACATAGATATCATCCAAGGGCTCTCCTGCTCCAGTGGAGTGGCTACGGATGATATTATATTGTAAATCTGTTAGATACTTATCGTCAACACGCCATTGGGCCATTGGGCCAAAGCCTGTATTGATGCCATAAATGACTTTTTCGGCGGCAAACTTTTCCAAAAAACGGTAACACGCTTCCACACGGTCAATCCACGCTCCCGAAACCTGAATCTTCTCATCGGAATGTAAGACTTTTTCAACTTCTTCGAGCGTGATTCTGTCATTAAATGTAATCATTTATTTCCCTTTTTTAAATGAGGTGCAAAAGTATGAAAAAAAACAATATAAATTCATTATCTTTTCAAATAACCAAGCATTTGGCTTGTCTTATTGTTTTATTTCCTATCTTTGACCCGTGAAAAACTAGTTTTTTATGACTGAAACAAACAACAAATGGTTGGTTGTCGTCAATCCAAAAGCCTCGGTCGGAAAATCCGGAAGAGACTGGCCTATGATTAAGCAATTGCTTATCAATGAGGGATTTGTATTTGATGACATACTGACCGAATATCCTCGTCATGCCATTGAAATTGTCCGTAACGCCATTGTTGAAAAAGGCTATCGAAAGATTATCTCCGTAGGAGGCGACGGCACCAATAACGAAATAATTAATGGCATATTTACACAAGATGTTGTTCCCACTACTGACATTACAATGGCTGCCCTTCCTATCGGAACAGGCAACGATTGGCGTCGTACTTTTGACATTCCTTTGGAATACGATGAAGTCATCAAAATTATCAAGGCGGGGCATACTTTTGCCCACGATATTGGCAAACTGACCTATTATAATGACGGCGACCCAAAGACCCGTTTTTTCCTAAATGCAGCTGGTACCGGCTTGGATGAAATGGTTTGCCATTCAACCAACCTCATGAAACAACAAGGCAAAGGCGGCACTATCCGTTACTTGATTAGCGTGGTGAAATGTCTGCTGAAATATAAAGTCACCCATGTACAAATCGAAGTGGATGAACAACAAGTGTTTGACGACAATATTTTGAGTCTTTCTGTTGGCAATTGCCGTTTCAATGGTGGCGGTATGATGATGATGCCCAAGGCTGTCCCTGACGACGGTCTGTTCGATATCACCGTCATTCGAAAAGTGTCTATCTTCAAATTCGCCGCCAATGTGAAAAACATCTACGATGGCACTTTCATCGAAAAACTCAAGGAAGTTCAGACCTTCCGTGGCCAGAGAATCCGTATCGTATCCATCCCACCTCATTCCTTGAAGGTTGAGACTGAAGGCGAGACCCTCAACAATTCACCTTTCGACTTCGAAATCCTGCCCAAGGCCATCAATATGGTCATCCCTAAGGAGCCAAAACAAAAACAGAAAAAACAAAGCCGCTTCAAGAAAAAATCAAAGTAATAATCATCTACATAAAAATCAAAGACTATGACAAACATCGATCAAATCAATTTCGAAAACAAGCGCGTGGTTATCCGCGTAGACTTCAATGTCCCGTTGGATGACAATTTCAACATCACTGACGACACCCGTATGCGTGCCGCTCTGCCTACCATCAACAAGGTCTTGAACGACAAAGGTATGGTTGTGCTGATGTCGCACCTTGGTCGTCCGAAGAAAAACCCCGACCCGAAGTTCTCCATCAAGCCGATTATCAAGCACTTGGAAGAATTGTTGGGCCGTCCAGTGCAATTTGCTACCGATTGCATGAAAGCCGCCGATCAAGTGGCCGCCATGAAACCTGGTGAGGTGCTCGTACTTGAAAACCTCCGTTTCTATGCAGAGGAAGAAGGCAAGCCGCGCGGCATCGAGAAAGGTGAAGAAGGCTACGATGAAGCCAAGAAAGCCGTCAAAGCCTCACAGAAAGAGTTCACCAAGACCCTTGCGGGCTATGGCGAATACTACATCAACGATGCCTTTGGCACTGCCCACCGCGCCCATGCTTCAACCGCTTTGATTGCCGACTATTTCGATGCCGACCATAAGATGTTCGGCTATCTGATGGGCAAGGAAGTGGCTGCCGTCAACAAGGTGATGAACGAAATCCAGCATCCTTTCACAGCTATCATGGGTGGCTCTAAGGTTTCTACAAAGATTGAAATCATCGAGAACCTGCTCACCAAGGTCGACAACCTCATCCTTTGCGGTGGCATGACTTACACCTTCAAAAAGGCTCTCGGCGGTAAGATTGGTAACTCCATCTGCGAAGATGACAAACTTGACCTCGCTCTCGACATCCTTGCCAAGGCCAAAGAAAAAGGTGTTAATTTAGTACTGGCCATCGACTGCGTGGTTGGTGACAAGTTCGGCAACGATGCCAACACACAAGTGGTTGACCCGATGGACATTCCCGAAGGTTGGGAAGGTATGGACATCGGTCCGAAGACCCGCGAACTCTTTGCCAATGTCATCAAAGGCTCGAAGACCATCCTTTGGAACGGTCCCTGCGGCGTGTTTGAGTTCGACACCTTTGCACAAGGCTCAAAGGCTATCGCTGAGGCCATTGCAGCTGCCACCAAGGATGGTGCCTTTTCCCTCATCGGCGGCGGTGATTCAGTGGCTTGCATCAACAAGTTCGGCTTGGCTGACCAAGTGAGTTATGTCTCCACTGGCGGCGGTGCCTTGCTCGAAGCCATCGAAGGCAAGGAGTTGCCGGGTATTGCAGCGATTAAGAAATGATAGCATCATTTTATCTTACCAAAAAAGGCGGCCTCGGTCGCCTTTTTTTACTTTCAAAAGTAAAAAATGACCATAAAATTTGTTTTTCTAAGGTGAAAAATAGTAATTTCGCTAAAAGTTTGAAAATCTACCAAAAATGAAAAAAGCAACCTTGATTTTAGCCTTGTTTCTCGGATTCATTCCGATGATGAACGCCCAATGGACAAGCCCAGGCAACGGCACGACTTATACTTTGGATGACCTCGTGGAAATTAGTGGATGCGTGAGTTTTGACCCTCAAATCTTTTATTACTTCATTTCGGGCGACATCACCATCTCGGCCAACGACAAACTTTACATCAACCGAAACGACGGACTGATTTATATCACGTTTGCCAACGACTACACCATTACCATCAAAGGCTCGATGGAAGCCATGGGACAAGATGAGGAACATTATTTGCCAATAGGAATGGGAAGCGGCCACCTCCGCTTTGAGGATGCCTCTGACCCCAGCTTTCTCAGTTACTGCTGGTTTGGTGAAATGAATGGCATCCAAATCATCAACAGCGATGTGACTTTTGATACTTGCCGATTCCACTATTTTTATTCCCAACAGCAGTCGAGTGCCGTCAATTGCATGAACTGCGACCCAGTTTTTACCAATTGTGAGTTTTATTCCAACGAAGGCGCGGCCATCGGTTCTCCCGCCAATGGGCAAGCCTCTCCGCAAATCCTGAACTGCCAGTTCACTAACAATGTGACTTCCAACGCCAACCAACCCCAAATCAATCTCGGACCTGGCGCAAACGATACCATCCGTATCGTGAATTGCACCATTGAGGGTGGCGGACACGACATGTCGGGCGGCATTACCATTGCAGATTTGATGAACACGGGCGACACCAAAATCCTGCTGAAAGACAACGTCGTCAAAAACAACCGCTATGGCTACAACCAGCAAGGCTACAATTTGAGTTCAGTAATCGTTGGCAACCAATTCATTGACAATAACTTGGAAACCAACCCCATGAACGGCGGTAGTGGCATCAGTATCTATGGTATGGATAGAAATAACAAGGCCGTCATTCGCAACAATGTGATTACAGGCAACTTGTGGGGCATCACGGCCATCAATGCTTTCGACATCGACCTCGGCACAGAAGAAGATTGGGGGTATAACCAAATCCACGACAACGGAAACGGCGGTGTGATTTATGACCTATACAACAACTCTACTTGCGACATCATGGCCGTTGGCAACAATTGGGGCACTTCCAACAGTCACATAATCGAGGAACATATTGTACACCAAAACGACGACCCGAGCTTGGGTTTGGTCACCTTTGTTCCTTTTGTCGATGTTGATGGCATGAACGAAGTATCAGCCAAAGCTTTCGAAGTGTGGCCTAATCCCACCCATGGTCGTTTCATGGTGGAAGGCAAAGAAAAGATGACCATCATGAATGCCCTCGGTCAAATCCTTATCAACCAAGAAATCGACGGCAAAGAAAGCATAGCATTGCCGCAAGGCCTTTATTTTGTGAAAATAGGTAATACCACACAAAAGGTAATCATTGAATAACCATTGTGATTGTAGGGCTGTCGTATTACGGCAGCCGTAACATTGTTTTCTGTTGCGGCTGCCACGGTGTGACAGCCCTACAACACCATTATGATATATTATCAAACAATTTTCCTATTTTTGTGCCCAAATTATTACACCATGTCCAAAACTATTGTCAACATCATAGATAAAAGCAACCCGATGCCGGCTTATCTCTTCACCAAGGAATACTATGAAGAAGGTGATGAGTTGCTTTTTATTTCCACTGAAGAGGAAGCCAGTTGCATACAGCTGCTGGCTCAACAACTGAAAGTCGAAGAAACTCTGGTGAAAAGCATCATTGTGAAGCGTTTTGAAGACAAGTTCCTGTATGAACACATCTGCCGTACCATCAAGAGCAAACTGAACCCGGAGACACAATATTACCTCAATCTTGCTGGAGGCAACCGTTATATGACTCTTTCGGTGCAGCATGTCTTCGAGGAGTTCAACACCTTATTTTTCTATACCCAAACCCGTGAGAACCTGATTGTCAAGACCATCTTCGACCATAGCATCTATGATGACGACGATGAGGTGTTTCCCATCAAGCACCGTATGACACTGAAAGAGTATTTTGGTCTATACGGACTGCAAAGCGATGTGGACCAACCACGCAAACAAGTGAAAGAGATTGCTTTCTCTCAGCATCTGTTTACCATGTTTTCACAAAACATGTTTGGCCGTGGCGATTATCAGGTGATGGAAACACTGCGCGAAAAATACCGCAACTGGAAGTTCCTCATTATCTCGGAAGTGGAAAACCCGCACAAGGAATATATGACCGCCATCCCAAATTTGAGCAAGTTCTTGAATTACATAGGTTTTGTTCCCGAAAGACCAGGTTCTTTACAAAGCTATGAAATAGAATACCTCACAGGTGGTTGGTTTGAGGAATATGTCTACGCTTTGATCAAAAATGTCCTGCAACCCGATGACATTGCCATGGGCGTACACATCTCTAACGGCATTATCAAGCACAACAACGAACTGGATGTGTGCTTCATCAAGGCCAACAAGCTATTTGTCATAGAATGCAAGACAGGAGTGACCAGCGAAAGCCTCTTCAATGAGATTGTCTACAAAGTCTGCGCCTTGAAGGAAGTGCTGCTCGGCACCAGCAATTCCTATATCTTCTCCTTGAAGAAAGACCACAAGGGCAACTGGAAAAAGACCGCCAAATACATGGGCATCACCTTCTGCGATTGGCTAAATTTGACCAAGCCCGAGCTGCTGAAGAACATCCTCAAGTCGATGGATAAGATTGCCAAAGAAAGTTAGAGGAAAAGCTTCTGCTTTTCCTCTAACTTAGTGTAATTCGCTTGTTAATTGTAATTTAGCGCATTACAGTTTAAACATCACCGTACCCATAATAGGCCTGTTGATGCGCATAGGATATCCCAAATATTGTGCCGTGTAGTCCTTGTCGAAATGGTTGAGCAGACCCAGCGATGACGAAATCCTGAAGGCGATGTCGTTGTATTGGATGCCGATGCCAAAATTCCACGACAGGCCAATCCAATTCCACATGGGCTTGCTCGTGTCTTCGAGCGGACTGCCAAACAGATAGCTGCCGCTTCCCGATACGATTCCGGATGCATCCATCTTGCGGAAAACCACCAAGTCGAGGCTGGGACCTGTGAAAAGTTGTAGTTCGGTACGGTCGCCCAACTTGTCATGGTATTGCAGCATGACGGGGAGCACACCCGCCAAGTCGTGGGCTTTCACCTCGAGGGTTTGACCCTCTTCCTCGAATTTGGAGTAAGGATGGCAGTACTCAAGGCGCACACCTGTCACAATGCCGAGAGGTGTCTTGCCCAGCATATACTCACGGCCGTATTCCAGGCCGTAGGCAAGGGCCATCGTGCCCTGTTCCGATGCAATGTACGACATGCTGATACCGTTACACTGCATCGTCTTACCCATCATGGAAATGCCGAGCGTGTTGTTCACCTTCTTGATGGTTTCCTGCTGGGCAAATGCTGTGGAGCTCAGCAACAATACGATTAGTAATAATGCTTTGGTTTTCATTGGGATAATGATTGTTTGTTGTTTTGATTATTGATTTTGTGAATTAATACATCTTTTTTAGTTCTCTTTTGTATCGTTTCCATTCATCTTCATCGCACCAGAACCATTTCTTTCTTTTTATCCAGGCTTTCTTTGGGTCGGGAAGACGGTTAGATGGTACGAAGTAAAACTTGCCATTTGGTTCAATTTTGTAATGTTGGGCATGAAAAAAGTCATATTCCGGACATACGGGGTTTCTACTTAACAGAATCAGAGTATCTGGTGATTTGGCAAGTAAGGTGTCATGAATGCCATAGGATGGAGTGTTTGCATTGCCAATTACAAAACACTCCGTCACAATGGTGTCATTATGCATTTCGAACTTACCCCACTCAGCTGCATTAAATAAGCTATCATGCATCCATAGTGAACTACAGTATGTCTTGTCAGTATAGAAAGCAATCCTATATGTTGCTTCGCCAAATGGATCATCAGACCCATGTTCATAAAACTGATTGCCTTCTATGTCAACTGCTATTTTGGGATAATAATAAAAACCATCCGTTCTAATCCGCCCTTCAATATTTGTAGTGTCACAACTATAACACATGCTTTTATGATTGATTACACAATCTTTGTTTCTAATCGGCATAGTATTCTCAAGTCGATCCAAATTAGCATCAGACAAGTATTGAATGGTTTTATTGTTAGGGAATGCATTTTCAAGAATGGTTAGGCATCCTGTTTGTGTAAAACACAGTAAAACAACAGCTATAAAAGATATTAGTTTTTTACCCGTTCCAGCAAATTTACAATCCTTTATGTTAACATTGGCTCTCATCTTTTTTCATTGGCTGATCTAAAGGTTTTCATTCAATTGCGCAATTACACTGCTGATATTATTTTGAGTTTGTAGGGTTGTTACACCTTTTGATTTCATGCTCACAAAAGTATATCAAAAATCCATATAATAACCATCTGTCAAGCCCTAGTATTGTTTTGTCCATATGATTTTGGTTTTCAAATTTCCAATATGTTAGCATTCATTGGTTTATATAAAATCGCATTTTTGTTTTGTCCCTATTATTTTTCGATTTAAGAGACAAACAAACGCTAAAATCATACGATTTTATCAAACAATATTTGATAGTTTACTGTATAGACTTACTCGAATGTAAGCCTTCATTCCAATAAACCACCTTCTCATCCGTTACCAACAATCGAGAGTCTAATCCGAAAAACAACGCCCGATTGTCATCAAAATGCCCGGCAGGGAAACCGAAACAAACTGGATAATCGTATTCCGCCACAACCTCGGCAATGACTTCTTCCACCGACATTCCGAACGGATCGGGATTATCGTGAATTTGAGTCAAACCACCGATGATAAGCCCTTTCAGGCGGGCGAGTTTTCCAGCTCGTTTCAAGGCATGCATCATCCTGTCAATGTGGTAGATATATTCATCTACTTCTTCGATGAACAATATTTTTCCCTCCAATTCGGGAAAAGTATCGGATCCTATCATGCCATACAGAACCGACAGATTTCCACCAACAATCTCCCCTTCCATCTGTCCTATTCGGTTCATCTTATGCGCAGGAAAAACATAATGCAAAGGTGTGCCTAAAAGGGCATCCAGCAAGGATTGTTTGGCCTCTGGTGTCTTGTTGGCGAAAAAGAAAGGCATAGAGGCATGAAGACTTGGAATTCCCAAACGATTCAACTTACCATGAATCACCGATGTATCGCTGAAACCTATAACCCATATTGGATGCTGCAAAAACCTGGTGAAATCCAACTTGTCGATGATGCGGATGCTGCCATAACCGCCACGAGCCAACCAAATGGCTTCTATTTGCTCATTGTCAAGGTATTCCTGAAAAACAGCTGCACGGAAATCATCATCACCGGCAAAGATATGATGCTCGGCAAAAAGCCTGTCATCATAAACGGGTACAAAACCTTGCTCTTCCATCCAATTGATGGCATATTGCATTTCTTCGCGAGTCACCTTACGAGCTGGCGCGACAATGCCAATCTTTGATCCTTGATGTAAAAACGGTATCTGCTTCATTCTCTCACGATTTCATTGTCATCCAAGGTCTCGCCATCATATTTCACTTCCTTGCCTTGATCGTAAGTGATGGTAAAATACAATTCTCCTGTATCCAAATACTTTTTCCAATCACCGTGCTTCACACCACCTTTATAGCATTGAATTTCGCGCAACTTACCGTTTTCATAATAGAACAAATGTTCACCATCAGGATAACCTGCATTGAAAGTGCCGCGAAAAGCCATTTTGTCGTTGTCGTAATACGAAACCCATTCCCCCACTTGTTTGTCGTTGCGATACTCGCCCTGGGTGCGCATATCTCCGATTTCTTCAGTCCATTTACCGTTTTTCAAACCATCGAAATAAGTGCCCGAAACGATGAGGTTTCCCCTTGAGTCATATTCTTTGTACGGTCCATTGGGCTGCCCTTTGTAGAACTGTTCTTCAATCTGCTTCTGCCCGTTGTCATGATACCAAATCCAAACCCCGTCAGGTTCACCTTCCTTATAGTTTCCAACCTCTTGAAGCTGACCATTGTGGTAATAAAACTTCCATTCGCCTGAGCGTAAACCCGCAACAAAAAGGCCTTCTGCACGCAAAGTGCTGTCGGGATAAAATTCTTTGTACTCGCCGCGACGCTTGCCATCGGTATCCACAATACCTTCACCAACCAAGGCGCCTTTTTTGTAGGTTTGGGAACTGATCACATTACCTTCCTCATCAAATTCGCGCCAAACACCTTCACGCTTCCCGTCACGGAAAGAGGCTTCGCGTTTCACCTTACCATTGGGATAATATTCATGTTGTACAACAAGTGGCTTTTGGTCACTTTCCAATAATTGCTCTACATCATTTACAAACTTGGTGATTTTCTTCAAGTTACCCTTCTCATCATATTCTTTGTAGAATCCATCGCGCAGTCCATGCTTATAATAGCATTCCGTATGTAATGTCCAATCTTCGAAAAAAGTTTTCCAGTAACCATGTTTTTTGCCATCGCGGTCATAACGATTCAAGGCTTCCCGAGTCATAATGAAGCCTTTTCGGTAAGTGATGATTTCGCGCAAGAGTCCAGTGGTATCGAAAACGGGAGAAATACCCTCTTCAAAACCATTCTTGAAAGAAATGGTTTGTATAAGACGATGCTTTCGATCATAGCGGTGCCCCTCCCCTTGCTTCACATCATTCAAAAAAGGCTCCTCCAAAATGTCTTCTTTACCGAAGGTAAAGCGCAAACCGTTTTTCAAATCCTTCTTGTAATTGATAATCAAAGTCGTGTCGCCCGACTCCGCAAAGAATACCCAAGTGCTGTCCAAAAGAAAATCCGTGCGCTTTCCGATGGACTTCAACTGACCGCTCTCGTAATAGGTCTTCCAAAGTCCGTCAGGCTTTCCGTCACGAAGATAACCTTCACTTGAAATCTGCCCATTTGGATAGGTATATGCCTGATATTCAGTCTGTGAAAAGGATTTCAAACCGAATAAGAAACATAGCGCTATGAAGAGTAATATGGTCTTTTTGTTTATCATTTACTTCCAAAAAACGGGTCAAAATTAGGCATTTTGGTTGGAATAACGACATCTTCATCGCAATTCGCTGAAAAAATCGAATGCGGTTTATCAACACTTCAAATTTCATTATTAAAATCATATTTTTATTTTTTTGAATTAATTTCAAATTTGATAAGGTTGTTAATATGCCTGTGAATTGGTTGATAACTTTTCATTAAAAATCTTGCATTAATGGTTTTCAGTTTGAGATTCGTATCGAAGAAAAAAGCAAAGGATTATTTTTCAGCCTTATCAATACCTTTTCGGCTATTCGTTGAAATGCAAAAAAGCGGATAAAATGAACCTCATTTTTTTGAAAATTTGTTCATTTTTTGGTGTTTTGAGGTTGAAAAATGATGCAATGAACAACCCCCTGTTTTTATGCACCAGAATGAAAAAGTTATCAACAAGAAAACTGTTGATAACTTAATATTATACAGAAAATCAATTGATTATCTTAAATCCGTTGAATTTTTCAAAGCGGTTAAGTCGTTCAGAAATAGCCTTATAAAAAGGTTGCGAACAATGAAAATATGTAATTTTGCCCATCGAAATATCAACAGCAGAAAAATGGAACAAATCATACCCATAGCGAGCGACCATGGCGGCTTTGAAATGAAGCAATTTTTGATTGAAAAATTGGAAGAAGCCGGTTACAAGGTCAAAGATTACGGTACCCACAGCAATGAAAGTGTCGATTATCCTGATATGATCCATCCGTTGGCTTCGGCCATCGAAAAGGGTGAATATCCACTTGGCATCATTCTTTGCGGTAGCGGCAATGGCGCCCAGATGACGGCCAATCACCATCACCATGTGAGAGCGGCTTTGTGTTGGAATGTTGAACTGGCCAAATTGGCTCGTCAGCACAACGATGCCAATATCCTTGCCTTGCCAGGTCGCTTCATTCCTAATGAGTTAGCTTGGGAGATGGTACAGGCTTTTCTGCATACCGACTTCGAAGGAGGTCGTCACACAAGAAGAGTTGAAAAGATAGAACCCGTTGAAAACCATGATGATGAGTGATTCTAAAACCATATTCAAAGACGGTTGTGCCTTGGCTTTCGATGAGGAGCATTGGCAGAAAATCAACTATAGCACAGGTTGTTTCGAGAACAACTTTGCCAAAGGCAAGGAAAACTATCGCAATCTTGACCTGGAAAAACAGCGTGCCTATACCCTGCGCAACAAGTCGCTGTTGAACTTGGAAAAGTTGTTAGTCGACTTTGAAACCCACTTCAACGAAAATGGTGGCAAAGTGTTATGGGCGCGCAACGCCGATGATGCCTTGACCATGATTTTCGACATCATCCGCAAGGAAAGAGCCAATGCCATCATGCGTTCCAATTCCACTGTGCTGGATGAAATAGAACTCAATGGTTTTCTGGAGCGTAAAAACATCCGTGTGGTGGAAACCGAAGTTGGGCGTTTCATCATGCACCAAAACAAACAGAAATCATATCATCCCCAGTCACCTTCCATTCATCTTTCGAAAGAGGAAAACAATGCCATTTTGACTTCAAATTTTAAGTTAAAAGCAGACAGTTCTGCCAAGCAAATGGTCAATTTTGTGCGACATGAAGTGGGTATCGAGGCAAAAGATGTGCCTGTCTGTATCACGGGAGCCAATTTCTTGCTTTCCAATACGGGTGGCGTGGTGCTCACTGAGAATGAAGGCAATATATTGAAGTCCATATCTTTGGCAAAAGTACACATTGTAGTGGCCGGCATCGCCAAGGTGATTCCAAATATGGATGATTTAAGCGTATTGTTGCCATTGCTTTCATTACATTCTTCTGGACAAAGCATGGCGGCTTGCAACAGCATCACTTTTGGTCCTTCCAAGACGGGCAATGGTCCTGAGCAAATGTATGTCATCCTTTTGGACAATAATCGCTCCGAGTTGCTTGCGCATGAAAAGCAGCGTAAAGTGATGTCGTGTATCCATTGTGGCGCATGTGTGAGCGTGTGTCCAGTCTACAAGAACATAGGTGGTTATTCCTATGGGACAAAGCACATTGGTCCGGTAGGGACAGTGATGTCACCCTTGATGGAAGGCTTAGAGGATTACAATTACCTCAATTCTGCCTGTTCCTTATGCGGCAAATGTGTGGAGATTTGTCCAGTGAAGATTCCGTTAGACGACTTGATCATAGAAAACCGCCAACTAGCCATTACTGAAAAAACAGGCAATGCAAAATATGATGCCTTGCTGAAGGCCATGATTTGGCACTGCAAATCGCGTAAAAAGATGGATGGTCCCCTGTTTTTCAAGAAATTGGAATTAAAGCGACTGTTGTTGCCGCTTTGGGGAGAAAACAGACCTATGCCCGAGTTTGCCTCCAAGTCGTTCAGTCAGCAGTGGAGGGAACGGAATCTATAGTTGATTTAAGGAAGCAAATCTTCCATAAATCTTTTGTAAATATAAATAATGCCGCCATTCATTGGCGGCATTAATTATATTGTCATCACTCCTTCACCACTTTGTCCGAATAAGCCTTCCCATCCTCCATGATGACGCGCATCGTGTAGGTTCCAACAGGCAACTGGCTCATGTCGATGCTCTCGAAGGCCTTGCTTTGCGAGCGCACCAGGCGGCCTTGCAGGTCGTATAGCTCGATGGCGGTTGGCTTGTTACCTTGCGGACAGCCTACATGCAGCACATCCTTAACGGGGTTGGGATAGCAATACAGCTCGTCGCGGACGGTGATTTCGTCCGTGCCCAGCGTGCCGTCCGAGTCCAATTTAAGAGCGAAAACATTATAATATTCATTTCTTTGTGTTACCCCAACAACCAGACACCCACCATCTTGTGTTGCTACAATATAAGTTGGTGTCAAGGCATAGTGAGGGTTCGAGTAGCTTTTGTGCCAAACGACATCAAAGTTCTCATGTACCTTGTATATTGCAATGGGATTGGGCTCATCGTAAAACTGCTTTGGGGTAATCCGGCAACAGACAAAAATAGACTTCTCTATGGCTGAATTAATCTTAGCGTAATCAAAAGACTGATATAAAGCAGGACGGTCGGTGGAGTCGTTCCAACTACCTAAAATCAAGAAATTCCTTATGTTACCATTTAAATTCGTCTTGAAGAGAAGTGTTGATCTTTCCATTCTCGGTGTGTGAGATTCTGTGAATTGGTCACAGAATAACATTGTCGTATCGTCAATGGGCCGCGTGGTCGCCATTTCCATGGTTTTAGGTGTATAGTATGAGACTATGCCGTTCACTGTATCAGTGAATGTGGTATATTCTAAGACAGCCTCTGGGTTGAAGTCATCGTCAAAGGTGAAAAGCCTTGTAGTAAGTCGTGGGCTTGGTGGGCAATAGTACGACGTTCGGTAATGCCCATAGCGATTCCCTTCCGGGTATTCGAAGAAAACGCCTATATTATAGGGATACATATCTGTGTTTTGAGTGGCCGTGTCTTCCGCAAGTTTCTCGATTTCCCCATCACGGTTAATAATCATGTAAAGGCGTTTTTCTATTTCGACAAGATTGGAAGCACACAAAAACTTGCCTTCGTTAGTCAGCTGACGAGAGGTGTTCCCTGGGCTTTGGTATTCATCGGGCAAACCGATGATTTTCGTATAGAAATTGTCTAATTCGTCATCGAAATAGGCGATAAATGTTTTTGCAATCCACTGCCCGTTATCGTATGCACTCGCAACTCCAAGTGCAATAAAGGCATCGGGCTCGTTCAGGTCACGACAAATGAAATCAATATAGGTGAAAACGAAAGATGAGGAAGGAATAGGGTTGATAACCTTTCTCTTGACAAGTTCACCACCAACTGAGATTTTGACAAGTTCACCATAGCTTCCAGAAGTGTCTTTTGACGACACTATAAAGTCTCCATCTTTGGTTTCTATGGCAGCAAGAGGAAAGAGTGATTTTTCATTATTACCATAGATGTTAAAGAATCCCCCCATGTTGTGCGACATGATTTCGTACAAGTCGTTTTTTTGAGCGTTGTCTTGGGCATGCAAGGCCAGTGCCGCAAAGGCTGGAATGAGTAAGAATAGAAGTCTTTTCATGGTATTTTAGAATTAATTTTTCCACAAAAATACAAAATATTCCGTTTTAAGCAAGAATTTTTTGATTTTTTTCTTCACCATAGTCACTTTGTTCCGGCGGATTTGCAATCCGCCGGCTTTGAGTTGGGGATTTGCAATCCCCTTCATTATTCCTTCACCACTTTGTCCGAATAAGCCTTCCCATCCTCCATAGTGACGCGCAAGGTGTAAGTGCCAGCGGGCAATTGGCTCATGTCAATGTTTTCGAAGGCCTTGCTTTGCGAGCGCACCAGGCGGCCTTGCAGGTCGTAGAGCTCGATTTGGGCAGGTTGAACATCTGGGGAGAACTGCATGAACAGTAGTTCCCTTGTGGGGTTGGGATAGAAGGCGTAGGGACGGATTGAAACTTCATCCATGCCATACGAACCTTCAGAGTCGATTTTGAGGGCAAACACTTCGTATTGGTTGTTTTTTGTATATTCTCCCAACACAATGCAACCTCCATCCCGGGTTGCTAGCAAACACCGAGCTCTCATTAAAGATGACGGAATCGAGTAATTGTTCTGCCAGACGATTGTCCCATCTTCGTCCATTTTGGCCACGGTGATGGAGTTCGGTTCCATATAATACTCATCATCAATATCATAACTCTCGTAACAAACATACAATTGTCTTTGCGATGAAGGACAGTTTGTGGCGTAATCGAACGATTGACCTAAGATTGCTGGCATATCGTTATATCCATTCCAGCTGCCGATGAGGTGATATTCCAGAATGTTGCCTAGCAAATCCGTCTTGAACAGTAGGGTTGAATATTCGTGTTGAGAGTTAGGATTACTACTTCCATTGACATAACTTAATTCTCTGACACGATCATAGAAGACCAATGTTGTATCGTCAACAATTCTCATAGTGGTATACTCTATGGGAACCAGAGTGAATTTAAAAATGTTATTACCTATAGAATCATAAGTTACGGTCGTAAACTCCTTTGATGAAATGGTGTCGAAATTCTCGTCAAGCGTGAAAAGTCTGGTTGTCGTCCTCGGGCTGGGTAGGCGGTACCATGATTTCCTGTAGTGTCCATAGCAATTGGAATTGGGGTATTCAAACAAAGTGCCAATGTACAGACCGGCATCTAGGGAGTCTTCGTGTAGTCTCTCCAGAACTCCGTCAGGCGAAATGAGCATGTGAAGCCGTATGTATTGGCCCCATAGATCAACGACAGCCATGAACTTGCCGTCGTGGGTCATCTTGAATGTCGAAGATTCCAAAGCCCTGTATTGTTCGGGCAGTTCCACTTCTTTTGCGAAAGTGATGTTGAGCTCTTCGTCGAAACGAATCACAAACGGTCTGGCATATCTGTTGGGTACATCAATGTTCAAACCAATACCCAAGTACAAATCAGGATTTACGGGGTCGTGAAAGATGCCCTTTAGGTCCGAGCAAGTGTATGAATATGACGGAAACAAGTCTATCTTAACCCGTTTCAGCAAATTCCCTTCTTCAGAGAGTTTCACAAGCTCGCATTTGCTGACGAAGTTTTCTTCATTTTGGACGAAGATATAACATCCTTCGTTGGCTTCAATGACGGTTTGAACTAACAGTGATCTTTCGTCCTCGAATAATTGGAAAAATCCCTGCTGTTGGGAGAAGGAGACTTCAACCAACAGCAGGGATGCAATGACTGTTATTATTTTCTTCATGTCCCAACTGCAAAGGCCAATGGCACAAAGGCCAACGAGAAGTAATGTTTTTGTTTTCATTGTCGTTTGATTTTTGTGGTTAACAATAGGGATTGACATGTGTCGTGAAACAATTCACAGCACGAAATTACTGAGTCTAACATATCTTTCAATTGAGATATAGTTTTAAATTCGCTTCATATAGCTTTTTTTCAATGGAGAAAATACAAACCATTGAAAACCAATAAGAAACAAAAACAAATATATAGGTGTTTTAGCTTTGGATATAAGTATTGGAGAGTAAAAAAATGACAAAACAGACAAGCATTTAGGCTTGTGAAGGCAAAACCATAATTACTTGGACAATGCCGAACGTATCTGTTCCTTCATTCGGTCGGGTTTTAGGTTCAGCTTCTTGCGCAGGTTACTGCGGTTTTGGTTGACGGTATTTGTGCTCAGTCCTAACAATTCGGCTATCTCTGTATTGGAGAGGTCAGAACAAGAGAGCAGACATATCTTGGCTTCTGTTTCGCTCAAGTCGGGATAATTTTCCTTAATGGTTGAATACAGTTTAGGATAAGCCGTTTCCAAAACACTTCTTGCGGCCTCAAAAGCTTCTTGCTCACCATTCATGATTTGCCATACCAAAGACTGCCATTCTTTTTTGGGGTCATTCCCCTGTGGTGTCTTGTCGTGGACTTTGAGAATCAACCTTAATCGAGAGGAAATCTCATGGTCCAACACAGAGGTTTTCACCGTTTGTAGCAAATCCTGTTTCAGGTCATCCAGTTGCTGCTTCATTTCTTCCTCCGATTTCAGCAATTGTTTGTGACGGTATTGCAAAAACAGAATGAGAATGGTTGTAATAAGTAATAATATACTGATAATCAATATTGTAATATGCCTTTGTATGATTTTCTTATTCATCACATTTTGCAGACTCTCATAGTCATATTGTTGTTGAATCCGGAAAATGGTCTGCTCTTGCTGTTGAAGCATTAAATCATACAATATCTTTTCATGATTTTCATGGTATTGTAATGCCGTTGTTTTATCATCTTGGCTTTCCGCAAAACGAAATAAAGCACCGTATGCAGCAACTTTAGTTTCCGCTTTTAAATTGACTATCGGCAAGAGTTCTTCCATAAATTGAAAATAACAAGCAGTTGAATCCTTTACTCCCATATCAAAATAAACATTGCCTATGTTTAAGTATAGTACAAGCCGTTCTTTATTGTCAAGACTTTGGTCATTTATCATCTGCTGTAAAGAATTAAGGGCCTCGCCGTATTTGCCTTCAAGGCGGTAAAGCACCGAATAGTTGTTATGGATTTTACGTTTTACCCTATCAGTATGTCCTTTTTCGGCGTAAAGAAGACTTTGTCGGAGGCATAATTCTGCATCGTTATGTTGTCCCATCAAAATATATACAACAGCTTTGCTGTTTTCGATAGTGGAGCGGTCGGCATTATGGTTTCCAATATACCTTTCTGAAACCATAAACGACTTCAATGCTTCTTGTTCCATGCCGTCATCTATAAACATCTTCCCCATCCAATACTCCGCCTGCGCCACAGTAAGGCTGTCAACAGCCAGTTTGCCGTATTGCTCCGCCTCCTTGAACGAACGCATGGCAATTTCCTTCTCATCGTAGTGTTGCTGCACGAAGCCGCTGTAGAGTGCCGCATGGGCGGCCTTGGCGTATTGTTTTTTACCGGCATAATAGGCGGCGGCACGCTCCAATTCGGGGCTGGTGGAGAGGGGGGCATGGTCGTCGAAGAAATCATCGTCCATGAGGGGTGAGATTTCCTGTCCATGGTCACCAAACAAGGCCTCGGCCTGCAGCAAGGCCATGTCCATGCGCTCCCGCTCGCTGAAGCTCGCGGGCATGCGCAACACGCTGTCAATCATGCGCACGGTGCTGTCGGGCAGGGTGTCGGCCAACAGCTCGGCACGCTTCACCATGCGCCGCGCCTCGCGCGTGGTGGCGTCGCAGGCCGACAAGGTTAGCAAGACCAACAATCCTATCCAAGCTATATGTTTCATGCCCACAAAAATAAACAAAAAACCCCGCCACATAAAATATGCAGCGGGGAAAAAATGCAATACTTATGAAAAAATACTCTTTTATTCTTCTTCCTTCTGGCTCTCTTCGTACTCCTTGAGTAGGCGGTTCTGCACATCGGTAGGCACTTGCTGGTATTCAGCATACTTCATCGTGAAAGTGCCACGGCCCGAAGTCAGCGAGCTCAGGGAGGTGGAATAGCGGTCCATCTCGGCCAACGGAACCTTGGCGTGGATGGTCTGGTAGTTGTGGTCGCTGTCCATACCCATGACGATGGCGCGACGGCCTTGCAGGTCGGTCATGACGGCACCCATGAGGTCGGCGGGCATGCGCACATCGAGGTCGTAGATGGGTTCCATGATCTTCGGGCCAGCGTTCTTAAAGGCGGCGCTGAAAGCCATACGACCGGCGATCTTAAAGGCCATTTCGTTGGAGTCGACCGGGTGCATCTTACCATCGTAGATGTAGACGATGATGTCGCGGGCGTAAGAACCGGTCAGCGGGCCTTGCTCCAAGCGCTCGTTGACACCCTTCAGGATGGCGGGCATGAAGCGGGCATCGATGGCACCACCGACGACGCAGTTGGCGAAGATGAGCTTACCGCCCCAAGGCAGTTCGTACTCTTGCTTGTCGCGCACCTGCAGTTCGCTCGGGTCGGTGTAACCCTCGAAGTAAGGAGCCAGTTGCATGTGCACCTCACCGAATTGACCGCTACCACCGGATTGTTTCTTGTGACGGTAGCTGGCGCTTGCGCTCTTGGTGATGGTCTCACGATACGGGATCTTCGGCGAAGCTGTCTCGATGGCAATCTTATAGACATTGTCGAAGTACCACTTCAGGGTATTGAAGTGATATTCGCCTTGGCATTGCAGGATGTTCTGGCGCAGTTCGCGTGACATGCCGGCGATGACGGTCGGGTCGGTCTTGTGGATGTCGTTGAGGATGCTGCCGAGTTTTTCGTCTTCTTGTGAGTTGACGGCTTTGACGGCGATCGAGAAGATCGGGTTCGGGAACGGAATCTCTGGGAAGATAGCTTCAGCAGCCTTGGCATCGAC
Source organism: uncultured Bacteroidales bacterium (assembly GCA_900317055.1). Taxonomy (GTDB): domain Bacteria; phylum Bacteroidota; class Bacteroidia; order Bacteroidales; family F082; genus Limimorpha. The sequence goes on along the minus strand of ONFF01000010.1, from coordinate 51,712 downwards.
TAAAGAATCACCGATGCGGCCATCCTTCAACTTGATGGTGCAGATGATGTCGCCAGCGTTGACTTTCTCAACCTCTTCACGGTTCTTGCCGCGGAAGACCAGCAGCTGTGAGAGACGCTCCTTGTTGCCCGTACGCGGGTTGATGAGGTCTTGGCTCTTCACCACGGTGCCGCCATAGACGCGCATCCAGGCCACATCGCCGAGGTTCTGTTCTGTAGTCACCTTGAAGATGAACAAGGCAGTCGGGTCATCGACGCTGTTGTGGAACTCTTGGCCGTTCTTGGCTTTGATAGCAGGCATGTCGGCAGGCGACGGGCAGGCGTTGATGATGAAATCCATCAGACGGGTGACACCCACACCACGCTTGGCAGCGCCGCAGATGACGGGGAACATCTCACGGTTGACGATACCCAGGTGGATACCGCGTTCCATATCTTCCTCGCTCAGGGTCATCTCTTCGAAGAACTTCTCCATCAGGGCCTCTTCGCCTTCGGCAGCGTGCTCGATGAGGTTGTTGTGCAGCTCTTCAGCCTTGGCCATCTCGGCGGCAGGGATGTCCTGCACTTCAGGAGCGCCATTGCCGTTCTTAAAGACCAACATCTTCATCATGATCAAGTCGATGACGGCGTTGAAGTCTTCACCGGCGTTGACGGGATATTGGATAGGCGTAACCTTGTCGCCAAAGTATTCTTTCAGTTCGCGGACCGTGTTGTCGAAGTTGGCGTTGCTGTGGTCGAGTTGGTTCATGAAGAACACCACGGGCTTGTTGGTGTTGGCAGCATGGCGCCAAGCATTTTCGGTGGTGGCTTCAACACCCGACTGGGCGTTTACTGTGCAGACAGCGATGTCGGCAGCAGTGAGGCACGAAACGATGTCACCAGAGAAATCACTGAAACCAGGGGTATCCAGGATGTTGATCTTTTTGTCATTGTAAATCGTGTACATCATGGAAGCGTTCACCGAAATCTGACGTTCCATTTCGATGGGACGGTAGTCGGAAACGGTGTTTTTCTCTTCGGTGCTACCTTTTCTGTTGATGAGCTTGCCTTCGAAAAGCATGTTTTCGGCAAGGATGGTCTTACCCGATTTTGCTGCACCAATGAGGGCAACATTACGGATGTCTTTTGTCTGGAATTCCTTCATTTTTATCTAACTAGCTAATTATTAAATATTTACTTTTCGCGAAAATTACTATAGTGGGCGCAAAGGTACAAAATATAATGATACCTTCAAACAAGTAAGGTAATAAAATATAAAATTAAAGTAGATTCCCTGCGGGAATGGAAGCGTGTTAGTATGTATAATGCGGCGGTATGTAACGTATACAAACCGTAAACGCTACAAACCGCCGCTAATTAACAGAACCATAAACTCCATTCCCGCAAGGAATCTCCCATTATAGTGATGCTATAGCCTTATGAATAATATTCCACCGCGCTTCATCCATCTTGGCGCCCATCACTTCGATGATGTTCTTGGCCACGATGGCACCCATTATACCGCATTTCTGCAGGTTTTCGCCTTTGACGAGTCCGGCGAGGAAGCCAGCTGCCCACATGTCGCCAGCGCCAGTAGTGTCAACCACATCAGCCTTCATAGGAGGAATGGTTATGACCTCATTGCCGCGTTGAACGAAAGCACCTTTGGCGCCTACTTTCACCACAGCGATGTCGCAACGCTCAGCGATATCATGCAGAGCGGCTTCGGGTTCCATGCCTGTAAGGGCAAAGGCTTCTTTTTCGTTGGCAAACACGATGTCGACATAGTTGTTGACAAGTTCAAGCAAGAAGTCGCGGCTCTCTTCCACAACATTGTAGCTGGCCAAGTCGATGGCGATGGTCATACCTTGGGCCTTGGCGGTTTCGATGGCTTTTCTGAGCATTGTGGGATTGGCGACGAGATAGCCTTCCACATAAAAGATGTCCCAACCTTGGAGAAGTTCGGGTTGAATGTCATCGGCACACATTTCAGCCGCGGCTCCGAGGCAGGTAGCAAAGGTGCGTTCACCGTCGGCGGTGACAAGGGCTTGAACTCGGCCTGATGGGGTATCACTCTTCAGCATCAGAGGCTTGACATGGGTTTCGGTCATCTGTTTTGCAAAGAATTCGCCTACTTCATCCTTGCCGATCTTGCTAAGAAAACCCGCTTCGACGCCAAGTTGGGCCAATCCGCTCATGGTATTGGCTGCCGAGCCGCCTGAAGCCATTTGATTGCCGAGATAGGCTAATTTTTTGCCGATTTCAACCGAAGTTTGGGCATCGACATAGGTCATACTACCTTTGGGCAGGTTCAATTCATTGAGGATTTGTTCATTGGGAATCTGGGTCAGGATGTCGACCAGAGCACTTCCTATTCCGAGTATTTTTTTCATTGTGGATTCAAGGATTTAATATTCAAGATTCAAGATTCAAAATTTGTGCAAAGGTAAGAAAAAAGAGATTCCCTGCGGGAATGGAGATTGTTTTATAGCTAAATAACGGCGGTTGAAAATTGTAAAGGTCGTAAGCGTTCTTAACCGCTGCATGTAATTGTAAGACTAAAATTCCATTCCCTTTTGGGAATCTCTGTTTAAAGTGACTAAATTTTCATATTGATTATCAGTCAGATATAAAATATTTGAAAAAAAATATCCGAAAAAGATTGTCAGTATTGAAAAAAGCCGTACTTTTGCAACCGCAAAAACAGAGAATTAGTTCTGTGACATTGTGCAGCCTCCTTAGCTCAGTTGGTCAGAGCATCTGACTGTTAATCAGGGGGTCTCAGGTTCAAGTCCTGAAGGGGGCGCAATTTTTATGTTTCATGTTATTAATTTTTTGGCCTCATAGTTTCTCCCCGATTCTATGGGGTTTTTTTATGTAGTCAGCAGTGTTGTCGCTGACCACAAGCAAATAGCAGAGACTTACATTGCCTACTTTTAGGCTGTCTTTCCTATGTGGCTGGAATTAGAACACGGTCTTGAAAATCAACTTGATATCACCGAAAAAGCTCCAATTGTCCAAATAATCCAAGTTGATTTTCACTTTGTCAGGCCAAATGACATTGTCGTTATAAGCCTTTGGATCAGTTTGTTGGGCGAGCAGTTCTTCTTCATCACGGTACTTGATACTTGCCGGGCCGGTAATGCCTGGGCGGAGCTGGAGAATGCGACGGTCATCACCTTTCAGTTGGTCGGCATAGCCGGGCACATCGGGGCGCGGCCCAACAAAGCTCATTTGTCCGATAAACACATTGACCAACTCGGTAAGGCAGTCAACCTTACTGTGGCGTAGCCAATGGCCCATGCGCGTGATGCGAGGGTCATCGGCTGTGGTGACCGTATCACCTTCCGATTGATGATGCATGGTTCTGAACTTGCAGATTCTGAATGGCTTGCCGTCCTTTCCAATGCGTTTTTGCATAAAGAACATAGGACCTTTTGAGTCAGTTTTGATGAGAATGCCGATGACCAGCAAAGGCAGAAACAGCACAATAAGTCCAATTAGTGCCACAATGCGATCGAAGCACCACTTGAAGAAGAACCCTATTTTGTGTTTATTTTTCTCCACGCTGCATGGCCTCCATGTTGAGAATTGCCTTAACGCGCTGCAAAGGTATGATTTTTCTGAATGGGTACAGCATTTTGACTGCCAACTTCATCCACCAACGGTAATGAACCTCCAATTGGCAATAGGCTTTACGAAAGTTGAAGTTTTGAATGAGATATTCTTGGATCTGCGAGTGTTCGGTGATGGTTCGGGCACTGTCGCTCACATATTTAAATTGCTGTTTTTCAAGATAATGCTGGTTTAAGTACTGATATAAACCATAATAGGGATAGTAGCTTCCTTTCTTGTATTTTGAGAGGATGCCTGTCACACCATATTCGCAGCACTGATCCCATAAAGTCACGGTGCAGAACCCAACCATTTGTTGTGTTTCCTTGTCGAAGATGCCCCAATAGTCAAAGTGTTGTTTTTGACATTGGTCCAAGTATTCCATGAAGACCTTTTGGTTCATTTCTCTATCGTGAACGGCATAATCCGCATAGGTCTCTTGAATGATTTGATAACCGTTTTCCTTTAAAGTGTCAAAAGGAATGAGTCGGTATTCGAAACTATTGAATGCATGACGGATCTTGTTGCGCACTCTCGACGGCAAGTTTTCCAAGCCTTCAAATTGGTCTTTGATGACATACCAAAAAGAGGTTTCTTCCTGGCAGTCAAAATTGTAGGTGTTTCTGACCAGCAAACCGCCTTGCTGCAAAAGAGCTTTCCATTCCTTTTCTTTTAATCGAGTTTCGCAATGAGGAGCTCCTTCAAACCGCCAGGCCTTTCGATATAGGGCATATCCGTTCATCACAGGCGTTTCTTTACGGCGTGGAAGGCATAACTAACAAAACAGCCGAGGGCTTTGAATAGAGACAGTTTTTCCTGTTTCCGATACACTCTCCACAAATCGGAAGCGGCCTTCAGCTTGTTGGAACTGGCTGAATGCTGGCGGATACGATAGGAAGTCAAACAAGAATCGATTCCGTAGGCAATGAAGCCTTTTTTCAGGATGTTGAGCCAGGTGGCTGAGTCTTCGCTGGTACGAAAGTTAGGTACAACGACTTCTTTAATGATCGTGGTATCAATCATTACGGTGGAACAGCCAATGATGGTGTTGTGCATATAAGCGTCATGATCAAGATTGTTTATGGCCTTGACTTTTTTTTCCAAAGGATTGCCTATTTCATCCACACAATCGTAGCTTGAGTAACTGAAGCCAATATTTCTTTCCATCATGAATTGCAACTGCTGTTCCAGTTTTTCAGGATGCCAAAGGTCGTCGGAATCCAGAAAAGCCAAAAAACGGCCTTTGGCCATTTTAATACATTGGTTACGCGTGTCAGCGATGCCTGAATGCTTGGGCTTAACATATAATTGAATCCGATCGTCTTGATTTTGGTGACTTTTAACAATATCAGCCGTTTTGTCGGTTGAAGCGTCGTCAACAATGATAAGTTCCCAGTGGGTATACGTTTGCCGTTGCACTGATTCTATCGTGTAAGCGATAAACTTCTCCATGTTGTAGCATGGCATAATGACCGATACAAGCGGCTGATTTTCCACGAGATACAGTTTTATTTTAATCCTTCAATCCAAACTTTGATCTGTTGCTCATCCTTGAGCTTGCACACGAGGAGTGAATGGTCGCGATAAGCCACCAAATAGTCTTCCAAACCTTCCACAATGGCTTCGGTGCCTTCCTCTATATTAATAATGGTATTCCGATTGTCGACTGAGACCACCTTGCCACGTTTGGCATTGCCGTTGTCGTCTTTTTTGGCGTGAGTAAACAGCGAACCCCAGGTACCGATGTCGCTCCATCCAAAGTCGGCAGGGATGGTGAAGGTATTAGGCGACTTTTCCATCACGCCGTAGTCGATACTGATGTTGGGGCAATCCACAAAGTGGTCGTTGATGAAGTCTTGTTCCTCGGGTGTGCCGAAGTTATAGATGCCATTTTCAAAGACTTCAACCATCTCAGGCAGATATTGCTTGAACGCCTGCATAATGCCGTCCAAAGTCCAGAGGAAGATGCCGCTGTTCCAGAAGAAATTGCCTTCGGCCACGAATTTCACGGCCGTATCGTAATCGGGTTTTTCCTTGAACATTTCGACTTTCACCACATTAGAAAATGTTGAATTATTCCCATCGGCAACTATTCCACATTCCACATTCCACATTCCACATTCCGCATTCATTTTAGGAACTTGGATATAGCCATAACCCGTTTCCGGTCGACTCGGCTTGATACCGATGGTCATCAAGGCATTTTGGTTTTTCGCCAAGAAGTCGAAACCTAATCGAATAATGCGCTGAAATTCCATTTCATTAGTTACCAAATGGTCGGCGGGTGTGACGACAATATTGGCATCTTGGCAGCGACTTTGGATATGGTAGGCTGCATAGGCAATGCAAGGAGCCGTGTTGCGTCGTGCAGGCTCACAAAGCACTTGATTGGGACGAAGCATAGGCAAATGCTCCAAAACGAGTTGTTTGTAGGCCTTGTTGGTGACCACGAGGAAGTTCTCGTCGGGGATGACTGGGCTGAATCGCTCGTAAGTGCTGCGGATAAAGCTCTTTCCTGTACCTAAGATATCGAGGAATTGCTTCGGATAATTGTCCTTGCTGAGGGGCCAAAAACGGCTACCGATGCCGCCAGCCATGATAATGCAGTAGTTGTTCATGGGTGCTTAATTGTCTTTGAGAAACATTTTTCCTTTTTCGCTCAGATAGGGTTTTAGGTCGGATAACGCAATCTTACACAAAGGCATTCCTGCGGCAAATGCTGCGATTTCGTAAGGTTGGTAGCAAAACACAACACTGTCGGTCTCTATCCAAGGCTCGTTCTCAGGCAATGTGGTTATGTCTTCGTGCTCAAAGTAGAAATCGTCTTCTACATATTTTGAAAAATATTGGTTTTCAATATTTTCTGCAATAATCTTAATGAGTTGTTCCGGATCTTCGAACAGATCGTAACCAACGATGCTACCGTCAATCTTGCTGAAAGTTGTGCCATTGTACCATGGCATTTCATGGGCTCCACCCGAATAGAGGAATCCTTCGGTGGTATAGGTAACATACTCGTCTGTTTGTTCCGACAAGCTGAAGTTTTCTTCATAGTTCGATCTGGGCTCGCTACCGTCTTCTTCAAAGAAATTGTCTTTCATTGTCTCAAGATAGTTGACATGGTCTTCTGTCTCGTCGGAGAGCATCCAATGAAGAATATTTTGGCGCAAGGTTTTGTTGTTGGTGACAGGCAAATCGAGGCTGACATTGAAATAGGAATACCCATCGCCATACTCACTTTCAATGAACAAGCTGTCACTCAAAGTATATGGTTCAACGTCTACTTCATTTGACTCTTTTGTGTTACAACCAGCAATGACCAATAGAAGCATTGTGATGGAGAAGAATAGCCTTTTCATAATGACAATTAATATGGTTTAACGAGGCAAAGATAGTTCTTTTTCATAGAACGCCAAAATTGTTGGTTTATTTCGCCCAACGATAGAGGATTTCAACGGGATGAACGGCATGAACTCCTGTGCCGTCAAGGATTTGCTGACGGCAGGAAGTGCCGGGTGCTGAAACTATCACAGGTGTGATGTTTGTGTTGTTTTCGATGGCTTTTCTAATGGTCGGGAAGAGTACCATCTCACCAATGGCCAACGAAGTCTTGTAATGCTCTTTTTCGTAACCGAATGAACCTGCCATACCGCAACAACCGCTTGGGATGACATGCACTTTGGCCCCTGAGAGCAGTTTAAAAGCCTGTACCGTCTTCTCCGTTCCCACCAAAGCTTTCTGGTGGCAATGGCCATGGAGCCAGATTTCTACAGCATCAGTTTTAAAATCATCTGAAGAAATACGACCAGCTGCAACTTCACGCATGATAAACTCATCGAAAAGCAAAGCATTTCGACCCAGTTGTTGGGCTTGGGAGCGAAGTTCGGCAGGCACCAAATCGGGATATTCATCACGGAAGCTGAGAATGCATGAAGGTTCAATGCCGACCAAAGGGGTTTCTTCTGAAATCTTGTCTTTCAGCAGATTGACATTTTTCAAGGCAAACTTTTTGGCTAATTTCAGGTTGCCTTTCGAGATGGCGGCGCGACCGCTTTCCACATGTTTTGGTATTTCCACTTTGTAGCCTAATTGCAGAAGCAATTTGGCGAAAGTCAAGCCAATTTCTGCTTCCTGGAAGTTGGTGAATTCATCGGCAAATATATAAACTTTGCCTTTGGTGGCTTTGCCATGCTGTTTGCGGCATTCCCGTTGCACGGCTCTTCGCATGGTAACGCGGCTAAGGGTCGGGATGTCTCTTTCAGTCGTGAACTTGATGATACTCTTGATGATGTCGGAAGAGAACTTCCACGAAGCAAAAAGATTGTAAATTGGCCAAACGACATGTCCAAATTGTTCCACTGTGGCCATTCTCGATACAGCAAAGGAACGCAAAGGCATACCGCTTATGTCGTACTTTTGTTGTAGGATTTCTGAGCGCAATCGGGTCATGTCGACATTGCTGGGACACTCGCTGCGGCAACCTTTGCAGGCCAAGCAGCTGTCTAAAACCTCGGCCAGTTCCTTTGATTTTAGAATGCTTTTCATTGTCGCGAGCTTCGTCTCGCAGTTCGGAGAAGTGCCTTTTTCAAATTGCGGGACGCAATTTGTGACAGTGAAGGCTTCGCTCTCCCACCCTCTTGTCAGGATTTCACGGAGCACATTGGCACGCGCACGGGTAGCCTTGGTCTCATCGCCACTTACTTTGAATGCTGGACAAAGTGTACCACCAATAAGATTCGACTTGCGACAATCGCCGGCACCATTGCATTGCTCGATGCTGCACATCAAGGCATGAAGCTGATTTTTGGCACCAGTAGCGCCTTCCACTTTGCATTCATCGAAAGCAGCCTTCCAGTTATAATAAGTTTTGCAGGTCCTTAAGCCCGTCGAAAGGCCGTCCTTTCCACAGAGTTCTTTCTCGATAGCATATTGCTGTCTAACATCAAAGCGCAACATGCTGTCCATGGGCAATGTGTCAACAATCTTGTGCAGGTTGAAGACTTGCAGAGGATCCCAACACTTTTTCAGGTCTTGCATCAAGGCATAGACTTGGTCGCCATAAAGCAACTGTATAAACTCACCGCGCAATCTTCCATCGCCATGTTCACCACTGAGCGAACCTTTGTATTTCTTGACCAATAAGGCCGTTTCGTAAGCCACTTCACGAAACTTGCGTTTGCCTTCTGCTTCCTTAATGTTGATGATAGGCCGCAGATGCAACTCGCCAGTACTGATATGGGCATGATAGACGCAGCTTAAGCCCAGTTTTTCCAACATTTGGGCAAAGTCCGCCATGTAAGCGGGCAGTTTCTCGGGTGCCACAGCCGTGTCTTCGATGACGCCAATGGGTTTGGCATCGCCTTTCATGCCGGTGAGTAGGCCTAAGCCCGCCTTGCGCAGACTCCATACCTTGCTGATTTCTGAACCGTAAACTCTTGAACAGGCGTAAACCAAGTGCTCCTCGTTTTCGATTAATGCCTTTTCAAGTTGGTCAGCTATAGCATCAATTTCTTCGCGGGTTTCGCCTCGCAATTCAATGATAAGGATGGCGGCAGGGTCGCCTTGGACGAAAAAGCGGTTTTTCTGTTGCTCAACATTCTGTTTGCTGAGTTCCAAGATGTTGCGATCCATCAATTCCACTGCTGATGGATTGAATTTCAAGGCGACAAGGTTACCCAGAAAGCTTTTCTGCAATGTGTCGCAATGGGCGCATACCACCATTTTCTCCTTGGGCGGCAAAGGGTCGAGGTCGACTTTGATTTCCGTAATGAAAGCCAAGGTACCTTCACTACCAGCTAGCACTTTGCATAGATTAATAGTCCGTTCTTCAAGTGGTTTGGCTGTATTGTGGAGATCTTCAATAACTTCGTCGATGGCATAACCACAGGAACGGCGACGCAGGCTCTTGTCGGGATAGTTTTCTTCTATCAGAGAAACTGTGTTTTCATCCAAGGCCCAACGGATGAGTTGAGCGTAGATGTTTTGGATTAATGATTCCTTTTGAAACCGACATTCAATAGATTCCTCCCTTTCCTCCTTAGGCCTTCGCACGGAATGACATTGAGTGTCGGTTTCCCAAAAACGGTTGCCAAAACGCTCTTCCAGTTCTTTGACGGTATAGTCCTTAAATATTTCGATGCTGCCATCGCAGAGCACGCCACGGGCTTCTAACACATGATGACGCGTGCTTCCATAAACCAAGGAATGTGAACCGCAAGAGTTATTGCCAAACATACCGCCGATACAACAACGGTTGCTGGTGGAAGTCTCTGGGCTAAAGAAAAGTCCGTATGGCTCTAAAGCAAGGTTCAGCTCATCAAGCACGACTCCAGGTTGCACTCTTGCCCAGCGTTCTTCCTTGTTGATTTCCAGTATCTTCTTGAAATGCTTACTGATGTCGACCACAATGCCGCTACCCACCACTTGACCTGCTATGGAAGTACCGCCTGCCCTTGGGATAAGGTGGGTGTTGCGTTTGCGGACTGTTTCAATCAGATAGACAATATCCTGTTCGTTTTCAGGAAAGGTTACACCTTGCGGTATTTCACGATAAGCGGACGCATCGGTAGCATAGGCAATTCGGTGCAAAGGGTCGGTGTGGATGGTGTACATCTCTGCTTATTTGTCCAATTGGCTGAAAATGCTGTTGTTGCTCTTGAATTCAGGTACGATGACCTTCATTTGGGCCACAATCTTCATTGGGTCACAGGTTTCCAATGCTTCGTGCAGTTTATCGAACATGGCATCCACATCAGAAGCATCGTATTTTCTGACAATGGCGTGCATGATTTTCTCATTGTCGGTCTTGATAGTGTTTTCTTCGTTGGCCAACACCTCTTCATAGAGTTTCTCACCGGGACGCAGACCTGTTTCAATGATTTCAATTTCTGGCCTATGGGCAAGTTTGCGCATTTTTTCGGCCAAATCCCAAATCTTGACTTTTTCGCCCATATCAAAGACGAAGATATCGCCGCCATCGCCGATGGAACCAGCCTCAAGCACGAGGCTACAAGCCTCAGGAATGGTCATGAAGAAACGGGTGATACGGCGGTCGGTGACAGTAATAGGACCTCCTTTTTCGATCTGTTTGCGGAACAACGGCACGACAGAGCCATTGCTACCCAATACATTACCAAAACGAGTGGTGATAAACTTGGTTTTACTTTGGCGGCTTTGTGTGTAAATTTCAGCAATGCGCTTGGTGGCACCCATCACATTGGTTGGGTTTACGGCTTTGTCGGTAGAGATCATGACAAACTTTTCCACGCCAAATTCCATAGCCAAATCAGCTACAAGTTTGGTGCCGAATACATTGACAAACACAGCCTCGTAAGCGTTTTCTTCCATGAAAGGCACATGTTTATAAGCTGCTGCATGGAACACTACTTGCGGATGATACATTTCAAACACTTCGCGCATACGGATGGGGTCTTTCACATTGGTGATGACAAAAACCATCTTGTCGCGTTTATCCTTGAAATCCTCCGTGTTGTTCATCTCAAACTGGAAATCATACATCGGCGACTCGGCTTGGTCGAGCATGATGAGTTTGGAGGGGTTGTAGTGCATCACTTGACGGCAAATCTCGCTTCCGATAGATCCGGCAGCACCCGTGACAAGCACCACTTTTTCATTGATTTCGCGAATGACATTGCTCTTACCCAAGATGATGGGCTTACGACCCAAAAGGTCTTCAATCTTAATATCCTGGATTTGGTTGGATTCCAGTTTTCCATCTACCCATTTGTCGAAAGAGGGGATGGATTTCACAATAAGATTAAGAGCCAAGCCCTGTTCGATAATATCTTTTCGACGCGCTTCATTTATACTAGGAATAGCCAAAATCATCGCGTTAATATCGAATTTTTTGATGAATTCTGGCGTCATGGCAACCTTTGGCGAGTAGATTTTTATGGTATTAATCTGCGTCCCAGCTCGTTTAGGGTCATCATCGACAAAAGCCTTGATTTTGAATTTTGACTTGGTATCCTGACTCAAAGTTCGCATCAACACTGTGCCTCCATCGCCAGCTCCATAGATAAGTGTATTCAACTTGTCTGCCGTGTTTTTGTATATTTCGTTATACAAGCGCCTGATAGTGAACCGCATGATAATCATAACCACCAAAGTAATAAGGAAATGGTAAATCATGGTTACATAGCGTGGATAGAGGTTTCTTGCCAAAGAAGGTGATATTTGGCGGATAACCAATTTACTGATAATCAAGAAAGACAACGCGGCTGTACATGCATAAAACAGTTTTCTAATATCATTGAATCCAGAGTAACGCAGCATTCCATCGTAGGTTCTGCTGATGAGGAAGATTACAAGATAGACTATGGGAACCAACCAAATACGGCTCCAATCGAAAGATGATGCTCCAAAATCCTTGAAGTACAACATGAAAAGAGCCACAATATAAGCAACGATGACAATTATCATGTCTACTGCCAAAATCCAATATCGAGGCAGCGTGTTGTTTTTGTGTTTACCGAATATAAAATTACAAAAGCGTATAATCAGTTTTCTCATTTGTTAAAGGTTTTAACCGACAAAACTACAACTATTTTCAATATGGTTCAAAATATTTTTTCCATCAGATGCCATTTGCCCGTTGAAGGCAGGCTTGGGTCGGCACCTTGGCATTGGGCTACATAGGCCTCCCATTCGGCTTGTCGGGGCAAAGTGGCCAGTCGGGCCATGTCGCGGTTCCAGTCAAAGTCGTCAATGGTATCGCAAATCATAAACACATGAGTATCATAACGATAGAGTTGCATGTCAAGTATGCCTACTTCCCGTTGTCCAGCCACTACTTCAGGCCAAACATGAGCATGGATTTCGCAGTACTTCTCAATGAGCTCAGGGTCATTGACAAGTTCTAATGTTTGACAGTAGCGTTTCATTTTTTCTCGGTTTTAGTGATGAATAGTCCGTAAATAACGATGACAACGAAGCAAATCAAGGGTAAAACAAAGCTCAAGTTCACGGAAGCGATACTTCCAAGTCCGCCACCATCGATAATACGAGCTTGCAAAGGTGGCAATACTGAGCCGCCCAAGATAGCCATAATCAATCCTGCGGCCCCGATTTTGGCATCTTCACCTGTATCGGTCAAAGCAATGCCGTAAATGGTCGGGAACATCAAGCTCATGCAGGCCGAAACGGCGACCAAGCAATACATTCCTGCGTGTCCATCGAGGAAAATAATGCCTAACACTAATATTGCTCCAGCTATACCTAAGTAAGTCAGCAACTTGGATGGATGGATGTATTTCAGCAAGAAGGTGCAAATGAAACGGCTCACACAGAAAATAGCCATCGCCACAATATTGTAGCGTTGTGAAAGCACTTCAGCAGTTTGTTCAGTCATACCTTCGTTCATAAAGACGCGTGTGCCGTATTGGATGATAAAGGTCCAGCACATGATTTGTACGCCGACATAGAAGAACTGTGCCACCACACCATAGCGGTAAGGCTTGTTTTTCCATAACCGTTTCACTGTAGGGCCAAACTTTTGGTCGTTGCTTTCCTCAGTTTTGGCTTGTGTCTTCACTAAGAGCAGGATAACTACAAAGAACACCACCAACACAGCTCCGATGATAACATAGGGTCGGCTCAAGACGGAGAGATCGGCATTTTTTATGGCGTCGAATTGTTCATCGTTGAGCAAAGCGCGTTCCTCGGTGCTCAGCGGGTTGAGCTTGGCTTGAATGAACTGCATCGCCACAAACATGCCGGCCAACGAGCCGATGGGATTAAAGGCTTGGGCTAGGTTGAGTCGTCGCGTAGCCGTGTCTTTGCTGCCCATCGAGAGGATATAGGGATTGGCCGTCGTTTCAAGGAAAGAAAGACCACAAGTCAGCACGAAATATGCGATAAGGAATGGATAATAACTGCCCGTTGCCTTGGCTGGAATGAACATCAAGGCTCCTATGGCGTATAGCCCAAGACCCATCAACAAACCTGCTTTAAAGGAATGTTTTTGCACGAACAGAGCGGCGGGCAAAGCCATACAGAAATAGCCGCCATAGAAGGCAAGTTGCACCAAGGCGCCGTCAGTCACGCTCATGCGGAAAATCTTGGAAAAAGCCTTCACCATAGGGTTGGTGATGTCGTTGGCAAAGCCCCACAAGGCGAAACAACAGGTCACCAAGACAAAGGCCAACAGGTATTTTTTTTCTACTACTTTATTCATATTCCAGAATTTATTATCAAGTTTTTATCAAGAATTTGAGAATTTCAGATTTTTTCTCTAATTCTCAAATTCTTGATTATTATTTGTTTATATTCACTTTCCTTTATAATCTTTTCTATTTGGAATCCATTTGTATTGCAGACTGCTAGTACCAAAATTAAGTAATAACCCAAGTTGATGATTTCCTACATGAAGATAGTTAATTAATTGACTTTCGAATTCTCCAGTAATCTCAGTAAATGCTTTCAGTTCAACACCAATTTTGTCATAGCATAGGAAATCATAGAAAAATCCATGTTCCAAAACAACTCCATGATATTCAATCTCAATGTGTTTTTCTCTTTCGTAAGGTATATTGTTTTCTTGCAGAAGCACTTCAAAAGCATCCTGATATACTTTCTCTTTAAAACCGCACCCCAGTTCTTTGTGAAGTTGCAATGCTAAGCCAAATAGCTTTCCACTCTCTGTTGGGTAAATTAATCCGCTCATATCACATTGTTTTGTTTTATCAAGAATTAGAGAATTTCAGAATTTCCATTTCGGGTCTTCATTTGAATTTTTTGAATTAGAGATGAAAATCGTGAACGATTTTCGGTTCTCCAATTCAACGCACCGAAGGTGCAAGACTTCTGTATAACTCGACTCGGCATTTTTTCTCTAATTCTCAAATTCTTGATAAATAACTACTTTCTTCTAATAACAAGACAAATTGCTTCGGGATGAGCCTGATAAAAAGCAACCGAATCTTTGACTACGCAAGCAAGATAGCCGCCGCCACCGGCACCAGGCATCTTCCAAGCCAATACATCGTCCATAGCGGAATAATTGTCAATATAATCCTGCACCGAGCCTTGAATCATAGCGGGAAACATGGCGGTTTGGGCTTCAAATGAAGCTTTGTAGGCTGAGGCAAAAGCAGTTAAATCCATAGCCATGATGGCGTTCCAACAGTTGTCGGCAGCCTTGGCCAGAGCCTTGACTTTCGGCTCGGTGATGTCCTTGCCTTCCACCACGGAACATCCTGGACGGCGAGGCTCCATGGGAATCATGATGAGATGATTTTCAAGCCAGTTCAAGATGGTTTTGTCTTGGCAGGTTTCAAACTTGATGGGCCAGTAGAGTTTGTCGTAATAATGCCTCACCAATCCAGGCATACAAATGCCGATGCTGTCTTGTGCCCCGCTGATGATGCCATCACTTCGCTCAGGGTCATTCTCGAAGCAGAAGACCAATTTGGCAAGCGTCTCAGGATCCATGTCGGGCAATTTCATCGGCCAAATCTTCTTAATCATGTTGCGGGTCGAGGTGGAGAGGCCGCAACGCTCGCGTACCTCGAAAGTCGGCTGCAACGAAATGGTGATGGCCCAACCTGGCGCAAAACATGAGACATAAGGCTGGTCAATCCAAGTGCCGGCCAAGTCCAAGCGGGTGGGAATCTCGCAAAGGTCATGTTTCAATGCCGTCGACGAACGCGCTTCCAAGCCTTCCGATGGCGTGCGTTGCAGCACCACATATTCGATGCCGCGCGCTTCGCAGAAACGGCGTTTTTCCTCGGAGGCACCATCTTCATTCACCACAAAAATGTCGGGTTTTATTTTGTCCACAGTGCCCACAAAGTCCATCACGCCGTCGCCATCGTTGATGAAAGCGTCTTTTACATAACGGATGGCTTTCACCATGAAGAGGCGTTCCTGTTCAGGGTAAAGGGTCTTATGGTTTTTGTAGTGAAGGATGGTCTCGTCGGAGCCGATGCCTACATAAAGGTCGCCATATTGTGCCGCTTGGCGGAAAAACTCCACATGTCCACTATGCAAGAGGTCGTAACATCCTGAAACAAATACTTTTTTGGTCATTCAGCCTGGTTTTGGCTGCAAAGATATGAAATTGTTGCTTTGAATGATTGAATTGAAGAAAACAGTCAGAGATTCCCTTTGGGAATGGAGTTATTACTTGTTTTGTTAACCGCGGCGGTTTGTGGCGTTTATGTTATGTAAACTCTACCCACCGCCGCTTGTAAATATGGATAGACCTCCATTCCCTAGGGAATCTAAATCCTCCGTACTTCCGCCAAAGCTGACACAAAATACCAGCGTCCGTTGCTTTCGCAATAGCATTTGTAGCGGGTGCGTTGCTTCTCCCCTTTTTGGAAGATGAGACCGTTTTTCAACACAAATCGGGCTCCTGCGGGAAGGCTCTCTACCGTGGTCACATTTTCGGGGTTCTTGTCGTATTGGTGCAACACCCTTTGAAGGTTTTGGTCGGCGGTGCTGCTGGCTTTGATGTGTTGCAAGTGTTTTTGTAGAGCGGCGAGAACCTCTTTTGGGAAAACGGTTTCGGTCAGAAATGGCTGTAATAAAGTTGAAAAACTCGTTTGCCATTCTTGGCCATGGGGCTGCACATTTCTTGAGCCATATTGCTGATACACATCGTAATGCGCCACTTCGTGAACATAGGTGATGAGCATCTGATAGGGATTCAAGTCCAGATTGAGCGTGATGGAACAAATGCCGTTGGGGGTTCGTGGTGGACGGAAATCGCCCAATTTGGAGCTGCGCGGTCGCTTGAAATGTAGTTTGAAACGGCGTTGTGTGAACATCTCACCTACCATCACCACCGCTGGCTCGGGAAAGTAGCGTTTCAATAGTTGAAGTTCTTCAGCCTTCATCGTTGTGCAGGAGTTCGTATTCTATGGTTTCCTGTGGCGTATAGCTCCACTTGGTGCAAGAGTTGCAGTGGCGAGGTGTGCGGCGACGGCCAGGCACTTCCTTGGTCTTGCAGGAAGATATGAAGAATAGGGAAAGGCATAAAGCAAAGAGTAAGATTATTTTTACTCCCCCCTGCCCCCTCTTAGAGGGGGAATCCCCCCCTTTTAAGGGGGGCAGGGGGGGGTCAAAACACGCTTCTCTATTTATGATACTTTTCATTTTGATAACCAGTTTGCAGGATTCTGTCGCGCTTGTTCTTTCAAGAGTTCAAAATGCAATTCCGTTTTGTTCTCGGTCTTGTTGGTGTGAACGGTGCCAATATTTTGCTTGGTTTTCACCTTGTCGCCGCGTTTCACAGTGACATTTTCAAGGTTGGAATACACCGTGAAATACTCACCGTGGCGGATGATGACCACCGTGTTGGAGCCTGTCAGTTTGGTGACACTGGCCACCTCGCCGTCGAAGACGGCACGGGCTTGTGCGTTTTCAGTGGTGGCGATGTCAATGCCGTTGTTGGTCACGGTGACTTTGTCTGACACCACCGAGGCATGTTTGCCGTAGGATGATGAAATCACCCCACGCTCCACGGGCCAAGGCAACTTACCTTTGTTGTTGACAAAACTGGTCGATAGGGTTTTCTCAGCAGGAGTCAGGGCCATGCCTTTTTCTTTGGTTGTCGTGGTCGTGGTCTTGCCTTTGTTGGAGTTTTTCTTGGCTTCTTCCTTGCGTTTCCGTTCGGCTTCGGCATTGGCTCTTCTGATTTCCTCGGCGATAATGTCGTCGATGGCCTTTTGCAGCTTTTTGGCCTGCTGTTGCTTGTTCTTGATGTCTTGTTGCAGGCTGCCTTCTTTCTTTTTGAGCTTGTTCACCTGACTGTTAAGCTCTTTCTTTTCTTTTTGGAGGGCTTCTTTTTGGTTTTTCTCGTCTTTCAGCAAGGCAGCTTGTTCCTCTCTGGCTTGTTGGCTGGCTTCCACCTCTCCTGTGATTTGCCTTTCGGTCGAGGCAATCTGTTCCATCTTGATTTTACGGGCATCGTTGAATTGCCGGATGTAGCGCAATCGGGTGAAGGCTTGGTTGAAGTCCTTGGAGGCAAAAATAAACCCCAAGTTATTGTAATGGTTGCGGTTTTTGTAGGCAAACGACACCATTTTCGCATATTCTTTGCGAAGGTTGGCCAAGTCTGTGTTCAGGCTCTTGATGTTTTTTTGTCCGGCGTTGATTTCCTCGTCAAGAACCGCGATCTGTTCATTGTATGTCGTGATGAGCTGCTCGCGTTGCTTGATTTTCTTGTCGAGAATGTTGACCTCGTTGAGGGTCATCTCCTTGTCTTTCTTGGTTTTTGTCAGCAGTTGGTTGGCAGTCGAAATCTCCTTCTGCAACGAAATGATTTCGTTTTGCAGTTGCTTCTTCGACTTGCCTTTAGTCTTTTGCGCAAACGAAGGGTTGACCAAGGCTAACAACAATAATACCAATATGATATGCAGTCTCTTCATGGTTTCTTTGGCAAGCGCATGCGTTCCATCTTATCCGTAATCTTCAGCGGGAAGCTCGTCTTTTCGTCCAATTTGATGTTTTTATATTTCACTTTCGCGGAGAGGTTGCCCATAAAGAAGGTTTTCAATTGGACAATCTGATTCTCAACGGGCGGAAGCCCCTCGTTATTGTCCAAGAGCAAAGTTTGTATCCATGGCAGGCTGATGGGTATGCCGAGTTGGACGGCAACGGAATCCAAGGGCTCGGCCAGGTAGGTCTTTTCCATTCGGTTGAGAATCCACACCGAGTCGTTACTGACTTTGGCGCGCAATACTTCCACGCCCATGGTGGCGGTGACGCTGAGCCATACGAGGCTGTCGTTGCGCATCCTAAGTTGTCCCGACAAGTCATCGAATGCCACGCCGTTGCCTTCGGCTTGGATATCGAGGTTGGAGGTCAGCCATTCGAAGGTTTGCGGCGGTGTGGGCGCAATGGTTTTCTTGCGCGAGGCGCAGGAGGAGGCAGCCAGCAACAAAACCAAAAATGCTATGGTGGACCAGTTTTTCACATTTATCCTTTCCTTCAAATCTTGTTCCAAACAGGGGTGATGGATTATTTCGGTGCAAAATTAAGAAAAAGATATAAGTTTGCCATAGAAACTAAGAGAGCCTCTACCCTAAGAAGTGATAGAGGCTCCCTTCATTCATTTCTCGCTTTCCCAGCGATCGGTCCATCCGTGCAGAGCCTTCCAGCGCTGCATCCGTTCGTAGTATGCAGCCATCGTGTCTTCTTCGGTGGTGTCCACCGAGGCTTGTGTTTGTTCCACGGGTTGTGCCTTGTCCTTCTCGTGTTTCCCCTGCTGGCATCCTGCCAGCAGCAGGGCGGCTGTGGCCGCCACTGCTACTAAGGGGATAAGGGATTTTGGTGTCCTTTTCATGGCGAGTTACTCCTTCACCACCTTGCGCACGCACTTTCGGCCTTCTTCATCGGTGACATTGACGAAGTAGATGCCTGTGGGCAGTCCTGCCATGTCGATGTGCAATTCGTTGTCCCTGCCTTGCGCACTAAGCACCCGTTGCCCGAGTAGGTTGAACACTTCGGCTTGTTGCAAGTTCTCGCCAGTAATTGTGACAAAACCATCTGTAGGGTTGGGATGGAGCGTAGCAAAAACATAGAATTTGTCATTCTCTTTTATCCCAGTGAAATTGGTCTGTCCCCATTTCAGGGGATAGTCTGGAATAGTGCAATAGGCCATTTTATCTACGGCCAGTTTATAGTCGATGGCGAGCACTCTAAACCATCCATAATAGTATTTGCCATCCTTTTGATGTCGGACGGCAATTTTCTCTGATGGGGGACACCAATCTTGATATGTCCAATGAATTGCTCCTATCCAATTTGACAATTCCGGAAGTGTAGGATATGGAGCGATGGTATCCTCATTTTCCATGGAGTGAAGCGACCAGTCGCTGTTATGGTTGGCAATCACCGGATAAGATGCAGCACTTTGCATAACTATGAGAAAACGAATATCCCAAATCCCATCGTTGTCAAAATCCAAATACAAGGTGTCGCTAAGAGTATTTTGAACCAAATCAGGCTGAAAGTCAACATAAATGATTTCGCTTTGTTGAGCTTTGCCGCAAATATACAGGATGATTAATGCGAAAAATGTTATTGCCTTTTTCATAGTGTTTGTATTTTTATGGTTAGTGTTCTTGTTTGTTGCAAAACTACGTCTTTCATCGCTTTGTAGTTTAAAAGATGATGCAAAAGTAGGCTTCTTGTGAAGCGTTGTCAAGCCCTTCGACCGCCTTGTCTATCAATTAGCAATGAATGAATTATATAAATGCTTGGATTTCAACTATTAAGAAACCGCATCATCCTTCATTGTCTATGGGGTTGTCTATGGTTTTTCGCTTCCCGAGCAAAAAAGCATAACCCCAAATGATAGTTTGCATAGGCAATGGCCATTGTCGAAAACCGTCCACCAGAGCTGGATATTCCATCTTTCCCTTTCTCGTTTTCCGTTCTGGCCAAGCCGCTGGCATAGCACAATGCTCCCGAAAGGGTTAAGCAGAGCATCAGAAACAATGTTGTTAGTTTTTTCATCGCTTTATGAATTAGTGTTTGCGATGCAAAAGTAGGGTGGTAAAGATACTTCAGGCAAGAAAAACCATGTATGAGTTTGTATGTATTATTTTACAACATCTTATCAATCAATATTATAAGTCGTTGTTAGCAATGCCTCTAAGGGTTATAGGAAGCGGTGAATCATTCCCTAAAATGGCTTTTATTTTTCTGGAACGTTGCGAAACTGTAGGATAGGCCTTTTGCATCAATGCGGAAATATCGGCATCGCTTAGCCCAAGCAGATAGAGACAGCAATAGTCGAGGTCGCTGTTAGTGAGTTTAGGATAAGCTTTTGAGAGACATATAGTGAAAAGCCCGAAATGATGATCGGCAGCTTCGCGCAGGGAGATTACCTGCTCCTTGCTCAAGGCGTAGTCCTTGTATATCTTGCAGTCTATCTGTGACAGAAATTGCCCTTCTTTCACCCTTCCCAAGATGAGACGGCAGATGGGCTCATCTACGAACGATTCGGCATGCTTGGGTGTTGCATTCAACTCTTCCTGCCGCTTAATTTGGTCTTTCAATTCACGTACCTCCTCGTTTTTTCGTTTCAATCTGCCCGATATGGCTGCCTGTTCCATACGGTGTGCTTGTCGCTCGGCTTCTACAGTTTCTGAATACTGCTTGTCTTTCGCTTCCAATTCCCATTGGTGGCGTTTTTCCTTGTCTTCCAGCATCCTTTCCGCTTCGTCCTGCCTCTGTCTCAACTCCTCCTTGTGCTGTTGCTCTGTTTCACCAAGCCTTCTGTCCGCTTCCTCTTGTTGTCGCTTCAACAACTTCTTGCTCCTCCATTTCGCTACAACTATGATAGCTAAAGCTAGCGCAATAGCAATGGGAACAATAATCTCTATCGCTTTTTTGACTGCTAACTCTCGTTTTGTCCCAGCTTCTTTTTCCTGTTTTCGGGTCAAATACATCTTATACATGTCACTGAGTTGTGAAACCAAAGCGCTGTTTTCGGCTCCCGTCTCATTGTGAAGCGCCAAATAGCGCATGCACTCATTGGACTTTTCCTGGTTCCCAAGACTGTCATAGATAATTCGCAGATAATTGGCCACTTTAATCTTTAAGAACTTGTCTTCTTTGTTTTCAAACACAGGTTCCAGATACAAAAGTGCAGAATCATAAAGATTTTCCTCAAAATAAATTCCACCAATAAGCAAATAACGTGTCAGCCTTTCGCCATCATCCTCAGCCAAAACGGCCATTTGCTTCAAGCGTGTTAGGGGTTCTTTGGCTTGATGTGTCATTTGATAGGACAATAAGGCTTTTGATGATACAATGTCTCTATAGTATAGATTTGTCGAGTCGGGTATGTTTACCAAAGCTTGCGTATAATTATAGTCTGCACTATCCTTGTCGCCTTTCGCATCATACTGTTTGCCTATGCGGTATAAGGCATTGGAGACGCTATACAATGAAATGGGTGAGATAACGGAATAATCATAGGAATGCCTGTAGCAATCCAAAGCGGGTTCCATCATATACTGATCTTCAAACATTTCCCCAAGTCGATTGTAGGTATAGGTCATGAACTTCGCCTTATTTCCCACCAGGTCTTTTTCCTGGAAACGGCTTTCCATCAGTTCCAAGGCTTTCAGGTATTCAGTACAGGCTTCCACCACGCTGTCGTTTTCGTAATAACCTACGCCGTTGATGTAGTGGGCGCGGGCATCCAAGAATACGATGATGTCGTTTCGTGTCAGGGATAGCGTTCCGCCTTCGCGGAATGAGGAGCCCGCTATGAGGTGTTTGGGTGCAGGTGTGTCGTTCAGGGTGAGGGTCAGGCTGTCGAAATAAGCCACGGCCTGCTGCAAGGCGGGGCGGTTGGTCTGGGCGTAATCGTTTTTGTACAGCAATTCTGCCAACAGGAGGTGGGCGTAATGGCGGTTGAATGCCACGTTTGTAGAGACGTAGCGTGCTACGTCTTCCGAATTGCCGTTATGGTTTTCAGGATAGACGTTGCACGCAACGTCTCTACAGCAGGTGTCGAAATAGGGTATCAGGCATGCCAAGGCGCTGTCGGGCTGGCGCCACATCAGGCTGTCGATGGCGGACAATTCGGGGGATACGATGTTGGTGGGAGACGCGATGAATCGCGTCTCTACAAGGTCATCATCAGGTCGGGCGCAGGCCGCCACGACAAGAAAAAACACTATTCCTATCCAAACCATGCGCTTCATGCCTGCAAAGATAGGAAAATAAATCGATTATTTCAGCTTCTGTTCCAAATCCTTGGATCCGCCACCGGCTTGTTGGGCTTTGTTCCAATATTCCTTGGCTTCGTTTTCTTTGCCGAGCTTGAGCAGGATATCGCCATAGTGTTCCAAATTGGCGCCCGAAGGGTTCTTGTCGAGACCAAGGCATTTCTTCATCTCTTTCTCGGCTTCCTTGTAACGCCCGAGTTTGTAGAGCACCCAGGCGTAAGTGTCTAAATAATAGACATTGTCGGGCACCAACTCGTTGGCATGGATGGCCATCTGCAAGGCTTCTTCAAGTCGCTCACCTTTCAGCGAAAGATAATAAGCGTAATTATTGAGTACCAAGGCATTGTCGGGGTCATTGCGCAGGGTGCGGTCATAGGCATCGAAGGCTTTCTCTTCATCGCCTTGCTGGTGATAGATGTCGCCCAAGAAAGCGTCGAATTCGGCCATTTGCAACTTGTCGGAGGTGTATCTCCTACCTTTCTCCAGGTAGTTGATGGCGTCTTCGTTGTTTTTCAACACGGCATTGGCCACGCCCGCATACCAATAGAACACGGGCTGCATGGGATAGTATTTCATGGCGGCCACGGCATGGTCGCGCACGGCCTCGTTCTCTTCGAGCCGCGACTCGCTGACGATGAGGTTTTGCCAAGCGCGAAAGTCGGTGCTGTCGATGGCCAATGCCTGCTGGTGCAATGCTTTTGCCTGCGCGGCGTTTTCGTTGACCATGTAGTAGGAGCCGAGGATAAGGTAGCCCAGTTTGTTGTCGGGGTGGGTCTCGATGAAAGCCTCGCCACATTGCTTGACTTGCTCGTTGATTTGCTTCGATTGGTTGTTTTTCTGCATCCAATAGTCGTAGGTGTTGGCTTTGGTGGTGATGTCGAGGTTTTTGTTTCGGATGGCACCCAAAAGTTCGTTGAAGGCCTTGTCGTTGTCGCCGTTCTTTTCGTAAAACTCAAGCAATGAGATGTTGATATACGGGTTTTCAGGGTTAATCTCCTTGATTTTCTCGTAGGTTTTCAAGGCATCTTTTTCCTTGCCGTTTTCAGCGTACTCTTGGGCTAACAGACCATAATAGCGCACGTTATCAGGGTTTTGCTCTATCAGTCTCTCGAGTTCCGAAATCACTTTTTTGTTGTTGCCTTGCCTTTTGTAGATACTGAGACGCTGCTCTGTGAGGAACTCGTTTTCCCCAAGGATTTGTTCCAGCAAGTCCATCTTTTCTATGGCTTTGCTGTAGTTTTCCGTCACCAGATAGGCATCAATCAGCTCGCTGAGCATGTCGGGGTCATCGGGGTATTTCTTGGTTAGGCTTTCATATAGCTTGATGAAGTCGTTGTATTGGTCAAGGTTGCGGTAAAACAGCCCGAGACGCATTTGGTACCATTTGTTTTCGGGTTCGAGTTGGGTGGCTTGTTGAATCATATTGAAGGCTTCTTCGATGCGTCCAGCGTTGTAGTATTGTTCGCTCAGCTCAAACATCGAGGCGGCATCATCGGGCATATAACGCAGGGCTTGTTCGAAGTTGCGGATGGCACCTTCGTTGTCCTCACGGTATTTGCTCTGCAGGCCGTTGGAAAAATAGATGGCATTCTTTTTCTTGTCGGGTTGGCCTTTGAATTCCGATTCCATCTGCTGGGCGAATCCCCACATTGTGCAGCCCAAGGCAAAAAACAACAAAATCACTTTATATTTCATAACTTCAATCTACTTTAAACTCTAAACTAACAACAGACTCTAAACTCTGAACTCTAAACTCTAAACTCAACTTTTCCCTGTATGTCCAAATCCTCCCGCTCCCCGTTCAGTCTCCGACAGCGTCTCCACTTGAACCAATTCGCCCTGTTCGCATTTGGCGAAAACCATTTGTGCAATGCGGTCGCCGCTGTTGATGACAAAGGGTTTGTCGGACAGGTTAATAAGGATGACACAGACTTGTCCACGATAGTCGGCATCAATGGTGCCGGGTGAGTTGAGTACTGTGATACCGCTCTTGATGGCCAAACCACTACGAGGACGCACTTGGCCTTCGTAGCCTTCTGGGATTTCCATATAGAGTCCGGTAGGCACAAGGCTGCGCTGCATGGGTTCGAGGGTGACGGGGCCTTCGGGCAAATAGGCCCGAAGATCCATACCGGCCGAGGCTTTCGTCTCGTAGGCGGGCAATGGGTTATTTGAGGTGTTTACGATGTTGATTTTCATGGGTGTTACTATTTTGAAATGTGGCCTTCGACGAGCTCAGGCACCCTTAACCATAGTATGAGCAAAGGTCCCTGAGCCTGTCGAAGGGCCGACCTTCATCAAAACGCAAAAATAGGCTTTATATTTGGATTGAGGAGCAGATTTCTGAACAGAATAATAAAAAACGCGTTTTATCGTTCATAATTTGTCGTATTTTAGCGACCCAAAACATAAGGAGTGAAGCGGCTGCTTTTCATATTATTGTTGCTTTCGAGTTGTGTTTTCGCCCTTGCGCAAAGTGATGACGAGGACAAGCTCAAGCGTGTGGATTTCTATGGCTATGTGGTCACGGCAGATAGTCTGAAACCGATTCGCAACACGCATGTCATCAGTAAAATGGCGCATTGTGGTACCATCAGCAACCAATATGGCCATTTTCACATCCAAGCGCGAGAGGTCGACACGCTTTGGGTGAGTTGTGTCGGTTATTCACGACGCCTCATCGCCATTGACACGACGCTTACCAGTGCTGATACACTCGTCGTGCGCTTGTGGCCTGAAACCATTACCCTGCGCGAGGTGACTGTGTTGCCTTTCACCAACTATGAGACTTTTAAGGAGATGCTCATCACCATGCCAAGCATCAAGACCCTTGACGAAATCGAACGCCTCAACGACGACCTCGACGACCTTTGGCTGAGTCGTGTTCCGGCAGGCAACGGCAAGCCTATCATCACAGCCAATCCTATTCAGTATCTTTACGACAAATACAATGCCTCAGCGCGCCGACAAGCAAGACTACAACGCAACCGCCGTATGTATAACGAAATATTGCGCGAGCAAGGCCGCGATGAAGAGCTCCTCCCCGACTCTCTCGATTTCGCTGTTGACTATAAGTATTCTGACGACGAATCGCTCAACCCCAAGGCCATGGTGCCCCGAAAGAAATATATCCGTATAGGACAATAAGACTGACCATGACCTTCCGCGACTGGCTTCATAGCATCCTTAATTTGTTCTATCCTCGCGTTTGTGCGGCTTGTGGCGAGTCTTTGCTCAAGGACGAGGAAACCGTGTGCCTGAAATGCCGCTATCTGCTACCCAAAACGGGCTATGAACTTAACCCAGACAACCCTTTGGCGCAATCTTTTTATGGAAGGGTCAAGTTTCATGCTGTCACGGCATGTTTCTTTTTCGCCAAGTCGGGTAAGGTGCAGCACCTCATTCACGAGCTGAAATACAAAGGCAATAAAGAAGCAGGTATTTTTCTTGGTCAACAATTGGGTGAGACCATCAAGGATGCGCCATTGTTTCAAGGCATCGACTATATGATTCCCGTACCTTTGCATCCCAAACGCGAGCGGCAGCGCGGCTACAACCAAAGCTTGATGATAGCCCAAGGCATCCATGAGGTGACGGGCATTCCGATTGGCGACAAATACTTGGTCAGGGGCATCTATACCGAAACGCAAACGCACAAAACAGCCGAAGAACGCTTCAAGAATGTGAAAGACATCTTCGAAGTGCATTTTGCCGACGAACTAAAAGGCAAGCATGTCCTTCTTATCGACGATGTGCTTACCACAGGTGCCACATTGGAATCGTGTGCGCACCAATTGGAAGCTATTCCTGGAATCACGATTAGCGCAGCAACGGCGGCTTGTGCAGGAAATTAATGCCATTTTTCGTTTTTTTTGCGAGGCAATGCCATTATTTTCTACTTTTGCGACACAATAACCAATCAATTTTAACACAAATCATTAAAAATCAGTATTATGAAAAAGCTTACACTTATCATTGCAGCAGTGGTCATGGGCTTTGCTTTTACTTCATGCTCTGGCCCTTCAAAAGATGCTATCCTGAATGAAGTCAGTGCTTTCTTCACCAAAGCACAAACTGACATCCAAGCTATTGACAATGCCGATGCTCTCGTAGAATTCGTCAAATCTTTCGGCGACAAGAAAGATGAGTTCATGAAGACCCTCAGCGAGAAATTCGAAGTGAAAGACGACCAATTCGTTGGTTTCAGCGCAGAAGAAAATGCCGAAATCATGGGTAAGATCAACGATATGGCTACCGAGTACAATAAGGTCGAGTATGCCAAATGTGGTGAAATCATGAAGCCCTATATTGACAAGTTTGACGGAATTGTCAACGGCTTGTATGAGAAATTCCAAGGTGGCGAAGAAATCACCGAAGACATGACCAATGAACTGAAGGGTGCCTACGAAGAAATCACCAAGTATGCCGACATCATCCCCGAAGAATTGGCCAACATCTTCTATGCTGATGACGCCAAGATTGCCGAAATCTTCAATACCGACACCGAAGAATAATCACGAATTTTCTACTACAACAAAAACCACCGCCTTCCTAGTGAAAGCGGTGGTTTTTTCTTTAGAAACATTGTAAGCAATGTTTCTACAATCATTGGTAGACCTTTACATCGGTCTCGCCATTGAGGACCATCAGGCCGTTCAATGCCAAGGCCTTCATCTCATCTTCGCCAGGATAGACATATACGGGGGCAATCTTCTCCACATGGCTCTTCACCAAAGCGCAGAAGCCTTTGTCGTAGGCCATGCCGCCCGTGAGGAAGATGGCGTCCACATCCATGCTGAAAGCCGAGGCTGCGAGACCACCGACTTCCTTAGCCACTTGATAGGCCATGGCTTTGTAGACCTTCTCCCATTCCTTGTTGCCTGCCTTCACGGCGTTCTCCACTTCGAGGGCATCGTTGGTGCCGAGGTAAGCGACAAAGCCGCCTTTACCCTTCAGCATCTGACCGATTTCTTTCTTGGTGTATTTGCCGCTGAAGCAAGCATCAACGAGGAAGCCAGCAGGCAGTGAACCAGCGCGTTCGGGGGTGAAGGGACCATCACCGTTCAAGGCGTTGTTGGTGTCGACCACGCGGCCTTTCTTGTGGGCGCTGACCGAGATGCCTCCACCGAGGTGGATGGCTATAATGTTCATATCCTCATACTTGCGACCGAGGTCTTTGGCCAGTTGACGGGCGATGATCTTTTGGTTCAAGGCATGGAAGATGGAGATGCGCGGGAAGAGCGGGTGACCCGAGTAGCGTGCCACTTCGTCCATCTCGTCGACCACGACGGGGTCGGCGATATAGGCTTTCACTCCAAGCTCCTTGGCGATGTCGTTGGCAATCAAGCCGCCGAGGTTGGAGGCATGTTCGCCGCTGTAACCTTCGGTAAGGTCTTTGATCATGAGTTCGTTCACCTCATAAACACCCGAGACGAGCGGACGAAGCAAGCCGCCACGACCCACGACGCAAGCCATTTCGCTCAAGTCGATGCCAGCCTCTTTCAGTTCACGCTTGATGGCTTCAGTGCGGAAAGGCTTTTGGTCGGCGATGTGGTCGAACTTGGCGACTTCTTCGGCACTGTGCTTGAGGTTCTTCTTGAAGACTTGTTCTTCACCTTCAAAGACGGCGATTTTCGTCGAGGTGGAACCGGGATTGATGGTTAATATTTTGTGTGCCATAATATTTTGTTTTTGAATTGTTTATGCCATCATAGCGGCCAAAGCGATGGAATACAACTTTGTCTTCGACGTGTCGCCACGTGAGCTGAGCACGCAAGGCACCTTGGCACCCATGAGCATAGCACCCACTTCGCTCTTGTCGAACTTGGTGCAGCACTTGTAGAACACATTGGAAGCTTCGAGGTTGGGGAACACAAGGCAGTCGGCGTCGCCAGCCACGGGACTCTTCATGCCCTTGATGGCAGCCGTCTCAGCGTCGGTGGCGAGGTCGAGGCTGATGGGGCCTTCAACGACGCAACCCTTGATTTGGCCACGCTCGTTCATCTTGGAGATGATGGCGGCATCGACACAAGCGGGGATACCAGCGCTCATCTGCTCGGTGGCAGTCACCATGGCGACCTTCGGGCAGCTGACGCCCAACTTGGTGGCTACGGTGGTCACATATTTGAGCAATTGCTGTTTCTGTTTGATGTCGGGCAACGGGATGATGGCGCAGTCGGAAGCCACCAACAGTTTGTGGTAGTTGGGGTTCTCGATGACGGCGACATGGGCTAGTGTCACATTGGGAGGGCAGAGACCGCGTTCCTTGTTGAGGATGGCGCGCATGTACTTGTCGGTGGGGAGCAGGCCTTTCATCAGGATGTCGGCTTCGCCAGCATTGATGAGGTCGCAAGCCATGGCAGCGGCTTTCACATCAACAGGCTCGTTGATGATGCGGAAGTTGGCCATGTCGATGCCTTCGGCCTTGCACACTTCGGCAATCACTTTCTCGTCACCAAGCAATGTGGCTTCGATGAGACCTTCCTTGACGGCAGCGTTCACTGCACAAATGGTGTGGTCGTCATTGGCGTAAGCGGCCACGAGGCGTTTCTTGGGTTTGCTGCGCAAAACCTCGAACATTTGCTCTAATTTTCTGATTTCCATAATGTTGTATTTAATAATTCAAGATTTAAAATTCAAAATTAAGCTAGATTTTGCAAAAGTACAAAATAAAACTATTCAAAACAAAGGAAACTGAAACAATAAATAAAAACGCCTTTTGACAAGGTGCTCGGCAACCGTTGCCAAAAGGCGAAATATAAGTTCTAAGGTTAAATCAATAGTAGATGATATTCAAATCCAGTCGTTTTTGTTGCAACGATTCAACGGCGCGCTTTTTCACTTTGGTGTTGTAAACTTTCAGCTGTTTCAGCGTTGGAATGTTTTCTATGGGTGAGATGCTGCGCACATTGGTGTTGTTGACAAATAGGTTTTCCAACTTCGTCAGTCCCGAAAGTGGTTTAAGCGATTTTACGGGTGTGCCACTAGCATTGAGGGTGACGAGATTGTCCATTTTCGACAAGGGTCCGAGGTCTTTGATTTGGGTGTTCTCGATGTTGAGCAATTCCAACAAAGTGCTGCTTTCGATGGGGTTCAAACTGGAAATGGGGTTATTTTGTGCGTTGAGTTCCAACAAAAACTCCTTGTCGGCTAATGGTTTCAAGTCACCAACGCCCTGATTGTTGATGGTAAGACGCTCGAGCCACATCAAGTTGGTGAGCGGCTCAATGTTGGTGATAGGATAATCGGGTGTGATTTCAAGTTCTTTCAAATCCATGATTTGTTGCAACTCGAGGGTGTTGGGCATGTCAGACTGGGTGGCAATGGCATTGAGGAAAATATCCTGCCAATTGGGGTCAAGGCTGTTCCACCATGTTTTCAGTGCCTCGGTTTGATACACTATGGTCACCTGTCTTTGTTTTTCCTTCAGTGCGACGACTTGGCTTTTGCCGATGATAGTGCTGTCGGCCATAATCACCTCGATATTGTCATCGTTAATCAATGCAGAGAGGTCATTAACGGGTGTGTTCATGATGTTGAGGTACTTCAAGTTACCCATTTCCTGCAAAGGCCCAAGGTTGTTGATGTAGGTGTGTGAAATATTGAGCGACTCCAAATTGGCCAAGCCTTGGATAGGTTGCAGGTAGCCAATCTCGGTGTTCGCAATGTTGAGTGAGCGTAGGTTGGTCAAGCGGCTGACAGGCATCAGGTTTTGCATGTAAGTGTTGCCTGAGAGGTCGAGTTCCTGCATGTTGATGATTTGATGCAACTGCTCGGTTGTCGGCTCTGAATCAACTTTGATCTGCTTGGAAAACACGGCTTTCCAATAGATAGGCAAATCACGCCACCAGGTTTTCAAAGCCTCGGTATCGTAGATGACCAAGGCAAAGCGGTTGTTTTTGGTGAAAGCACTGGCTTCAGCATCGTGGATGCCAGAGTGGTCACAATAGATTTTGTTCAAATGACGGTTGCCATTCAGCGGAGTCAAGTCGCTGATGGAAGTGTTGCTGCAATAAAGTTCACGCAGGTTTTCCATCTCGCTCAAAGCCTGCAAGTTGCTCACTGCTGAGCCCGAAATGTTGAGGCTTTGCAGGTCTTTCAGATTGCGGAGCGGTCCAAGATCACGAACGGAGGTATTGCTGATGTCGACGCTTTTGAGCTGTTCGAGTTCTTGAAGGATGCCGATGTTGGCAATGCGGGTGCTGCCTAAATTAACTGCAATAAGGTTAGGACAACTCTTCAAGTTAGAGATGCGGCTTACTTGAGTGTTGTTGACATTGAGTTTCTGCAGGTTTCTGAGGGTTGACAGTACACCGAGGTCATTGATGGTGGTGTTGGCCACTTCAAGTTCCTCAAGTGTGATGTTGTATTTCAATGCAGAGAGGTCTTCGATTAAAGTGGAATTGGCACGCAACACTTTCAGCTTGTTGAGGTTACGTACAGGGGCAAGGTCTTCGACCGAGGTTCCGGAAACATCCAACCAGGTGAGTTCTGACATTTCGCTGAGTGGCTCCAAGGAAATGATTTCGCGGATGCCAGAGAGGTCGACACGCTGTTTTTGGGTGACGAGTTTCAATTTAGCATCAAATTCGGTGAACTTTGTGAGGTCACTGGTGTTGAGTTCGGCTAAAGATGTACTATCTTCGAGAATAATATCGCTACCTAGGCGGGTCTTCCAGTTTTGCGACAAACCGTTCCACCAGTTGCGAAGTGCCTCTTTCTCATTGATTTTGGTGGTGTAGATGCTGGCGATTTTGATGCTGTTGTTCTGACGGTCGAGGTTGATTTCAACAAAGCGGTTTCTGACATTGTCGACCTTTTCGTCGTTGATGGTCTTGGCAGTCAGATGGCGTGTCAGCGTGACTTTAAAGTAGATGGTGCCATTGTCTCTCGTGTTGTTGGCAATGCTTTGCAAGTCGAGTTTGAAATTGGCCCATTTGAAGAAAAAGTCAATGTCTTTCAGATATGCCTGTACGTCTTTATTAATAGGTGTGTTGCGGTTAACGTCCAGGTCATCTTCGATTTGCACTTTGTCGTCAATAAAAATCTTGCTCCAACTTTCAGTAAACACGATTTCCTTTTCCAAAGCTGAGGTGGTACTGTCGCCGAGGAAGTTCATCGTTTCCTCCAAATACGAAATCATGTTGTTGATTTCGCTCTCATACTTTGCGACTTCATCTTTGGACAGCTTGCTTTGGGCATGGGCACCAAAGGCAAGCCCCGAGAACAATATGAAAAGAATGGCTATCTTTTTCATGGTTGGTAAAATTTGATAAGGTTGGTTTTTTCCTTTTCCGGCATGTAGATGACATTCGACATCAGCCAACCGGAATTGAGCCCCGAGCGGTCGAACCACGACACTTCAAAATACCAGTCTTTAATCTGAAACACATGGAACTTGACCGAATCGACATGTTGGAACACCAGTCGACCTTGTTTGATTTCGTAGAAGAACAAGGTCAAATAGTCGGGTTGGAATTCTTTTGAGGCGTAATATTCAATGACTTCAGGGTTTTGGAACGCCTTGTAAATGTTCATGAAATCGAGTTCATGGCTCATGGGATGCAGGAAATGCTTCTCGCGTTCGGCGATTTCGCCATTGGGGAATAGTTTGTTGAAGTCCGAGAAATACACATTGGTAAGCACCCACTTCGACCCCAAACCTTCTTTCTCGATGGCGAGGATAAGGCTGATATTGACGGGTTTGCCGTTGTAGCGGAAGGTACATGACACTTCGGAATACCATCTGCCGCCGAGGAAGGTCATGTAAGTGGAATCGTCTTTAGTGACATCCTCAATGAAATACCGTTGCAGGTCGGTCTGCTTGCCATACTTCTGTTGGTCGAAGAGGATGGGCAGCGACTTACGACGCATTTCGTTGTTGCGGTATTTGGGGTCTTTCGGATTGAGCTTTTCGCCATATTGGTCTTCCTCGTAGTTAAAGCGGCGCATGAACTGCCCCATCTGCTTGGTCATGGCATAGAGCTCGGTCTCATCCATCTTAAAATCGCCAATCGTCTGACCCACAACGGGCCAGACGAAGGCGAATGTAAGTGCCAGAAGGATGATATTTCTAGCTATTTTCATCTATTGGTAGTTTCCTTGACGCGCATGTCGCCGAGCAACACATCCCAGAAACCGATGGTGCGACCACCGATTTGGGTCTCTTTACGTTTCACATAGACAGTGATGTCCTTCTTGGTTGTGTCCTTGTAGG
The DNA here is from genome assembly GCA_900317055.1 of uncultured Bacteroidales bacterium. Lineage (GTDB taxonomy): Bacteria > Bacteroidota > Bacteroidia > Bacteroidales > F082 > Limimorpha. The sequence continues at coordinate 19,190 of ONFF01000010.1, read as the reverse complement.
TCAGGTTGCCTTCCTTGTCATAACCTCTGAAGGTCTGGAAGATGGTGATAACGCCCACATAAGTGCCGTCGGGCTGGCGTTGCAAGTCGCTGACATACTCAATGTTGTACCATTCAATCTCGACGCGGTCGTAATTGAGGCGCATGAGGTGCTCGAAATACTTACGGACACGATAGTAGGTGATCTTGTTGGAACCCAGCGAGGAGACACCAATCTCGGCATCGCTCATAAAGAGTTCCTCGGCGCGGTCGATGACGCGATTAGCCTCGCTGAAAGGCGTTTCCTTCGATCCTACGATTTTGATGTATTTGCTCAGGTCTCTCACCTTCTCCAAGGCGAGGCTGTCGATGGCTTGCTTGCGTGCATAATCGATTTCTTCCTCTTGAGCCATGGCGCTTCCCACGACGCACAAGGCAATCACTAAAGTGGCAATGATCTTTTTCATTTCTTTATCAGTTCAAGTTCGTTAATCTTTCCGTTGGCGTTGTATTTGATTTCGTGCACCTTGTTGGGCGAAATCTTCTGGTCTTTCAGGTAGTTGAGGTATTTCTCGATGGTGGTCGGACGGTCGTAGTCGTTGAAGCCGGCGCTTTGGTTGATGATGATGAGCACGGGCACATTGGGCGACTCAAACAGGCCAAGGGTCTCGTTGATGGTACGGTTGGCTTGCGAGACGCTACCCGAACGCGCGATGCTGGCAAAGTTTCGCTCAAGTGTGGCATTGGCGCTTTGAGCTTCCTGCTTGTTGCGCTCCTCTTCCTCTTTTTGTGCGCGTTCGCGGGCCAACTTCTTCTCCACTTGGAAGAGCAGGTCGTCGACTTCGGCATTTTGCAGGTTCCAGTCCTTGATGGTCTTCACGCGTGCTTCTTTCTCTTCGAGGCTCCAAAGGGTCTCGTCGTCGAGGATGGCGTTCAGATCCTTCACGGCTTGTTCAACTTTCGATTTGTACTCAGCCTCGGCAGCTTCGCGGGCAAGTCTTTTTTTGCTTTTGCAACTGGTGGTGCCTCCCAGCGTGATGAATGCGGCCAGAAGAACCATCATGATGGTTGTGATTTTACTTTTCATTTTTATCGAATTTTTTCCTATAACTCCAATTAATGCTAATAAATTGCAAAAGTAGTGCTTTTTTTCGTTGCACGAGGTGTTTTTGGCAAAATTGGTGCCAATTTAGCCCAACGGGATTTTCTTCAAGACTTTGTAGATTGGCCCCGTGGGTTGCAGGAAGCTTTGGAAGTAAATCAATTCCTTCACATCGGCATGGAGGTAGGTCTTCTGCTCGATACCTTTGCATATCTGTAGGAAGAACTGTTTATCCACAAGTTGCTTGATGCGGCAAACGGTGAGGTGTGGCACGAAGTTTTGGCGGTCGCGGAGGTAACCCAAGTCGTCGAAGGCATCCAAGAGGTCGGCTTCGAGGTCGAACAAGGCCTTGGGTTGGTTGTTCATGCCGAGCCAAAGGATGCGGGGCACATTGTTGCTGCCGAAGAATCCCGTGCGATCGAAGTCCATGGTGAAGGGTTGGTGTTTTTTCGCCACTTTCTGACAGGCCTCAATGATGGCAGGGATGTCCTCAGCCGGGGTGTCGCCGACAAACTTCAAAGTCAGATGGATTTGGTTGGTTTTCACATAATTGATATACTTCTCATGCTGGAGGTTTTTCTTCAGTCGTTCGACCATGGCCGGAAACTCCGTGCTGCATGGAATGGAGATGGCGAGGAAGGTTCGTTTTGTATTCATTTTATTTGTTTTTAATTGTTTATTATTCGTTTATTATTCCAACAGAATCTAAATCATGAATGAGCTTAGTTGTAAATAGTTGTTTGCCATATTCGTTGAGATGTCCAGGATCGGAAAAACAAAGCGTATCATTGCCAAAGAAGTCTTGATAGGTTGCCATAGGAAACTGTGTATCTTTGTTGCACCACATGACAATATCCCAAAAGCCTTCCATGTCGAAATATTTCGATCCGTCATTAGTGTGCAAGGGGGAACACACTAAAATCACGCGAATGTTTTGTGTCTTGCACTCTGCAAGAAAACGGCCGAACAGTTCGATGATTGTTTTGTTGTTCTCTAAAGGTTGAGGCTTCCCATAAAAATCTTTATTCTTATTCCACTGGACCTTTCTTTTCTTTTCGGTGTGATTCTCTTCGGGATACATCAAGCGATTTATCTCTTTCATCACTTTAGCCATTTTCCCAAAATATTTGATTGGCAATATTTTGTGCGCCTTGGTCAATTGCGGGCACAAATCAATGTAAAATTCGAATTCTGACCGGTTAAGATAGGGAAGCATTTGGATGTTGTAGACAGGTTTGTTGTGGTCGAAAAACACAATGGGGCCAACATCCACAATGATGTATTCAGGTTTTTTGTTATGCTTCAAATAACTTTCATACATAATGTGGTACTCGTAATCAAAAGAATAGCCACTGTAGGCAAGGTTGAGGCATTTCATTCCGCAGAGGCTTGTCATCAACGAATCGTCGTAGCCCATTTCGGCTCTAGAATTACCAAGGATTATCAAATCTGCATCAACATCCTTCATGTCGTTGACTTCGTTGATTCTAGCATAGGGTGATACATTGGTAGTATTTATAGCCAATCTCTCAAAAATGACACCCGGTATGCACACAACCAAAGCAATCAAAGTCAAAAACAAGAAAATCTTTAGCGCAAACCGTTTCATAGCCAATTAGAATTGAAAATAAATAAACGACCCGATTTCGTTGTCGGTAAAACAAGAAATCATCAATACTATCATAAAGCAGATAACCCATCTAAGCCAAGGTTTCATTTTATCCAAAACCAAACCGTGCTCCTTGTCTCTCTGTAGCCATTCTACCACAAGCATAATGATGATAAAGACCATCTTTGGCCATATATCTGACTGGATGAAAAGACGGTAACAAGCACGCAGTGTGCCCATTTGACACATTTCTTCGCAGTATTGGACAAAATCAGAAATACTCTCCGAACGAAAGAGAATCCAACCGAATAAAACCAAACAAAACGTAAAAAACATTTGACCCATTTCTTTCAACGAGGGGAGGATGTGACCTTTTGCCACAATATCAGATTGTGATTTCTTACCCATTAACACAGTTGGTAAAAACAACACTGCATGGTATAACCCCCAGACTATAAAGGTCCAATTGGCACCATGCCACATACCGCTTAGTAGAAAAACAACAAATACATTAATAATGGTTCTAAGTTTGCTTCCCTGATTACCGCCAAGAGGAATATAAACATAATCGCGGAACCAACTCATCAATGAAATGTGCCATCTTCTCCAAAATTCAGAAACATTTCGACTGAAATAAGGATTGTTGAAATTTCTGCTCAATTTGATGCCAAACAGTTTGGCCGTTCCAATTGCAATGTCGGAATAACCCGAAAAATCAGCATAAATCTGAAACGAAAACAAAATAGCCGCCAGTAGAAGGTCGCTTCCTGGTATTGTTGTACGACTATGCAAATAGAATACTGAGTCCACCGCATAAGCACAATTGTTGGCAATCAACAGTTTTTTGAACAAGCCCCACAAAATCTGGCGCATGCCCTCCATGGCTGTATCGTAGTTGAATTCTCTCTTTTTCAGAAATTGGGGCAAAAGATTCGATGCTCTTTCAATAGGACCCGCCACCAGCTGTGGGAAGAAAGAAATAAAGGCAAAAAAGGCGACAATGTCCTTGGTGGGTTCTATTTTCCCTCGGTAAATGTCGATGGAATAACTCAAGGCCTGAAACGTGTAGAACGAGATGCCCACGGGAAGTATTACCTTCATCAACAGTCCCTCCGTAGGGAGATGGAAAAGTTGCGCAAACTCGACGACAAAAAAGTCGTAACACTTGAAAAGGGCTAAAATACCCAAATTAAGGATGATATTGAGCCACATCCAAGTCTTGGCTCTTTTCTTTGTTTGTGCATTCCCGGTAAGCACCCCACTTCCCCATGAACAGAACGAAGTGAATGCGATAAGCAACAGGAAACGCCAGTCCCACCAGCCATAGAAAACATAGCTTGACACAACTATGAAAATGTTTTGCAACTGCAATTGGTGCTTCGACTTGCTGATAAAGCGGTCAAACACAAACCAATAAAGTAGGAAAACTATCGGAAGGAATATTGCGAACTGGATGGAGTTGAAGAGCATGGCTGTTATGGTTTATGGAGGGGAAATCTATTTGTATATCTCGGGCTCCAATCGGTTCATCAAGAGGCTAATACCGTTTTGTAACTTGCTGCAAGCGACCATTAGGAATAAGCATTAGATGGATAAATAAGTGTATTTCTTCATGCAACAAGAATTAAGGTACAAAAGTAAAACTTTTTCTCTTCAGGAACAAAAAAAGCGCACGATAAGATTATCGCACGCTTATTATTATGAACAATTATCCTTCGTCAATGCGTCACGACTAATTTCTGGGTCGTGGTGTTTCCGTCTGAACAAATTGCTTGTAAGAAATAGATTCCACTTTCTAAATCTTTGACATCCAATTCTGTAGTAGTACCACAAATCGTCATGTGAAGAACCAAACGGCCTGCGATGTCGTAAAGCTTGATGGCTTGCAAATCGGCATCAGATGCAACAAACACGCTTTCATCGGATGGGTTGGGATACAATCTGACAGTCTGGATGACTTGTTCGCTGACCGACAGAGGAACAAACAAACCCGTGACAGCTTTCACCGAGGTTTTTTCACCCTCATAGACGGCACAAACTTCAACGACATTGTAATCGTTTTCAGTCGGAGTGAAGGTATAGGTCAAGGCTGGTTGGTTTTCGACGACCAATTCGCCATTGACAAATACATTATAGCCCGTTGGACTGCCTGCAGCGGGAGCTTCCCATGTGGCGGTTACCGTATTTCCATTTGCTGAAAGCAGCAAGTTCTCAACGGGATAAGGATGGGTCGTGTACTCATACAGAAAATGGCTGTTATACACATCTTTCGTGTTGTATTGTTGCAGCCACACCGCTACTTCGAGGTCGTTCATCTCTTCGACATGGGTTGAAGACAGGTCAACATCGAATTCCAAGCGCTCATATTCGCCCGCATTGATGGTGAGCGTGTTTCCACTGGCATTGGGTAACATCTTCATGAGAATGTGATGAAATGAAGTCTCGCCGTTGGTGCCCACATTTCCCGTAGTGGTCTTTTCGTTCACCGCTACATAAGCAACGATATTTTCAAGCTTGGCATAGGCCATCAGGTCAGCAGTGACAATGATGCGATTGCCTTCAACATCAAAAGCACCTCTGATTTCGGCCAAAGCCTGCTTTTCGCGTTCTGCATCGAAAGCCTCTTGCGTCAAGGCTCCGTCTTGAGGCACGCCATCAAGCAAGACATAGGGCACCCAAGGCACATCGTAATAATTGTCTCTCACGCCTACTTCCGAATAATAATATGGATCGCCGCTACCAGGAAAACTCTCTGGATATTTCGTATATGTGAACTTGCCAGGGTTCTCTTGCGTGAACTGAAGCATCAGATTGTTGACATTGACACACGGACCGCAGGTCGAAGCTGAGAAATGTTCAATCATGGGGATGCGCTCTGTCAGGCTGATGTTAACCGAAACGGTCTTTGAAAGGACATTGTTTGCAGGGTCGTCATCAATCGTTCCGTTGATTTTCAATAAATTGACGGTCAACAGATAGTTGTCAGCTTCAAGGAAAGTCGGTGTGTTGAAAGTGAAGGTCTCGGCAGCAAGAGGTTCCATGTTGGTTTCGAAGGTCTCGGTAACCACTTCGTGTCCTTCAAACTGATAAGATGCCTCAAGTGATGTGATGACATTGCTTCCCTTGTTGATGAGCCTGAAAGACACAGCGTTGTAGCCAACGGTCACCAAATCGGGCACTTCTATGGCATCCAAATCGCCATCGGAGTCTTCGAGATTGTAAATGACAATATCATCAAAATACCAATAATCGATGTTCAAGCAGTTGCCGCTGTAATAAAAGCAAAACTGCACATTGGCTTGTCCAATGTCGGAAGTTTCTATCATTTGGCGGACTTCATACCTGCCATCGGCATTATAGGTGTCTGACCATGCATCGTTCCAAGTAGCACCACCATCGGAAGTCGTGGCAATGCCTAAGGTATGCGAACTAGAATAGTTGTCGAGATAATGCTTGAAAGAGACTACAACATTGCTTTTTCCAGTCAAGTCAATGGCAGGCGAAACAAAACGACTTGTCCCGATAAAAGTCGGGTTGTGTTGAAGCATCAACTCGTTCTTCTCGCCCCCAGCATTGCGTGTCTCGCTAATCGACCAGTTGTTTTGTCCCATGCCAGCAATGGTCCAACCTGAAGGGATGTTGCTGCCGTCAAATGACTCGCTAAGCAACAAAGCCCTGTTTTGGCCTTGCAAAACCATTGCGAAAAGCAAGGGTAAGACAAGTAAAAAACACTTTTTCATCTTGTTACTTATTGAATTGCGACTTTCTTCACGATAATGCCTGCTTTGGTTTCGATGCGAACCAGATACAACCCCGACTGATATCCAGCAATATCAATTACAAGCTCATTGCCCATGGCTTCATGATGGCCAACTTCTCTCCCTGTTAAATCGAAGAGGCTGACATTCAGAAGGTTATTTGCTGAAACATTCAGGACATTTGTTGCAGGATTCGGATGAATCTGAGCATTTTCTGCACCAAGTTCAATAACCGAAACTCCATCGTTTGAAATCAAACCACGAATCAACCAAGTGAAAGGAGGCATGCCTACGGTAGAAGCATCGGACCATTCGCGGCCATCTTCAGAAATCCAACGGCTGTTGGCATCGCCACAATCGTCGGCAGCCGGAATGGTGTATTCGCCGTCCGTGTTGTTAAAAGTAATCCAGAGGTTCTTTGTTACATCCAAAACAACAGGCGTATCGAGTTTGATTTCAGCCCAATCGTTGGTTCCTGCAACACTATATTGCTGCGTGTAAACTATGTCAAGAGGACCTGTTGTGCTATTATCTTGATAGATAATTAGATAACCATTATATGGGGTATGGTCCCATATCTTGACTTGTGTCAACAGATAGCCGTCATAATTGGCTAATTGGCTTGGTGTGAACATGTTGCCCCAGTAGATGGGGTCGCCACTCAGGAGTCCGATGTCGGTTAAAAAGGTGCCGTTATCATATTCCAACCAAATTTCATCCCTTTCCTGGGCGTTTACATTAAATGATGCCATGACTAGCATTAATGTTAAGATTGTAAATAACTTTTTCATAAGCTTTAGGATTTAATTTGTTAATAATGAGTTATTTAAAGTGTTATTATTTTGTATGGATGATACAATACATAGAATAATTTTGTTGCAAATATAGTTTTTTTTCCTTTCCATAACACGAAATGCTGTATTTTAGCACCATCAAAAAACACTAAAAAATGAACACTTATTCCATAGGAATCGACATTGGCGGCACCAACACTGACATTGGGCTGGTGCGCGACGATGGTCGCTGCATGACTAAGAAAAATCTTCCCACCAACAAATATTTCGATGCCTCACTATATGTGGCGGACATCTGCGAACAAATCAAATATTTGATGGCCGAAAACCACGTTGACACCATCGACGGCATCGGCATTGCGGCACCGGCAGGCAACTACTACACGGGCTGCATCGAGAACGCCACCAACCTCAACTTCAAGGGTATCGTCAATCTTGGCTCGGAATTCCACTCGCATATCGATGTGCCTGTCGTCGTCTCCAACGACGCCAACGCTGCGGCTTACGGTGAACTCGTCTACGGCGGTGCCAAAGGCATGAAGCATTTTGTGATGTTCACCCTCGGCACGGGCGTGGGTAGCGGCATTGTTGTTGACGGCAAGCTGGTACACGGCAAGACGGGCGGCGCTGGTGAACTCGGCCACGCCATCCTCATTCCTGAAGGCCGTCCTTGTGGCTGCGGACGCAAAGGCTGTCTGGAGACCTATACCTCCGCTACGGGCATCCGCCGCACCGCACTTGAAATGATACAAGGCACCCCCGATTATGTCGGCGCACTATCACAAGTGCCGCCCGAGGAGCTGACGAGTAAGATGGTGGGTGATGCTGCCAAATATGGCGACCCTTTGGCCATCAAGGTCTTTGAAAAGACGGGCTATTGGCTGGGCATCGCCATGGCCAATGCCGTGGCTTTCAGCGGCCCCGAGGCCATCTTCTTGATGGGCGGTCCTGTGAAGGCTGGCGAAGTGTTGCTGAAACCTGCCCGCGAGTCATTCAAGAAGCATCTGTGCTTCGTTTACGACGGCAGCGTTGATGTTCGCGTTTCCGAACTGCCCGACAACGACGCGGCCATCCTTGGTGCTGCAGCTTTGGTGAAGGCGTAGTGTAAGGGAAGCAAATCTTACACAAATCTTTTGTAAATAGTTGAATGCCGCCAATGACTGACGGCATTCATTTTTTCCGTTTTCGTTCCGGCGGATTTGCAATCTGCCGGATTTGAGTTGGGGATTTGCAATCCCCTTCATCATTCCTTCACCACCTTATCCGAATAACTCTCCCCGTCCTCCATAGTAACGCGCAAAGTGTAGGTTCCCGCGGGCAACTGGCTCATGTCGATGTTCTCGAAGGCCTTGCTTTGCGTGCGCACCAGGCGGCCTTGCAGGTCGTAGAGCTCGATTTGGGCGGGTTGAACATCTGGGGAAAACTGCATAAGAAGTTGTGCCTTCACTGGATTGGGATAGTTGTCGTAAGGACGCACTTGGTCCTCAGCCTCAGGCAATGAAAGAAGGCCATCGGTGTCCACCTTCAGCAAGTAGAGCTTCATGTTGCCATACTCTTCTCGTTTGCAGCAGTAGCCTGTGATAAGAATACCGTCGTCGCTGGTGGCTACCATATCGGTGGCATAATAGCAGAACCGACGCTCTGGGTCGCGATACCATCGCTTCCAAATGAGGTTGAGGTCGGTGTCGTACTTGCAGAGTATGGTATAAGGGGCTTGGCTCGGATGCCAAGTACGCATATCTCTGGTGTAACACATATACAGGTCTTCTCCTCTAAAGATTACAGGATGCCTGCTAAATATGCGTTCCGTCGTGTCTAAATCATGGAAATCCTGAAAGACCGCTTTAATCGTGTCAAAGTCGGTGCTAATTTCCATTGTTCCAATACCATATGTTGCGCTGGTCCCTATGTGACCATTCATCGGGGCAGGAATGAATAGCGTACTGTCATCAAGCAAGACATGACCTCCACAATCAAGAAGATTGGGAGTGATGCTTAAACTCTCTCTTTGAAATCGTATATCTCTGAACTCCAAAATCTTTTCCGCTTCAAAATCGGAACTTATGCTATACCCGACACCTCCTGGCCCACTTATCTCCTCCACTTGTCTGTAAGTGCCATCACTGAGGGGGAAGAAATCCCAAATCCATCCGGCATTTTCCGGGCTTTCCCTTACATAGTTGGTTATCTCCCCAAGCCAGTCCATTTTGCCCAACTCGACATGTGTGTAAAGACGTTTGAATTCGCCACCGTTGACCCTAGCCAGGGTGGCAATGACCAGGTTGTCTTCGTTGTCGAATACGACACGAGGCCTGCCCAAGGTCGCATAATGCTCCACGATTTCGGAGACATCCTCAATCCGTTCGTATTCCACCTCCAGATCCTCGTTGAACACGAGGAAAAATATGTCTGTGAGTGTGGTATTGACACCATCATCGTGCGGATCACACAGGCCTCCAATAGCCAAATAATGGTTTTGGCTGCTTTCGCCGACGGGTAGTTTAACAATTTGCCAATAATGAACTACTTTTTCTCCAGTCACATTGTAGTTAAGCTCATCGACAATAGCGCCATATGTAGAGATTTTAAAAATCCTATTGTCATATTGGATGGTGTTCCATATCCCGAGAGGTACATTAACAATATAGCCTTCATCGCCAGCCACAACGCATTCGGGTCCTGGCAGTTCCACAGAACACCCTTCTATGGGTATTATCCGCTCAAAGGTGGTTTGTGCAAAAGCATAGAGGCTCAAAACGCAGAAACCAATTATAAGTAATGCTTTTGTTTTCATAGATGACTTGTTTTTGTTGTTAAAGTTTTTCTTTCGCTTTTATGAATTCATAGAACAAAAATAGAATTTGAAATATGGATTCCGAACATTGTTCCTCGTTCCAGCGGATTTGCAATCCGTCGGATTTGAGTTGGGGATTTGCAATCCCCTTCATCATTCCTTCACCACCTTATCTGAAAACACCTTCCCGTCCTCCAAGGTGACGCGCAAAGTGTAAGTGCCCGCGGGCAGTTGGCCCATGTCGATGCTTTCGAAGGCCTTGCTTTGCGTGCGCACTAGCCGGCCTTGCAGGTCGTAGAGCTCAATTTGCTTGGGTTGAACATCTGGGGAGAACTGCATTAGGAGTTGTGCCTTCACTGGATTGGGGTAGTAGGCATAGGGGCGTACAAACGATTCCTTTTCCGATACAGAAAGAGACCCGTCAGCGAAAAACTTGAGGACAAAAAGTTCAGCTTCTGTTTGGTCCAGTGTCCAATAACGCCCCGTGACCAAGCAACCTTCATCGCTTGTTGCCATTACTGAGCATGGCTGAAACACATGCTCTCCGTCCTCATAAGACCGAGACCAAATGATGTTGGTATTGGCATCCGTTTTAGTCACGGTAAAACGATTCAGCCCATCTATTTCGCCCTGATACTGCCATGCCTCTGAGTCATAAACACCATTGCAGAGGAAAAAATCTCCATTGTCTGATGCATCCATTCCGTGGCAGAAAGCTAATGTTCGAACACTGTCGTTGTCATGAGGAATAAACGAAAAAGCAACGATACTGTCGTTTTGGTCTAATTTCATGGAGACAATCACTTCATCATATAAACCAGGACTCCAACCATCCCAACGCACTCCTCTGGTACTCAAGTATATTGTTCCGTCATGCAACGAAACCGCAAACGATTCCGCATAATAGTCATGAATTATGATACCGTCCGTTGAATCTATGGTAATGTTTTCAACCAAATCCCTTGTCTGGAAATCCGTAAAGTCCCTATTCATCCTAACAATAAAGACTGGCGGATTGTTATAACCTTCAGGCTGGCCTACAAAGGTTTGTCCATAGTCGCCGGTATCATCTTTATATTCAAACAAGTCGCCTTGAGCTAAACAAAACAAGTTACTGTAGTATGGCGAATCGCCCATTGCTAGCAATTCCCCGTCGGACGAAAGACGAAGATACAACATATTGGACCATTCGGAATAGCCATTTGGATCAAAATGGAAGGGCCAAGAACAGAAGACAATGTCGCCCTGGCTGTCCATAAGGCTTCTTCCGCCCAATATATTACAGTAATCTTCGGGAAGTTCTATTATCTTCAACCAAACCATATTCAAGTTGGTGTCAAATTTGGCCAAATAAGGTTTGACACAACTTAAGGTGCTGTCCAAAACTGTCCCAACAGCAAGACAAAACTTGGGATTGGACGGGTCGTGATAGAGCCTGATGATGGATGAGTACCTGCCTTCTTCGCTCATTGCCATTTCGCCAAGCAACTCGCCTTCGGGCGATAATTTCAGTACTTTGGCTGGTTGAATATCATCCCTTATCATTAGATCCTTACCTCCAGTCGTATATCCAATAGTGTTAAGGTCGCAAGCAGTTACAAAATAGCACTCCGTACCACCCTTCTCATTGCATATTTCAAGGGAATGCGTGCCCGCGTACGACCACTCGAAAGGATATTGTTGTTCGAAGAGGAAATCAGGCTGCTGAGGAAATGCTTTAGTGCCATAGAGCAAAGCTGCAAGTCCAACGAAAAGTAATGCTATTTTCTTCATGGCTGTTTAGATTTTATGTTTAACAAATGAAATTTGACCATTATTTCTTGATTCTATCCAAAAAATCCTGCGCTTCTTTCATGCCGCCGTCGCTGGCTTTGCGCATGAGCAACTCGGCGTAGGTCTGGTCTTGCTCCACACCATTGCCTGTATAATACAAGATACCAAGCTGATATAAAGCGCTAGTGATGTTCTTATCGGCGGCAGGGGTGTAGTACTCGATGGCCTTGGCCAAGTCTTTTTCCACGCCGAGGCCGTGATAATAGCAGTCGCCCATTTGTGCCATGGCGTAGGCATTGCCTGCCTCAGCGGCCTCTTTCCACCATTTGACAGCTGTATTCGCATTCTTCTCCGTTCCCATGCCAAAATAGTAACAGTTGCCCAGATTCAGCATAGCTTGAGCATCCTTCACTTCAGCTCCTTTTTGGTAGCACTCAAAGGCCTTGTTTGCGTCGGCTTTCACGCCAGTACCCTCTCTATAATAATTGCCGATGGAGTTATAAGCGGGGCCATTCTCCTGTGCAGCCGCTTTTCTGTACCATGCCAAAGCCTCTTTCGTATCCTGCTCCACGCCCCAACCCTTTTCGTAGCATACGCCGTAGGCATACTGGTATTTGGCATCGCCGTGCTCGGCCTTGTAGCGGATGGAATCTATCTGCGCGGCCACTTGGTCACCTATCGACATGCCTCCACCTTGCAGTTGGCTGAAATCGAGAGGCTTGCCTTCTTCCAGTTTCAGAACGGGCGCGTTAGGGTTGCCTAATTCTGCCCCACCCTTTTCTGGCACTTTGATTTCTTGTATCGGGGCAACGGGTACACCTTGAGGAATATAGACTTCTTTATCTTTTTTATCTTTGGGTTGCTCTTGTTGTTTGTCGTCTTTCTGACCACAGGCCACCATCGTCAGGGCCACAGCGAATAGGAAAAGGAATTTCTTCATTTCATGAATGTTTTGGACTGCAAAAGTACATATTTTTCTCACTCAGAAATGCAAAGCATTCAATGTAATTAAATCACAGAATCTTATGAAGCGCAAAGCGATGAAAAATTATTATTGGATAGTTTTCTGTGAGTTCTGCGAATTCTGCGTGCAAAATAGATTTTTCCACGTGAAACAATCACTTGATTTGGAACCTCACGCCCAAATAGCCCTTGATGCCGCTCAGCGGTCCCCAAACCATTGAGGCATCGAAATCTTCGCTGGTCGGGTTGTTGGCTGAGATGATGGGATAGTCCTGCTTGTAGTTGGTCAGGTTCTCACCGCCGACATAAAACTCCCAATGTTCGCCCAACTTCTTCGTAACCTGAGCGTTCATGATGACATAGAACGGCGAGCGACCTATGTTCTGGTGGTTAGCCATAGCGGTTGCATTGTCACTCAGGTCGGGCACGCGGCTGTCTCCATTGAACTGGGTCGTGAAGTCGAACTGCCAAGTGCCAGGCGCATACGACATCGAAATCAAACCCTTGTAGCGGTTGACGAAAGGCTTCTCACGCAAGGTGTCGTTAATGGTCATTTTCACATCGTTGTAGCGGAAAGCCAAGGTCAGGTCAAAGTCTTTGAAAATCTCACAGTTGGCCTCGATTTGGGCACTATTGGAATATGACTTTCCATCCAAATTATAGATGCGGATTTCATGTGCATCGGCATCGCGGTCGAGGACGATTTGGTTGATGAAGTCGGTGCGGTAGAAATCTGCTTGAAGGATGAGTTCGCGCCAGCCGAAGGTGATGCTTTTGGTCAGGTTAATACCATAGTTCCAAGCGTCTTCCATCTTTGGTGTGTCAAGGAAACGGATGACCCTCGCCGAGGCCAGCATAGTGGAGTTTTCAGCTAGGATGTTAGGTGAGCGATAGCCCTTGCCCGCCGAAAGGCGCAGCGCAAAGTCGTCGTGGGTCTTGAAACGCACATGCAGACGGGGTGTATAGAGCATCTTTTGGTAATAGGTGTTGTAGTCGGCACGGAAACCTGCAATCACGCTCCAGTGGTGATTGTCGTTAAAGACATACTCAGCGAAAGCACCAGGGACTTGCTCAACACGCTGTAAAGTGCTGTCGTTCAAGTGTTCATCATACTTGTCGTAGGTATAACTGGCACCCACGGAATAGGTGTGATGGTCGTTGACAATGTACGAGTCAAACAGCAGATTGGCATAATAGGAAAGCTGGTTGGCGTTGTAGTCGGTAAGGCCGTAGTAGGAGTCCATCTTGTGGTAAGTCACCTGTTGCTGAAGGCCGATGCTGGTATCCTTACGGTCGAAGTGATAGCCGCATTTGGCGAAAGCCTCGTAACGTTCAGTGTTGATGCCAATACCAAAGAGGTTGTAGCCTTCATCGAGACGGTGTTGAGGGTCAAAGTCCATCTGTCCGCCAAGTCGGTTCTCCTTCAACGCTTTGATGCCCAACTTACAACCGAAATGTCCTGTGTGAGGATGGTTATAGCGCAGGAAGACATTGTATTGCGTGGTCATAGGATCATCCATAAAGGAGTCGCCGTTGCCGTCCATCTTCATGTGGTTATGGCTCACATGGCCGAAAAGCATAATACCGTCCTGCTTTCCCACCTTGGTTCTGACATTGAAGTTGAAGTCCGTCATGGCCATTGAATTGGCATAGAGGTTGAAAAACACTTTCTCACTTTTGTTGGGCAAGGGTTCTTTATAGTCCACATTGATTTGTCCCGTGATGGACTCGTAGCCGTTTCTTACCGAGGAAGTTCCTTTGGAGACTTGAATGCCGTTCATCCAGTTGCCAGGCACATAATTCAAGCCGAATGTGGAGGCCAAACCACGGAAATTAGGGATGATTTCAGTCATCATCTGGGTGTAGATGCCACTCAAACCGAGTAGTTGGATTTGTTTGGCACCCGTGACGGCATCGCTGTAATTCACATCTACTGATGCATTGTTCTCAAAACTGCCCGCAAGGGTGCAGCAAGCTGCTCGTTTAAGGTTCTCGGAAGTAATTTCCTGGACGGCAATCGCCTTGATAGGATTAATGTAAGTAGCTTTTTGTCGGGCTGCGATTTCTACCTCGTTGAGCATGTGGATGGCTTGGAAGACATGGTCGTAATGAGCAGGTTCCACCATGTGGTGAACTGTGTCGTTCTCATAGCTGATGCAGCTAAACACGAGGCAACCGATGCGCTCGTGCAGTGGTATTTTATAGTGTCCGTTGGCATCGGTCACGGTGCCTTCGTTGACGATTTTCCAGTACACATTCACGCCTGGCAGTGGAGTGCGTTGGCCGTTTTCGGCTTCTTCATATACAGTGCCTTCGATAAAGCCTTGGGCAAAGGCGCTTGTGGCGAAGGCGAATAATATTAGGGTGATTAGGATTATTTGTTTGGTTTTCATTTCGTAATAGTGTTGATTGTAAAATTGTTAAACTTAGCCTTTTAGGTTAGAGACACATGACTGGGATTCACTACTTTACTGCCTTTGTCGTCATTGCGGAGGAACATCCGCAATCTCTTAAGCAGGAGGGTGTCCCTATTGCATAGGAGATTGTGGGTCGAGCCCGCAATGATGGTTAAGGCTCGGGATTGGCATCTCCAGTTTAATGTCTCATTTAAAATCTCAGAAAACCAAAGGATTAATCTTCAATGAAGAAAAGAAAACAATCCGTTCCTGTCCGGAAAGAAACTTGAATGTCTTTCTCAGGGAATGATTGTCAAAGATTTGTCGCACTTGAACGAGGACTTCATTTAAATCAAGATGCGGCAGGACAAAAGATTGTAAACTGATATTCAGCTGTTTATCAGGAGAATAAACAAAATTTTCGGTGAATTGGATCTTGCTGTCGAAATCGTCGCAGCAGCATTTGGCGCTGAATTGGAGTGCATCGTGTTGCCAAAGATGTGCTTCGGTTTCTTCGTGCTCAAGTTCATGGTCGAGGCAATGCAGACAATGGTCTACCACTGTTCCGAAGCTGCCCGTCAGCTGATGGTCTTCGGTGCAGTAATGGAACTTCACGTCCCATCCGACCGAGACAAACAGCACCACGAGTGCCATTAAAAATGAGCCAATTTGCAACAATCGCTTTTTCATGGGTGCAAAAGTAGGGATTTTTTGTATTTTCGCAGCAAAATTTGAAATTATGGCCGACGGATACCTAGAAAAACGCTATGAAGAGGTCTTTGGCAAGGGTGCCAAGAAGACCGTGGTGAAGCACACTTCAATCGAAACGATAATGGAGAAAAACCGTAGCTATCGCGGTTATGACCAAAGTTTTGAGGTGAAACGCGACATGTTGGAGCGCATCGTGGCGGTGAACACGAAAATCGCCTCGGCGAAAAACCAACAGGTGCTGCGTTTCAAGCTGGTGACCAAGGAAACGGGTGCCGACTTCATCGTGCAAAACATGAAATTGGGTGGGTTGCTGCCCGAACTGCATCTCCCCTACCCTGGCACCGAGCCCGAGGCGTTCATCATCATTTGCAGCACAATACCCGAAAACAAGTTTGTAGACATCGACCTGGGTATTGCAGCCCAGAGCATGCTGTTGAAAGCCACCGAAATGGGCTTGAACGGCATCATGATTGGCGCTTTCAACAAGGCGAAGATTACCGAGGCGTTCAATTTGCCCTACGAGCCATTGCTTATCTTGGCTATTGGTAAAGGCAAGGAAACCATCAAATTGCAACCCGTGGATGCAGGGGAGAAACTGGCGTATTATCGTGATGAAAACGGCGTGCAGTTTGTGCCTAAGATTCGGTGGGAACAGTTGATTATTGAATAATATTGCACTCATATAGTGCATTTTTATAGAAATTTTGCACTCTCGTAGTGCATTATTTTGAAAATTTTGCACTCATATAGTGCATTTTTACTATTTTTGCATCATCGAAACACTGAAAACGATGGAAAAATTGTATGAATTCATGGAGAACCAACTTGACTTAACCACGAGTCAATTTGTTCGCTACAAGTATGAAGCCATTCATTGGGATAACAGAATGTTGGGGCTGGTCGGACCGCGAGGTGTGGGCAAGACGACACTTTTCCTACAACACATCAAACAGCACCATTCGCTGCGCGACACGCTCTATGTCACCGCTGACCACCTTTATTTTTCATCGCATAGCCTGTTTGAAACGGCTGAAACCTTCAACAAAAACGGTGGGAAGTTTTTCTTTATCGATGAAGTTCACAAATATGACAACTGGTCGCAGGAGCTGAAATTGATGTACGATGCTTTCCCCGACCTTCATGTCTATTTCACGGGGTCGTCCATCCTCGACATTGAGAAGGGCGAAGCTGATTTGAGCCGTCGAGCCCCGAAATACTTGATGCAGGGGCTGTCATTTAGGGAGTTTTTGGCCATTCGGCACCAAATCAAATGTCCCGTTTTCAGTTTGGAGCAAATCCTGAATCACGAAGCTCGTATTCCGAATGTGAAGCATCCATTGGTGTATTTTAAGGAATACTTGAAAGAAGGCTATTATCCTTTTGGCCAGGACCTTGACTTCGAGACAGAACTCAACCAAGTCATCACACGCACTATCGAGGTGGACATTCCGCAATTCGCCAACATGAACATCGGAACGGCAAAGAAACTGAAAAAGCTGATGGTGATTTTGGCCGCTTTGGTACCTTACAAGCCGAATATGGCCAGCCTCGCAGGACAGATTCAGGCCAGTCGCAACAACATTGAGGATTATTTGGTCTATATGGAAAAAGCGGGACTTATCGCACAACTAAGAGACGGTACTGGCGGTTTAGGCGAACTTGGCAAAGTGGAAAAAATCTATCTCGACAACACCAACCTAATGAACAGTTTAGGCGATGGCGAGGAAGACACCGGCACGATTAGAGAAACTTTCTTCTACAATCAAATGCGTGTCAACCAAAAAGTTACTTCTTCTTCCCTATCAGATTTCGACATTAAAGGCATGACCTTCGAAGTGGGCGGAAAAAGCAAAGGCAAAAGGCAGATTGCGGATGCCAAGGAAGGCTATGTGGTGAAGGATGATATCGAATACGGCTACGGCAATGTGGTTCCGCTTTGGGCTTTTGGGCTGAATTATTAATAGGTTTGTAGGGCTGTCACAACATGGCAGCCGCATGGGATTTCCCGTCATGCGGCTGCCGTGGTACGACAGCCCTACAAAAACGATAATGGTTTATTGCAGTTTAAAAATGATCGGCATCATGTAACTCACCCGAACAGGTTTGCCTTTCATCTTGCCGGGTTTCCATTTCGGCATGGCTTTGATGACACGAACGGCTTCTTCATCACAACCGCCTCCAATGCCGCGCAGTACTTTCACCTCGGAAACACTGCCGTCTTTCTCGACAATGAAGCCGACAAACACACGGCCTGAGATTCCCTTTTCCTGAGCTTCTTTGGGATAAACGACATTTTGGGCCACATAATCCATCATTGCAGCTTCGCCTCCAGGGTATTGAGGCATCTCGTCAACGATTTGATAGACACCGTCTTTATCGGGTTTCATACTGGCTTTTGCTGGATTGTCCGGAATTGTTGCCGTTGAAGCCTTCCAGGAATGTTCGTCATCACCCGCAATAACCGTTTTCACTGTGGTTTTGTATTCATCATTCGTCTGCCCGAGCTTAAACATGATGGGAATCTGGTAACTCACCCTAACAGCTTCGCCTTTCTGCTTACCGGGCTTCCACTTCGGCATGTCACTGATAACACGAACTGATTCTTCGTCGCAGCCGCCACCGATGCCTCGAAGCACTTTCACTTCACCGATGCTGCCGTCTTTCTCAACAACAAAACTGATGAATACTCTGCCTTGTATTTCCTTTTCTTTTGCTTCCTCTGGATAAACAACATTTTTACTCACATATTCCATTAGGGCATTTTCGCCGCCTGGGAATTCAGGCATCTCTTCAACGATTTGATAGACAGTGTCTGCTTCGGATGTGGCTATGTCAAGCAGTTGTTCAAAAAGATGTTCGGAAAGGGTGAATGTAAACGGTTCAATGCTGTATGTTGATGTATCGCCTCTTCTTTCCGTTTCAGTAATGAAGAAATTGTTGCGAGGCGTTCCATCAGCATTGTATGAGGTGATAGTCAGTTTTTTGCATGGTTCTCCCGTCTCTGGTTGGAAACCATCCGAAGTCTCGAACTTGACATAGGTACCATCATCTTCATAAAAGATAGTGTCTTTTATTAACTGCATAGGAGCACCATCATCATCAAAGACTTCAAATGGACTAATTGACACCTTTAAGGTATGGTCGACGGCCTTTTGTTCTTGTGCCGTCACTTTCGTGTTGGCAATCATCAAGAAAGCCAGCACCGGCAATGTAGCCAAGAGCCTCCACCAGAGGCCCTTGGCCTTTTCGTTTCTTGTAATCATCTTGATTCTTTTTTTGGTAAGGATTAAACTGAAGTTATTGCTCATTCCG
>ONFF01000023.1 GCA_900317055.1 uncultured Bacteroidales bacterium | reverse complement strand
CGCGACGATGATACTGCGGGAGACCGTGGGAAAGTAGTTCGCCGCCCACCCACAACGGAAAGCCCGTCAGCACTGCTGGCGGGCTTATCTGTTTTTATGTGGTTTATAATAGTTATTCTTCAAAAAACGCTTCCTTGAAATTCACGAAGTACACCCGCTCCTGCGCACGGGTCAAGGCGGTGTAAAGCCAACGCAAATCTTCCACCTCAAGTGTTACCTTTTGGTTCAGAGAAGAATCGATGAAAACACTGCTCCATTGCCCACCTTGGGTCTTGTGGCAGGTGAGGGCATAGGCAAACTTCACCTGCAAGGCATTGAACCATGGACTCTTCTTCATTTCCTTGTAACGCTCCCTTCGGTTGGGGATGTCCATGTAGTCCTCTTCGATTGCTGAAAATAGCCTTTTGTTTTCCTCTTCTGTAAGCGAAGGACTGTTGCTGTTCAAGGTTTCCAAAAGGATTTTGGCCTCTATGTTGGGTGCATCGGGATAGTCAGTGAAGCTCAACTCGACATCGGCGAAACGAAAGCCGTACATCTCCTCGAAATGTTTGATCTTTCTTATCTCAGCCATGTCGCCATTGGCGATGAAACTCATTGCCTCGTTGCCTTCTGCCCAAAAATAGTTGTTTTTGACCACCATCAGCTTGTCGCCGGTAGCTATCTCACCTTCGATGTTGAGGATACGCCCCCGTATGGCTTGGTTGAACATATTAGCTCGCTTGTTTGACTTGCAAACGATGACAGCTTCATTCTCAGATGTATTGGCAAAGGCATTATGAAGCATTTCCTCAAACTCCTCTGGTTCAATCTTTTTGATGTCATCGAAGCCTTCCAAGTGGAATATAGGTAAATTGTATTCGTAAAGGTTTTGACTGAGCAATTGTCTAATGTCTGTAGCATTGTATAAGATTCCTGATTCCAATGCCTGACGTTTCACTTCGGTCAACTCAAAAGTGGCTGCCGTGATTGGGAACTGGGATTTGAGATAATTGCAATCCAAGGCCGGACTTTCTTGACTCTCAACAGGTGGCAACTGTGCTGTGTCGCCAATGAGCAACAAACGACAGTTTTCGCCATTGAAGACATAGCTTAGCAGGTCGTCGAGCAAGCTGCTACCGCCAAATTCCCTTTGTTCGCCTATCATGGAAGCCTCGTCAACGATAAACAAGGCGTTCTTAAATTTGTTCTCGGCTCTCGCGATTCTAAAGCTCCCGTCAGGGAAGGATTTGGTTTGGTAAATGCGTCGGTGTATGGTCGATGCGTTCTGTCCCGTATAGTTACTAAGTACCTTGGCGGCTCTTCCCGTCGGGGCCATCAGCACGAAACGCATCTCGATGGAAGGCAAAGTCCTTACCAAGGTCTTGACCAGTGAGGTTTTGCCCGTACCAGCATAGCCTCTTAGGATGTAGGTGGGATTCTCTTTTTGAGAAAGCAGAAAGGCTGCCAAATGATACAGCACAATGGCTTGACCCTCAGTGGGCTCAAACCCGAAGGATTGCACCAGCTTTCCGTATAGCTCACCTCGGCTTAACATGGTTCAGAAGGGATATCCAATGCCAGCTTGGAATCGGATGTTGTTGAAATCGCCGTTGCCAAACCGCCAATAACGGCCTGTTTCCGGATCGGGGTATGGATTGCGCATGGCGTAGGCGATGTCGAACCTAAGCAAGAGGAAGGAAACATCCAACCTGATGCCAAATCCGGCATCAAGTGCCATCTGTTTATAGAAAGTGTTGAACTTGAATTCGCTGTTGGGCATTGACTCATTGGGCCGGTAAGTCCAGACATTGCCCATGTCAATGAAAACAGCACCATTGAAGATATTATAGATTGGAAAACGATATTCGGCATTGAATTCCAGCTGCAAGTCGCCCGTTTTCTCAATGTCGTCCGAAATAGGTACATAGCCACCTGGACCAACGGTGCGGTAGAGCCATCCGCGCAGTCCATTGGCACCGCCTCCATAGAAACTGCGTTCGAAAGGCAGGTCTTTGGAGTTGCCATAGGGTAGTCCAATTCCTACAAATTGACGAGTGACAAACCAGTTGTCGTTGCCTAAGTCAAGGTGCTGTCGGATGTCGAAACTGCCTCTGAGGTATTGGGCGTAAGGGATTCCAAACAACTCATGATAGCCTTGTGCATTTTTGGTGATGAGTTTGGTCTTGTTGAATAGGGAAATCAAGTTGCCACTCGACTCAAAATCGGCTCGAATATAAAAGAAGCTGCCAGTCTTGGTGATATTTTGGGTGTTGTAAGTGAGGGAATAGCGGGTGCCAAAGAGCAAGTGGCTTGTGTATTGTGCTTTTTTCCTTTGGCTGGTTTCCGCATCAAGGTAGGCTTGGAAGGCTGGGTTGATTTTGGCAATCTTGACGCTGTTGAGGAAGAATGGCGACAAGGCTTGGGCGAGGCGGTAGTTGGTCTTCCAATCGTAGCTCGAAGAAGCTGTTGTGATGTAACGGGAATAGTAATATCGCGTTTGCGAGTTGAAGCCTAACGAAAGAGTGGTGGTGGGTTGATAGTCTCTGGCGAGTGTGATGGTAGGGAAAAGACCTAGGAACTTGGGAAACACAACGCTTGTCGTAATGCCAAATTCCCATGTGTTGAAGACGCTTTTCCCACTTTCAGTGATTTCATTTCCTACCAGTTTTTGTGCTTCAAAGCCTCCTTTTAGGCTGATTTGGAATGTCTCTGCACCATGGAAAATGTTCTTGTTGGAGTACGACATGCTACCTTTGATGCCCAAGTCGCCATCAGAGTTGGTGCTTTCGCCTTGTATTGTGAAGGAATGAACATCGTTTTGTTGCATGGTGATACGGCAGTCGAGACGGTTACGGGAGTCGTTTTCAACATTTACTGTGTCGAATTCGATGTTCACATTGTTGAAAAGGCGGAAGTTGCCCAATGCCCTATAGGTGTTTGTTACGCTGCGTTGGTTATATGGAAAGTCTTCCAAAATTTGTATGGAACGCAAAAAAGACTGTGGCTTTACCTGGGGTTCATTGTAATAGTAGAAATTTAGGTGGTTGGTGCGTTTTCTTGGCCCTACCTCCTGAACAAGTGTGATTGAATCAATGGGGTGGTTATGCGATTTGAAGACGGAGTAGTCAGGATAAATGCTAATCTTGTTGATGTAGTATTTTTTGTATGACAACTTGTTGTCTTTCAGCTTCATGGTGATGGATAGGCTGTGGTTCATGTAATTGCTGTCCACCTCAAAAAAGATGTCATCGCGACTGAAGTAAAAATATCCCGAGTTTTTCATCCTCTCGGTGATCGTGTTGCGCACATTGTTAAGCGTATAGGCATTGTAGATGTCCCCTTTATTGACCTCAAATTTGGTGCTGTCACGCATGATGTAGCTCCTAATCAAAGAGTCGTTGATGACATATTCGATGTTGTTGACCTTATAAGGTTCGGTGGGGTAGACATGATAAGTGATTTTTGCCCGTTTGCCTCGCTCTTTCACCGTGTGGGTTACTTTGGAATGGAAATAGCCTACATTGTCGATGTAGCGCATCATCTGATTGGCCGAATTGTTGGCTTCTATCGGGTCATAATAGATGGGTTCTCTGCCGAATCTCTCATTAAGCCATTTCCAGGTCTTGCTCTTGGGTTTTTGCACTGATTTGTAGTAAATCCAATTGGGTAGTTTGGTTTGGAAGGTTTTTTTATAAGGCTTGAGGGTGATGTAGTTCGACAGTCCCGACTTGCTGATTTCGGTCTTTTTTTTGCTTTCAAAGACAATCTTGTTACTTTGAACCAGACTCTTGCCTTCGGGGATGAAGCGGTTGATGCTGCACGACGACATGAGAATGGTCATGAGCAATCCGATGAGAATATGAAGCCTTTTGCCTGACATGTAACAAAGATTTTCGGCAAAGGTAAGAATAATTCCGTTATACGACTTCGGCCACGGTGAAATTGCTGCCTCCGATGAAAACGATGTCACCAAAATGGGCATTGTTGACGGCCGAGCGATAGGCGTGACTTACGGACTCGAATACCTGTCCGCGCAGACCCATGTCAAAAGCCTTCTGAGCTAAAATATTAGCATCCAAACCTCTGGGGATGTCGGCTTTGCAGAAATAATACTCGGCACCATGGGGAAGGAGTTGCAATACGCTGTCGATGTCCTTGTCGTTGACCATGCCGAGTACGAAATGGAGTTTGTCATATTGCATTTCTGCCAGTTGTTTGACGACTTCGGTGATGCCAGCCACATTATGTCCCGTGTCGGCAATGGTCAGCGGGTCTTTGTTGAGAATCTGCCATCGACCCATGAGGTGGGTGTTGCGAATGACTCTGCCGATGCCATCACGGATGTCGTCGTCAGTGAGGTCGAACTTACTGCGCAGCAAGTCCAAAGCGCACATCACGGTGGTGAGGTTTTTCTGCTGGTAATTGCCCATCAACGGGAGCTCGAGCGCTTCCATGTAGAGCTCGCTGTTTTTCCAAACATCGTATTGCTGTTCCGAATTCGACTCGATATGGATTTTGTCGCAGTCGAAGATTTGGTCGGCGAAATAAATGGGACTGTTGCTTTCCTTTGCCTTGTCAATGAAGACTTGTTCAGTCTCGGGATGCGTCTCGCCAATGACTACGGGGATGTTGGGTTTGATAATGCCGGCTTTTTCGTACGCGATTTTTGCTCTCGTGTCGCCTAAAAACTTCATGTGGTCGAAGTCGATGTTGGTGATGACGCTCAACTCGGGTGTGATTAGGTTTGTTGAGTCCAAACGCCCGCCCATGCCCACTTCGACGATGGCGATGTCAATTTTTTCCTTTGAGAAATAGTCGAAGGCCATGCCAACGGTCATCTCAAAGAAAGAAAGCTCCATGGCCTCGAATTTTTCCTTGTAGGTATCGATGAATTGCACCACATTCTCCTCGGGAATCATTTCACCGTTGATGCGAATGCGTTCGCGGAAGTCGCGCAGGTGAGGCGAGGTGTAAAGGCCAGTTTTGTAGCCTGCTTCCTGAAACACGGAGGCTAGCATGTGAGATACGGATCCCTTGCCGTTGGTGCCGGCCACATGTACCGACTTGAAGTTGTTCTGTGGGTTGTCTAAAAGATTGAGGAGTTGTATGGTGTTGTTCAAGTCAGCCTTGTAGGCGGCGGCTCCAATGCGTTGGTACATTGGCAGTTTGTTGAACATCCATTCGAGAGTCTCGGAGTAATTCATAGGCGATTATTTGATAATGATGAATGCTGAATGCTGAATGCAGAATGAGGCCAAGACCAGCGTCTTTTCGCGTCATTCAGCATTCATAATTCATAATTCCACATTTTTATTGGTTAATGACAAAAGTATAAGTGATGGTGCCGTGTTGTTCTTCAGGCGCATCGGGGTCGGAAGCGAAAGTCGAGCGCTTGGCAGCTTGGATGGCTTTTTGGCGCATCGAGTTGCTGATGATGTCGGTGCCCTTAGTAGCTACTTCGGCACGAACGACTTGCCCATTGCGGTTGACCCAAATATCAACTACAATTCTGCCTTCTTCGCTGAAATCGTCATCAGGGCGGTGCAGGCTCTTGGCGCCACGGCCACCTAGGTCATAGCCTGTGCCGTTGCCTTTGCCTCCGTTGCCGTCGTATTTCTTGATGCCAGCCAGTCCGTTGGGCTTGCCTTGGTCGCCGGGTTGGCCGGTGATGCCTTCCGAGCCACCAGCCTGGGGATTATTACTACCTTTGAACAAAGCTTTTTGGTTGACGGTGGGCTTGGGTTCTTCAACGGGTTTTGTTTCCTGTTTCGGCTTGGTGTTTTTCGGCTTTTCGATGGCAGGGGCTTCATCATCGTTTTGGGTGACGATGTCTTCCTTGCTCTTGTTTTGCTGTTGTTGAGGCTGTGCTGCCATGGGAATGGCTGGCTTCTCGGGCTGGATGTTGCCCATGCCTTGGTCCATCATGCCTAAGTCGACCTCAACGCCTTCCTCGCCTGGTAGCGGGAGAGGCGTTCTGAAAGCCATCAGGAAGAGCACTAATAGCACCAAAGCGTGTACTACTATGGTGCCTACTATGGCTATACCTTTGTCTTTCTTTTCTTTGTTGTTCATGTTTTATTTCTTTGGCGATGTGGCTAAAATGACTTTGTGGTTGTTGCCTGTGGCGTTGTTGATTTCGTTGACAGCATCAATCACATTCACTATGTATTGCACGGGTACGCTTTTGTCCGAACGAAGCACCACCGTGGCTTGAGTGTCGTTGCCGATTTTGGTGTTGATGAGGTCGGTGAGCTGTGTCTCGTCGGCAGGTGTTTCATCAACAACATATTGCAGTTGCTCGTTCACATATACAGTGACGGTTTGTTTGGCCATGGTCTTGCTGCTGCTCGAAGGCAACATGAGTTTGATGGCGTTGGGAGCAACCAAGGTCGATGTCAGCATGAAGAAAATCAGCAGCAGAAACACCAGGTCCGACATGGACGAGGAGTTGAATGTGGGTTCGACCTTATTTCTTGATTTGATGGCCATAATGCGCTGATTTTAGGCAGGTTCGTTCAAAACATCCATGAATTCAGTTGCCTTGCCCTCAAGCAGGTTGACGACTTTCTGGATTTTGTTTGAGATGATGGCGTGGAAGAAGTAGGCAACGATACCCACAATCAGACCGCCGACGGTAGTCACCATGGCTTCGTAGATGCCCGAGGAAAGCAGTTCGATGTCAATATTGTTACCCGCCATCGACATGTTGTAGAAGGCGCGAATCATACCCGTTACCGTGCCCAAGAAACCGATCATCGGGGCGGCACTGGCAATCATGGCTAAAATGCTGACACCACGTTCCAGCTTGGCAACTTCCAAGTTGCCCACATTCTCGATGGCCGAGTTGATGTCGCCCAAAGGTCTGCCAATGCGAGAAAGACCTTTTTCAATCATGCGTGAGATAGGAGTGGAATTGCCTCTGCACAAGGCTTTCGCAGAATCGAGTTTGCCATCCTTCATATATTCGCGAATGCGTTCCATGAAACCGTTGTCGTATTTGGTGGCACGCGAAACGGTGATGAACCTTTCGATGAAGATGTACACCGCAATGATGGACAAAACGGCCAATAAAATCATGATCCAACCACCTTTGGTGGCGAGTTCGAGGATTGAAAGTTTGAATTCTGTGGGTTGTGCTACTGCTTCGGCGGTAGCGGCTGCGCCTAAATCGTTGGCAGCCTGTTGAATTTGAAGAAGATTCATATTGTGTTGTTGAATTGTTTATCGTTGAATTGTTGAATTGTTGTTTGTAGGGCTGTCACATCGTGGCA
Organism: uncultured Bacteroidales bacterium; assembly: GCA_900317055.1. Classification (GTDB taxonomy): domain Bacteria; phylum Bacteroidota; class Bacteroidia; order Bacteroidales; family F082; genus Limimorpha. The sequence goes on along the minus strand of ONFF01000023.1, from coordinate 48,534 downwards.
GCCGCATTTTTTAATACGAAAACAATCGTATTTTATTGCGTCACCGCATATCTATCACATCCACATTGGGGTGTTTTTTCGCATCAAAGGTGAAGAATTTGTCGTCCAATTGTTGGTCGAATTTCATTTCTTCGATGGTAATCATGACCTTGCTACCGTCTTCCATATAAATGTCAACATTCTTTAGCTCGGTTTTCTTTGCGTTGATTTTCAAAGTGATGCGCTTGTATTGTCCTTTCGGATTGGCCAATTCGATGACCGCATTGCCTTGAGCATCGATGTTGGTCAAAGTGGCTGCATAGTTCTTGTCGAGTGAGGTGAGGAGTTTAAGGGGTGTATTGTCGGTGCCTTCAGTGGCATTGCTCACCAAGACTTCCTCATCGTCAACGAGATACGACCAAATGGTCTTGCCGTCGGAAATGGTCTGTTGCTCTGGCAATTCGATTTTGTATGCCTCGCCTTGTAGCCAAGCTTTGCCTTTTAGTGCATCAATCAAAGTCTTCTCATCAGGGCTGATTTGGTAGGAGAATTTCATCTCCATGTTCTGATGGCTCTTGACTTGGTTGACCAAAACACGGATGAGCGCTTCGGCATTGTTTTGTGCGGTAACGGCCTGTGTCACAAACAATAGGAACAGGCATGCAATGATGTTTTTCGTTTTCATTTTCAAATTCCGTTGTCTTTGTTGTAGATGTCCCGCAAAATCTGTTCCAAAGCGGCTTCAGAAGTCACTTTCACCTCTCTCGACTTGCTACCCGAGAAAGGCCCGACAATGCCTGCAGCCTCCAATTGGTCGATGATGCGGCCTGCGCGGTTGTAGCCGAGTTTCAGCTTGCGCTGAATCATTGAAGTGGAGCCTTGTTGGGTTTGCACCACGATCCTTGCAGCTTCCTCAAAGAGGCTGTCGCGTTCACCATCTTCTTCGATGTCGACGCCTTCACCTTCCTCTTCAGGAACCTCAGGCAGCAGGAACGGCTCGGCATAGCCGCGTTGGTTGCCGATGAACTCGGTGACGGCCTCCACCTCAGGCGTGTCGATGAATGCGCATTGCAGACGCACTAAGTCGTTGCCCGTAGAGAGCAGCATATCACCACGACCAATGAGCTGGTTGGCTCCGCTTTGGTCGAGGATGGTCTTCGAGTCGACCTGCGAGATGACGCGGAAGGCAATACGGGCAGGGAAGTTGGCCTTGATGGAGCCCGTGATGATGTTGACCGAAGGACGTTGCGTAGCGATAATCAGGTGGATGCCGACGGCACGAGCCAATTGGGCGATACGGGCTATCGGGGCTTCCACCTCACGGCCTGCGGTCATGATGAGGTCGGCAAACTCATCGACGACCAACACAATGTAGGGCAGGAAACGGTGACCTTCAGTGGGGAGCAGCCTGCGCGCCTTGAACTTCTCGTTGTATTCGATGATGTTTCGGCACTCGGCGGCTTTCAACAGGTCGTAACGCTGGTCCATCTCTATGCACAAGGAATTGAGTGTACGCACCACTTTCTTCACATCGGTGATGATGGCGTCTTCCGAATCGGGGAGCTTGGCCAGATAATGACGCTCGATGCGGTTGTAAAGGGTTAACTCCACCTTCTTCGGGTCGACCATGACGAATTTCAGCTCCGAAGGGTGCTTGCTGTAGAGCAAGGAAGCGATGATGGCATTCAGTCCCACCGATTTACCTTGACCAGTAGCACCTGCCATCAGGATGTGTGGCATCTTGGCCAAGTCGAAGACATAGGTCTCGTTGGAGATGGTTTTACCGATGGCGCAAGGCAGGGCATATTTTGAGTTTTGGAATTTTTCTGATGCCAGCACACTGCGCATCGAGACGGTCTCGGGCTTGCTGTTCGGCACTTCGATACCGATGGTGCCTTTGCCCGGGATAGGAGCGATGATACGGATGCCTAGGGCGGCCAGACTCAAGGCAATGTCGTCTTCCAAGTTCTTGATTTTCGAGATACGGATACCGGCAGCAGGGACAATTTCATATAAGGTAACCGTGGGACCGATGGTCGCCTTGATCTTGTCGATGGCGATGCCGTAGTTGCCCAAGGTCTCCACAATCTTGTTCTTGTTGGCATTCAGTTCCTCTTCATCGATCTCCGACTTCTTGCCACCGTAGTCGTTGAGCATGTCCAAAGTCGGGAACTTGTAGTCGCGCAATTCGTAACGCGGGTCAAAAGGCGTGTCGACGGTGTGGTGCTCCATGTTTTTGCCATTGTCGACGGTTTCCTCTTTGGGCGTGTTCTCAATGACCAGCTCCACTTTTTCAGCACCGTTGTCCGTCTTTTCGGGGATGATGTCCTTGGGCTTGTTGTCGTTTTCTGTTGTCACGACAGGCTCTGGGGTGAGTTCCTTTTCTTGAACCTCATTTTCTTTGGGGCGGACAAGAACATTCTCCTTGGCGCCTTCTGAGTTGTTATCGGGATTCACAATGACAAAGGTCGGGTCTTTGGTATAGGAAGTAGTAGGTGGCAGATGTGGTTCGTTGTCTTCTTCCTCATCGTCAATGAAGTCGGGGTCAATGTCCTCGCCGTTATCGGTCATGTTTTCCTGCTCTCTGTCAAACTGTTCCCTGATGCGTTGTTCGGCAAGGATGGCTGCCTGACGGCGTTCCTCATCTTCGCGTTTCTCGCGTCGCTCCTTGAAATAGTTGAGTGTGAGGTTGAATTGGTAGACAAGGAAAACCAACAACAGGAATGCGAGAATGATGATGACACCTGTGTCGCCGACATAATTGGTCAGCAAAGTGTTGAGCCACAGGCCGACTGCACCACCAAAGATGGCACATTTTGGTGCCGCAGTGGCAATGAAAGCGAAGAACAATGGCATCCACACCAAGCTGAGTAAGGCCCACTTCCAAACATTCCACATCTTGATTTTGGCGGCATCAGTAAGGCGCAAACCGATGAGGGACAGCAGGTAAACGAAAAAGAACGAGCCGATGCCAAACGACTCCTTGATGAGTGTCTGTGCCAAAAAGACGCCAAGGCTACCTGTGCGGTTCTCGATTTCGATTTTCTTGCTGAAGATCTGGTAGCCATATTCCTGATGGTGCCCGCTGAAAAAGCTCACCAAGTAAGAAATCAAGGCAATGCCCAAAAAGACGGCCAAGCAGAGAAACAGGATGCCGACGATTCGGCCAAAGCGGCTTTCGCTTTTTGGTTTCTCTTTGGTTTTCTGCGGTTTGGAGTCTTTGACTTTTTGCGATTTCTCACTCTTTTTTGAGGTTTCTTTTTTTGGTTTTTCCTCTTTTTTCGGTTCTTCGGTTATGATGGGCTGTACTTCCAGCAATTCGGTCTCGGATGAGGCTTTCTGCTTGAAAGTGTTTTCTTTACGGTTGTTTCCTGTGGCCATGTTCTGTCTTCGTTAATAGCTTGCAAAAATAAATAAAATAGTTGGTTCGTAAGTTGGCCTTTTTGCGTTTTTGGAGCAAAAAAATAGGCTGCCGAAAAGACAGCCTAAAAGCGTGTAATCGAAGGCTTACTTCGGAATCCTGAACATTCTCTTCCAACGGATTCCGCCGTTTTCCTTGTCCCTTGAGAGCCAAACGAGGATGGGTTTTCCAACGATGTGGTTCTCAGGTACATAACCCCAATAACGGGAGTCGGCGGAGTTGTGGCGGTTGTCGCCCATCATCCAATAGTAGTCCATCTCGAATGTGTAGCTATCGGCCAGCTGTCCGTCAATGTAAATCTTGTCGCCCTCCACTTTCAAGTCGTGCAGTTCGTAGGCGTGGATGATGCGCTCGTAGAAGGGCAAGGTGTTGACATCCAGTTTCACCGTCACGCCTTTCTGCGGGATGTAGATGGGGCCGAAGTTGTCCACATTCCAAGGATAGAGGTCGGGACGGTTGGGGAAGAGGCTGGTGCTGGTGCCTTGACCAGGTGCCTGCACACTGCGCATCACTGAGGTGACATACGGTAGTTTGATCAATTCATTGGATACCTTCTCGCTGATGTTGAGAACGAAAGTGTTGGGGTCGTCAGTACGGTAGCCTTCAGTGATTTCATATTTGTCTAAGGTCTGCTTGTTGATGCCGCCACTGGTGGTCACCACGGTATAGTTGTGTTGCATGTTCTCAGGTTGGAAGGCTTTCTCGCCGTTGATATACACCACACCGTTGATGATTTGCAGGGAGTCGCCAGGCATACCGATGAGGCGCTTCACATAGTTCTCGCGCTTGTCGACAGGGTGAGAGATGACCTTGCCGCTTGGCGTAGGAACACCATTGAGGTTCAGCACCACTTTGCCTTTCCACACATTGTCGCGCCCATATTCACGCACAAGGTCGTAGTAGTTGACGCTGCTTTGATAGTTCTCGCAAACCGTGTCGCCTGCGGGATAGTTGAACACGATGGGATCGTAACGCTTCATTGTCGTCACGCCAGGGTAACGGTGATAGGGCAACTTGATCCATTCGAGGTACGACTTTTTGGTCTTGCTCCACGGCAGGGTGTTGTGTACGAAGGGGAACGAGAGCGGGGTGTTTTGTCCCTTGGGACCATAATGTATCTTGCTGACCACCAGATAATCACCTACGCAGAGCGACTTCTCCATACTCGATGTGGGGATGGTGAACATTTCAAAGACATAGGTTCTGATGATTAAGGCAGCGACCACGGCAAAAATGATGGCATCGAACCATTCGCGTGCAGTCGACTTTTTGGGTCTTGTAGTCGTGGCGGGGTCATGGTATTTGTCGTTTTTGGCAATGATGGGGAAGAAAATGAAGGGCAGAATGGCGGCCATGCCTTCCTCCCAGATCTTGAATCGGCCGAAACACTTGCCCAGTTCGACAAGCATGAGCAGCAGCATGAAGATGTTGATGTAGGGGAAGACGATGAAGAACCACCACCAGAATTTCTTCTGTTTGCCGATGATTTTCAGCATGATATAGATGTTGTAATAGGGGATGAGGCTATAGTAGCCCTTTTGTCCGGCGGCTTCAAACTGCTTCCAGCAGAACGCAATCGGGATGGTGAACAGCGCCGGAACGATTAAAATGAATAGTAATAGTGACATATTTGAATTGTAATTTTTGTATTAACGGAAGTTTGGTTAAAATAGTATTTTCAATGGATAATTCACGCGGTTTGTAGTTCCGTGCCAAGTGCGTGTAATGTTAACCGAATCTGTCGTAAGCGCTGTTCGCTCGGTTTGGAAATACCGTAGATGTAACGAGCCAAAAGGCTTTTGTTAATGCCGATGGCGCGAGCCACTTCCGATACATTGAGCCATGGGAAACGCTTGAACATTTCCGCTACTTCGTTTTGGTCATTCGGTTCGCTTGTCTCGTAAAAACTTGAAATGTGCATGTCCGCATCAAGAGTTTCCCAACGGATTGAAGTGCCTTCTTCATCGATAGTGAAGTCGTTGCGTTGTTCCATCGAGGCTTCTTTCAATTCGGGATATGCCTCCAACGGACGGCTCAATATGCGGCCTTCGGTGGTTTTCAAGTAGATTCTCTTTTCGTCAAACCAGATGTTTTTTATCTTTTCCATTTTCTTGATTATTTTAGTCAAACCTTTTATGCCATTCTGCTATGAAATCGTCGCGATAGATGGCGCAAGTGTCGATAGCCTTTTTCATTTCTTGCTCTTTCAGACCATGGTTGTACACCAAACTGACAGAAGGTTCCAATGCGATTTTAGCTTTCTTTCCATTGCAATCCACATGTACATGAATAGGTTGGTGTTCATCCAAATAGAAGAAGAAACGCATTCCAAAAGTTATCAGCAATGTCGGCATAGCAGAATTTTTTCTGCAAAAATAGGTATAAAATTTTATACCAACAAAATTTTGGCTGTATTTACAAAGAAAAAGCCGATATTGCTGCCAGCTCACTATCTATTAGAATTCATACTGTTTGCACCAAACAAGTCGAACTGAATAGCCAGCAATGCTGTTGTTTTGATAAGAAAACGGGAAATTTAATCCATAAGATTCAAAAAAGTCCAAATACCAGTCTCGTTCAGCTAACCAATAATACCCCCTTCTTCTTACAGCTGATACATTGTAGTTTACCCTATAACCAGCCCAAGGAAGAAACACAGCACCATGCGTTTCTAAGGAATCTTTCCATGTTTCTTCTGAGATTCTATTGTCCTGGTAGTTAGGGTTAGGGCCGTCGTTTACATTACTCAATTGATAAATAGAAGCATTCCAGTCATCTGGAAGTAATATAAGCCCCTTTATATTGTTGACCATTCCTAAAACAAAACGAACTCCAGAAGGGGTTTGGCGTCCATATAACAAATAGTCCCATTCTTCTTTTGTAAGTGTTCGCCAAGGATAAGCATGTCCGCCTGCATTACTGATAGGTTTCGTGCCCCAGTCCACAAAATCTGTGATGTTCATAAATGCGACAAGGGTTGGAGAATTTGCAGACCCCCATGCAAATAAATCTATCCAGCCGTCATAATCGTTTGAAATAAGATGATTGCTGCTTCCAGGTACAGTGCCTCCGAAATCTCCATTTAAATCAGGTATCTCTGTACCAACATAGTCCCATTGGTTTTCAGCGAAACGCCATGTGAATGTTGAGGCTTGGTATTGAAGGTTGCCTTGAGAGAAATAAACCTGTAATTCTTCGCTTATGGAGAACGGTCCGTAGCAAGGATAATCTTGCAAAGTAGTAAAAGACTTTTGCTCGCCATAGTAAATATTGTTGTCGCTTGTTTTTGCATAAGCCCTTACATAGTATGTGGTATTTGGGGTGAGCCCACTCATCCATATACCATCCCATACAGGATGAAGATTATCATAAACACCGCTCATATTAGTTATGGTATGTATTGGGGCATCACTTGTTGGATTTTCAGTTGTGCCACAATAAACGCCTGTTGTGATTACATCTATATCTTCATTAGTTACGACCGTAAACCCACATTTTGCACTAATTCTGCCAATTTCAATTATATCCCCTGTTGTTACAATCGGATAAGACAGTACGGAATCATTTTCCATTTCGTTGTCAGCACGAACCGGGCGAACAGAAAGACCATGATAGCGTTCAATTTCATAATCGGAAAAGTATGTTGTTGACCCAACAAATCTCATTGCTTTTCTCGGATTGTATTCAGAAAGAGTTTTTGTCCAATAATGTCCAAATGCCGCATGTTCTAATAGTCGGTCTTCCATCATCCGACCTGCAGCTGGGAAAAACAAGGTATTACCATTATTCGCAGTTAATAAATATCCGACCATTCCATTCCGAAGAGTCCATGTTTTTGTCGTATTCTGCAACAATTCCTCAAATTCTTCTTTGGTTGGTGTACGCCAACCATTACCCCAATTAGTCGTAGCTGCATCATCTTCGGGCTTAAGTGTCGTCAAATTGTCCGTAAAAAGGTTAAGTCCGACATGCGAATCGAAACAATACTTGGTAAGTGCTTCACCGATTTGATAACAATATTTGTAATTGCTCCAACTATAAGAATCCTTGAACTCTGTTTCTCCCCATGCAAAATAATAACCGCATTCTTCTGGAGCGTTGGCACCAACGTTGCAAGTAGCCCACAAAGTACCGCTTGGCAAACCAAGGTCAACATATACGTGGCTGTCCAGACCGCTGCCATTGTCCCCGTTATCTCCTCCACCATTGATGGGGTCTTCTTCGGGCTTACATCCTACGGAGAAAATCACCGCTGTCGATAGCGTTATGGCTGCTAATGTCTTCAAAAACTTTTTCATTGCAATAGTGTTTAATGTTTTATTCCTTAATTGTTGCTGCACAAATGTCTTTCGTAATATCCTTTCCCTCATCCAATGACCAACACCTGAATATTGGTTTGTTACCATCCGTTTTGCTCCGAAGGCTTGAAAGTGTGCCCATATCATAAGACTTGACTATTTCGATGAAATATCTGAGTACATCTCCTTCTTTCGGGTTGTTTAATTTGACAAAATCTTTCAAGTGTTCATGGTCTGAAGCGTTATTGGCTTTGAACTCAATGAGTGCAATTCGCTCCAGCCGATTATTGAAGATAACTAAGTCAAATTCTCCTGAACGACCGCTTTCATCTTGCCTTGGAGTTTCTCCTTTACGAAATCCTTTATAGGGATCACGAGTTGGGGTCTCAACGGAATAGAACACATCCCAACCTTCGTTGATTTTCTTATTCATTTGTTCAACAAAAACGAAACGAAGTTCTTGTTCGCTGATACGTGTCGTGTCATCTCGTTTTTGTGGAAAAACAATGCGGCTCAATCTTTGCCTATTTGGAGAATCAAGTTTTGGAGCATTTTCTGTTTGATAATTGTATGCATCTTGAATTGCCTCGAAAGTGTTACGGATGATCTCTTCTATGCATTCTTTATTTCTTGTGTTTCGCGTATTGTCGTCCATGCTTTTCTCAAGTTTCGTGACGGTTCCAATTCCCACCTATTGCTTCCCCGACTCGGCAGGTTTACGATTGTACACAAGAAGGCTAGGAAACTTGAAATGCACTAGTTTTAGAGTACAGGCTCTGGAAAACCTTCGTAAGAAAACAGCACATGTTTACCTAGCCTCTATGCTCGGTTAGATAAACTAATCGGATGCACAAAAGGCGGGCAAACTGTCCTTTATCTCCTCACTGAATTTTCCAGATTTAGTACTCTGAGATACAAGCACAAATTGCCTTCAACTGCTCGGATGTCTCCCCGAACAATCGAAGGCAAAAGTACAAATTATTTCAAATCAAAGTGATTTTTGAATGATTTTTATCTGATTTTGAAAGATTTCTTGCGAAGCAATGTCATTCCACAAACAAATCTTCCATCCCAAACACCCCCGTCTTCCCAACAAGGAACTCTGCTGCGGCAAGAGCCCCCATGGCAAAACCTTGGCGGTTGAAGGCTTCATGGGTGAGCGTGATTTTGTCGGCAGGCGACTCGGCCATGACACTGTGGATACCGTTCACCTCGCCTTCGCGGGTCACTTTAATATATAAGGTGTGCTCGGCGGGCTCTTCAATGCTCCATTGGTCGTAGTCGTGGTTGACGGAAAGGATGTCATTGGCCAGTTTCACAGCGGTGCCACTGGGCTTGTTCAACTTGTGGGAATACCAATATCCTATGCCAAATCATCTATTTCTTCACCACCGAATAACACTTCTCATCCACCGTTTCTATGGCATAGCCTGGAGCCAACGAAATCTTGGCATCGCAATGGCCTTCGGAATAAGGTATGATGAAACACGACCAGTTGTTGGTGCAGAGGATGCCATTGTGGACTTCTAAAGTGCCGAACTTGCCTGACAATTGCATCGTTGTGTAAATCACGCCGATAGTGTCGTAGGCGACAAGCCGCTCACCAGGATTGAAACCGAACTCAATGCTGTCGTTGGGAATCAACAACCACTTCGAATCGGCGAAACGCGCTCTCAAGGTGGCATCTTCCTTGTCACGGGCTTCGAGACGGGTTCTTTCCTTGCTGAGATATTCAGTCGCGTTGTAGCGAGCTGTTATCGCTTCGATTTCTTCAACATCAACGGTATCGGGTATTGGAACAATAGTCGAAATCACATCGGGAAGGGTTTTGCCTGCGCAAATGCTGTTCCTCCAATTGGGCACGAGTTCATCAAGGAAAAGACCATAAGCAGGGCCTGTAAGATAGGCGAATGAATTGCTGAAGCCGTTATTGTCCATGCCTTTCGTAATAGCGGCTGCGACCAAGTCTTTCCTGATTTTCTCGTTATCCAAAGGTAGAAGTTTGAAGGCGGTGTATTCGGCCATGCCCTCGTGGCATTCGAATTGGTTCTCGTTGCCGTTGGGGAATAGGGTTTGGCGATATTTACGCACCGTCATCGCATCGCGCAAGCCTTCTGCAAGGTCTTTGGAATCATCTTGCAGTAGACTATTCAAAATGGTCAGTTCAAGCTTCAAAAGCAATTCACCTTCGGTTTCATCAAGGTATTGGTTTGAAGACCCACAGGCAGGCAGACCGATCTCATCCTGAATGCGGTGCCAGCTTTCATGAATCAGAATTTGGGTTGCGAATTGCAAATCACGGTCGCTGTCCCAAATCACGCATGTCCAATCCTCACCGCAATAATTGAATTTGGTGTTTGCAATAATGATGTCCTCAGGAAGCTGTCCGAAAAACAAGTTCCCCTTTCGCTCTAAAGTGTTTTCCTTGTTTTGCTGATTAGCAACGAGATTACGCGTTTGCACATCGACAAACATTGATGGGCCATATAGTGTTTTGCCCCACAAAGTGCCGTTGTCCGAATCCGAGACTTTCTTCATGTTCTCGAAATACGGAGCGGCCTTTTCCATCGGATTGGAGGTGGATTGTAAACACGAAGTGATTGAAGCGCAGAGGATAAGCACAAAGACTAAAAGGCAAATACTTTTTTTCATAACGGATTGCTGTTTTGATGATTCGTTGTAAAAACGGAGAACAGGTGGGAATGATTATTCCCCAAACAAATCCTCCATTCCAAACACCCCCGTCTTCCCCATTAGGAACTCGGCGGCGGCAAGGGCGCCCATGGCGAATCCTTGGCGATTAAAAGCCTCATGGGTGAGCGTGATTTTGTCGGCAGGGGACTCGGCCATAACGCTATGGATGCCGTTCACCTCGCCTTCGCGGGTCACTTTAATATATAAGGTGTGCTCGGCGGGCTCTTCGATGCTCCAATGGTCGTAGTCGTGGTTGACGGAAAGAATGTCGTTGGCCAACTTCACGGCGGTTCCACTGGGCTTGTCGAGTTTATGGATGTGGTGGGTCTCCGCCATCGAGAGCTGGTAACCGTACTTTTCCGCATACTTCGCCAGCTGCTTGTTGAGCAAGAACATGATGTTCATCCCGATGCTGAAATTGGGCGCAGTGAACAGGCTTTGCTTCTCAGCCAAGCACCTTGCCTTGATTTCCTCGAAATGGTCCTGCCAGGCCGTTGTGCCCACCACAATCGGAATATGCAAGTCAAAGCAACGGTTGATATTGCCGACCACCTGGTCGGGTTGGCTGAAGTCGATGGCGACATCGGCCTGTTTCAGTTTTTCGATGCGTTCTTCCCATTCCTGAGGGTTGTCGATGGTGACGACAATTTCATGCTGACGGGCGAGTGCGGCTTTCTCCACCTCGTGGCCCATCTTTCCGTATCCGATAATAGCGATTCTCATAGTCTGTTAAAAATTCAATTGAAACGAAAGCCCGACTTGGGCGTATTGTGGCATCATGATTGGCTGCTCAGTGGGCCGAAGGTATGGATCCACACTGAGGCTGAGGTCGTCGCTGATGTCGTAGTTGTAGAGGTGTCCGTCGACGCAGGCGTCAAGGATGTTCAATCCATACCAGGCTACGGTCAGGATGCTGTACAACTCGAAGTTGCGGCGGTAGGATTCCTTGTAGGTCTGCAACTGGCTGTCGGCGTATTTGTTGGCCAATTCGGTCTCGTGTGCGTTAAGTGTCGCGCCTTCGGGCAGGTCTCCAGTCTTGAATTCGTAGGCATGGAGGTAGGATTGGTACTCGTAGTAGTTGCTGTAGGCCAAATAACCAATGCCACCAAGTCCAGCATAGACGATAGGCACCTTCCACCATTTGTGGTTGTATATTTGCCCTAGTCCAGGAAGACATGCCGACAGTATAGTGGCTTTCTGTGGACTATGTGGCTTTTTCGCTTTGGCGGTTTTGGCCGACTTGTGTTGCTTCACGATAGTGTCGGCAGTGATGATAGCGTTGCCCACCGTATCGAATACGACATTCTGCGCTTCGGCTTTCGCGAAACCGAGCAGCATAGCCATGCCGATTAGGATGAGGAAACGGCGGGGCATGGTCGGATTATTTGTTGCCGAACAGCTCCATGATGCGGTCAAACTCGGCTTCGTCCTTGAAGTCAATGACCACGCTGCCATGACCTTTGATGTCGCGTTTCACCTTCACTTTGGTGTTGAGGGTTTGCGACAGCTTCTTGATTTTGCTCTTGAAATGCTCGGGGATGAAATTGGTCTGCTTTCTTTCCTTGGCCTCAGGATTTTTGGCCTTTTCTGCCAATTCCTCGGTCTGGCGCACATTCATCTCGTCCATGATGATTTGTTGGAGCAGTTTCAGTTGCTCTTCCTTATCGTTGATGTTGATGAGGGCGCGTGCGTGACCCATGCTGATGTGTCCGTCGCGAATGGCAAGCTGTATTTCTGCGGGCAACTTCAATAGTCTCAAGAAGTTGGCTACGGCACTACGGCTCTTGCCTACCTTCTCGCTCACTTCCTCTTGGGTGAGGTTGCACTCATCGATGAGGCGTTGGTAGGAGATGGCCACTTCGATGGCGTTGAGGTTCTCGCGGTGAATGTTCTCAATCAAGGCGAGCTCAAGCATCTGCTCGTCGTTGGCCACGCGAATGAAGGCGGGAATCTTGGCGAGTCCGGCCATCTTGGAGGCTCTCAGACGGCGTTCACCCGAGATGAGTTGGTATTTATTATAGCCAAGCTTTCTGACCGTAACGGGTTGAATCACACCTTGTTCCTTGATGGATTGCGCCAGTTCGCGCAAAGCGGTTTCGTCGAATTCGGTGCGGGGCTGGAATGGGTTGGTCTCGATTTGGTCGATGTCGATTTCAGCGATGGCACCAGCCACGAAATCGCCGCTGATGTCTTTGCTAGTGATGTCGGTTTCGGGACTTTGAAGTATGCTGTCGAGGCCGCGACCCAATGATTTTCTGTTTTTGTCAGGCATGGCGTGTTAGTCTTTGTTGGTTAGGTTGTTCTTTTCGAGGATCTCGCGTGCTAAGTTGAGATAGTTGATGGCTCCCGTACTGTTGGCGTCGTACATGACGATGGTCTTACCGAAGCTGGGTGCCTCGCTTAGGCGGGTGTTGCGGTTGATAATGGTATTGAACACCATGTCTTGGAAGTGCATCTTGACTTCTTCAACCACTTGCTTCGAAAGGCGAAGGCGAGTGTCGAACATGGTGAGCAATATGCCTTCAATCTCCAGGTCGGGATTGAGGCGGGTCTGCACGATCTTGATGGTGTTGAGCAGCTTGCCCAAACCTTCGAGGGCAAAATACTCGCATTGCACGGGGATGATGACCGAGTCGGAAGCGGTGAGAGAGTTGACCGTGACCAAACCCAACGAGGGCGAACAGTCGATGATGATGAAATCATACTCCTTTTTGATGGGAGCGAGCAGTTTTTTCATCATCAGCTCGCGCTCGGGCAGGTTGATCATCTCAATTTCGGCTCCAACGAGGTCGATATGGGCTGGTAATAGGAAAAGGTTGGGCGTCTCGGTTTCGGTGATGACGGTTTTTGGATCCACCTGGTCGATGATGCATTCGTAGATGCTCGTCTCCACACTTCTCGGGTCGATGCCCACGCCCGAAGTCGCGTTGGCTTGAGGGTCGGCATCGATAAGGAGGGTCTTATATTCGAGAACGGCCAAACTGGCCGCGAGGTTAATGGCGGAAGTGGTTTTGCCCACGCCACCTTTCTGATTTGCAATCGCTATTGTCTTTCCCATATCTATCAAAAATTTCGCTACAAAAGTACGAGTTTTGGAGGGAATTATTGCCGCGTCGAAACGAAAGTTATCAACAGCTCATCGTTTTGTTGATAAGTTTTTGCTCGGCTAAAATTGGGCAACAAAAAAGGCCGCAAAAACTTGCGACCTTCGTGTTTTTGTTGATTGAAACTTATTTGTCCAAGCTGTCGAACCATTTGTCGATGGCATTGTCAATCTCGGTGTGGCTTTCGCCTTCCGGGTGGTCAAAATGGCGAGGTTCGGGTTGGTCATAATAGTCGGCAGGATATTCGCCGGTTTCGATGTATTTGATGGCATCGTTGAGACCTTTGGAGACCTTCTCAAAGTCTTCCTTATAGAGGAAAATCTTGTGCTTCTCGTAGAAGAAGCGGTTCAGACCTTCGTCGAAACGGCGCTTGCTTTCGGTTATGGTGATGTACTTTTCGTCATTCTTGGTTGACTTCACATCGAAAAAGTAGGTTCTCTTTCCTGCTTTCACTGCCTTTGAGAACAGCTCTTCTCTTTCTTTCATTTCATTTTCTTCCATCATGTCTTTCAATAATTTGATACTTTCTAATAGTTCTTTTTTGTCTGAAAAGTGGGGCAAAAGTAGGAAAAAAATGAATATCGGAGCGTTTTATATGCTATTTTTGCACTCAAAATCACTAATTCAATGGAACTGAATTTGAAACGACCCATAGCCTTTTTCGACTTGGAGACGACCGGACTGAACACTTCGCACGATCGTATCGTGGAGATGAGTGTGCTTAAAATCAATGTGAACGGCGAAGAGGAACAACGCGTTTGGCTGCTTAATCCTGAGATGCCCATTTCTGCGGAATCCACTTCAGTGCATGGCTATACCGATGAGATGGTGGCCGACAAACCCACCTTTCGCGAAAAGGCCAAGGAAATCGCCTTGTTCATCGGCAACGCCGATTTGGCGGGTTATAACATCTTGAAATTCGACCTGCCGATGCTGGTGGAGGAGTTTCTCCGTGTGGATTATGACTTCGACCTTAAAGACCGCGGTTTCATCGATGTGATGAACATCTACATGAAAATGGAACCTCGAACGCTGAAGAGCGCCTACCGCTATTTCTGTCATGCCGAGTTGGAAGGTGCGCATGGTGCCATGGCCGATACCAAGGCCACATACGATGTGCTCCGCGCCATGCTTGACAAATATCAAGGCGTCGATTTCGAGGATGGTAAAGGAAACAAGTCGCAGGGCCCAACCAACGACATGAAGCAGCTTTCCGAGTTTTCGGCACATCATAAGAATGCTGACCTTTCGGGACAAATCATCTTTGATGAGGAAGGCAAGGAGGTCTTCATGTTCGGAAAGCATAAGGGCAAGCGAGTGGAAGATGTGTTCCGTATGGAGCCACCTTATTACGACTGGATTATGAAAAACGACTTCCCGCGTTATACGAAGAAGGTGGTGACGGCCATCAAGTTGCGCATGGGCGGAAAAACCATTAAACATTAAGGCAATGAAAATCATCTGTATAGGACGCAATTATTTGGCACATGTCAAGGAGCTGGACAATGCGCTGCCGACAGAGCCCATGTTTTTCATGAAGCCCGAAACGGCTTTGTTGGCTCCTGGTGAGTCTTTCCCTTATCCTGATTTCAGCAAGGAAATTCATTATGAAACGGAGCTGGTGTTGCGCATCTGCAAATCGGGAAAGGCGATTGACGAGAAAAAGGCTACTGAGTATTATGACGCCATCACTGTAGGTATCGATTTCACTGCTCGCGACCTGCAAAGCCAATGCAAGGCCAAAGGCCATCCATGGGAGATTGCCAAAGCGTTTGATTATTCGGCTCCGATAGGAAAGTTTAAGAAAATCAGTGAATTGGATTGTCCTAATGCTATTAACTTCGGCATGAAACTCAATGGTGAATGGGTGCAGCAAGGGCACAGTCGCGACATGATTTTCAGTTTTGACAAAATCATTGCCCATGTTTCGCGTTTCGTAACACTGAAAGAGGGCGATATTATTTTCACGGGCACACCACAGGGTGTAGGTGAAGTCCATGTTGGGGATAGACTGGAGCTTTTTTTGGAAGGGAAATCTATGTTTGTGTTTCAAGTAAACTGAAAATGAGTATATTTGCGGCATAAAATTAAATGAAATGAGTACGCATACTTTGTCGATGATTCAGATTATTGCTGATTATTTCAAGACCCAACCCGTTTTGAAGGCATGGATTTTTGGCTCATTTGCCAGAGGAGAGGAGAAACCATGGAGTGATATGGATATTCTTGTGCAGTATGATCGTACACAACCTATAGGGCTACTGAAAATAGCAGGGATGCAACTTGACCTTGAAGATTTACTAGGTTTGGAAGTTGATCTTGTCGAAGAAGGTACCCTTCGTCCTTGGGCTGTTGAAAGTGTCAACAATGATAAACAACTTATATATGAGAGAGCATAGCAGAGATAAAGGCAGGTTGGAAGACATTAAGCAGTATGGCCAAAATGTGGAGACAATTCTTGATGGAATCACTTTTGATGATTTTGTCCAAGACATTCGTGTTTATTATTCTGTCATGAAGAATATAGAAGTCATTGGTGAAGCTGCAAATATGCTGACAAAGGATTTCAAAGAGCAACATCCAGAGTTGCCTTGGCGACAGATTGTAAAGATGCGTAATGTGTTGGTTCATGGCTATGCCCAAGTCTCGGATGTGGATTTGTGGGAGACTGCCACGAAAGACATTAAAGTGTTATTAGGCCAAGTCGAAAGCTATCTATCTGATGTAAATTGGGATGAATGGAATAATACAGAGACAGTCTTGCCCGAAATAGATAATACCTTGTATAATAATGCAGTACAAACTGCCCGAAAAATGAAAGCTAAAGGTTTTCAAGTTTCTGATATTATGGAGATTACAGGTCTAACTGAGAAAGAAATTAACGAGCTGTAAAATAATTGTTTCAAAAGCTTTATGAAAAAACTATTCCTAATCATTCTAATGGCGGTAGGCTTGAGCCTCTCTGCCCAGCCGCTGTGGCTGCGCCACAATGTGATTTCGCCTCAAGGCGACAAGATTGCCTTTTGCTACAAAGGTGATGTGTATGTGGTGAATGCCACTGGCGGTAAAGCTTTACAAATCACGACAAATGCCGCTTTCGATACCGACCCGGTTTGGTCGCCCGACGGCAAACAGATTGCCTTCGCCACCGACCGCAATGGCAATTTCGATGTCTATCTTGTTGCTGCAGAGGGTGGTATAGCCCAACGCATCACAACCAATTCAGCTCCGGAAATTCCTTTGGCCTTCTCACCTGATGGCAAGGAGATTTATTTCTCTGCCCAAATCCAGAAAGCAGCAGAGAACATACAATTTGCCTCGGGCTGGATTACCGAGTTATATAAGGTGAGCACCGAAGGCGGTCGACCTGAGCAGGTGGTGGCTGTGCCTGTGAGTAGTATATCGTTCGACAAGGACGGCAAGTCATTCCTTTACTACGACCGCAAAGGCAGTGAGAATGTGTGGCGCAAGCACCATGTGTCTTCCGTGGCCCGCGATGTGGTGTACTATAATGCCAAGAAAAAGACCCATACGATTCTTACCACAAATGTCGGTGAAGACCGCGACCCGCGCTATTTGCCTGGCTATAAAGATGTGGTGTTTTTGAGTGAGCGTAACAACGGCAGTTTCAATGTCTACAAGGCACCTGCCGAAAACCTCGAACAGGTGGAGGCAGTGACTAACTTTAAGACACATCCCGTGCGTTTTTTGAGTGTGGCCAATGACGGTTTGTTGTGTTACGGTTATATGGGCGAGATTTATACCCAGCGCATTGGTAGTGAGCCACAAAAGGTGAATATCGAAATCGTCAATGACCAGGCGTTGGAGCAGTTGGTCAAACAGGATTTCAAGGGCATCGGTGACTTTGATTTGAGTCAGGATGGCAAATTGATTGCTTTCATCTCTCGCGGCGAGCTCTTCGTGACAGGTGTCGACGAATATGCCACCACCAAGCAAATCACACATACGGCCCAAGCTGAGCGCAACCCTTCGTTCTCGAAAGACGGTCGCTCCATCGTCTATGCCTCTGAGCGTGATGGCTACTGGAACCTCTACCAAGCCAAAATCGAGCGCAAGGAAGACTTTAACTTCGCATACGCTACTTTGATAGAAGAAAAGCCGCTGTTCGACAACGATGGCATCGAGCGTATTGCCCCTTGCTATTCTCCTGATGGCAAGGAAATTGCCTTCATCGAGAACCGTAATGTCTTGAAGGTCTATAATGTGGCTTCAAAACAGGTGCGTCAAATCACCGATGGTTGCCAGCATTACGAAACCGACGACTACGGCTTCTCCTACGAGTGGTCGCCCGATGGACAATGGTTTGCCCTGACCTTGATCTCTCATATGCGCGACCCCTATTCCGACATCGGCATCGTGAAGGCTGATGGCTCGAAGACCATCTACAACATTACCGAAAGCGCTTATATCGATGGCAGTCCTCATTGGGCAATGGAAGGTAATGCAATCATTTATCGTTCAAATCGTTACGGTATGCGATCCCATGCCTCGTGGGGTAGCCAAAACGATGCTTTCATCGCTTTCTTGAATCAGGATGCATACGACAAATTCCGCCTCAGCAAAGAGGAATATGCCTTGCTGAAGGAGACGGAAAAAGGCAAGAAGGACGACAAGAAAGATGATGCGAAGAAAGAGGAAAAGAGCGACAAGAAAAAGGACAAGAAGGACGATAAAAAAGATGATAAGAAAGACGATAAGAAGGATGAAAAGCCCAAGGAAGCCAAGAAAATTGAGGTGGACTTGGAGCATCTGCAAGATCGCGTGATGCGTTTGACGCCGATGTCTTCAAACTTGAGCGGTATTGCTCTTACCAGCGATGGCGAGAAGTTCTATTTCATGACTTCTTTCGAGAAGGGCTATGACCTTTGGGAAATGGATGTGCGTGAAAAGTCGATGAAGATTACGAAAAAGCTGGGGCAAGGTGGTGCGCAGCTGAGGATGCAAGGCGATAACCTCTTTGTGCTCTCAGGCAACAACTTGCAGAAATTCGACAAGAGCGGCAAATCCTCTTCGATTAAATACGACGCTACCATGGAACTCAACCTTGCCGAAGAGCGCGAATACATGTTCAACCATGTCTTCCTGCAAATTGAGAAGCGTTTCTTCATGAAAGACCATCATGGCGTGGATTTGGCCCTGATGAAAGAGGCATACCAGCCTTTCTTGGCGCATATCAACAACAACTACGACTTCTCAGAGATGCTGAGCGAAATCCTCGGCGAGCTGAATGTGTCGCACACGGGTTCGGGTTACCGGCCTGGAAGCAAAGGCGATGCCACAGCTGAGTTTGGCGTGCTGCTCGACCTCGATTACAAAGGTGATGGTCTCAAGATCGCTGAGGTGGTGGAAGGCGGTCCTTTCGACAAGAAAAGCTCAAAGGTGAAAGCGGGAACCGTGATTGAAAAGATTGATGGTGTGGAGATTAAGAAAGGCATGGACTACTATCCACTCCTCAACAACAAGCGCGGCAAGACCGTTCTGGTGACCGTCAGCGATGGCGGCAAGACTTGGGATGAGACCGTGAAGCCCATCAGCCACGGTGCAATGAATGATTTGCTCTACAATCGCTGGGTGAAGCATAACGAGGAGACGGTGAAGAAACTCTCCAAGGGTCGGTTGGGTTATGTCCACATCAAGAGCATGGGCGATGCCAGCTACCGCGATGTGTATTCACAAATCCTCGGCAAATATAACCTCTGTGATGGTATCGTCATCGACACGCGTTTCAATGGTGGCGGTCGTCTGCACGAGGACATCGAGATTCTCTTCAGCGGTGAGAAATACCTTGAGCAGGTCATCAACGACAGCGTGGCCTGCGTGATGCCTTCGCGACGCTACAACAAGCCTTCGATTATGCTTATCGGCGAAGCCAATTACAGCAATGCGCATGGTACTCCGTGGGTCTACAAGTACAAGAAGATGGGCAGCCTTGTCGGTATGCCCGTGCCTGGCACCATGTCGAGCGTGACATGGGAAACACTGCAAGATCCTTCTTTGTATTTTGGTCTGCCCGTCATCGGCTACCGCACTGAGCAAGGTAACTGGCTTGAAAACACCCAGTTGGAGCCTGACATTAAAGTGCGCAACACGCCTGAGAAGATGGCTGATGGCATCGATGAACAGCTGGAGGCAGCCGTTAAGGAACTGCTGAAAGAGGTGAAGGATTTCCATTATTGGGGAAAATAAGGCTGTAGGGCTGTCACACTGTGGCAGCCGCTGATAAACCATTATAGCGGCTGCCGTGATACGACAGCCCTACAACCCATCCACAATTTTAGCACGATTCTTGCGTTATCATGGAAAAAGAACCCATCCCATGCGAGCGCGTTTTCACCTTATATTATTACTGGTCCTTTTCGGCCTCACCGCCTCTGCCCATTCCGTGGTGGAGCATGAAGGCTATTATGAGGTGGAGCATAGTTGGGAGTACAACAAGAAGAATTGTACCATCTCGCTGAATATCAGCAAGAGTTTGTACAACTATTTTCAAAACGAACGCGAGCATCTGGCCTATCGTTACCAATTCCAAAAAGACGAATTGCCGCCTAATTACTACAGTTTCATGCTGTCGGAACACGACCGTCCCGTGATGCAGGCTTTGGCGAACGAATTCAGCAGGAATGCTGTCACGGATTTGGAAAAGATTAAACTGGCTCTTGCTTTTGTGCAATCCTTGCCATACGCCTATGATACTGACAGTAAGGGTATCGACGAGTATGTGCGTTATCCGATTGAGACTTTGGTGGATGGTTGTGGCGACTGCGAGGACAAGGTGGCTTTGTTGACAGCCTTGCTCTATGAGATGGATGTCGATTTCATCCTGCTGGTGTTACCCGAACACATGGCGCTTGGCGTACATTGTGATGGGGTGGAGGCCGAGCGATACCTGTTGTTCCGCGAAAAAAAGTACTATTATGTGGAGACCTCCATGCCCAACTGGCAGATTGGCCAAATACCTGAGGACTATTATGATACCCGGATGGAGGTCGTTCCTGTTGACGACACCCCAAGCCTGCTTATGAAAGGGGTTAGGTTTGAGTCGAAACCGGCTTCGATTTCCGTCAAGGCCGACTGCGAATTGGAAATAGACTTGCATAATTTGGGGCCAGGCAGAGTGACGGAAATGATGTTGCGCGTGAGGGTTATTGAGAAAGGACCGACCAACTATTTGTTGGCTGAGGAATACTTTTCGCTCAATACCTTGCAGGAAGGTGAGATGCGCACAGAGAAGCTATCGTTAAAGAGCTTGATAAAGGAAAACTGCATTTTGGAGGTGGAGCTGTCAGGTGCGGAAGTGGAACCGCTTTTCTACACATTAGGGCTGAGATATAGCCAGATTAATGGTTACTAATCACTCCACCATCACCTCATCCATAAAGATCCAAGAGTCATAGCCGCTGCCAGGCAGGCCTTCTAGCAGTTTCCCAGGATTCTTCACCACGATACGCAGATAGCGTGTTGAAAGGCTAGGCAATTCAAATCGCTCGCGGAAGGTATGGTTGCCTGTCAAAGGTATTTCTGCCGTAAGGGTGAAGGACTTGTATGGTTTGTAGCTCTTGCCATCATTGGAGGTGTAGACTTCAATTTCGTTGGGACGCAAAATCCAGTCGTGGGCATTCACCAAGAAACCTATATTCAGCGCATTGACTTTTTGGTACTTGCCGAAGTCCAGTTCGAGGTCGGCATCAATGCCGTAGAAACCTTGCCAGTGACCGTCTTTATAGTCGTCGCTGCCAAGACTGCCGTCAAGAAGAGCGCCATCGCCACCGCCCGAGTATTCAGGACGATAGTTGCCTGCTGGACTGTTGAGTTGTTTCAGCCTGCCCATCCCCTTGTGGTAGCAGAAATAACGCTCTGCGCATACAGGCTCGCCCAAAGCATTGAAACAAGCCGCTTTAACAAGACAAGGACGCTCCAAGACGATAGGATTGTGATATATGGAATCGTTTCGCTTCACTTCTTTTCCATCAACGGTGTAGTGGATTTCTTTGTCGCTGAAAATGGTTTTTAAAGCAACGGCCGCATTGCCTTCCTCATCGGTTGTTGGCTCAATAAACGGGACATATCCAAGCTGTTCCAACTCGATGGCAATGTCATCATATTTCTCCATGTTGACATCAAGCCAATAGGCGCGGCTTTCAATGTTCCAAACCTTGACATACTCTTTTTTCAACTCATGCAGCGCGGAAATCAGCTCTTGAATCATCCTTTGGCTTTCAGCGGTGTTGGTTTCGGTGGGGCTGTTGTAGGTTCGGAAGAGTTGGCAACGGGTGAGGTTGCGATTGGCACACCACTGCATGCGATGCACGGCATAAAGGGCGTTATCGAAAAGGTCGGCGTTTTTCTTGACCTGTTTTTTGTCGTTGATCAAAGCCTTCTCTAAAACGGACAATGCTACTGTAGCCCTTTGGTTCAATGCCTTGATGGAATCGTTGACGAGGGCGGGGTAGAAGGGTACCATGGGCTCGGTCATGGCAGTGAACTTGCCGATGCCGTCGAATTTCGACCATTCGGAGATTTCATCCAAATGTTGGCAGATTTCATCGGAAAGGCTTCCTAAGAAATGTGCGGTGAAGTTGGCTTCGGTGTTGCGTTCTTGTTTCGTGGCGGGGTTCCAACTTGTTTCTGCGCCCAAGGCCAAACCATATAACGCGCAGTTGGTCAGCGACTCGCCAAAGTCGTCCCAGCAAGTGTTGATGACACCCATTGCACCGTTTTTGTAACCATCGCGGCACAGGTTGGTGATGTTGGCCTTGAACTCATAATGCTTGGGCCATACTCTTTCAGAGAGGCTGACACCTGGTGCTACAAAGTAGTTGCGTCCCGATTTGACATAGGGTTGCAGGAAGTCATCAAAACTGTCGATACCCACATAGCTCCAAGCGATGAGGAAGATGTCTTTGTCCAAATTGTCAAGGATTTCTGGGTGTTGGTCAGCGATGTCGCCCCACATCATCACGCGCTTGCGATAGGGGCGAAGCATCCGGTTGACGCGATTGATGTGTTTGTAATATGCCGTTTCTGCACCGATGGAATCCACATACGCCTTGGCATAGCCTTGTCCGAGGTTTTCGGTTTCATCGCAGTTGATGTTGAAATACGGCGATTTGTAGGCTCTTGCCACCTCGCGAAGATGGTCTTCGAGGAATTGGTAGGTCTCTTCCTTGGCGGGGTTGAGGTTCCATTTTGTATCGGCTAGATGGCTGTAGAATGGGTTGCAAAGAATTTCCTCAAAATGTCCGAAACATTGTTGGTTGCCAATGATTTGGATGTGATACGGCTTGCAAAAATCCTCCAGTTCTTTGATTTCCTCGGCAGTGAAGGCATCGGTGGGCGCGATGTCAGGGTGGCATTTGGTCTTAAAGGTGTGCTCGGTGTAGAGCGAGAAGGCATTAAGCTTGCATTCCGCCATCTGCGGGATGAGGCGTTTCAGGTAGTCCATGCTGACGATAGGGCCACGGCTGATATCGTCCTGCCAGGCGCGAATCTTGAAGTTAGGCCAGTCGGTGATGGTCATGCAAGGGATATTGATCTCGCCTTTGTTTTTCAGGAAGGAGTAACGGTAGAGCTGTTTCAAGCTTTGGACAGCGTAGAAAAGTCCCGTGTTGGTGGTGGCTTCAAGTCGAATGAAATTGTTATTGACGGTTAGGCGATAGGCCTGGTCTTCGTTTTCTTTCACACCAAGGTGGTCTGTCTTGATGAGTTCGATGAATTGTTTGCCTTTGATGACACCACGCGAAAACTGCACTTGCTTGCCACTGATGCGGTCCAAGTCGTTGCGGAAGAGCAAAATGATTTGGTTGATTTCGGCATCGGAGGCATCGTATGTCAGCACGACACTTTCATCCCAAACAAACTGCCCCTCAGTGGTTTCGACTTGTTGTGGGGTAGGGAGGATATGGGTG
Source organism: uncultured Bacteroidales bacterium (assembly GCA_900317055.1). GTDB lineage: Bacteria > Bacteroidota > Bacteroidia > Bacteroidales > F082 > Limimorpha. The sequence continues at coordinate 25,112 of ONFF01000023.1, read as the reverse complement.
TTTTGCGCGAAGGCGCAGAAGCTGAAAAGGCAGAGCAGGATAAGGAGTTTGGTTTTCATAGTTCTACAACAATTCTATCAGATATTTACTGCAAAATTACAGTAAATTCCGATTTCAATAGGGTTTCTATCCGAAATTTACTGCAAAACTGCAATAAAATTCGGTTAGGCTTTAGACGCCTTTTTGCTGAAGACCTGCTTCCTTTAAGCGTCTCTCAATATGTGCAAAGATTTTTATGTAGGCTGAGCAAAAGAAACTTTATTCCTTTTTGGAATGTTCCGCCAAAGTTGGCAAAAAATGGCAATTTTGGTGGAATATTATACCTTTACAGTATTTTCGTTCGCGTTGATTCCGATGCGCTTCGCAATGAATGGGATTATTCCAAATTGTTGTTGCTGAAGAATTTGAATGAATTGGTGGGGAAGGAGGTTTTGAAGGAGATTGTGTTGAATTGAGAGTATGAATATACAAAAAAAGCACCTCCCTAACGGGAAGTGCTTTCTGAATGTTGTTATACCAATCTTTGGCAAAGATTACCATTCGAATGGTGTGAAAATCGGTGCGCCATTAGCATCAACACCGTCAACATCAATAAAGAAATTAGCATCATCCAAGAACTTGATAGCTTGGATTCTGCCAGGAACGATACAATACTTTCTCGGGTTTGGCAAGTTATCAGTGTTGGCATACATATCAATGATTCTACCAGTGTGGTCAGTGAAGTACACTTTAACAGTAAAGCCTTGGCTCAAAGCACCAGGACGCAGGCAGAACATGAAGGACTTGGCATCAGGATTGGACAGTTGCACACCTTCAAATGATTCACCATTAAAGGTATAGGCGCAGTTCAACGTCACCGTATTGCCAGTGGGATGAGGTCTATAGTTAAAATTATCATAAGCATATTCGAAGCAATCAATATAGGCAATGTTGCCTTGTTTGTAATCATTGAAAAGAGTCTGTAATACGCCATAATCAAAACCCAGCAAGCTAATCTCAGCTGTACCAGTCAGAGCCAGATAGCTGTCTATGATTTCAACTTTAGCAACAGTCTTGCTACCAGTCATGTAAACACGGGCAATACCGAAGAGGTTTTGCATCGTGAAATCCTTGTTTTCACTTTGAGCCCACTGAAGCAAGGCACCAGGCTGAATGGTGGTGATCCTGTAACCGTTTTTGTCGACAAGCTCAGTGTATTGCTGCGTGTCGCCTATGGTGAAGGTCGTACTGTTATCTAATGACTTTGAATCGTTGACCATTTCGGCAGGATAGATGAAATGGTAACCCGCGGGGCTTTGGGGGTGACTGACACATGGGCCTTCGAAGTAAGCGATGGCTTCGCCTTCGGCCTCAGGGCCGGCTTTCCACTCGACCACTTCAGTCTTACTGGGAGCATCAAAGTTGAAGTTGTAAACTTTAATTTTGTCTCCACCATTCCATTTCATTCTGTTACGGTCCCCAAAATCGAGGTATACTCTGTCTTCATCATCTGCTTCAAGAGCACTTGTGGAAACAATAGCGGAAGCTTTTTCTTCGTTTTTCTTGCATGAGGTGGTGAGGAAGGCAAATGCCGCTAAAGCGCAAGCCACCAATAAGATTCTGTTTTTACGCATAATTAATTGGTTTTAATTGTTTGTTCTGTGTTTGTTGTTTTGGAAGGATGCTAATGAAGGCTTAGTCGTCCTCACCGATAGGCGAACCACCTTGGCTACCGTTTCCGCCATCGGTTCCGGAAGTCATTAGGATGGAAACTGGTTGGATTTCAATCAGTTCAGCCGTAGGGGCTGCATACGGTTTGTTGTTTTTCTTCATAATATTTTGCCATGTTATATCCCATTTGGCACATCGGTTTTAGTTAAATAAAATTCATTGACAAATTTAGGTGTTATCCATTTGTTGTTAATGTTTCTATACTAACTCTTTTTATTAGATAAACTGAAAAATCTTATCGGAAAAGTATAACCATTATTCCGTTTTTTTAGCTTCCAAGTATGAAGAACACTCCTTGAAGAAATCATAATCCAAGGCTTTGCAGATTTCGAAGAGTAGTGGCATGGAAATCCATTGCTGGCGATAGGCTTTGTATATGTTTTCTGGGGTGCAGTGTACTTGTTTGGCCAGCCATGTGGCCGTGCGGCCTTGTCGGGCAAGTTCGGCTTTGAGGAGTCGGCCTAAATGGAATTCGGGATTTTCTTGTGGCGTTTTCGTTTTCATGGTGCTATCAGGCTGATTTCATCGAAAAACCTCTCCAAGGCCTCTTCGTTGCTTTGTTTTGCTTCCTCCGCCACTTCCTGCATGATATACGCCAGCATCTCGTCCGTTGGTTCCTCCAACGAAGTCAAACGGTAAGCGTTGATTTCTTTCTCTGACATGGCTTTTTGTCTTTTTACTCCGCAAAAATAGTGTTTTTTCATAAATTGAGACCTTTTCCGCCAACAATTAAACAATTAAACACTCAACAGTTCAACAATTTCAATATCTTTGCCCCAAAATTCTTGAAACTATGATTAGATTAGAAATCTGTGCCAACGGCATCAAGTCGTTGCAGAACGCGATGGACGGCTGCGCCCAGTGCGTGGAGTTGTGCGAATGCCTCGAAGTGGGCGGCGTAACGCCCTCGTTCGGTACTTTGGCCAAGGCCATCGATATTTCATTTATCCCTATGCGCGTGCTCATCCGTCCGCGACCGGGCAATTACATCTACGACGAGGAAGAAGTCGAGATGATGAAGACCGATATCATGCTTTGCAAGAAACTCGGCTTTGAGGGTGTGGTCGTTGGTGCCTTGAACGATAAGGGCGAACTCGATGTTGAAACTATTAAGGCTTTGATGGGAGCAGGAGAAGGCTTGAAGTTCACCTTCCACCGCGCCATTGATGCCAGTGTGAAACCTTTTGAGGCGGTTGAACAACTGATTGAACTCGGTTTCGACAAAATCCTCACTTCGGGCGGCAAGCCTACGGCTTTGGAAGGTGTCCCGATGATTGCCGAGATGCAGTTGCGTTATGGCGATAAAATCGGCATCATACCGGGTGGCGGCATCAACCTCGGCAATGTGAAGGAGATCCTCGACATGACAGGCGCGGTGCATTGTCATGCCTCGTTAGCCCATTGGGTGCCACGCTTCAATGAGAAACTCTATCCCAAGCAGAAGGACAACACGGGTGCCACTATGGTTTGGACCGAGTCGAACAAGGACTTGATTTACGAGATGGAAAAGATGCTGAATCCGTTTTAATTATCTCACGCAGAATCCGCAGAATTGTATGAACCTACCGGCTGCAAAATATGCGTCGCTCGCAATGACGCGAAGCGGCAACAATTCCCATAATTCAGCGATTTCTGCGTGCCAAAAAAAAACTCAAAATGAAAAAACTACTTCCCCTGATATTACTGGCATTCGCTTTTTCAGCGTGCCAACAGGTTGAAAAGCCCAATGTTGTCGTGCAAAGCCTCAACCAAGGCTGGACGCTCACGGGCGACACCTTAGATATTAATATGCAGGTCGATGTGCCCTCGGTGGTGCAGCAGAGTCTTTACGAAAACGGCATCATACCGCATCCCTATCTTGGCACGGTGGAAAACCAATTGCTTTGGATTTCAGACCATCCTTGGGACTACATGCTACATTTCGATGCAGATAAGGATTTGCTTGAAAAAGAGAGTGTTGAATTGGTCTTTGAAGGCATCGACACCTATGCTGATGTTTCTTTGAACGGTGAAAAATTGTTTTTTTCCGACAACCAGTTCCGCGCATGGAAGCATGAAGTGAAAGACTTACTGAAAGAGAAAGACAACCTGCTTGAAGTGCATTTTATCCGATACGACAGCACCCAATTGGCTTTGTATGAGCAACATCAGCCTAAATTGCCTGAAAAATATGCCGTCTCGCGCAAGGCACCCTATCAGCACGGCTGGGACTGGGCTCCGAAGTATAAGAATGTGGGCATCTGGAAGCCAGTGAAGTTAGAGGGATGGAATGATGCGAGATTGGAGAATGCTTATATTGTCACGCAGGCTGCCAATGAAGAAAAGGCTGAGTTGATGCTGCATTTGGTTGTTGAGAATGAAACGGATTGTACTTATGAGGTCGGCGTTTCGACAGGCTCAACGACCTTAGCCAGCAGGACCTTGAGCTTGTCGAAAGGCCGTCAACATACAGTATTGCCTTTTACCATCGATAATCCTCAACTTTGGTGGCCCAACGAGATGGGTGAGCAACCGCTGTATGACTTTGAGGTGGTGTTGAAAAAAGACAACAGAGTGCTGGACTCCAAAAAGTTCAAGTCGAGTATCCGTACCTTCGAGATGGTCGATGAGCCCGACAGCATCGGTCGCGCCTTCTATTTCAAGGTGAATGGCGTGCCGATGTATGCCAAGGGGGCCAACTATGTTCCCGAGGAGATGATCGAGACTTGGATTAATGCCGACAACACGCTACATCTGCTACGTCAAGCCAAAGACGCTCATTTCAATATGCTGCGTGTGTGGGGCGGTGGCATCTATCCCTCGGACGACTTCTTCAACATTTGCGATTCATTGGGCATCTTGGTCTGGCAGGACTTCATGTATGCTGGTACGATGTATCCTTTCGACGAGGCTTTCCTTGAAAACGCTCGGATTGAAGCGGAGGAGCAGGTGAGACGCTTGGCTTCGCATCCGTCGTTAGCCTTGTGGTGTGGTGGAAACGAGATCTCGGAAGGCTACTATAACTGGGGCTGGCAGAAGTCGTTGAATTGGTCGGAAGAAGACGATCAGGCCATTAAGGCTGGATACGACCAACTCTTTGAAACCATATTACCAGAAGCGGTGACCTTGTACGACGGCACGCGACCTTATTGGCCCAGCTCGCCCTCGAAAGGCTGGGGCCGACCCGAGAGCCTGACCGAAGGCGACGTGCACTATTGGGGCGTTTGGTGGGGCGAGTTGCCCTATGAAGTCTATCGCGAGAAAGTGGGACGCTTCAATAGTGAGTACGGCTACCAAAGCTATCCCGATTACCAAACCTTGCAGAAGATTGCCCAAGGGGAGGAGTTGAGCAAGGATGCCGAGGTGATTGCGGCGCACCAGAAACACGCCCGTGGCACCCGACAAATCGACGATTTCATCAAACGCTATTATCCCAATGCCCAACCAAAGGACTTTGAGGAGTATGTGCATTTGAGCCAGCTTTCGCAAGCCTACGGTATGGAGATTGCCATTGAGGCGCACCGTACGGCAAAGCCCTATAACATGGGCACACTCTATTGGCAGCTCAACGATGCCTGGCCCGTGACTTCATGGTCGTCCATCGACTATTATGGCAATCCCAAGGTGCTGCAAGAGCGGTTGAAGACGCTTTTTGCGCCTGTGCTTTTGAGCCTCGACTGGAAAGACTATGGCGTTTTCGTCACTTCCGACTTAATGCGCAACATTGAAGGCACGCTGTCCGTCGCGGTGTGCGACCTCGAAGATAACATTGTTTTTGAACAAAAAGTTAAGGTTGAAATGGATCCCAACGAAAACAGGAAATATGCCGTTGATGGTCTGCCTGAATGCCTGCTCAACGCTGACCTACAAAAGGTTTACGTGAAGTTGGAACTGACCGAAGGCGAGACGCTCACCGCTGAGCGTGTTTGTCATTTTTCCGCTTTTTTTGAGTGAAGGCTGTAACTTTTTTCGCGTTTCTCCGTATTACGCTTGATGACACTCAAATGGGATGCACTACATTCGACCCATTGCAGTCATTGCGGGCTTGACCCGCAATCTCCTATGCAGAAGAGCGTCCTTCGAGAATGGGAGATGGCGGATGTTCCTCCGCCATGACGGTCAAGGTTCTAGAGAAGTGATTCCCAGTGAAGTGTCAAAAGTACGGACAAACAACAAACATCAAAAACACCAATAAAAATGAAAACAAGATTATTTTTTGCAGCCTTGCTGCTGTTGGCCTTCGGGACGATGAAGGCGCAAAATGAAGCCTCGCAAGTTAAGGTTATTAGAATCACGGGCTCAGGCGATGTTATGGTCAGCCAGACTCCGGGACAATTTTCATTGATGAAAGAGGGTGAGATCGTCTCCGACTACCGTGTGGAGTCGAATTTGCTCCTTCTTTCCAGCTCGGACGACTATGAAGTTGAAGTCTCGCAACTCGAGAACATCCAGTTGCTTTCGTCAGCTGATGTCATCTGCAAGAACACTATAAAAGGTGACTATATCAATGTCTATAATAGTGGATCGGGCGACATGGTTATGAAGTTGGATTACGATACCGTACATGTTATCGTGAATGGCTCGGGTGACATCATCCTTGAGGGGAGATGCAAAGTGTTGGAGGCCACATTGCTTGGAAGTGGTGACTTGGTCGCCAATGGCATGAAGGCTGATGATTCATATATCGATATAAAAGGCTCGGGCGAGGCCAAGGGCATTGACGCAGTGTCGCTTTCCGAGCTTATGGCAGAGCTGAACACCAATCTCGGGCGCCTTTCCGACACGATTGACTGGAAGAGTTTCGAAGCAGGTATGGAACAATGGGGAAAAGAAATGGAAGAATGGGGGCGCAAGATGGAAAAGTGGGGCGAGCGCTTCGAGGACAAGCAGGGGGGAAGATATGAGTATAACTATGGACGGCCCAATTCGAAAGCCGATGGACCCAAAGACAGACGACCCGTGAAAAAGAACCTCCTTTTCGATGCTAACTGGAATGGCTTCGAGGCAGGATTGAATATGCTCTTCAATACCCCTGCTGATGTCGTGAATACCAACAACGGTGCCCAAGGCATGGAAATCAGACCTTTGCGCAGCTGGTATTTTGGTTTCAACATCGCCGATGTGGGCGTCGCCTTCGACAGAAGACATAGAGTGGGCCTGTTTACCGGTGTCGGCCTCGGCTGGAACAACTTCAGCTGGAACAATAATATCAAGATCGAGTATAACCCTGACAATGTGGTGTATACCCTCGTTCCCATTGAATCGGAACAGGTCGTGAAGAACAGCAAATATGGCGCATTGTTCCTGCAAATGCCATTGATGCTGGAAGTTCGTCCGACGCGCAGCATGTACATCGACGCAGGCGTGACGGGTGGCTTGCGCATTGCCCAATGGAATCGTGTGAAGCTGGAAGATGGCACGCAAAGCAAACGCTACTATGGAGCAAGCATCAACCAATTCAAGCTGGATGCCTCACTCCGCGTGGGTGGCGAAAACATTGGCTTCTTCGCCAACTATGCCTTGCTGCCTATCTTTGACATGAGCAACGCAAAGGTGCGTCCCATCAATTTCGGGTTCAGCATCAATTTCTGATTTGGTTTCACGCAGAATACAATTTTTCATTTCACGCAGAACACAGTCCTCATTTCACGCAGAATCCGCAGAATTCGCAGAAGCCTATCGGGCGTTAAGTTAGCGTCGCTTTGCGCTTCCCACAATTCAGCGGATTCTGCGTGCTTTTATTCATTCTCCTCGTTTGTCCTGCCAGTTTTCTTTCACTTCCTCGAAGCGTTCGTCGGCGCGATAGTAGGCTGTCAAGGCGATGTCGGTGGCGGCCAAATTGAATTCTTTCTTGGCGGTGTTAAGTCCCGTTGAGATGATGCTGGCAAAACTGTCGTGGCGGCCGTCGGTCAAGAGATAGATGCCTTTGCCAATGAGCGAAAGGTCGCGCTCGTCTTCTGTCTCATTGGAAAAGCCGTTTCCATTGAATTGCAACATCGCCAACTCTGTGTTCATGCGGTAGGCCATCAAGTCGAAGTCGGGTTCGTCAAAGCCGGACAACGGCATGTCGGTTTGTAAAATGGAGGCAGTCTTTGCAGGCAATTCGGCCAACAAAGGCATCGCCGTCCTTTCAGAAGTTATGTGTTCTTCAGAAAGCATGTCATCCCCAGGTAGGTCTGTGCGTGGCAAGGGATCTATGCTTTCTGTAATCCGCCTAGGCAATAGGGCTATAGGCTCATTAGTGTTGATTCGGTTGACTTCAATGGGCTTGAGGTTGGCGATGGGCTCCAATCTCGGCATCGACTTTTCGGGCCACAAAGTGACGGTGAGCAGCAGACCGGCAGCAGCGGCAGCCGAGGCGATTTTGACATAGAGCGGCACGATTGCCCCTTTCTTCTTCAGGTTTTCCTTGCCTTGGTAAGTGACAGCAGGGGCTTCCAAGTGTGGAAGTTCCTCGGTGAGCTCGTCCCAATCCATGCCTTGGGCCGCGACGAAGGCTTTCAGCTGCTCTGCCTTGTCAGGGCTGAGGTTGCCCTCCATATAATCCAGGAGGTAAGCCTCGTAGTTGTCGATGGTGATGTTTGTCTTCATGGCTCTGTGTCGATAAGGTTGTCGATGCTTTTCAGTTTGTTTTTCAATGCGGTGCGGGCGCGGAAGATGTTGATTTTCACTTGCGCCTCAGTCATCCCCGTGATGTCGCCGATTTCCTGGTAGCTGTAGCCCTCGTAGTCGCGCAGCAGCAAGGCATTGCGTTGCGCTTCGGGCAGGGTGGCCAAGGTCTTGTGCAGGACTTCGTTGACATCGGGGTAGGGAGTCCCTTTCGGGTCGGCGAAGGTGGCGAGTTCTTCGATGTCGCTCATCTGCTGATGTCGCCTGACTTCGTCAATCATGGCGTGGTGGGCGGTGGTGAAGAGGTAGGATTTCGCATTGGCGAAGTCCACCGTTTTGACCTTTTCCCAAACGCGGGCAAAGCTTTCCTGCACCACGTCCTCGGCCTGCTCGCGGTTGCGGAGACTCGAGAACGCGAAGCGGAAAAGCCGGTCGGCATATTGCTCCACGCACTGGTTGAATTGACTTCTGTCCATCTTTTACGAAAGTAATACGGAGAAATGCGGAAAAAGTTACATCTTGATGAAGTTTTTTTTGCTTCTGACCTCTGGCTTTTGACTTCTGGCAGCATAATGAAAAAGTATGGTTTTCTTTTCGTTGAAGCTGCCCGTAGCTAATAGTTTTTCTTTTTTTTTGTTTCAAACCGAACTAACCCGAATTATTCAGAAAATCTGTTTCGGATATTTCTGATACATTCGGTTAGAGACAAATAATCCCGAAGCCAGTGGCCAAACAATTAAACAATTAAACGATCAACGATTCAACAATTATCATTACTTTTGCAGCAAATTATTGAACCATGATTCTAAACTACATCACTTGGAACGTTGACCCGGTAATTTTTTCCATTGGAAGCCTTTCTGTCCGTTGGTACGGTTTGCTTTGGGCCTTGGGATTTCTCTTAGGTTACTTTATCATGCGTCGCATCTATAGGCGCGAAAAGATGACTGACGATTCGTTGGATAAGCTTCTCATTTATATGCTTCTCTTCACCGTCGTTGGTGCACGCTTGGGTCACTGCCTATTCTATGAACCCGAATTCTACCTCTCCCATCCGCTGAAGATGTTAGCCGTTTGGGAAGGAGGCCTGGCAAGCCATGGCGGTGCCATCGGTATCTTGTTGGGCTTGTGGTTCTATGTGCGCAGCTACAACAAGTCGACCAAAAAGACAAAAGACAACCTTCAGCATATCAACTACATCTGGATTCTTGACCGCATTGTCGTTGCAGTGTGTCTCGTTGGGGCGTTGATTCGCGTGGGCAATGTGACCAATCACGAGATTTACGGTACGCCAACTTCCTTGCCTTGGGGTTTCGTATTCATGCGTGGAGAGGAACAGTTCTGCGGCACGGTCGACAACTACACACCTTGTTCGACGGGCAACTGCTGTCCGCCAAGCGAGTGGCTGCCTTGTCACCCGACGGGCTTGTATGAGGCTTTCTTCTGCCTCGTGGCGATGGGCATCCTGCTGTGGATGTACTACAAGCGTGACCTCGGTCACAAGCAGCCCGGACTGATGTTCGGCACCTTCCTCGTCATCATCTTCGGTTCGCGCATCGGCATCGAGTTCCTGAAGAACGTGCAGGTTGAGTTTGAGCGCAACATGGTCTTCGACATGGGCCAGTGGCTCAGTGTTCCCTTTGTGCTTATCGGCATCGGGATGATTGTTTGGAGTTTTGTGAGGAGGAAGAGGGTGCAACAATAAGTAGTTAAGCCAATTCAGTTTACATAAAAGACATGAGGACAAGCGACAATGACTAGTGACAATGACAATGACCGCTTTAACGAAGCCAAGAAGCTTCTACATTAGATAAAAGCGGTCATTGTCACTGGTCATAGTCCCGAAGTCTCTAGGTCGAAAATGAAGCAGTTTAGTATTGAACAGTTACTGAATAACTATCTATGGCAGTACATAATGAATTAGGCAAGTTGGGCGAAGACCTTGCTGTCCAGTATCTGACCGACAAAGGCTACGAAATACTGGAGCGGAACTGGCGCAATATCCATAAGGAGATAGACATCATTGCCAAGGAGGGCGATGATTTGGTTATCGTGGAGGTGAAAGCCCGACAAACTGACGAGTATGGCGAACCCGACATTGCCGTTACGAAACGGAAACAGCGCATGTTGATTGCTGCCGCCAACGCCTATATTCTCAGGAACAATCTGGATATGAGCACCCGTTTCGACATCGTTTCAATTGTTTTCAAGGACGGCGAGCCTGTGATTGAGCATATCGAGGATGCGTTTTTGCCGTAGCCTTTTTCCATCCTTTTGCCATGAAACTGGCTTTCTTTCTCTAACCGAAAAGACCCGAACTTAGCAAACCCTTTCTGATTCTTCGGATTAGTTCGGTTAGAGATTTTTTGCAGCTCAGTTCAATATCCGACATCATACGACTGCTGTCGACAACAGATGCTTGTTCAACGGCTTACTCTTGACCGATGGGGTTTCTTTGCGGTGAAAGAATTATAGTATAGAATCCATGGATAAAAAACTGAGGATAGGAGAGCTTTAGCAGTTTTGTCATCTTCATTGTCAACATTTGCGTCTTGCAAATGAAATTGAAAATCATATTATTAGCCTGTTGATAATTCTGTTGATAAAAAATGTCTTAAATATTGATTAATGCAGTGGCGGGCTTTTCAAATCCTGTGTACTTTTGCAGCGTTTTAAAAAATCAATTATATGAAACTTTTATACGATTTTAAAACTATCGATGAAGTGGGAGGCCTTAACCAAAGCCTTCACCTCTCGAGCCTGATTTCCATCAAACTCGATGTTTCGATGATGGATTTCGTCTCCACGAATTCCCGTCCCTCGCTCTTCGAGGGTTGTTGTGGTGTTACTATTTCCACTTATTGGCCAAAAATCGAAATCGCCCACGACAGCACATGGGACAATTTCGGGCGCGCCTATTACGACAGCCGCGACTTCCAATTCACCGAGTTTCATGTTACGCTTTGCTCGGTCGATGAGCTGAGACAACAAATCGAGGCCAAGATGCGGGAGTTTGAGCAGAACAGCGTTGTGAGCGACCTTTGTCTCCTCGCGGAGCCAGTCATGCCCAGCTTCTTTGAGCGTTGCTGTTTGCAACGCCATTGGAACGAGGATCTCTATGCTTGGGTTGAGGATTTCAAAACCAACACTTTTTATGCAAGAAACCTTTTGGAGGCAGACGATCATTCCTGCCATCCTTATGACGATACGTATTTCTACCAACATCAGCTTGCCAAGCTGAGCCTGAGCGGACTCAAACCGCAAACGTCGGCGGCATCGCGGCCATGCTGCCGTTCGTTCCTGATGGCCTCCTGCCGTCAGTTGTCAGGCGACGACCCCCTGTCGCACTGATAGGAGCTTTCCCATTTAATTTCCAGACTTTTCGTCTTAGTACAAGACCTCCAACCCTCCTGTAAGGTGTTTTCGGTCTTGGTACATGACTTTTTGTGCTCACTTGAGGTGTATTTGGTCTTGATGCAAGACTTGAAACACCCCAAGCTGGGACTTTTTGTCATGTGCAAAGCCGTTTTACACCTCATGCAAGGTGTGTTTGGTCTTGGTGTAAGACCGAAAACACCACAGGCTGGGGCGCTTTGTCAAGTGTCAAGACATTTCACACCTAAGGTGTGGTGTCAAAGGTGTTGCACCCAGACTTTTGGAATAAAAGTGAGGATTGAATCGTCAGAGCAAGGCATCTTGATGACTTCCCTCCGGCAACTGGCCGCTGTTGCCGGAAAACAACCATACCATACGGCTTGGCCGTATCATCATCATTTTATTAACACTTTAAATTGTTATTACGATGAAAAAACTGAATCGTATGAGTTTGGTACTGAACTCTGACCAGTACCATGCAGGTCTCATGGAGATCTGCCGTCAGTTTGAGGGAGATCATTCTGACGAATACCTGAACACTCTGGTTCAGGATTTGGCGAAAGCCAACGGCTCGCTTCTCGGCGCAATGCACATCGAGAAGATGAAGCGTAATGTCAAACAGGAGTACCATCAGCTCATGGAGCGTCTCATGGCTACTTCGCGTTACATCGACTCGTGCGTCTATGTGTCGGACGAGACGATGAAGGCAAGTGCCATGGCTCTCAAGCAATTGTTGAGTACCTACGACAAGCCTTTCGCCCGCATGAAGGTAGACGAGCGTGTGGGTGCCGTCAGTGCATGGCTGCGTGACTTGTCGACAGCTGCCATGCAAAAGCACGTTGAGAAGCTGCCTGAAATGTCGGGTCGCATCAAGGGCGTGCAAGATGCATTGGACGACTTGAAGGTGGCGTTGCACGAGGTCGACAAGGCCAACGGCACGGTGCCTGAGGCTCAGCCCAAGATGTCCTTGAAGCGTGAGGCGGCGGCCAAACTGGAGAAGTTGGTCGACTACCTAAGGGCGATGTCCTTGAAGGACTCCGCTGCCTATGGTGAGCATTACGCCGTGGTGACCGAGGTCATCGCGAGGCTGAATGCCACACGACGCAGGAGCAACCACCTTTACATTGAGGTGGAGCTTGAAGACGACGAGTCCGACGAGACGACCGAAGAGCCTCAGACTCCCACCGACGACGGTCTCGGCAAAGACAATTGATTTTATCAAAGGGCGGTTTAGCTTGAATGTACATTGACCGCCGCCTCCCCATGAGCCGAATTGCTTGTGAGGAGGATTTTTTTTGTTTTTCCATGTTGGATTGCTGGCTCGGAATGTGGAATAAACAATAGATTGACGAGACCTCCAAACAGGGCAGAATGTAATAATCAGGAAAGAAATACATTTTTCTTTTCAGTCCAAACGAATAAATTCCTACCTTCGCAGCATCAAACAAAGTATAACTCAAATCGACTTGAAATGACAATAGCGCATTTGCGCAATGACTTATAAATACATAATAGATTAAGCGTTAGCTTAAAGCTTGCATCACCGAAACTTCGACACTTTCTTGATGTATCACAAGCGAGTAAGCCAATGCCTACGTGTGTTCCACGTGGGCTTTACTCATTAGTTGTGGTACATAGGCAGTCGAAGGCCTCGGTGATCAATGAAAGGTAAATGCCCACTTTTTTTGCGGGCGGTTATGAACGAAAGGAACACACGATGGCCGAAACTCAAATCATTGCTCGTGAGAGCGACAACCCCATACTTAACAACCCCTACGAGGAGCCTCAATACTATTACGACACGGATGCCAATGGCAATATTGATTATACCACAGTCATCAGTGGTCGGAGGCCTTACGGTTATGACATCAATATCGTGCCTAAACGAGCTCAGCGTACCATTTTCTCACAGGAAGATTTTGGCACTACCGACCCTAATGCCGACTTTATCAACGACATTAGGAAGGAAGTCAAGGCATGGCGGCTGGCTGGTTATCCCAAGGCTTCGCGGATTACGAAAGAGTTGCTTGACTTTTGGTTCAATAATAAGGAACGTCGGCCCAATTTGCGTTTGTTTTTCTGCCAACGGGAAGCGGTTGAAACTGCCGTGTGGCTGAACGAAATCGCCGAACGCGACCCGAATGTGGGCAACTATATGTTGAACCAACTTATGGAACGCCGTCATACGGTCTCAAATGACGATGCTTTTGTGCTGCCACGGACGGCTTTCAAGATGGCTACAGGTACGGGAAAGACCGTCGTGATGGCCATGCTCATCCTCTATAACTACCTGAACAAAAGAGCCAACCCTCAGGACATCCACTATGCCGACCATTTCTTGATTTGTACTCCTGGCATTACTATTCGCGATAGGCTTGGCGTTTTGCAGTTGGACTTTAGTACTAGAGGCAACGACTACGACAAGACGGACTATTACCATCAGCGCGGATTAATCCCTGTGCAATTTGAGAGAGAGTTAGGAGGGCTGAATTCCTCCATCACCATAGTCAATTACCAACAATTTCTGCCTCGAGTGTTCTCGGGCAAACATGCCTCGCCTTTGGATGGCAAACAGAAGTGGAAAGATGGCGAGTTGGTACCCCAAAAGGAGACCGAGGATTATAGCGTGTTGCTTAACCGTGTGTTAGAAAAGGGTGTGAAAGGCAAGCGCATTGTGGTCATCAATGACGAAGCGCATCACTGCTATTTGCCAAGAAAGGATAAGGAAAAACTGAGCGAGGACGAAAAAGACGATTTGAAAAACGAAAATGAGGTAGCTATGGTGTGGTACGAAGGACTTCGTCAGATGAAGTTGCTCGGCTACAAATTGCAACATGTTTATGACTTGTCAGCCACACCTTACTATCTGAAAGGCTCTGGTTACCCTGAATATTCCTTGTTCCCGTGGGTAGTTAGTGATTTTGGATTGGTGGATGCCATCGAGAGCGGCTTGGTAAAGATTCCGTTCTTGCCTGCATACGACAATACCCCTGATTTGGACGAACCCAAGTTGCGTAATATCTATCAATATGTAAAGGATAAACTTCCGAAACGTGGCATCCGTGGCCAAAAGAAAAAAGATAAGGAGGACAATGTGGATGCAAGCACAATGACTACACAAGCACCCAATTTGCCAACTTTGTTGAATACGGCACTTGAACAGTTTGTGAAAGACTATGAAGATTATGACCGAGGGCTACGTCAGGACTTTGAAGCAATGGGAAGTTTGTTGACCTCGCCACCTGTGTTGATTATTGTTTGTAACAATACTGCTGTGTCCCATGAAGTTTATCGTGACCTTGCGGGCTATCAAGATGGCGTGAATGAAGATGGTGAACCGCGCTATCGTCGAGGGCGATTTGAAGTGTTTTCCAACTATGATGCCTACAGCAATGTGAAAAACAAGTTCCCCACACTTCTTATTGACTCGTCGGCACTTGATGACGCTACAGCCACCATTGACAGTAACTTCAAGAAAGTGTATGCCAAAGAGATTGAGGATTTCAAGCATGAATATGCCAACCAGCATGGTGCTGGGGCAGCCGACAGTCTTACTGATGCCGACATTCTGCGGGAAGTGGTAAACACCGTGGGCAAGCCTGGTAAATTGGGTGGTGACATTAAGTGTGTGGTCAGCGTGTCGATGTTGACAGAAGGTTGGGATGCCAACACCGTGACCCATGTTTGTGGTATTCGTGCCTTTGGCAGCCAATTGCTTTGCGAGCAAGTGGTGGGCCGCGCTTTGCGCCGTCAGAGTTACGACTTGATTCCTTATGATAAAGCGGGAAATGAAATCAATGCGAAAGACTTTCGACGCTACAATCCTGAAAATATTACATGGAAGTTTCCGCCTGAATATGCCCGCATCATAGGTGTGCCGTTCAACACTTTCAAAGGCGGAAAGACCGTGGTTACCAAGCCACAAAAGCCCAAGACCATCGTCAGGGCTTTGCCCGAACGACCTGAAATGGAAATCCGCTTTCCCAACATCACTGGCTATCGTTCCGACAATATAGAAGGATCTTTGACTGCCGACTATACTGACTTGCCCAAGTTTGTACTTGACTTTAATAAGATACCTCAATGGACAATTTTACAAACTATTGTGAATGGTAACCAAAAGATGTTGAAGTCTGATTATAAGGAATTGCGCGATAGCCAAGTGGTGTATTACTTCGCTCATCTGATGATTCGTGAGTACTATACCTCGAAGGAACATGGGCAACAGTTCCAGCGTTTTCCCGACATCAAACGGATTGTGGAGAATTGGTACAACAACCAGTTGGAAATTGTTGGGGGCGACGGCAGCAAAGAGCAGAAGCGACTTGTCATGCTTTGGGACTACAAAGCTGTGCTTTCAAGCATTAACGAAGGCATTCACAAGGCAAACGCCGACCAGGAAATCATTTCGGCGGTGCTCAACTACTATAACCCCGATGGTAGCACTCGCTATGTGTTCCGTCCGACCAACAAACCTGTTTACGCCACAAAGCGAAGCCATGTGAACTATGTGATCTGTGAACCTGGCTCATGGCAAGAACAATTTGCACAAACCTTGGACGGCATGGATTGCGTGGTGGCCTACGCAAAAAACACTTATCTGGGTTTCCGTGTGCCTTTTACCGTGGCAGATGAAACCCACGAATACCTGCCCGACTGGATCGTGAAAGTGAAGAGAACCGATGAAAGTATTCTTACCCTAATTGTGGAATGTTCCGACTTCGACAATGACCACTCGGGCAACAAAGATGCCAAGCGGCATTACCTGAATGACTATTGGATTCTGGCAGCCAACAACCTGAAGACATACGGCCAATGGCATTTGCTCGAACTCAAAGACATCGACGAATTGGAGAATCTTATCAACGAAATTGCACAAAGCCATGAATAAAAACGATAAAACAAGACCCGTAACCAGCATACATCATGATGATAAACGCGCTGCCATCCCTGATAGTGCCCATCAGGGAGAGGAATTGATGGCTATTAGCGGTCAGCCTGAACAATCGGAGTATGACATTTTTCGCCATGAGTTTCAACGCGGACGCGACCCTGAACTCTATTGGTTAGGCAAGTACAAAAACGACGATGAGGACAGGGCAGACTATATGCCGCAGTTGCGCACCGACATCCGTAGTCTGTATAAGCATGAGGACATTCGCCCTGAGGCTATCATCGATAACCTTTACGAGTTGCACGAGCATGAGAATGATCCCACCTCGCTGCGCCTCGACCTTTTTCCCGACGAAGGAGAGGAAGACGAGTTGGAACGTTTAGCGGGATATTATAAACATAGTGATAATTGGCAAAACCGACTGATTCAAGGTGATAGTCTGTTGGTGATGAATTCGTTGTTGAATCGTGAAGGCATGAAGGGGCAGGTTCAATGTATTTACTTTGATCCGCCGTATGGAATACGTTATGGTGGAAACTGGCAGATAATGATTAATTCCCCCAAAATGGCTCATGAATCGCGTGACCAAGAATTGTCTAATGAACCAGAAATGATAAAAGCATATCGAGATACATGGGAGGCTGGGATACATAGTTATCTTGGATATTTACGTGATAGGCTTGTTATGGCAAGAGAATTATTGACAGAGAGCGGATCTTGCTTTGTCCAGATATCAGATGAAAATGTGCATCTAGTCAGATGTGTAATGGATGAAGTCTTTGGTAGTGATAATTTTGTAAACCAAGTAATATATCAAAAAACTACAGGAGCTGGAAGCCCTGGAGAATTGAAATCTGTCGCATCTGTTTGTGACTATATTATTTGGTACGCAAAAGATATTGAACATGTAAAATACAGAAAGCTTTACATTACAAAGACCTTTGAAGACAATGGAAGTGCTGGCGGATATTCAAATTTAGAATTATCCACTGGAGAAAGAATAACCATAAAAGAGTGGGAGAGACAAAATAATTCCACATTTGATTACAAAGCTCGTCCAAAAGGCTCAAGAGTATTTACTATGGGCAATTTAACTTCTCAATCAGGAGGCGATATTGGTCGTTTTGATATTGAATATAAAGGTAAAATCTATAAAATCAAAGGAACAAGTGTGTGGAAAACAAACCGACAGGGGATTGAAAGGTTGAAGAAACTAAAGAGAATTGAAGCATTCAATAATGGAACCCTTAGATATGTAAGATATTTCGATGATTTCCCATATCAAATACTAACAAATCTCTGGTCAGATACTTCAAGTAGTCTTGGTTCAGAAAAGATCTATGTTGTACAGTCGAGTTTGAAACCTATTCAACGTTGTATTCTTATGACCACCGATCCTGGGGACCTAGTTCTCGATCCGACCTGTGGTAGCGGAACCACAGCCTATGTTTCTGAGCAATGGGGACGTAGATGGATTACCATAGATACCAGTCGCATTGCTTTAAATATTGCTAAGAAACGACTGACAACGGCTTTGTTCCCTTACTACAAGACTTTTGACGACGGTGAGAATCCCAATATTCGCAGGGGATTTGTCTATAAAAAAGTGCCACACATCACACTGAAGGCTTTGGCCAATGACCTACCTTTCGACGAAGAAACCCTTTACGACCAACCCGAAGAGGACAAAAAGCGTATCCGTGTGAGCGGACCATTCACGGTGGAGACTTTGCAAAGCCTTGATGTCAGTTCTCCAGAGTCGCTGAACGACAAGCAGAATGACTATGACGAATATGCCACATTTACGGAGCGTATCTTCAACAACCTCAAATCCAATGGCATTCGCAATGGCGTAAAGCAACAACAAGCATTGATGCATTCCATGGAGCATTTGGATGAGCCTTATTTGAATGCCAAAGGTTACTTCAAGATGGAGGACGGAACTGAGCATTGCGTCTATTTTATGATAGGTCCGAAATTCGGAACGGTGAGCAAACATGCCGTGAATGAGGCTGTGCGAGCCTTCCGCCAACACCTCAATGAATCCAATTGGTTGGTCATCCTTGGCTTCTCCTTTGAGGATTCAATAGAATCGGGTAACCTTGATTATAATTTCGGTACATTCCAAGTGTCGAAGGTGCGCATGAGCGACGACCTGCTGCAAGATGGTTTGTTGAAAAAGGACAAGAAAGCTGGTTCGTTTATCATCATCGGTGAGCCTGATGTCAGCCTTGTCAACAACGGCGATGGCACTTGTCATGTGGAGATTAATGGCATGGATATGTATGACCCCATCCAAGACGAGGTGAAAGCCCGCAATGTGAACGATATCGCCTATTGGGAGATGGATGACAATTATTCAGGCGGACTCTTCAAGGTGCGCAGCATCCACTTCTGTGGCGGCGACAAGAAAGACTTCGACGCATGGCGAAAAGGCCTTGATACCGTGGCAAAAGACTTGGCCAAAAACAGAGCTGAAAGGACTTTGCGTTTGACCTTTAACGAAGAAGTCTGGGAACAACTCTATGACTTCAAGAGTGAACCGATACCTTACGAAAAAGGGAAGAAGATTGCGGTTCGCGTTGTGTCGCAGTTTGGCGAGGAATCTACAAAAGTCCTTGAAATGTAATAGAGATGAAGTATTGGATAGTACCTTGCAATGACAATGTTTTCAGAATTGGCGAAGCCATACTATCCCATGGTGGATTAGTGGATTGGCGAATGTCAAACAAGTTCTCTGTTGGCGACATCATTTTCATCTACAAATCCAAGCCTGAGCAGTGCATACGCTTTAAGATGGAAGTTGTGTCGGTAGGAATTAATGTGGATGAAGCTATGGAGCAAGAGGCATTTTGGAAGGATAAGGCTACCTATTACAGTGGACTTGGTTCATACCAATACGCACGTTTCAAGTTCATTGAAGAATACTCTGATGATGTTCTTTCTATCCACCATCTGCATGAGCATGGATTGAAGGGCAATGTGCAAGGCGTGATGCAATGCAAGTCAAATGAATTGCTGGATTTCTTGTTGAATCCATATCATCTTGTTAATGACGATGTTTATGATGTGGATTATCCAGAGGATGATGACAAGTTGTATGAGGGTGCCTTGGTGAAAGTAATGGCCAACAAATATGAGCGAAATCAAAAGGCTCGAAAAGAGTGTGTTGCAAAGAAAGGGTATAAGTGTTTGGTTTGCGGCTGTGACTTTGAAAAGGCTTATGGAGAAATTGGGAAAGGCTTTATCCATGTCCATCATGTGGTACCCATTTCTTCAATAGGGCAAGAGTACGAATTGAACGTTGACACCGACTTGGTGCCCGTCTGTCCAAACTGCCATTACATGATGCACCGGAAGGATCCGCCTTACACAGTGGAGGAGATGAAGAAGATAATGCTTTCGCAACCACCAGCGGTCAATTACAACCCAAACGAAGAAAGATTAGGATCGTTGGAGGCAGAGTGATTCATTCAGAAATATTGGTCGTACCAACTTTTCAATAGTCTACATCAATCTTTTAGGCAGTGATGCTATTTCGGTATTCCTGTTTGCAGCTTGAATAGATGGTAAAGTGCCACCTTCATTATGTTTTGTGTAACAAGTCAAAATAAGACCTCGTGTAATTCGCAAATCATCCTCACTCATTGAGTCAATCCTATAACTGCGTCTTAAAGAACTATCAATGTCTCCTAAGAAATAAGTATTTCTTCCTAATGATGCAATGTATGTATTGATCATATCTCTCCATTTTTTGGGTCGGCATTCTGCAATTACCCGGGCATTTAAGTGCCGTATTACTGGATTGTTGTCATTTTGCATCGCATCATAGTACATGGCAACTCTTTTTTCAGAGAAGAAGTCATCCTTATACCAGTTGATGATATTAAACGGAATGGCACAGATTATCTGTAGGACACATTCGTCGAATTGTTCTGAGAAGTTACCCTTCAACTTAAAATTAGCTCCACCAAAGCCACCATAACCAGTCTTTGCTAAAGCGGGAGTGATTAATATTAAAACTTTGAATAACTCAACCCAGGCCGAGTAAATGGCATTACGCATGTCAATAAGTAAATGGCTATCCACCAAATGGCAATTTCTCAATGCTCGGCTGGCGGCTTGTGAAAGATCCATTAATCTGCTGACTTCATACTCTTCAAAAACCTTACGGATAGGTTGGTTATAGGGTTTTATTGCATCGTAGTTTAGGTCTTTTACAGAATCTTTCAAGTCTTCTGGCAGTCTAGAAGCAACAATTTCCGACTCAACTTGTTCAGTGGTTTTACGCTTTGTGGCCTCATTCAGATTCCATTTGATGCTATCGTAAGGATTCCAGAAAGGTCTTCCTACATTATCATTAACTCGCTGTGCTAATTCGGCCAATTTGCTTACAATAATTGACACTAACCTGTCACTTTTATCATTGATGGCTGTATAAAACTCAACAATGTCTGCGTTGTAATAATGATTTCCGTTAACCATCATCTCTTCAAAACACTTGTCTGATGCAAATAATCGGTAAGCCACAAAATAATATACCCAATAGACAAAGTGGAATCGATAGCCAAAGCTGGAACGTTCAAGTATCTGAAAGTTGTTTAGGATATCCAACAAATCCTTAATTTGGGGCTCAGAATATTGTAAAGGCAGTTCTTTCATCACAAGTTGTTTGAACTCCTCCCATGTGAAATAATCAGTTTCTTTCTTAAACAACTCGTAAGCTATCACACTCATGATTTGACAACAATCCTTTTCATTGAGGGCATCATTATAATATAATGTATTGGAGTTTTTGAAGATGATTTCAAGTACCAATTCAAGCACTCTTGATCGATTGACAGGGTGTGATTCGAAGTTGCTTTTATATGCCATTAGAAGCTGTATACAATTAAGAGGTGTTCTGTGCTCATTAAGTCCCTCAATATCTATCAAAAGTCTATCAAGTAAAACATTGGTGTCTGAGACATGGAAATCGTTGTTGAAAGACTCAACCAATGTCCTAACAGATGATCGCGATAATTCGCGCATATAATAAAGTTTAAAGCCATTGTGACTCTCCTCGGTGTCAATACCAGCAAGTACTTCCGTATCCGCAATATTGCTCATAAGTACAATACGTAAATCGGCTCGCATTTTATTTATTTTCTCTATAATCTTCTGCCTGTCTTTCAACCGTCCATTCCAATTGTCAAGGATAATACCATTTAAATCTTTTACATCAAACCCTACTTCTGTACTGGCATAACGTAATTTGTTCTCAATATTAGCATGAGTACAATCTGTTGACATATCAAGATATGTCCATTTCTCATTCCGAACCACATTTGCCTTAAAAGCCAAAAAACGAGCGAATGCTGTAAGTCCAAATTGAGGAGGTGCTACTATCTGATAGTTGTCTTTGCTGTTTAAAATGTCAAGATAATCTATGGT
The DNA here is from genome assembly GCA_900317055.1 of uncultured Bacteroidales bacterium. Classification (GTDB taxonomy): domain Bacteria; phylum Bacteroidota; class Bacteroidia; order Bacteroidales; family F082; genus Limimorpha. The sequence goes on along the minus strand of ONFF01000023.1, from coordinate 3,112 downwards.
TTTTTCATCTTTTGAAGCATGTGGAGTGATGGAAGTGGAAAGGGATCTATGGCACCATGGTACATTATAATTGAAGATAAGAAGTGCTTCATCAAGTTTGTTTTTCAACAATTGGTTACATATGTTTTGTCGACTTGTAAGTGATTCTGGTTCAACTTTGCCTGTATCGTCATCGGCAAGCTCTGCACCTACCATGAAATGGTGATTTTTAGGGCTCCACTGGCGGTATTCTATAGAGGAAAGCTCGGATCCACAAAAGCGAAGCAATGAATAGCCATTGGTTTCATCTTTTTTGTTGCTGTACAATTGAGGCGCTGTCAAAGTGTGAATGGTTCTTACCTTATGTTGTTTTGGATCATATTTCTGGAAATGTGTATGGCCGGTAATTTGAACATCTACACTTTTTTTTACAATTGCATCCAATTGTCTTTGCGCATATTCTGTCAAATCATCTATTGGATGATGCATAATTAGTATTTTAGTTCTGCCTTCGTTGTTTTCGCTCCAATCAAATAATTCTGAAGTGACAATTTTCAGATTTGTTTTGTCCTTCGGGAAAGGAGGGTCTATATCTTTTTTTTCATCTAAACCGCCATTAGACAAGATGGCTGAATTAAGAAGCATAACACTGATTTCTGGTATCAGATTGACAGAATAGCCAAAAACGCTTTGCTCTTCTGCTACCAAGCACGATTCCTTGAAATTGAGGAAGTGTTCGAATGCTTTTTGAAAATAGTCATCGTCTTTTGCTGTCTCATTGAATAATGTCTCACTGTCTTGCCAATTTAACCACTTTTCATAAGCGTCTCTATGAGATTCAGGATAACCTCGATTTAAATCGTGATTGCCAGGAATGCAATAAATGTTCTTAAGTGCAATTTGTTTTGTCAAAGGCTCTAAAAACCGCTTGTTGAATTCTTCATAGCTTTGTTTTATTCCTCCGATTTGTACTAAATCGCCTGAAATAATGCAGAATCTATCATCAAAAGGTATATCTTTTATTGTATTCGGAAGATCTTTGAAAAACTCGGAGATAACCAAACCTTGGTCTTCTGGTTCTTTTTGAATTTTTAAGTGTATATCCGAGAGTAATAAAATGGCAATGTTCCTCATGATACAATGTGTTTTTTTATATTTTTTTATTCTTCTTTTTTTCAATAGTTAGTGTAAAACCAATGAATTATCTTATGGGAATTACTTTTTTTGCAAAAATAATAACTTTTTCCATTCTAAAGGCAAAATAGATGAAAGGTTGTAGCATCGAATGTTCAAATAGCAAGAGAAAAACAGGGGGATTTAGTTGTAAAGCGCAAAGAGCTTGTTTTTAAGGTAGCAGGGGAGTGGTTTTTCACCCGTTCTCCCTAATTTGCAATTTGGCAGGCGAGAATATCAGCATTTGCAATGCGGGAAAACAACGATATGCGGCAACCGAGGATTTGTTTAGGTTTCCCCTACAATTGGCATGTTTTGGACATAATAGTGCGTCATAATCGTCCACGAAAAGAAAAAGATGCGTTTCGTGGATAAATAAGCGAGAAAATGGCGGCAAATTGCAGGGATTCCGACCGCCAAATGGCCATTCAATATCTATATCTATCTCGAAAAAGCCTTAATCCTTTACTTTGAACTTTAAGGGCATTATTTTGTTGAAAACAGACTATTAGTAACATATGTTAGCAGCCTGTCATGCCGCATTATCATTGGTTTTCGCAGCCATGGATGCCCACCATCGCACAGACCCATGCTGGCATGACATGGCTGCTTCGCTTTCTATCCTATGGCTTCGTGACCTGGTGACCATTTGACCATGCTCGCTTTCACGGAATGCTGAAGTTGCTGCCCATTTAACCCATACTTCACATTTCTAAACCCCATGGTTTTTCAGGTTGAGATATGGGTGTAAAAAAGTTGAGATAAGGGTCTTAACCTTTCGTGCACTCGCGGTTCCCTCTTTAGATGCCGTTTTTTCTGCTACAGCGAGTCCTGAAAGGACGACCCTACCTCACCCCGATATGCAATGTCGGGTTTTTATAATAAGAAGGATGACAATGATAGGCCGCAGCCACAGATGCCCTCCTTCGCTCAAGCCCGTGCTGGCATGACATGGCTGCTGAGCTATTGGGTTGCCGCAGCTACAGATGCCCGCCATCGCATAGGCCCATGCTGGCATGACATGGCTGCTATCAAGTACTAGGAAACAATCTCTAACCGAACAAATCCGACGAATCCGAAGTCTTCTGCTGAGTTCTGTTCAATTCGGTTAGAGGAAAAAACCGAAAAGGATGCTATGGCGGCTGCTATGTAATGGATATAATCTCAAACCGAACAAATCCGAAGACCCCGAAAGGTTTCTGCTTATTTCGGTTCTTTTCGGTTAGGGAATGAGAGACAATCTCTAACCGAACAAATCCGACGAATCCGAAAGGTTTCTACTAAGTTCGGTTCATTTCGGTTAGAGAAATATATACCACCACAAGACGGCCCGTTTCCATTATTTTCAACGATGGTAAGCCAACAATAGACCATATTGAAGACGCTTTTCTGCCCCGTTGGTGACGCATTATTATATATAATAAGGTGTGCAAAAATCCCTGTTTTCCTTCTTGTGAAAGAATTTTCTCCTTGACGCACAGTGAGATACTTTTCTCCTTGACGCACAGTGAGATACAAGAAAGAGTGAAAATAGTTGAAAAAAGTGCTTGCGGAATGGGAAAAAGGTAGTACTTTTGCACCCGCTTTCGGAAGGGAAGCGGGGACGGACAGAGGGGAGACGGAAGCGAAAGTTCTTTGAAAGTCTGAGGCCAGCACAAGACCAGCGCCACCGGGAGGCGGCGCTAGGGAAAGGAACCTTTTAAGGAAGGAACACCAAAGAGAACATCAAGGCGGAACCCGAGATTCAGAACAGAAACAAGAAGTACAATACTACAACGAAGAGTTTGATCCTGGCTCAGGATGAACGCTAGCGGCAGGCCTAATACATGCAAGTCGAACGGTAAACGCCCCTTCGGGGGCGTGAGAGTGGCGGACGGGTGCGTAACGCGTATGCAACCAACCCCCCTCACCGGGATAGCCGGTGGAAACGCCGGATAACACCGGATGCGCCGCTGGGGAG
>ONFF01000024.1 GCA_900317055.1 uncultured Bacteroidales bacterium | reverse complement strand
AGGACGGCAACGCCAGATATGGTAATGGCAACTGGAGAGCACAAGGCCTGAACAGCCTTGAACCTGGAAAAGGCTACATGTACGTTTCGGGCGCATCTGCTACAGAAGAAAGAACGCTTGTCTACCCAAGCGCAAAATAACTACTCCAGAATAACTATTCCGATAAGGAATGCTTGGAAGCCAGCGGCATGTGTGCCGCTGGCTTCTTTTTTGTGGAACCCCTACGGGTGAACTTCCATTTTTGTCATCAGCGACAAAATGAAATTCCCAAGGGAATGGAAACCTCCTTTGATTCATCCCGCGGCGGCTTGAGACTGTTTCCTCTGGGATGCGGTTTTAGGCCGCCGCTGGCCGATTAATGTCAACTTGCCATTCCCCGCAAGGAACTTCAATCCATCACCTTATTTAATTAATACCGACCTCCCTTCCATCCACTCAAAAAAAAAACAACATTTTTCAAATTAATCCTTTTTATATCAAAAAAAACACTATTTTTGCACTTGGCTTAGTCTATAACTATGCACCATAACTGATATGTAAAATTATTATTAAACAATTGAATATCAAATTAATAGAAAGAAATTATCATTACTAACAAAAAAACATAGCACAAAATCAGAAAAATCAAATCACTCAGAATTAAACGATTAACAATCAACACAATTAACTCAATTATTAACCTAATTCAAATCAACATGAAAAGTAAGAGACTACTTTCATTGATGTTGCTCTGCTTCGCCTTCTTTGGCGTAGCGAGAGCGCAAGTGACCATCGGAGATTTGGAGACTGCCGGAGACAACACCTATCTCCCGATGAACTCACTGTACGAGTATTCCTACACTCAGCAGATCTACACTGCCGAGGAGATAGGAACTGCAGGGACCATCAACGCCATCACCATTTGGATGTATGGTGCTGCTGACCTCTACACAATGCCTTTCGACATCTACATGGTAGAGACCGACAAGGAGAGTTTCGCAAGCACCTCCGATTGGGTGTCCGTGACCTCAGGCGACATCGTGTATTCTGGCTCGGTGACTGTCCACAACACCACAGCTGAAGCCTACACCTTCACGCTCGCTACTCCGTTCGCCTACAGTGGCACGGGCAACCTGCTGATTGCCTTCGACAACAACTGCGGCCAATGGAAGGGCGGCTTGAACGGAAAGGTGTTCACAGCAACCGACAATGTCACAAGATCCATCTATGCCCGTCGTGACAGCAATGACTACGATCCTACCAACATGAGCAGTATTTCGGCTACTGGATTACTTGCCCAGAGAAATGTCATCGAAATCGACATCACCGCTGGTAGCGGCCCCACCTGCGACAGACCCGAAAGCCTTGTGGTTAGCGACATCACTGGTTACGGTGCCACCTGCACTTGGGAAAGCAATGTGGGCAACTACACCTTCGAGTACAAGAAGGCTGCAGACAGCGAGTGGAGAGTTGTTGATGGCCTCACCGCCAACACCTACACGCTGAGCGATCTTGAACCCATGACCGCTTACAACACCAGAGTGAAGGCCGTTTGCGACGCTGGCCTCGAAAGCGGCTACAGAACCGCCAACTTCACCACTAAGGAAGTTTGCCCCGATGGCAAGATTTGCATTGGTGAAGGCACAGCCACACACACCTATTTGCCCACTACTAACTATTACAACTATTCCTTGACGGAGCAGATTTACACCGCCGAAGAGATTGGCCAAGCCGGCGCCATCTTGAGCGTTGACATCTATAGCGTTGGCACGGCTACCCGTACCTTGGAATTCTATATGGTGAGCACCGAAAAGGAAACCTTCACTGACGGCACCGATTGGATTGCTGCCACTGCAAGCAACCTCGTCTATAACGGCAGCGTGACTTTTGCTGCAAACTCATGGAACACCATCGAGTTCGACAACCCGTTCATCTATGATGGCCATAGCAATGTCGCCCTTATCGTTAGGGACATGACGGGCAGCTATGTTAGCAGCATCAACTTCTATGTCTTTGATGCCACAAGCCAAGCCATTTACTTCTATCGTGATGGTTCTCCTTACGACCTCGCTGCTCCTGGCACTGGCGCAGTGTTGAATGTGAAAAACCGCGTCCGCCTCGTTGTTGGCGAACCGCCAGCGTGCCCGAAACCCACAGCTCTTGCTGTCGACTACCAAGGCGGCACTGAAGCCACCATCAGCTGGACCAGCGATGCCACCGCTTGGAACATGCGTGTGAACGGCACCGAAATCAATGGTACCATCACCAATCCTTATACTTTGACTGGCCTTGAGCTCGCCACCACTTACGAAGTGGAAGTGCAGGCCAACTGCGGCGACGCCACCTCCGAGTGGGCTGGCCCTGTCAGCTTCACCACTGACAACTGCATGCCCGAAGACCAATGCGCCCTCACCTTCGTCGTCACCGACAGCTATGGCGACGGCTGGAACGGAGCTTCCATTCAGATTTACGACTACACCGGCGAAGAATTGGGCGACCTTCTGGCCACTGTCGCCAACGAGAACCTTGACGGTACAACTGGTGCGGAGACCCAGACCATCACCCTCAATTTCTGCAACGGCCAAGAGCTTGCCATCGCTTGGGTAGCAGGTAACTATGACAGCGAGTGCTCCTACACCATCACCGACATCAACGGCGACATTGTTGCTCAAGACAACATGGAGTTGGCCCTCGCTTACACCATCGACTGCACCGAGACCGACTGCCGCAAGCCTTCTGACTTTGTCGCTTCTGAAATCGGCAACCACAGCGTGAAACTGAGCTGGACTGAGAATGGTCCTGCCACAGAATGGGTCATTGCTTACTTGTCAGAAAATGACGAGGAGATTACCGAAATCACTGTCAACACCAATCCTTACACCCTCACCGGCCTCACTCCTGAAACCGCTTACGCTGCCCAGGTGACTCCTGTGTGCGAAGTGGACAAACCGAGTGATGTGATTTACTGGACTACCGATGTGGCCTGCCCGAATCCTTACGACCTGAGCGTCGAACCCTATCCTACTACCGCCGATGTGACTTGGACTGGATCTGGCGAAGGCTACACCATTCAATGGGCTGAAGCTCCCGCCACACGTGACGGCCTCTGGCTGCAATACGACAATGGCACCCAATATACAAGTATTGGTAGTACCACTTCTGGCGTCCGCAAGTGGGGTGTGATGTATCCCGCCGCCATGCTCGAAGGCAATAACACCCTCACCAAGGTTGCCGTTCAAGAGAGCTCAACTTACTACACATGTGAATCTTACACGATTAAGATTTACGCTGGCGCCGACCAACCCGAAACGCTCCTCGGCACCGAAACCGTGGTTCCCTCAGGCGAAACCGGAATGCATGAAATCACGTTGTCGACGCCTATCACCATCAATCCTACACAAAACCTGTGGATTACCTTGGAGGTGGAAGGCACCTACGTCATGCTTGCTTGCCAAAGCACCGAACGCAACAACCAGTGGTGGGACAACAACTCCGACGGCGTTTGGACCAACATGGCCGATGACAATGCCAATCTGGCTGCCTACGGCTGGATGATCCGCGGCTATGTCGAGGGCTTTGATGCTACTGCATGGGATTGGAACTCTGCCACAAGCAACGAGGCATCCTATACCATCACCGGCCTTGAACCCGAAACAACCTATGCTGTCAGAGTGCAAAGCAATTGCGGTGAAGATGGTGAAAGCGGCTGGACTTGGGCTGTGTTCACCACGCCTTCGGCCTGCGACATGCCGAACACCTTTAATGCAGAAGCTAAGGCTACCTCAGCTACCCTCAGTTGGGTTGGCTACCAAGAGAGCTATATTTTGAGATACAGACATGCTGAAGAAGCTGATCCGACTGCTCCTGCCACCATCATCCTTGAAGCAAACGATGTATGGGAAGATGGATCAGGCTATCAGATGCTGCTCGATGCCGATGCAAGTGCTTATGGCGTACTGTGGAATGCTAATCACTATATCCTTTTGGATGGTGAGCAATACAGTAGTGGAGATCTTCCGGAAGAATATTATAATGAGTTCGAATACAAGATTCCTACAGAAGCCGACGGCTCTTTGAGTACCACTAATGTTGTGGTCACCGGTAGCGTAACGCTTCAGATCCCTGCTGGCACTTATGACTATGCCATTTTCAACCCAACTCCTGGTGACAGATTCTATATTGCCGCTGATGCTGGCGAAGTGGGTGGTGCCGAAGATGACTTCGTGTTCGAGCCTGGTGTGACTTATCACTTCACCATGCAGAGATTTGGTGATAATGACGGTGCTGCATTGGTGATCGATCGTCCTATGACTGACTGGACCGAAGTCACTGTCAACGAAGTTCCTTATACCCTCACTGGCCTCACTCCTGAGACTTACTACGAATGGCAAATCCAAGGTGTGAACGCCAGCTGCGAATCACTTGATTGGACTGAAATCCAGAACTTCACCACTCTTGAAGCTGTCACCCAGACCATCACGCTGACCGCAGGCACGAACTGGGTGTCGAGCTATGTCGAAATCACGAAAGAAGATCTGCAAAACGCCCTCGTTGCCGCTTTGTCTAACCCGGCCGGTACTGTCATCAAGTCACAGAATGGCAACTCCACTTACAGAGGTGGCCGCTGGAGAGACCAGAGCTTTACCTGGGATGTGGCCAAGATGTACAAAATTGTGGTTCCCGAGGATTGTGAGATTACCTTGGCCGAAATGCCTATCAACCCTGCCGATTCCCGTTTGCCGAGAGCATGACACCCGCCCAAGCTATCCCCGCTGGATTTGCAGTCAACGCCGACATCATCAAAGGCAAGGACGGCAACGCCAGATACGGTAATGGCAACTGGAGAGCACAAGGCCTGAACAGCCTTGAACCTGGAAAAGGCTACATGTATGTTTCGGGCGCATCTGCTACAGAAGAAAGAACGCTTGTCTACCCAAGCGCAAAATAACTATTCCGATAAGGAATGCTCAGAAGCCAGCGACACACATGTCGCTGGCTTTTTTTTCGGCAAATAAATATTTTTTTTCGTTGTAAACTTATTCGTATTGAAAAAATTACTATTTTTGCAGCCCGAAACAGATAATAAGAGAGAATAAACAAAATATTAATACTGAATTATTAACAATGAAAAAATTAGTTTTGACAATCGCAGTCGTCCTTGGCCTCAGCCTGACGACATTTGCTAACACTAACGACGGCGGTCTGTTCCAACGCGGCGCTTCCGAGCCCACCTATGGTGTCTATGGTGACCGCGAAGGCGGCGTCTTCACGCCTGGTCTCCCATCAGATCACAACCTGAATGGTAACCAGAATGCACCGCTCGGTAGTGGCATCGCCGTATTGCTCGGCCTCGGTGCAGCCTACATGGTAGGCAAAAAACGCCGCGAAGAATAAGCAAAAACAGTATTTTTGTTGAATAAAATAGGCTGATGAATATCGTCAGCCTATTTTTGTTTTTCCTCTTCCCGGCAAAGCTTCAATTAATTTCTTCGTGTAATCGTTTTGGGGATGTTCAAATAATTCGTCGGCGTCGTTCATTTCAACGGGCTTTCCATTGTACATCACCACCACGCGGTCGCTCATGAAACGCACCACACTCAAGTCATGAGAAATGAAAATGTAAGTGAGGTGACATTCTTCCTTCAGTCGGTTCAGCAGGTTCAAGACTTGTGCTTGCACCGATACATCCAAAGCTGACACGGATTCGTCGCAGATAACCAAATGTGGGTTAACCGCAAGGGCACGGGCGATGCAGATGCGCTGCCTCTGACCGCCTGAAAACTCGTGCGGATAGCGATCATAATGCGAGGCTTGCAACCCCACTTGTTCCAATAAGTCACATGCCAAGCCTCGGCTTTTCTTCTTGTCTTTTTCAATGCCATGCACAAGCATAGGTTCTATGATAGCCTCGCCAATGGTAATGCGCGGGTTGAGGGAAGAGTAGGGGTCTTGGAATACAATCTGCGCCTGCTTGCGGAAGTCGCGCAAGGCTTGACCTTCTAGCGCGGTCACCTCGATGCCGTTGAACCACACCTTGCCGCCTGTGGGCTCGGCGAGGCGCAGGATGCTGCGCCCCAATGTGGTCTTGCCACAGCCCGACTCACCCACGAGTCCGAGGGTTTCACCCTCATAAACTACAAGACTCACATCGTCAACGGCCTTCACATGGTCGTAAACACGGCCAAACACGCCTTTTCGGAGCGGATACCATGTCTTTAGGCCTTCCACTCGTAATAGTGGCTCTTTGCTGTAGAGTTGCTGGAGATGCGACTGCCGTTCCTCAGTAGTGATCTGCAGGTCGTGCAGGATTTGCTCCTTGCCACCTTGCCATTGTCCATCAAGAAACTCCTTGACGATGGGCAAACGCTTGAGGCGCACATTCATGGGCGGACGGCAAGCCAAAAGCCCTTGCGTATAAGGATGCTGTGGATGGGTAAGAATGTCTTGCACTGTGCCCCGTTCCATGATTTCTCCATTATGCATCACCGCCACATCGTCGGCAATTTCAGACACCACACCTAAGTCATGGGTGATGAAGATCATGCCCATACCCGTTTCGGCTTGCAGCCGACGCAAAAGTTTCAGGATTTCTTTTTGAACAGTCACATCAAGGGCCGTGGTGGGCTCGTCGGCGATGAGTAACTTGGGATGGCAGGCAATGGCCATGGCAATCATCACGCGCTGTTTCTGTCCACCAGAAAGCTCATGAGGATAGCTGTCGTAGATGGCTTCAGGTCGAGGTAGCATCACCTGCTTGAACAGCTCAATGACCCGTTTTTTGGCTTCGGCCTTGCTAACAGTTTCGTGTTGGAGTATCATCTCTGTCACTTGATAGCCGCATTTGTAGACGGGATTGAGTGAGGTCATGGGTTCTTGGAAAATCATGGCGATGCGCTTGCCACGCACTTCGGCCATTTGGCTCTCGCTAAAGCCTTTGATTTCCTCGCCCTCGATTTGGATGCTGTCGGCCTCGATGCGGCTCGTTTTCTCGTTGAGCAAGCGCATCACCGCCAAGGAACTCACCGACTTGCCCGAGCCCGACTCGCCTACTAATCCCAATGTCTTGCCTGCAAACACATCCAAATCGATGCCATGCACGGCTTCGACCCATTGGTTTTCGTGCTTGAAGGAGACTTTGAGGTTGCGGATGGATAATAGGGCTGAGGACATCAGGTGAATTTTAGGGCAAAAATAGTGCTTTTTTCAATGGTTTATTGGTTTTTTACTACTTTTGTAAAATCAATCATCAATAAAAGCTAGCTTATGAAACGCATTTACCTTGTCTTATCGTTGGGTCTTCTTGTTCTGACTACGGCTTGCGGCGGTTTGTTGGGAAAGAAGGAAAAGACTAACAAACAATCTGTTGCCAATTCGGTTAAAAACAGCATTGCGAAAGCGACAGAGGCACTTGAATTGACAAAAAATTATTATGCCATAGATGAAGACCAACCCGTTATCATTGGTGAAATCAAAGATGGCAAATTGTGGCTGACTTTTATGGAAGACGAAATCCTGCCGCTTGGTGTCGTTGACGAGGATTCCTACCGCTTGCCAGACTATCCCATTCAGGTGGAAGGTCTGCAAGGCGCGCCAAAGGACTTTATCATCGCTGACATCGGGCAGGACTTCAATCCTATTCTTTGTGTCTTGACAGATCAGGATAAGGTGCAGATGCTGAGCCTTTGGAACACCATTGCCACTGGTGATATTGAAGTGACGGAGGTGCCTATGGAGTCTATCGTGGAATTCAAAGACGGCCCGGGAGGCCCTTGGAAAGACGATGAAGGCAATACTTTTTATGAATACACTACCATCTATGGCATTGATGCACAAGGTGGTCGGCACGAGGTTCCGCTGTATTCTTTGGAACACGATATTGAACATGTCGACCATGGTCAACAAGCTGATGTGGTTTACCAACTGTTTTTCACTGACGACTGGAAGATGCGCTATGTCATGGGTTATTACCTCAGCGAAAAGTTGGAGGAACAGACAGGCCATTTTTGGCTCATCGATGAGGATTGGGATGAGATGGTCTTTACCTTTGGCTACGAACTGACTACTCGCATGGAGTACACAGGCGAGGGCATCATCACTACAGATGTGGAAAACCAAGGTGTTTTTGAAATGCGCTATGTTGATTTTGGCAACCAGGGTTGCATGGTGACCCCGATTGAGGGCCTTGACTTCTGCAACAATGGAATGGACAAGCCTGTCCAATTCAAGCCTTGTGGTACATACGGAGGATAAAATCTTGAAAACCAATCAAAATCATACAATCATGAAAAACTTCAAATTATTACTGTCAGCTTGCGTTATGATGCTTTTAGTTTGTGCCTCATGCAAAAACAGCACAAAAGAAGCCGCAATGGTGACCATTACGCCCGATTTGACCTATTGGGACTTACAAGGTCCGGTGAAGCACTGCAACGAAGTCGAATTCGACAACCAAGGCACGATGGTAAGTATCGGTGGTTACAACCCATTCTCCATCGAACAAGCTTATCGAGAAATGGATGGCGATGACTTTGTGGAATTCTCCAAATGGGAACGCGATGAGGAAGGCCACATAGCATCTGTTACGGGTATTGAAGGCATGTCGGAGTACACTTGGAACGACGGCCGAGTGGTAAGCGCCGCTGGTTTTGAGGAGGGTACGGTATGGAAGAACGATTACGAATATGATACTGTGGGCCGTTTGGTGAAGCTCATGGAATATATTGGTGGCTTTGAAGACGAAGAAGATGAACTGCCCCTTTGGTCGACTTCGGAATTCAGTTATCTTGAGTTTGACAGTCATGGCAATTGGATCCGTCGTGCGGTGAAGGTTACCATGGCCGACATGGAGAACACTGAGGAGTATGAGGAGACCCGCACCATCGAGTATTATGAATAAGCCTTGTTTTATGGGCTGACCAGGTATCCCATTTTATTTGTAAATTCAGATGTAAGACCATGAAAAAAGTTCTTTTATCCCTGCTTGCCCTGCTACCTATAGTGACATGGGCCCAGTTTGATGCCTTTTTTACGGAGTCTTCGCTCCGTGTGGACTATTGCTTGACGGGCAATAGCAAGGAAACTACATTCTCGCTCAAGGAACTCATTCACGAGCCCTATTGGAGTGGCTCCAAAACCAACCTTATCGACGATTTGGAGTTTGGCAGCTACATTGTCAAAGTGTATGAGGCTGGTACTGACCATCTGCTGTTTTCGAAAGGCTACCAAAACCTTTACGGCGAGTGGCAGACCACCGACGAGGCGAAATTAGTCACCAAGACCTTCGATGAGTCGGTCATCGTGCCTTTCCCCAAGGTGAAAATCGACATTGTTTTGTGCCACAAGACTTGGGAGGGACAACTCAAAGAAGGGTTGCGACTCACCGTGAGTCCCGATGATTATTTCATCCGCAACTATGACAAGCTCGATCTTCCCATCTACGAGGCTTGGATTGGCAACAAGGAAGCGACCAAAGCCGTTGATATTGTGATTCTTCCCGAAGGCTACACCCAAGTTGAGATGGGCAAGTTTATCAAGGATTGCGACTTCTTCGTGAAGAGCATGTTCGACTATGCGCCATACGACCGTTATCGCGAGAGCTTCAACATCCGTGGTGTGATGGCTCCTTCGGCCGAGAGCGGTTGCACCATGCCTGGTGACCACATCTACAAAAACACCGTCATGCGTTTCAGCTTCTGGACCTTTGATTCGGAGCGCTACTGTATGAGCACTGATAACCGCGACATTCGCGATTTGGCGGGACAGGTGCCGTACGATCAAATCTATATCCTCGTCAATACGGAGAAATACGGTGGTGGAGGCATTTATAACTTCTATTGCTCCAGTGCGAGCAGCAACGGTTTTTCGAGTGATGTCATCATCCACGAGTTTGGTCACGGCTTTGCTGGATTGGCCGACGAATACTATAATGACGATACCTACGGCGACATGTATAACAACGACTTGGAGCCTTGGGAGCCTAACCTCACTACGCTCGTTAACTTCGACGCGAAGTGGAAGGACATGATGGACAAGAAAACGCCCGTGCCCACACCCCGAGAGAAGAAATACGAGAACACCATTGGTGTCTTCGAGGGTGGTGGATACGAGCCTGAAGGTGTGTACAGCCCTCACATGGACTGCCTGATGAAGACCTTCAACGGCCATGAATTCTGCCCAGTCTGCCAACGAGCCATCGAGCGAATGATACTGTATTATTCAAAATGATGAATTATGAATGCTGAATGCTGAATGAATTTGTCATTCCACATTCCGCATTCCACATTCCACATTAAAAAATGAACTACCTAGACATCATCATCGCCATCATCCTCTTTCTCTTCGGATGGAAAGGCTTGCGTAAAGGTCTCATCATTGAGGTGGTCACTTTGTTGGCCTTTGGAGTGGGCATCTATGGTGCCATGCACTTCTCCGATTTCACCGCTGCCCATTTGCAGGATTTCATGGAGATTAAGCCACAATATCTCAACACCGTTGCATTTGTGCTGACATTCATCATATTGGTTGTCTTGGTCAACCTCATCGGGAGGCTTATCTCTAAGTGGGTGAAATCCATGAACTTGGGTTTTTTCGACAAGCTCGGTGGTTTTTTGTTTGGCATCCTCAAAGGTGTTCTGTTGTGCAGTGTCCTTCTGATGGTGCTCAACAATTTCCAGCTGTTGGGTGTGGTGAAGCCCAAAGTCAAAGAAGAATCGAAATTGTATCCTTACATTGAGCAGACGGTTCCTTATGTCTATCACGGTTTCGATTTGGTGAAGGACTACGCTAAGGATGTGTTACCTGATGATGAATCTGAAGAGGAGACAGAGGGGAATAGTGTTACTTCTACAAGTTGGTAGTCTTTGAATGAATTTCGTTCCTTGTTGTAATGCAGAGCATTTGGTAATGAAAAAAGGTGTCGCCTCAGCCGAGACGACACCTTTTCTTATTATGTTGTATTGGATTAAATCACTCCGCGCTCCAAGAGGATCATGATGGTTTCGATATCATCGTCCTCGGGGTTGTTGTGCGGATCGTATTCTGTCTTGAGGTTGTAGCCCCACAGTCTTGCGAAGCCTTGGTAGAAGAAGGCGCGTACCTTGCCGCGCAACTCTTGGACGACCTTGTAGCTGGTGTTGCCGGTCTCACGGTCGATGAGGCGTACCAGGATGAGTCCTTGGGCGATGGTGAGGTTCTTCAGTTCCTCGGTATATTGCTCGGTGATTTCGTCCTCGGCTTGTTTCATCAGTCGCTTGCGTTCGCTCTTGTCGGAGATGTTCGCCAGGATCGAATCGTATTCCTGCATCTTCGCGCCAGCCAGTTTGGCGTAAGGGAACACCTTTTTCACATTGTTAGCCAAGCGGCGGCCTTGGCGCGTGTCGGTGATTTGCAGGTAGCGCTGCATTAGGTCGATGTCGACTTCGGGCAGGTAAACGATGAGCGTGGTGTCGCCGTTAGGCTCGATGCGACCGTAAACCACGCTGCCAGTGGTGGGTTCAGTGGGGTTGGAGAAGTCGACCACCGACGACTGCGGCTGTGGCTTATGCTTTACATGCTTGTTGAGGACAAGGGGCTTCTTTTTGGCTTGGTCGCCTTTGGAGATCATTTGGGAATACCCCGTGAGGCACATCAAGGCAATCACTACAATCAAGGCAATTCTTTTCATGGCGTTCTTCTTTTCTTTATTCAACGCTCGAAACTATGCAAGTATTGTGCCAAAAAAAAGCATCAAGCCGCGACTTGATGCTTTTTTGATGAAACTGTTTGGTCTTCAGTCTCCAACATGCAGTTTTTGCAGTCCCGATTTCTCGAGTTTTGCCTCGGCGTAGGCGCGGTCGACAACCAACTCAGTGGCTTTGATGTCGGAAGGCAACTCAAACATGGCATCGTTCAGGATGGCTTCCATGATGGAACGCAATCCGCGCGCGCCCACCTTGAACTCGATGGCTTTTTCCACCACGAAATCAAGCACCTCGTCTTGAATGACTAAGTTGATGTGGTCCATGGCAAAGAGCTTTTGGAATTGCTTCACCAAAGCGTTCTTTGGTTCGGTGAGGATGCGTTTCAAGGCTTCTTTGTCCAAGGGATTGAGGTGGGTGATAACAGGCAGTCGTCCGACGATTTCGGGGATGAGGCCGTATTTCTTCAGGTCGGCGGGCGAGAGGTATTGCAGCATGTTGTCCTTGTCGATGGCTTCGTTGCCGCCTGCGCCGTAACCGATGACATTGGTACGCTTACGGGCGGCGATGAGGCGTTCGATGCCGTCGAAGGCACCACCGGCGATGAAAAGGATGTCCTTGGTGTTGACGGCAATCATTTTTTGCTCGGGGTGCTTGCGCCCACCTTGGGGCGGCACATTGACGACTGAGCCTTCCAACAGCTTCAGCATGGCTTGTTGCACGCCTTCACCTGATACATCGCGGGTGATGCTGGGGTTGTCGCTCTTGCGTGCAATCTTGTCGATTTCATCAATGAAGACGATGCCGCGTTCAGTGGCGGCCACATCGTAATCGGCGGCTTGCAACAATTTGACAAGGATGTTCTCCACATCTTCGCCAACATAACCTGCCTCGGTGAGCACAGTGGCATCGGCGATGGCAAAAGGCACATTGAGCATCTTGGCGATGGTGCGGGCCAGTAGGGTTTTGCCCGTGCCAGTTTCACCCACGAGGATGATGTTCGACTTCTCGATCTCCACCTCGTCGGCTTCTACCTTCTGGCTGATGCGCTTGTAGTGGTTGTAGACGGCCACAGCCAAGGTGCGCTTGGCTTCGTCTTGACCGATGACATACTGGTCGAGGAAACGCTTGATTTCGGCAGGCTTTTTCAGGGTGATCCCTTTAGAGTCGAAGCCTTGGCCTTGCTTGCGTTCGCCAAATTGTTCCTTGACGATGAGATGAGCTTGCTCGGCGCAGTTGTCACAAATCTCGGCATCTATGCCTTGGATGAGCAGCCTGACTTCGCTGGCTTTCCTGCCGCAAAACGCACAAACACCTGATTTCTTTGCCATCGGTTAGGCTTGTTTTTTGATGAGTACTTCGTCAATCATGCCATATTCCTTGGCTTCGGCGGCGGTCATCCAATAGTCGCGGTCGGAGTCGGCCCACACCTTGTCGTAGGTCTGGCCAGAGTGCAAGGCGATGATTTCGTACAGTTCCTTCTTCAGTTTTTGGATCTCGCGTGCCGTGATTTCAATCTCGGTGGCTTGTCCTTCCACACCGCCCATGGGTTGGTGGATCATGATGCGGGAGTGGGGTAGGGCTGAGCGTTTGCCTTTGGTGCCGGCGCACATCAGTACGGCGGCCATCGAAGCGGCCATGCCGGTGCAGATGGTAGCCACATCGGGGCTGATGAACTGCATGGTGTCGTAGATGCCCAAGCCAGCGTACACGCTGCCACCAGGGGAGTTGAGGTAAATCTGGATGTCGCGCTTCGAGTCGGTCGACTCAAGGAAGAGCAACTGGGCTTGGATGATGTTGGCCACATAGTCGTCGATGGCGGTGCCAAGGAAAATGATACGATCCATCATCAGGCGGCTGAACACATCCATTTGGGCCACATTGAGCTGACGCTCTTCAATGACGGTAGGGCTGATATAACCGCTGTTGTTGATCTTGGAGATGTATTGTTCCAAACCGAGGGTGTTTAGTCCCACATGCTTGGTGGCGTATTTGAAGAATTCGTTGTTCATTTGTTGTATTAGTTTTTGAGTTATAGAGTTCTTTTAGTTGCCTATGGTATAGCTAATGGCCTATGGCTGTCCCATTGTATAGGGCAAGCCATAGGCCATAGTCATAAGCCATTGTTTATTTTGCTTTCCGATCCTCTTCCAGCTTCTTCATGAAGTCAGCGGCAGTGGTTTCGGCGTAGTTGATATTCATCTTGCCTTTCAGGAAGGCGGTCATCTTGATGTCGGCGAGTTGGTTCTTGAGTTGCTCGACTTGTTTGCCGTCTTTGAGGTAGTTTGCTGCAATCTTGTCGAGGTTGGCTTTCATGTCGTCTTCAAGCGTAGCATAGTCGATACCGGGGAAGATCTGCTTCAGCACGAAGTTCTTCACTTCCTCGTCGTTGATGATGAGCTCGGGGTTGGCTTTCACGATGCTGTCTTCGATGAGTTGCCAGCGCAGGCCTTTCGCATAGTCTTTCTCGTAGTTCTTCTCCACATCCTCTGTAGTGATGTTGCCTTGGCTGTTTTCGACGAGCCAGCGTTTCATGAAGGCATCGGGCAGGTCGAAATGAACGGCGGCCACCAGCTCGTCAACCATCTTGTTGAACAGGATGGGGTCAACCTCGGCTTCATGCTGCTTCTCCATCTCGGCCTTGACGGCTTGCTTGAAGGCATCGAGTTCCTTGATTTCCTTGTCGGGGAAAATCTTCTTGAAGAAGTCTTCGTCAAGTTCAGGTTTCTCGTTGCGGATGGCATCGTCGATGATGATGTTGAAGTCGCTGGCAGCGGGAGCACCTTCGCCCAAAATCTTGGCAGCTTCTTCTTCCGAACCGAACACCTTGGCGAAGTTGACAATGAACTCAGAACCCACTTCCTTGTCGATGAATTTCTTGCGTTGGGTCTTGTTCTTGATTTGGCTCATGTTGAAGTAGAGGCCGTCTTTCTCGAAGCCGCCTTCCACTTCCTTGCCGTCCTTGGCTTCGCGGATCTTGATCTCGAGGCGGTCGTCTTCGCCGACGGTCTCGGGATGGCTTGTGTTGGGGTTGCGTTCCAGGAGGTCTTCAACGACCTTGTCCACTTCCTCGTCAGTGGGAACGATATGGTAGAAGTCGACCATCGTGTTGGTGAAGTCGACATTGATTTCAGGGCGAAGGGCGGCCTCGAAGTAAAAGTCGAGGTTGTCATCCTTTTCAAGGTCGGCAGGCTGCTGCATTTCAGTGTCGTTGAGCGGATAGCCGAGGAGGTCGAGCTTGTTGTCGACGATATGCTTGTTGAGGTTGTCCGAAACGATGGTATTCAAGGCTTCCATCTTTGCGTTGGCGCCGTACATCTTCTTAATCATGCCCATGGGCACCATGCCAGGACGGAAACCAGGCACATTGGCTCTTTGGCGCATCTGCTTCAGGGTCTTTTCAACCATTTCTTCGTAATCGGCCTTTTCAACATTGATTTTGATGGAGATAAGGCTGTCTCCTTTTGTGCTTTGTGTGATATTCATTTCTAAATTATTGATTGTCTTTAACTTGTGCGGATGAAGGGACTCGAACCCTTACTTCGTGAGAAACTAGATCCTAAGTCTAGCGCGTCTACCAATTCCGCCACACCCGCATGTAGGTCGGCTTTTGAGGGCGCAAAGATACAACTTTTTTATTTATACTGGATACTGAATGTGGAATTATGAAATCGCAGATTCGACAAAGTCAATGTCATTCAGCATTCAAAATTCAGCATTCCTAATTAATTCTTTACATCAAGCGCCTCACGCAATGCATTCCCAATGAGCATAAACGCTAGGACCAGCAGCATAATGGCAATACCTGGCAGGATGGCTAAATAAGCCGCATCCAAGATGATGAAGGCATAGTTCTCCTTAATCATGCTGCCCCATGAAGGCATGGGTGGCTGCACTCCAATGCCGAGGAAACTTAAGCCCGCCTCAAGCAAGATAGCAGAAGCGAAATTGGCAGCCGATACCACGATGATGGGGTTGAGGATATTGGGCAGAATGTGCTTGAAGATGATGCGCAAGTTTCTGAACCCCAAAGCTTTTCCTGCTTCTACAAAAGTCGTTTCGCGGATGGAGAGAATCTGCCCACGAACGATTCGCGCCACCTCCACCCACATGGTCAGGCCGACAGCGATGAACACCTGTGCGATGCCTTTGCCCAAGGCGAAGGTGATGGCGATGACCAAGAGCAGGGTAGGGATGGACCACACTACATTAATAAACCACACCACTGCGTCATCGACTTTGCCTCGGAAGAAACCACCCAAACTACCCATCACGATGCCAATCATCAAGCTGAGCAGAACGGCGATGAAACCCACTGTCAAGCTGATGCGGCTACCCAAAACCAGACGGCTGAGGAAGTCGCGGCCAAATTGGTCGGTGCCCAATAGGAATTTGCGGTGTTTCACGCAATGACTTCTTATATAGGTGTCGGCCTCCTCTTCCGAAGAAAAAGCCAAGATCCCTGAGCTAGTCGAAGGGCCGACTTGTAAAAAATCTCGATTGTCAATGATTTCTGTTCTGACATTCAGGCTTTCTTCGCTTTGATATAGGTAGACTATCGTCTGATTTGCATCAACAAGGATGCTATCAAAAGGCAAATAAATGCAGTCGTCGGGTCGCCCGTTGAACAGAAATTCGAAAAAAGGTGTTTTTTGTGGCGGTGTTTCCTTCGGAATCATCAGCATGTCGACCTCAAAGCCGGGTTTCTTGGTGCTGATTTCAAGGATTTGTCGGTTGGCGTTAGGGGTCTTGTCGGGGATGATGAGATAGGCAAACAAAGCCATCAGAGCCCAAAGCAGTACGAAGCCACAGGAGACCATCCCGAGTTTGTTGCTGCGAAATCGCTTCCAAGCCAGTGCTTTAGGTGATTGTTCTTGATTCGGTTTGCCTTTCATGAGATACCTTTCGATTCAACCGTCAAAAATACGCAAATCCCCCTTGATTTAGAGTCAAAAAAGAAAAAAATGAAAAATTTGCCTAAAAAGCATCGCCGTTTCGGAAAAATGTTGTATTTTTGCACCCGCAAATCAGATGGTGGATTTAGCTCAGCTGGTTAGAGTACCGGATTGTGGTTCCGTGGGTCGTGGGTTCGAATCCCACATTCCACCCTGAGAAGAAGAGGTTCGCAAGAGCCTCTTTTTTTTGTTTTCCTTGCATCGCTCGGGAAATAAAAAATATGTAATTTTGCACCGCGAATAATAAGGATATGGCAAGGATAATGGCTATCGACTTGGGCAGAAAACGCAGTGGCATCGCCGTCACCGACCCTTTGCAGATTATCGCCAATGGGTTGACGACCGTGGAGTCGCATAAACTCATCGACTTTGTGCTGGATTATGTGAAGACAGAAGAGGTGGAGCAAATCGTTATCGGCGAGCCCAAGGACATGAAGAACAATCCTTCCGACTGCTCGAAATACATTGAGCCCATTGTCAACCGAATGAAAAAGCTGCTTCCTGACATGAAAATCGTCCGTTATGACGAGCGTTTCACTTCGGTAATGGCACATCAGACCATGATTGATGCGGGTCTCAGCAAATCGCGCCGTCAGGACAAGGAACTTGTCGACACCATTGCCGCCACCATCATCCTGCAATCGTATATGAGTTCTATAAAACCATGATAATTCGGCGTTTCGACAGGCTCAACGACCTTGGTCCCTGAGCCCGTCGAAGGGCCAATAACTGATTAACTGAACAACTGATAACTGACAACTGAAATGATATTACCGATAGTAGCATACGGTCACCCCACGCTGAAAGCCATCGCCCAACCCATTACCCCCGATTATCCTGAATTGGACACGCTGATGAATGACATGTGGGAGACTTTGACCCATTCCGAAGGTGTCGGTTTGGCCGCCCCGCAAGTCAACAAGTCCATCCGATTGTTTATCGTTGATGGCAATCCCTTCTATCCCGACTATCCGGATGCAAAGGATTTCAAGCAAGTGTTCATTAATGCTGAACTCTTGGAGACCTTTGGCGAAGAGGTACCTTTCAAGGAAGGCTGCCTCAGCTTGCCTAACATCTATGAAGAGGTGATGCGTCCCGAAAAGATTCGCTTGAAATACCTTGATGAGAACTTCCAAGAGCATGAAGAGGTGTTTGAAGGCATCCGCGCTCGCATTATCCAACATGAGTACGATCATCTGGAAGGCCATGTTCATGTGGATCGCATCGCCCCGCTGCGCAAGACCTTGCTACAAGGCAAGTTGCGTGCCATCTCTGAGGGAAAATGCGATGTGGACTATCGTATGATTTTCCCGCATAAGAAGAGACATAGATAATGATTAAAAACTTGAATATCATGAAGAAAACATTGAAAACGATGGTTTTTGCCTTGCTTGCATTGGGTATGTTGGCATGCAGCGGAAACGCAAAGAAGATCACTGTAGAAGAATTGAAAGAGGCACAAGCTGTCTTGTTCAATGAAAATGGTACACTGAACGAAAAGGAAGCACCTAAGGTGGCAGAAAAATATTGCCAGTTCGTCAAACAAAACCCTGGCGACACTGCTGCCGTCAAGTGGCTCTTTCATGCCATGGAAATCAATTTGATGCTGAAAGATTCGAAAAAGAGCATCGAGATTGGCAATCAGCTTTTGGAACAATATCCTCAGTCGAAATGGGCTCCCCAAACGCTGTTGACTTTGGGCTCTTTTGTCTACAATGACCAGCTCAACGACACAGCTCAGGCGCATGTCATGTTTCAGAGGTTGATAGATGAATATCCTGAAAGCGGTCTTGTTGAAGACGCTAAGAAATCCATTGAATATCTCGGCATGACGCCAGAAGAGATTATGGAGCTTTTTGTGACATCGCAGATGGATGTTGTTGAAGACAGCGATTTCTAAACCTTCTTGAAGTGAAACGAAAAAAGCCTGCGTACTCGCAGGCTTTTTTCGTTGTTCAGCAGCCGAAGGCCGCTTTCAGTTTGTCCACCAAATCGAGTCGTTCCCAACCGAAAAGCTCCACTTCCTTGTAAATGTGTTCGCCTTCGCGGAAGGTGTCTTTGTCTTCGTAATAAACCTCAACTTTGCGGGTCTCGGGCTGGCGACCGAAGTGGCCATAGGAAGCCGTCTCCTCAAAGATGGGGTTGGTAAGGCCGAAACGTTTCACGATGAAGTATGGCCTCAAGTCGACCAGTTCTCTTACTTTGAGGGCAATCTCGGAGTCACTCATCTTGATGTGCGAGGTGCCTTCAGTGTTAATGTAGAAGCCCACCGGCTCAGCCTTGCCAATGGCGTAGGCAATCTGCACCAAGGCTTGGTCACATACGCCGGCGGCCACTAGATTCTTGGCGATGTGGCGTGCGGCATAAGCGGCCGAGCGGTCCACCTTCGAGCTGTCCTTGCCCGAGAAGGCACCACCACCGTGGGCACCGCGACCACCGTAGGTGTCGACGATGATTTTGCGGCCCGTCACGCCTGTGTCGCCGTGGGGGCCTCCGATGACGAACTTACCCGTGGGATTCACATAAAGCTTCATATCGTTGCCGAAGAGTTTCTTCACGCGTTCGGGCAGTTGTTCCTTCACTCTCGGGATGAGGATTTCGCGCATGTCAGCCTCTATTTTCCTTTGCATGGTCTCGTCGTCAGCGAACTCGTCATGTTGCGTGCTGATGACAATGGTATCGATGCGCAAAGGTTCCCAGCCTTTGCCGTATTCCACCGTCACTTGCGATTTGGCGTCGGGGCGGAGGTAGGTCATTTTCTTGCCTTCACGGCGGATTTTGGCCAGTTCTTGCAGCAATAGGTGTGAAAGGTCGATGGTGAGGGGCATGTAGTTCTCAGTCTCCTTGCAGGCGAAGCCGAACATCATGCCTTGGTCGCCAGCGCCTTGGTTTTCGTCAGCCTCGCGCTTGACACCTTGGAAGATGTCGTTCGACTGTCCGTGAAGGGCAGAGAGTACACCGCACGACTGTGCGTCAAACTGGTATTCTGACTTGTTGTAGCCGATGCGATCGATGACGCGGCGGGCAATGTCTTGGATTTCGACATAAGCGTTGGTGCGAATTTCGCCGGCAACGACCACCAAACCAGTGGTGACTAAAGTCTCGCAAGCCACCTTGGAGGTGGGGTCATAACGGAGAATCTCGTCCAATACGGCATCCGAAATCTGGTCACATACCTTGTCGGGATGACCTTCAGAGACGGATTCTGATGTGAAATAGTAACCCATAACAAATTGTTTATTAGTTAGTTAATAAGAAATTTGTGTGGGAAGTTGTTGACTGAAAGGGTCCTTCGACAGGCTCAGGAACCCAAGGAAAAAGCATTGTTTTAGCATTTTTTCTTGTGGTTGCAATCAAATCAAATCTTTCCACGTAAGCGGCTGCAAAGGTACAAATAAAATATGAATGCTGAATGAGGAATGCTGAATTATTTTTGCGTTCTGCATTTAGCATTAGCATTCTACATTCAGCATTATTTTGTAAGCTTCTGGAACGCCTCCTCAATGCTCAAGTCTTCTTTTTGCAAAGTCTTGATAATGAGGCCGCGGTCTACCGACCATTTCATCAAGTTGGCGCGGATGTCGGTGTCGCCCTGCGGTTCAAGGATCCAATGGTTCTCTTTTACGCGTTGCACGCGGCCAACTTGTGGGATGCTTTGGAGCAGGTCTTCGCTTACCTCGCTCTCGAACTCCACGATGACCACGTTGCTCATGGTGTTGTCCTGTTTCAGGTTTTCTATCTTGTCGTCGGCCACCACCACACCTTTATTAATAATAATGGCGCGTTCACAGATGGCTTCAACCTCCTGCATGATGTGGGTGCTGAGCAGCACAGTCTTTTCTTTGCCGAGGCTGGAGATGAGGTTGCGGATATCGATGAGCTGGTTGGGGTCGAGGCCGGAGGTTGGCTCGTCGAGGATGAGCACCTGCGGGTCATGCATCATGGCTTGTGCAAGGCCGACACGTTGACGGTAGCCCTTCGATAAAGCCCCGATTTTCTTGTGTGCCTCAAGGCCGAGTCCTGTCTCGTCAATCATCGCCTCAATGCGCTTGTGGGCAGCTTCGCCTTTCAGTTGGTGCACGCCTGCCACAAACTCAAGGTATTCGCGCACATACATGTCAAGATACAACGGGTTGTGTTCTGGCAGGTAGCCTACAATACGCTTGACGGCCATTGGGTCGTCCATGACGTCGTGTCCTTCCACGCTCACCGTGCCCGAGGTGGGCGGGATGAAGCAGGTGATGATCTTCATCAGCGTCGACTTGCCCGCGCCGTTGGGGCCGAGCAGACCGACGATACCTTTATTAATAGTGAGTGTCACATCATTGAGGGCGAGTTGTTCGCCGTATTGCTTGGTGATATGGTTGATTGAGATGGACATTTGCTTTAGATTTGAGGCTGCAAAGTTAGGAATTTTGCGGGAATGGACAAAAAAGCGATAAAAACTAGAAGAATTATGATGTAATTAAAAAAATAGTTTTTATATTTGCAGCGTTAATTATAAACTAACTGAAACATGAAAACAAGACTCCTTTCTTTATCGGTCTTTCTCGTCTTGGCATTGCCGCTTCGGGCGCAATGGAGCGAAGACCTTGACACGCTTTGCCAAGCCCGCCTTATGGTGATGTATGAACTCACTTACCGCGAAGACACTAATCACATGGACCGCGCCAAGAAGGAGCGGATGCTGCTGCTCATTGGCGATGAGATTAGTTTTTTCCAAAGCTATAATGCATATAGAAGCTTGAATGATATGAGGGAAAAATGGAGAAAAGGCATTTTTGAAACAGTAATCCATGTAAAATCGGATGATATTTCTCGTTATCAGTTCAAGATTTTCAAAAACTATCCTGTAGGCAAAGTCACTATGATAGACCGAGTGCTGATGACTGGAACTTTTCTGTATGAGGAAGATTATCCTTGCATGATTTGGGAATTTACTGAGGACACAGCTACTATCAATGGACATTTTACCCAAAAGGCAGTTTGCGATTACGGTGGTCGCACATGGGCTGCCTGGTTCGCACCTGAATTGCCTTACAACGACGGTCCATATATGTTTTGCGGTTTGCCTGGACTTATCGTTCGGATTGTTGACACACAGGAACATTATTGTTTTGAGATGGTCTCGGCTGAGATTCCAGAAGAGACTCCTATCATTTGGGAGAATGTGGAATATGTGAGAACCACAAAAAAAGCTTATTTTAAGGCTTACGATGACTACATGGCAAATATTATAGAAAACGCTTTGCCTAACATTGTTGCTACTGGCGGGAACAATAATGATGTGCAAGCAAAACTCTATAAATACGCTGCAACGAAAAACAACCCCATCGAATTGGATAGAAAATGAGGTTTAGGTTGCTCCATATTGCTCTGTTATTGCTGTTTGGTCATTTTTTGTCTGCTCAAACTGTGCTCACTGGCTACGTGAAGGACACCGAAGGAGAACCTCTGCCCAACATCAAGGTGCTGGCCTACAAAGCAGGTAGCCGTATTATTGTAGCATACGCTGGAACCGAAAATGACGGGAACTATAAAATCAGCGTCAGCGCTGAAGCCGATAGCCTTGATGTGGTCACTTCGTCGCTCTTTTTCGAGAAACAGACCAAACGCATCGCAAATCGCACCCAGACGGTTGATTTCATACTTCGTGAGGAAACTCAGGAACTGAAAGGTGTCACCGTGCGCGCTCGCAGCATTGAGCAAAAAGGCGACACCTTAGAATATATCGTAGGCTCGTTTGTGCAAAAGCAGGACAAGAGTATCGAGGATGTTCTGAAACGGATGCCTGGCATCGAGGTGGCCGACGACGGCAAAATCACCTACCAAGGTCTGCCGATACAAAAGTTCTATGTTGAAGGCATGGATCTAATGGGCGGCAACTACGCGGCGGTCAGCAAGAACCTGCCGCACCAGTCGGTGTCGTCGGTGGAGGTGTACGAAAACCACCAGCCCGTTAAGATGCTGGAGGATAAAGTCGATTCTGAACAGGCTTCCATCAATATCAAACTGGCCAAGGATGTTGCCCTCACTGGCACGGCCAAAGTCGGGCTCGGAGCATGGCCTTTCCTTTGGAACGTCAACCTTACACCCATGTTGTTTTCGGGCAAGGTGCAGATGCTGGCAGCCTATCGCTCAAATAACACTGGTGATGATCTCACATTGTATAGTAGAATGCTTACTATGGAAAACCTGCAAGGTGAGCGACCTGCTAAATTGGGTGAGGAATTGAGTGTCAAGCAGGCTGCCACACCACTTTTCAGCACCAACCGCTATTTGGACAACCAAACGCATCTTGGCAACCTGAACACATTGTTTCCCGTCAGCGAAAACACTACTTTACGCGTCAATCTCTATTACCTCAACGACTTGCGGAAGCAGTCGGCCAGACAAAGCAACACACTTTATCTCGCAGCAGACACATTGGCGTATGCTGAGCAGATTGACAACCGATTCCGTGACAACCAGCTTTTTGGCACCATTACGCTCAACCGCAACGACAAAGTCTATTATTTGGACAATAAGCTCAATTTCTCTACCGCTTGGGATAAGGCTTTTGGCTTTGATGTGAACAATGGGTTACTAGTAAGACAAACATTGGAAACACCAGCTTTATCCATTGACAATGACTTACGCCTCATCATTCCTGTGGGGAAACATCTTTTGGATTTCACCTCTTATATAGGTTATGGACAAACGCCACATCGTCTTGAGGTAGAGCCGGGGCAGTTTGGCAACTTGCTTAACGATAGCCTCGCTTACGCCAAAACCATCCAAGAACTAAATACCCGTCAATATTTCGCCGACCATGCCGCCTGCGCCATTTTCACGGCAGGCAGGTTCACCATTCGGCCAAAGATGGGATTCCTATTTGTGGAGCGGCAAATCCATTCGCATTTGGCCCTTTCCGACGGTGAAACGGATTGGCAAAACCCAATTGCTCCCGATATGAAGGTGCACCGCCGTCAGCTGAAGCCCTATCTCAATGCTAGTGTGGAATACCAGCGTAAACGCCTTACCGCAGGCTTGGACTTGCCGTTGAGTTTGCAATCCGTCACAGTGCAGAGCGAAAATGATGGCGACCGATTGACCAAGTTGCTTTTCAATCCTACCCTTTGGAGCCGTTTGAAGCTTGGCAACTTTTGGACACTTAATGCTTCGATGCGAATGAGCCATAGTATTGAAAACTACGACACATGGCTTGATGGTTATCTTATCACCGACTATCAGGACTTGGTGTTACGGAAGGCACCGCTCTCTTTGTCACATACTCTGTCGGGTAGCGTGGGCGCACAATTCAAGGAACCTTTCATTTCCTTGAATGCCGATTTGCATTACGGACTCGGACTTATCCATTCCGAGAACATGTATCGCTACGAGGTGGGGGAGGGAGGCCTCACTACTTTGCAGGTTGTGGTCATGCCCAACAATCGTTTCTACCAAACCTTGAACGGTAGTGTCAAAAAATACTTTTCACCTATCCGCATGTCCATAGGCTTGAAAGGCAACCTTTTGGATTCGCGTGGCGTTGCTTTGGTCAATGGCGCATTAATGAACACGGAAGCCTTATCTTACAGCTTGTCTCCCTCGGTGATGTTCAAGGTTACAGAATGGCTTAATGTTGATTATTCGCTTAACTACAACAAGTTGTATTCCTTTATTGATGCGCAAAAGCGCAGCAGCATCACCTATTGGCGGCATTTCAGCAAGGCTTTCGCTTTCTTGAAGAACAACCAAATTGTAAGTCTCACAGCGGAATACTATCGTCACCAAGGGCAGCCTTATCTTTTTGTGGATGCCAGCTATGAGTTTTCCATAAAAAAGCCCAAACTTGATTTTGAGGTGCGTTGGAACAACATCTTCAATAGTAAGAAATATGTTTCCTATTATTCAGGGCCCTTTTCAGTTCAAGAAACTGTCTATACCCTTCGCCCGATGGAAGTGCTCGCCTCGGTAAGATTCCGTTTTTGAGATTATATTTATATAAAAAACACCAATGTCCATGAATTATCCACAAATTGACCAGAAATTAATTTCATGAAAATTCGTGAATTATTCATGGCAATTCGTGTTTTAAAAAAGAAAAAGTTGCATTAATGTGTGCGGTTAACCAAAAAAGTAGTACTTTTGCGGCCTCGTTCAATCATCCAAAATCTGTCTTCTGAACGCGCTAACGCATTGATTTATGGGCGAACATGAATTAATGCATAAAAAAGTTGGAGCGTAAAGAAGAAAGTTGTACTTTTGCACGCCCTAAAATAGGGTAGTGTCTTATAGAATTGGATAACATATTAAACACAAAATGAACTACTTAAGTTACAAGACAGTAAGCGTCAACAAAGAGAATGCCAACAAGAAGTGGTATGTGGTTGATGCTGAAGGACAAATCCTCGGCCGTTTGGCAAGCGAGGTTGCCATGATTCTGCGTGGCAAAAGGAAGGCATGCTTTACTCCCCACAGCGATTGTGGTGATAATGTCATCATCATCAATGCAGAGAAAGTTGTGCTGACAGGAAACAAAATGACCCAGAAGTACTACATGCGCTACACGGGCTATCCGGGTGGCCAGCGTACTCGCACCGTTGCTGAGCAGCTGAAGCGTAAGCCCATCTTCGTGGTCGAACACGCCGTCCGCGGCATGCTCCCGAAGAACCGTCTCGGCGACGCCATCTTCCGTAACCTTTATGTTTACGAAGGTCCTAACCACAACCATGAGGCACAACAGCCCCAAGAACTTACAATCAACACTCATAAGCAATACAACAAGTAATCATGGAAGTTATCAACGCTTTAGGTAGAAGAAAGACCGCCGTTGCCCGTATCTATATGAAGGCCGGCAGTGGTAACATTACGGTGAACAAGCGCGACTACAAGGAGTACTTCCCGACGAGCATCCTCCACTATGTGGTTGAACAGCCTATGATGCTGACCGAGACCCTCGGCCAATACGACATCAAGGTCAACCTCGACGGTGGTGGCATCAACGGCCAGGCCGAGGCTTTGCGTCTCGCCATCAGCCGCGCCCTCTGCGAGATCAACCCCGAGTATCGTCCCACCTTGAAGGCTAAAGGTTTGATGCGCCGCGACCCGCGTATGGTCGAGCGTAAGAAACCCGGTCAGCCTGGTGCCCGTAAGAAGTTCCAATTCAGCAAACGTTAAGCCCTTAGAAGCAAAGCGATTTTGTTTAGTATCCAAATTGCTGAGATTCTTATGCAGACTACTCAGCGATTGTATTTAGCGAATGTAAACATTAAAAAGAAAACAACACATGACACAAGTAACATTTGAAGAATTACTGGATGCCGGTTGTCATTTCGGTCACCTCAGAAGAAAATGGAATCCGAACATGGCTCCCTATATTTTCATGGAGCGCAATGGTATCCACATCATAGACCTCTATAAGACACAAGCCAAGATGGACGAGGCTGCCAATGCCCTCTGCCAACTGGCCAAATCGGGCAAGCGCGTGCTCTTCGTGGCCACCAAGAAACAGGCCAAGGATGTCGTCGCCGAACTCGCCCAAAAAGTCAACATGCCTTACGTGACCGAGCGTTGGCCCGGCGGCATGCTCACCAACTTCGCCACCATCCGCAAGGCCGTCAAGAAAATGACAAGCATCGACAAGATGATGAACAGCGACGCATACAAGAGCCTTTCAAAGCGTGAGAAGCTGCAGATCGAGCGTGAACGCGAGAAACTCGAGAAGAACCTCGGTTCCATCGCCGACCTGAGCCGTCTGCCTTCAGCCCTGTTCGTGGTCGACATCATGAAGGAACACATCGCCGTTGCTGAAGCCCGCAAGCTCAACATCCCGACCTTCGCCATCGTCGACACCAACACCAACCCCAACCTCATCGACTTCCCCATCCCGGCCAATGACGACGCTTCGAAGAGCATCGCCCTCATCGTCGGCAAGATGGTCGACGCCATCGAGGAAGGCATCACCGAGCGCAAGAACAACAAGGACCTCATCCAAGAAGAGGAAGAGGAAGAAGTTGACGAAGTGAAAGACAACGCCGAGGAAGAGGAAAACAAGGACGAACGCCGTCCTCGTAGCAACCGCCGCCCTCGCCGCCCCGTCGCTAAGAATTAATTTGCTTCTGGCTTCTGGCCTTTGGCTTCTGGCAGCTTAATTGAATAAGGAAGATCTTTCCTTTTTTTGAAGTTGCCAATAGCCAGCAGCCAGTAGCCAGAGTTATTATAATCACCTTAAAAACAACACACAACATGAATATTACCGCTTCTCAAGTTAATGAACTGAGACAGATGACGGGTGCTGGCATGATGGACTGCAAGAAGGCTCTCGTCGAGACCGATGGCGATATCCAAGCCGCTATCGACATCCTTCGCAAGAAGGGTATGGCCAAGGCTGCCAAGCGCGCCGACCGCACCGCCAGCGAAGGCTGCGTGCTTTCAAAGGCCACTGATGACCACAAGTACGCCGCCATCATCATGGTGAACTGCGAGACCGACTTCGTTGCCAACAACGCCGACTTCGTGAAGTTCACGAAGGATGTGCTTGACATGGCTGTCGCCAACCGCGTGAAGGACATCGAAGCCCTGAAGGCCATGACGCTCGACGGCCAAACCGTTGAAGCCCTCGTCGCCAATCAAAGCGCTGTCACTGGTGAGAAGACCGAACTCGGTGCCTTCAAAGTCCTTGAAGGTGAATATGTGGCCAACTACAACCACCCTGGCAACCGCCTCGCCACCATCGTCGAAATGAACAAGAGTTTCGCCGGTGTTGAGGAAGTGAGCCACGAGGTGTGCATGCACGTCGCCGCCATGAACCCGCTTTCGGTGAGCGAAGCCTCCATCCCGCAAGAGGTGAAGGACCGCGAGTTCGCCGTTGCCGTCGACAAGACCAAGGAAGAACAGATCCAGAAGGAAGTCGAGAAGGCTCTCCGCAAGGCTGGTATCAACCCCAACCACGTCGATAGCGATGACCACATCAACTCGAACATCACCAAGGGTTACATCACTGAGGAACAAGGTGCTCAGGCCCGCGAAATCAAGGCCACTGTGCCTGGTCAAGTGCAACTCAACGAAGGCATGATTCAGAACATCGCCAAAGGCCGTCTGAACAAGTTCTTCAAGGAGAGCTGCCTGCTCAACCAAGTCTCTCTGGTCGCCGACCCGAAGACCGTCGCCGAATACATCCAGGCTGCCGACAAGGAAGCCACGGTTTGCAACTTCGTGCGTATCAAGTTGGGCGAATAAGCCTGTTTGACAAAAATCAACAGAAAAGGATGGCGTATGCCATCCTTTTTTTATTTTTGCAAAAAAAAGTCATGGAAGCGACATTAGAAAAAGCCTCTCAGACTGTTGAAAGCAAGGCTTATCAAGGCAAGGAAGTCCGTCTATGTAGTGATGGGAAATACCGTTGGGTGTATGAGATGAATATGCTGAAAAACCCAACTATCTTCTTTACGGTTCTCAAGGTTATGATGATTTCCATCGGCATCATATGGCTGTTCGGATTGATCATAGGCCTAGGCAATATGAGCTTGGATTATTTCCTGTTTTGGACGAAGCTTTCGGGTATCATGTTAGGAATATTTGTTGTCTTGACAATCATTGGTGTTTTGGTTACGGCAGCCGTATTAGGCAAGTATGTTGTTCTTTTCGAGATGGACGAGAAAGAAGTGACCCACATCCAGATGCCCCGACAAGTCAAAAAAGCGGAGGTGATTGGGCTGATTACGGCGTTGGTGGGTGCTATGGCCAAAAGTCCTACGACGATTGGTGCAGGCATGTTGGCCACCGCCAAAACAAAATCCACTTCGGAGTTTGTAAATGTGCGGCGTGTCAAAGCGCGCCGTCGGCTCAATCTGATCAAGGTTAACCAACTGCTCGATAAGAACCAGGTTTATGTGGCCGACGAGGACTTTGATTTTGTCTATAATTTCATCAAGTCACGTTGTATTAACGCGAAATGATTATAAAACAATAATAAATGAAAAGACTATTACTATTCTGCCTTGTAGCGATGGCTTTTGCTGCTTGCACAAAAGAGCAACTCCCTGTCGCCAATTACGACATCATCCCGCAACCCAAAGAGGTTCAACTGAATGAAGAGAAGCCATTCGAACTAGGCCCAAAGACTATTGTCTATTACGAATCGGGACTCCAACGCGAGGCACAGTTCCTCAGCGAATATGTCAATGACATCATGGGCTACGCCTTGAATGTTTTAGAATGCCAAGGCCAATCGGATGGCATTGTGCTGAAAGTAGTTCCCGAGGATTTCGACCAAGCCGAAGCCTACGAAATCAACATCACACCCAAGCAAGTCACCATCATAGGCTCTGATGCAGCCGGCGTGTTTTATGGCATTCAAACTCTCCGTAAGAGCTTGCCTATCTCGCCCATAGATTCCAGCCAACCCACAAGCCAAGGCAGGAATGACATGGGCGAGACCAAGTGTCAACTTCTCTGCGGTACCATCCGTGATTGGCCCAACTTCGCTTATCGTGGCATGCACCTCGATCCTTGTCGCCATTTCATCCCTTTGGATTCGGTGAAGGTTTACATTGACATGTTGGCCATGCACAACATGAACCAGTTCCACTTCCACCTCAGCGACGACCAAGGCTGGCGCATCGAAATCAAGAAGTATCCCGAATTGACTGAAATTGGTGCCTACCGTAACGGTACCGTCATTGGGCATAATGGCAACCTCTACGACACCATTCGCCATGGCGGTTTCTATACCCAAGACGAGCTCCACGACCTCATTGAATATGCCGCCGAGCGTCACATCAACATCATTCCTGAAATCGATTTGCCGGGCCACATGCAGGCTGCCTTGGCTTGCTATACGCATTTGGGTTGCACCGGCGGTCCTTACGAGGTGTGGAAGCGCTGGGGCGTGTCGGAAGACGTGCTTTGTGCAGGTAACGAGGAGACCATGCTGTTTGTCGAGGATGTGCTCAACGAGGTGATGGATGTGTTTCCTTCGCCCTATATTCACATTGGCGGCGATGAATGTCCCAAGGTGCGCTGGGAAAAGTGCCCCAAGTGCCAAGCCAAAATCAAGGAATTGGGCATCAAGAAAGACGACAAGTTCTCCGCTGAGGACTACCTGCAGAGCTATGTGATGAACCGCATGGCCAAGGTGGTGGAGGCCCGTGGAAGACGTGTCATCGGTTGGGACGAGATCTTGGAAGGCAACGTCTCCGAGACGGCCATCATCATGAGTTGGCGCGGCACGGAAGGCGGCATCGAGGCAGCACGCAAGGGCCACGATGTGATTATGGCGCCGTCTTCGCACCTCTACTTCGACTACTACCAGAGCGAGGACATCGCTAGCGAGCCTATGTGTATTGGTGGCTTTCTGCCCGTGGAGCGCGTGTATGAGTTCCAGCCCCTGCCCGAGGAGTTGACACCTGAGCAGCAAAAGCATATCATCGGAGTGCAAGCCAACATCTGGACGGAATACATCGCCCATTTCTGGCATGTGCAGTACATGGCCCTGCCGCGCATGGAGGCTTTGACGGAAATACAGTGGAATAACCCGCAAGAGCGTGACTTTGACGCTTTTGTGGAGCGTTGCCGCCATATGACGCAACTCTACGAACTCTATCATTACACCTACGCTAACCACATCTTCAACCCACAGGTTTGGGCCGACACGGTGGAAACCAATTTGGCCACCCGCAAACCCATTACGCTACGCCAACAGCCTGCCGAGAAATACACCTATGAAGGAGCATCGTTGCTCAACGACGGCAATTTGGGTAGGGGAGCCTACAACTCAGGACGTTGGCTGGGCTTCTGCGGCTATCCCCTGGATGCCATTATCGATTTGGAGCAACCTGCTGAGATGAAGCATGTTCGCTTCCATGCCTTGGTGAACAAAGGCGCATGGATTTACAACCCGAGCCAAGTCAAGGTGTTGGTCTCCGACGATGGTGAGAACTTCCGTGAGGTGGCGCAGAAGGACATCCCGATTTCCACTTGGGAAGACAGAGACGGCATCTTCGCCTACGAAGTGGACTTTGAGCCCGTCACGGCAAAGTTTGTCGAAGTCGTGATTTTAGGTTACGACCTGCCTGAAGACCATAGTGGATTCGGCAATCCTGCTTGGATTTTCGTGGATGAGATAGAAGTGGAATGAGGTAAAATATTAATTTTGCCGCCGTGAAAACATTGAGTCACATAGTAGGTTTGTTGTTTCTGTTTTCGGTGATGTCTTGCGGAAGGATGCCTCAACGTGCCTCTGAAGCTGACTTGCAGGAAGCCAAAGCCTATTATGACAGCGGTTTCGTTTGTCTTCAGCAGGACAGTTTGCTGCAAGCTTTTCCGCATTTTGTCCATGTGGCTGGAAATCTTGAATATTTGCCCGAAGACATGACAGACGAGGAGATGCTGCTTGCCTCGCGTGCCTATTACCAGATGGCATACGTATTTCGGCGAAAGATAGCCAAAAACGCTGAAATCGATGCTTTGCGTTGGGCGTTGGCATACCAGCGTATGGCTCAAGACACTACCTGGATGGTAAGGTCCAGTTTGGAATTGGCCAATGCCTTTTCGACGTTAAAGGAAAGCGACTCCGCACGCTACTATCACGATTTCGTGACGCCTTATCTGGACACGGTTGCTGGCGACTTGAATGACTATTTTACTGCCCAGCTTGTGTTGTCGGACTTGTACTATGACCAACACCAGTTCGACTCCTGCTTCATGGTGCAACGCAACACGATCGCTTTCAAGACGCGACGTGGGATGAGCGCAACAAATGACTCCGTCAGTCTCGGCATCAGTATGTATCACTCGCCGTATCGTCTTGATGCGAAGCCATATCTGCTGAAAGTGTTGGATATGCAAACGGGTGATTTGGAACGGAGTGCCATCATGTCGTTGCTTGAACAAATCTATGAAGAGGAGGGAAATGCGGATAGCGCTGCGTTTTGTCATAGCTTCAATAAGACCTATGTTAAAGCCGAATCGGATAGGGTGAGCGACGGGATGCTGGCCGTAAAGCAATACGAGAACTACAAGGCCGAACGTGATGCACGGTTGATCGACTTGCGTGAACAGAAACAGGCATATAAGACAAACAGGTTAAGAACTGTTAGCGTGGTTGCAGCCCTGCTTTTGTTAGCGGCTGCCGCCTTTGTCGTCTACCATCGCGTCTACCGCAAGAAGATGACCCAAGCGAACGAAGCCATCCAACGCGACCTGCAAGCCGCGCACGGTGCCTTGGAGGCTCATGCCAACGAGGTTTTGCGGATGAAGGTGCAGGCCATCTACGACGACAAGCGCAACAACACCTTCAACCGTATCCTCGAAGTGTTCAACGAAGCCTATCCCGAAGCCTTGACGAAACTGAAGGCCGCCCATCCCGACCTGAACGGCACCGAGCTCGACATCTGTGTGCTTTCCTATTTCCCTTTCCGCACGAAGGAAATCGCCGACATCCTCGACCTGCGCGAAAACACCGTGTCGAAATACCGCACCAGCATCAAGAAAAAGACGCAAACCGATTCGTTTGAGGTGCTATGGAGGCGGTTTGTCGGGTGACAAAATTCGTTTAATTCGTATAATTCGCCGTTGTTTTGTTCGGCGAATAAAACGAATTTTGCAAATTTATCAAGGATTTCCAACAACTTTTTAGTGGAAAAATTTTTCGTAATCTGTTGACAATCAATATTGATTTCCTGAAAAATAGTGGATTGGCCCATGGAATCAGTTTTATTTGAGGTTTTTTGCTATACTTTTGCGAAAACCAAGAAAAAATCTAATCACTATGAAAAGAAATCTGCTATTTTTTGTCTTACTCGCGCTCGGACTGGCTTGCGGAGCACAAGCTCCCTGGAACGGCACGGTCGCCGAAGCCTACGACGGCGGCGACGGCACGCCTGAAAACCCTTACCAGATTGCGACTGCGGAGCAACTGGCGTTGTTGGCCCAGCAAACCGATGATGGCACTGGAGGTGATGCCTGCTATGTGCTTACCAACGACATTTGTCTCAATGAAGGCGATACCCTCTATTGGACGCCTATTGGTCTGACGGGTACTTTTAGGGGTGTTTTTGACGGCGATAAACACTCCATCAGCGGTATGTACGAAAACGGGTTTAAATTGTCTGGTTTGTTTGGATATACGGAAAACGCCACGATAAAAAATGTCAGGATTGAAAAAGCCACCGTCATGGAATATGAACAGGCTTTTGTTTATATTGCAATCGGTGGAATTCTCGTCGGCAAGGCGAAAAACACCCATATCTTGGATTGCTCGGTGGATGGCTGGATTGAGATTTTTAGTGCTAAACCAAGCGGAGGTTTGGTTGGACAATGCGAAGTTGATGTCAACGATACGGTCTTCATTAAAAATTGTGTAAACTATGCCAGTGTTACCTGGAACGAATGCACTGGAGGTGTGGTCGGAAAGACGATTGTCAATAACGGCCATCTTGTTATAGACAATTGTGTCAATAATGGCTATATTAAGGGTTGGACTTTTTCAGGAGGTATGGTTGGCAATGGCGATTTTATCATCAAAAACTGCCACAACTTTGGCGAAATCGTTTCGGAAGGTACCGCAGGAGGTATGGCGGGACAAGGAGGGCTAAACTGTTTGATCACATATTGTTTCAATCATGAGTCGGGCGTAATCACGGGCGGCATGAATACAGGAGGCATTATTGGCACAGCGATAAAAACCGTCATGTCATGCTGTGGTAACGCGGCACTCATTACAGGAGTCAATGATGACGAAATCATGGTTGGTGGCATCTCAGGAGCCGACGGCACCATTTATAACTGCTTCAATCGCGGTGATTTAACCGCTATTTTCACGGAAGATCCTCTTTTGATCCAAATGGGAGGCATAACAAGCACTCCACTTCACGATGAACAAATTCGAAACGTATATAACGCAGGCGCAATCATCAAGCCATCGAATCCAGACATCCCGAATTCATGGTACGGGCATGTTCTTCCAGCCATATTTAGCGACACATTGATCAGCAATTGCTATTGGATCGGCAATGAATCGATTACACCTTATGTCTACAACATTGGGGTCAGCAACTGGACGCTCCTTCCTGGCTCGTCGGTTTTCGGTCCAGGTGCAACGCCAACTACATGGGTGCTCGACGAGGCGCAATATGGCACCACCGACTTGGTTGAGGCATTGAACGCCGGTGCCATGGGCCAATGCACATGGGTGGAAGATGTGGATGGCGAGAATGCCGGCTATCCCATCTTCGGCCTCTTGGATCCAAATCGCGTTGACGAAATCGTGGAGAGCCCATTCCAGGTCTATCCCAACCCGACCGATGACATCTTGTTTGTAGAGACGCGGCGCGCCACGTCTCTACCAGCGGCAAATGAATACCGCATCACCAACCTCCTTGGCCAAGTCCTGCAAACCGGCAGCGTCGGAGGGGAGATGCGCCAGATTGACGTGTCGGGTTTGCCCAGTGGCATGTATCTTCTCACCATTGATGGCGCGACGGTGAAATTCGTCGTGAAATAGCGGATTATCCTCACAACCTAGTGCTAGTCACGAAAGTGGCCAGCCTATTTTGTTGGTGTCGCCAAAAATGTTACTTTTGCGGCCATGAAACGGATTTTGTACATAGGGCTTTTGATTGTTGTTGTGATGATGGGCTGCAACAAACGCGAATGTGACTTTCTTTCGCCTATCGATAGCCAAGACGCAGAATACACTGAGCTGATTGACTCAGTGGAAGCGATATATGTCGGTAACAAGTACTATGACTTCACGGATTCCCTTGTAAGTCCCGCCTTGGCTTTCTACGAAAAAGGCGACAGGTCCCGCGATTATTGGATGCAGGCGCGTTGCCATTATCTGGCAGGTGGTTTAGTCTTTGATAAAAACCATTTTTCCGAGGAGGCAACTGTACATTTCCTGGAAGCCTTGAAAATCTTGGATTCCCATTTCGATGCAAAGCAGGCTCCCGTAGGGCGGCTATACAGCAAGATTTGCTATATCTTGTCACGAATCGCATTCAATTTCTCTGACAAGCTTTGCAGCACACGCTTTGCCCGTTATGGCCTGGATTGTGCTTCTGTCGTTGGTGACACGGCTTGGATGCTCCGTTCAATGGCTAATCTCGGGTTGCTCTATGAGCGTTTCGGGAAGGCGGGTGAAGGCGACACGGCCTTCTTCTATTGCCACAAAGGTCTTCATTTGGCCAATGCTGACCGTTTCCCGTACGAAACGGCTTTGCTGGAAAATTCGCTTGCCAATTGTTTGCGTCACAGCCATGAGTACGATTCAGCCATTTTCTATTTTGAACATAGTTTTGCATTGGTTGACAGTTCCTGTCTCTTGTTTCACAGGAATGCGATTGAAAAGGCCTATGTCCATTATAAGGCACATGACTATGCGACTGCTTTGGCCGATTCGAAAGTCGCTTATCAGTCAAAGGATGAAAACCTTAAAGCGCAAGCAGCTTACTGCCTTGTCGACTGTTACGAAGCGTTGGGTGATACCTTGAGCACTTTGCCCTTTTACGCCTTTTTGAAAACCAGTGAGGAGAAGGATGTAGTGGCAAGCAACCATAATGCCAAAGCTTTGCCGATGCTGAACGCCTATCTGAGTGACAAGCAGAGATTGGAACATAGGGCTGGGATAGTATGGGTGGCGATAATCGTGGGCTTGTTGGCTTTGACTGCTGTTGTTGTTTTGGCGAAACAGAAGGGAAGGAAGATGCTGAAGCAACAACAGGATGAGGCGGAAAGAGCCTTGAAGGCCAAGGATTCACAACACGAACTGGAGCTGAAGGCCAAGCAGGACGAGGCATTGCGGCAATTGGAGGCAGCCCGGCAAAGCCATGAGGAAGAGGTGAAACGACTGCAGGCAACGGTGGAACAATCATCGCAGCACCAGAGGGATATGCTTCAGCAGCGGGTGTTGGCGATTTACCAGACGGGTGGCGAGGATAGGCTACAGCGTATTCTTGACGAGTTTGAAAGCGCCTATCCATCGGCTACGGTTAGGCTGCAGCAGGCTTGTCCCAATCTGAACGAAACGGAATGCCGCATCGTCATTCTTTCGTTCCTTGGCTTCCGTGCAAAAGAGGCGGCGAATTTGCTTGGGTTGAAAGAAAACACGGTGACGCAATACCGATCCAACCTCAAGAAAAAGGCAGATATCGATGGCCTTTTCACCTCTATAGGGTAACAAAAACCTATATTTTCAGATTTTTGAGTTCATTGTATTTCAAGTTGTTGTGTTTTTGAACAGGCGCAAAATCCTATATTTGGGCTTGGGGCTTGGCTTTTTGGCGTTTTTTTGTTATAGTTTTGCAACAAAACTATAATATAATGAAAGCAAAAAGAATTACAACCCTGCTTGCGCTCCTGCTGATGTCGGGAGTCACTATGCACGCCCAGCAATGGGAGCTTGACTTTGGCGACCAGAACGACATCAACCAGTATTCCCGCATTGATGCGGGTGTGATGGATACGGATGGCAATGCCGTTTTGATAGGGCGATTCGGCCGTCGTCACGATTGGAATACATCGCTCTTCAAAGTGCATCCTGACGGCAACTACGAGCACCACATTTGTGAGGATTTGCCGAAAATGCTGCTGACGCATGATATAGTTCAGCTTGACAATGGCAATTACTTCACAGTGGCACAACTTCAACCAGACTCAACATTGATCAATTATGGAGGCAGTGAACTTTGGGCGATTGTTTTTGATGGCAATCTTGAAATAGTCGAGTCAAAGGTTTATACCCATAACTCTCCAGAGTTGAAAAGTTGGCCATCTCTTCTTCATGATAACGGCCAGGTGATTGCCTGCGGTTATTATTATGAAAGCTCAAATAGGGTATTCCCTTACATGTACAGGTTTGACCAAAACGCCGACACCTTGGCGTGCCGCTATGTGGTGCCTAAGTACTACAATGCCAATGACCCCGAGTTTCGGCTGCAAGGTTTTATGTGCCATAACATTTTCAAGAATCCTTCAGGAAACGGCTATATCTTTCTCTGCAATGGCCCTGGAGGTGGTATAGGCACGGCATTTTATGACGAAGACTTTCAGTATGTGAAGGCTTACCGTTATATATTGGGTTCTCCAGGCATGGAAGACATGGAGAGCTATGCTGTGGGTGTCGAAGGTTATTCCGACTATTTCCTTTCGGATGACAGACTGCTGTTCTTTGGTGCAAGATACCCTTGGAAGCAAGGCATTGACAACTATCTGTTGACGATTGGTGACCTTGATCTTAGTTGGACCGTAGGGCCAGGCCAACATGATTACAATTTGGACTGTGGTCGGGTTAATCATTATGAAGTTGGTTTCCTTCACGAGGGGAGAAGAAATGAAGAGCCTTCTGGCCGTGGTAGATGTATGGCCACGGTGAACGACACGACCATGTACGGCTGTTACATGACTTGGTATGACCTTGGAGGCGACTTGCAAACAGGATTGTGCCTTTTTGACCGCGACATGGAAATCCTTGGCAGCCGCTTCTTTGACGAGGATCAGTACTATGACTATTTCCCCATATTCGTTTTACCCTACAACGATGGTGGTTGTCTCTTGGCCATGAATGGAGGTGCAAATTGTATGAGTTCATATTCTGCAAGTAAGGTTCTGAAATTGACCCGCGAGGAGATGAACCCCATACCCGCTTCGGTCAAGGAGATGCCTGTGACGGAGATTCAAGGCAAGGCGTATCCTAATCCAGCAAAGGATGTTCTGAACATTGACCTTAGCGAAGTGGGAACCATTGATGGCTGCCGCATCAGCATTACGGATGGCCTTGGTCGCCCTTGCGTGGACAGGTTTATCCGTGGCGAGGGGAATGTGCTTACTATAGGCGTTTCTGGATTGAAAGCTGGGGTGTATTTCTATCGAGTTTACAATGCTGAAAAAGAACTATTAACCGGAAAATGGATAAAACAATAATACGATGAAAACAACAAGAATTTACGCCCTGCTTGCGCTGATGATGATGGCGGGAGGGGTGACGATGCAAGCACAAGAACAATTGGAAGTGGAACTCATTGGAGACACCCACGGCTATCTTGCCCTGCTTTCCTTGACTGAAGACGAGTGTTTGGTCACCATGCGTGGCGAAGAAAACGGTACTATGGCTTTGTGCCGCATTAAAACTGACGGCACGGAATTGGAGTATGTCGCACAAAACCACCTCAACGATGGAGGGTTCTCTATGGCAAACCAACAATTGTTGTTCATGAAGGAAAATGGTTTCCCAAGCATCATTTACCACAAGATGAGAGGCGATTCCCTTTGGATTGCCGTTGGTGACATTGACGAGGATTTGTTGGTGGTCGAAACTGGAACTGTTTTGCTTAGTGGCACAGGTGTTTCTACCGTTCATTATATGGATCCTCAATTCATCATCGAGAGCGATAGCATTTTTGCGGTGAGTTATTTCACCAACGAGCAATTAGGGCAGAACGTAGCTGACCGTCACCGTATCATTCGGTTTGACAGATGGGGTAATGTGCTTGCAGATAGGTACTTTACTTCCGTACTCTTCGACCCTGAAAGGCTTTTCGCTCTCAATGCAGATTCTACGGGCTACCTTTTAGGCGGATGCGATATTCAAGAGCAGCCTGTCAAAACACGTTGCTTCAATTTGGATTTCAATCTTGACACCACCTTGCTGCATGATGAAATCTATAACGATTTCCCTTTGCCAGGTTGGCGTCAAAGTATCGTTTTCCCGTACGTAGCCAAACATCCAGTATCGGGTTGTCTTTATGTGGTGGGCAGCTTTAGATATGTTGCCAACGGGCAGTCTGGCTATCAAAATGCGATCATAGCCAAGTTCGATAAGGAAATGTCACACATCGACAAATGGGCATTGACTGTCGACAATCCTGGTGAAGACCAACGCGCTTATTGGAAGTCAATAGACTTCTTCCCAGATGGCAGCATTGCAATGTGTGCGTTGGTTCAGGATATCTATTATCAGGAAGGTTTTTATGTCGCCCGATTTGATGAGGATTTGAACAAAATCAGCGAAATCTATAAACCATTCGATGGCCAATGGCAGGGACCTATAGAGATTTGTGCCATGCCTAATGGCGACTGCCTTATCACGACCATTAACGACAATATCTACCACGTTCTCGCAGACTCGTTTTGGAATGTCGACGAAGCCCACGACAACGGGCTGAAGGTGGCGGTGGCTTATCCCAATCCGGGGAAGGATGTGCTGAATATCAGGACGGGGTTGCGGGATGCTTGGGTGGAGGTGTATGATTTGAATGGGAGGCTGGTGCATAGACAGGATATTACGGAGAATGTGACGGAAATTGGTGCTGAGGATTGGGCTAAGGGAGTGTATGTTTGGAAAGTGATGGCCAATAGCAAAGAAGCGGAATGCGGGAAATGGATTAAAGAATAACAAATCAAAACAATAGTACAATGAAAGCAACAAGATTTTACACCCTACTTTCGCTCCTGCTGATGGCGATAGTCTTAAACGGTTGCAAAAAGCCTCAACCTCTACCCGAAGGGGAAGTAATCGAAAAGCCTACGGTTCAAGTGGTTGAGGACGTGATGGCATTGAGCTTCACCAGGGCTACGATTTCTGCCGAGGTGATGGATGACGGCAATGGCACCGTGACGGAACGAGGATTTTGCTACAATCGCATAGGAACAACGCCCGACACGGTATTCTGCGGAAACGGTAAGGGGCGCTTTTCTGCAACACTGACCGACCTTTTACCCAATACGACCTACCATTTCATGGCTTTTGCCACCAACGAGGCGGGAACAGGCGTTAGCGACAAGGCGACTTTCACCACACCTGATTATGCTCTCCCTGAAGTGAATACCGTAGAAATAACATTAGTGACCTTGCATTCTGCCGTAAGTGGCGGCAATATAGTCAACGACGGCGGTTCGCCCGTCACCGAATGTGGCGTATGTTGGGCAACGAGTCCCGACCCTACACTTGATGACAACCATCTTGAAGCAGAGAGCGAAATGGACAATTTTTGCTTGGAAATGACCAACCTTTTGCCTGAAACCCAATATTATGTTCGCGCCTATGCTACCAATGAAAAAGGAACGGCTTACGGAAACGAGGTCAGTTTCTCCACCTTGGAATACGGATTCCCCGAGGTTAGCACCGTACCTGTGACCGACATTACCGAATCTTCGGCCAAAAGCGGAGGAATCGTCCTGACCGATGGCGACTCACCCGTCACGGAGCGTGGCGTTTGCTGGAGTACGGCTCCAATCCCGACCATTGAAAGCGATTACCTTGCTTCGGGAGAAGGCTTGGGCAGTTTTATTTGCCTCTTGGATGACCTTTCGGCGCATACCACTTATTATCTTCGCGCTTACGCAACCAATGGCAAAGGAACCAATTATGGCGAGGAAGTCCAATTCATCACTTCAGCCATTCCGCCTACAGTAACGACTATACAAGTAACTGACATTGAAATGCATACGGCTGTAGGACACGGTCAAGTATTGGATGATGGAGGCGATGAAGTCACAGAAAGAGGCTTTTGCTGGAGCATTTCGTCTTCACCAAACCTTGATGGAAACCATGTGGAATGTGGTTCGGGAATAGGTACTTTTAGCGCAAACCTTACCAACCTTGAAGCAAACACCAATTATCATGTTCGTACCTACTCCGCCAACGCAAAAGGCACAAGCTATGGTGAAGAAATCCAATTCAAAACAACCGATTATGCACCAGCACAGGTAATTACACTGGATGCCACCGAAATCACCGACCATTCGGCACTATGTGGAGGTCAAATCGTTTCCGACGGTGGCCATCCTATCATCGAACGGGGCATCTGCTGGAACATCAGTGGCAACCCGACGATAGGCCATTTTCATGTTGTAGCGACAGAAAACACGGCCATTTTCACTTGCCCCATGGACGACCTCCAGCCGAACTACACCTATCATGTCCGTGCCTATTTCAAAACAGAGCGGGATATTACCTATGGCAATGAGATCAGTTTCAACACTTCGGGTGCCTTATCTACGGTTACTATCAACGATATAGTTCTTATTGTCTCACCCATTGCCCACTTCTTTGCTCAAGTTACCAACAGTGGCGGCTCATACATGACCGAACGCGGCATATGTTGGAGCACGAATCCTTTTCCGACCATAGATGACCCACACATTGCGGATGCAGAAACAGGCGTGGGCACTTATTCAGGCTATGTCAACCGGCTTACGCCACACACCACTTATTATTTCCGAGCATACGCCATCAACGGGAGCGGGATAAGTTACAGCTCTTCAAGGGAATTATTCACTGACAAGGTGCTACCCGATGGCCCTGAAGGCAGTTTGAAAGGCTTCTACACGGTAGGCCAAAACAAGCGGGTGCGATTCTCGAAGGGCAACCTGCAATGCAAGATTAGCCGTGGAAACACTTCCAAACACCTCTGGCGTTTTGCCGAACACCAATACGATTACATCGGCGAAGCCAATGCAAATGTCAACTCCTCTTATCCGGATTGGTTCGACTTGTTCGGTTGGGGCACTAGCGGATGGGATTGCGGCAATATTTATTACCAGCCGTATGAACGTCGTGGCGGCAATTACGGTCCGTATTTTGGGCCTCCGCATCCCAACAAC
Source organism: uncultured Bacteroidales bacterium (assembly GCA_900317055.1). Taxonomy (GTDB): domain Bacteria; phylum Bacteroidota; class Bacteroidia; order Bacteroidales; family F082; genus Limimorpha. Next base: position 15,970 of record ONFF01000024.1, on the reverse strand, counting down.
TTGACAGGCGAGTATGCTCGCTCCGACTGGGGCATCGATAACGCCATCAGCAATGGCGGCAATGTAGTAGGGCAATGGCGGACGCTCACGAAAGGAGAATGGGAGTATTTGTTGAACAATCGGCTGTATAACAATGGCTTCGATTGCTGGGTCAAGGCGCAGGTGAACCATGTCAACGGCGTAATCGTCCTGCCCGACAACTGGAATCATGGCTATTTCCCATTGACGGGATACAACCAGTGGATTTCAACCACCTACTGTGACAACATCATCAGTGCCACTGATTGGGAAAACACTTTTGAAGCACTTGGAGTGGTCTTCCTGCCGGCTGCGGGCCAATGCCAAGGCCACGAAGCTCTCATGATGAATGAGAAGGGGTTCTATTGGTCGTCATCCCACTACAACAATTTCCAACAATTTGCGTATGACATGGGTTTTGACGAACAAAGAGTCCAATCGTCTGTAAGTGAGTATAAGCATTACTGTTTATCCGTAAGATTGGTGCAAGACGAATAAAACCAACGAGATATGAAAAAGACTTTGTTAACAGTTTTGATTTTGGCGCTATTGACAACAAGCCATGCACAAAATCGTGCCATCTTGTTTGAAGAGCATTTCAACAGCACTTCACTGCCATACGGTTGGACGATTGACGGCGTTGCGCAAGACCGTTGGATGATTTCCGAGACGAACAACGCTGGCGATGCTGCCAACGAGCTGTTGTTTCGCGATAATTCTTCCAAGACAACTGCGGCACGCATCATCATGCCTTCCGTTGACCTGTCGGAAGTGAACCATCTGTTTTTCTCCTTCAAGCATTATCTTGCCAACAACGGAGAACCCAAAACCATAGGAGTGGCAACTTCTTCCGATGGAGGACACACTTGGCGTCAGGTTTGGAATGGGGAATATGGCGAGAGCGGTGGCCATTTCGAATGTTTCGAAGTGAACACACCCGACTTGGGTCAGCCCGAAGTCAAATTCAGCCTTTGCATTTATTTTGACCGCAATACACAAGCCTTTAATGATTGGTATTTCGACGACTTTCGTCTGTTCACCATGCAAACCTTGGATCTTGGCATTCAAGCTCTAAATGTTGCGGATGTGGTGCAGGTGGGATTGTTGGAAGTCGGCATGGAAGTGTTCAATTTTGGCATCATGCCCATCCTTTCCGTTGAAGCCACATACGAAATCGAAGGCGAATGGCCTGTCACCGAGACCTTTGATGTGGAGATTCCGTCAATGGGGCGTCAAGTCTTGACTTTTTCGCAGTCCAAAAGGCTGGTTCCGGGGAGTTATCGGCTGTCTGTCAACATCAACCGAGTCAATGGCATGACCGATGAGGACAACAGCAACAATAACTGCGAGAAACGGCTTGTCGTTGCTTTGGGCACTGTCGAAAAGTTTCCCATGCTGGAACATTTTGCCTCGTCGACTTGCGCGGGCTGCCTGCCTTTCAGCGAATTGATGAATGAACTTTGCGAAAACAATGCCGGACGATACACCTATACCGCTTATCAGATGCCTGGTCCAGCACCCGGCGACCCGTATTTTACAGAGGATGGACGAACACGTGCCCTATACTACGATTTGCAATTTGTTCCCCGTTGCTATCCTGACGGTGACTTCCATTATATTGGAGCCATACAACAATCTGTTTTTGAACAACTTGCCAACAAGCTTGCTTTTGTCGATATCAGAGGCTCGTTTGCGGTGGATGGCAACCGAATCACCGTCAAGGCTGACGTCATGCCTTACATTGACATTGATACCAAAATTCATATCGCCGTCAATGAGAAGGAGACTTTCGACAATGCCAGCACGAGCGGCGAGACCTCGTTCCATCATGTGATGATGAAGATGTTGCCTGATGGTGATGGCACTTTTTTCCATTTCAAGGCAGGCGAATGTCAGCATTTGGAATTTGATTGCGACATGTCACCGACCCATGTGGAGGAAATGGACGATTTAGAGGTGGCCATTTGGGTACAGCATCACGAAATGATAGTGAAATCCATCCATGCCTTGGCTGAAAAGGAAATTCTGAACAGCCGTTTTGCCTACGAATACACTGACGAGCATCCATATCCCGTTGAAAACCTTGTATTGATTGAACCTGCCGTCTGCTCCGACACGGAATTCCTCACTACGGAATGGGACTCGCCAAGCTTGGGCAACCCAATAGGTTACAATGTTTTTGTCAATGGTGAATTGGTAGCGGAAAACATCACGGAACAATCATACGATTTTTCTGTGGAATGGGGTATGTATTATGTTGTTGAAGTACAAGCTGTTTATTCGGAAGGGAAAACCTCGGTCAAGCAAGCCGCAACGATGCATTACCTTACTTCGCTCAACGAAACTCTCGTTGAAGATGGCCTTTTGTTTCCCAATCCAGCCACAACTACCATTCACATCAACGGACTCAAAGTCTCCGAGGTGCAGATTTATAATACTTTAGGCCAGCTGTTGAAGACTATACAAGGAACGAATGAAATCAGTGTAGTAGGATTACCGAAAGGCATGTATCTATTGCAAATTACTGATATTGACGGAAAAGTTTATCCAAACAAAATCACAATACAATGAAAAACATTAGACTTTGTACCCTGCTTGCGCTCCTGCTGATAGCGGGAAGGGTGACGATGCAAGCGCAGGAACAGCGGAATAGTGGCCTGATTATCACCCCTGATACGCTGTGGCTAAATGAAATTGGAAGATGTGACGAAATCATCATTAGAAATTTTACCACCGAAGTGGTAACACTTAGTGGAACCGATTATGACCACGATACACCTATTGACGTGCTATTACCTTACCCTTGCCAATATCCTTACACAATCCCAGTGGGAGACTCTATCTTTTTATCAGTTTGGTTACAAAGACCTTTTGCTGGAAAGGGAGGTTACACGCCTACCGATATTCAAATCCTGACTTCCTTGGAAGAAAGGACAGTGGTTGCCATGATGGCTTCCTCAACTCTTGTCGATCACGGTCTTTTCCTTGATAGTCCCACTAACTTTTATATTCCGATTCCTGAAGCCAGCCATCTGACCGGTATAATATGCAACCAGAACTATGGTACCCTGACGCCAATCACGATTTATTCCGTTGCCGAAGATGGTACGGATTATTTTGATATTGTGCCTCAATATGAGTTGCCCTACGATTTACCGGTAAAGGAGTATTTCCGTGTTGACATGTATCTCCGTCTCGATTCAAACTTCCAAGTGCCTGATGATTGGATTGGCACTAATATTATCCTTGAATCAAGTGCTGGACAGATAACATACAGCATCCTCTTCTGGGGTGGCCTTCTGAATGTTACCGAGATTTCCGACGAGGTTAAACTCTATCCAAATCCTACCAAAGATATTATTAAAATTGAAGGCATTGAAGTTGCCGAAGTGCAGGTGTTCAATGCTTTTGGGCAGATGGTGAAAACCATTCAAGGCACGAATGAAATCAATGTTTCAGACTTGCCGCAAGGCGTTTACCTACTGCGCATCATGGATGTGGAAGGAAAAGTTTTCACGAATAAGATAACGATACAATGAAAGCAACAAGAATTACGACCCTGCTTGCGCTCCTGCTGATGGCGGGAGTCACAATGCAAGCCCAGCAATGGGAGCTTGACTTTGGCGACCAGAACGACATCAACCAACATTCCCGCATCGATGCGGGCGTGATTGATGCGGATGGTAACGCCGTCTTGATGGGCCGATTTGGTCGCCGCCGCGATTGGAACACACAACTCATCAAAGTATATCCTGATGGCACCTATGAACGTCGCGTATGTGAAGATTTGCCAAAAATGCTGCTGACGCATGATATCGTTCAGCTTAGCAATGGCAATTATTTCACAGTGGCACAGTTTCAGCCAGACACCACAATGATTAATTATGGAGGCAGTGAGCTTTGGGCGATTGTTTTTGATGACAATCTTGAAATCGTAGATACAAAAATATATACCCAGAACTCTTTGGAAAGGATAAGTCGGCCGTGTCTTCTATACGACAATGGTCAGGTGATTGCCTGCGGTTATTATTATGAAAGCTCAAGTAGAGCATTCCCTTATATGTATAGGTTTGACGAAAATGCCGACACCTTGGCGTGCCGCTATGTGGTGCCTAAGTACTACAATGCCAATGATCCAGAGTTTCGACTGCAAGGTTTTATGTGCCATAACATTCTCAAGAATCCGTCGGGAAATGGTTATGTTTTTCTCTGCAATGGACCTGGAGGAGGAATTGGAACGGCGGTTTATGACGATAACTTTCAGTATGTGAAGGCTTACCGTTACATTTTGGGCACTCCTGGTGCGGCTGACATGGACAGCTACGCTTTGGGTGACCGAGGTTATTCCGATTATTTCCTTTCGGATGACAGGTTGCTGTTTTTTGGAGCAAGAAATCCTTGGAAAGAAGGAGGCGACAAGTATCTGTTGACCCTTGGTGACCTTGACCTCAGTTGGACGGTAGGACCAGGCCAACAGGGCTATAATGTGGACTGTGGCCGAGTTAATCAATATGAAGTGGGTTTCCTTCACGAGGAGGGAAGAAACGAAGAGCCATCGGGATATGGTTGCAAATGCATGGCCACGGTGAACGACACGACCATGTATGGCTGTTACATGACCATGTATTACCCAGGGGATAACAAACAGACAGGCTTGTGCCTTTTCGACCGCGACATGGAAATCCTTGGCGGTCGCTTCTTTGATGAGGACGAATACTATAAGTATTGGCCGCAATTTGTCCTTCCTTATCCTGACGGAGATTGTTTGTTGGTCATGGACGGTGGAGAAGCTTTGTCGCCATACGCGGCCAGCAAAGTGTTGAGGCTGACGCGAGAGGAGATGAATCCCATACCCGCTTCGGTCAAGGAAATGCCTGTAACGGAAATTCAAGGCAAGGCGTATCCTAATCCGGCAAAGGATGTTCTGAACATTGACCTTAGCGGAATGGAAAACATAGACGGCTGCCGCATCAGCATTACGGATGCCCTTGGCCGTCCTTGCTTGGATAGGTTTGTCCGAGGAAAAGGGAATGTGCTTACTGTGGGCGTTTCGGGGCTTAAAGCGGGAGTGTATGTTTATCGGTTGTATGGTGAGGATGGAGAAATGTTAGGTGGAAAATGGATAAAGGAATAACAAATCAAAAATCAACAGAATATGAAAGACTTAAAGATTTACACCCTGCTTGCAGTCCTGCTGATGGCGGGAAGGGCTCATCTGTTGGAAGTAGAACTTATCGGAGAATAAAACTATTATTAAATGAAAAATCAAGTATTTACAGATATTGCCTATGTCGTAATTGTAACGATGTTACTAGTTTCAAATGCTATTCAAGGCCAAGAAAAACCTTCCATCAAGTCACATGAGGTAGAACCCCATTTTTATATCTTCAACAAGCCGGGGTACATTGTCAAGTCTGACAACAACATCCCGCTTCTTGTTAAGGATTTCATTCCCATTTGCAAGGAGGAATTCTGCTTGAGTGAAAGCGACGATCTGCGTCTCAAGGATTACTTCATGCCTTTTTCTAGTCGAGTTGCCAAATACCAGCAATACTACAAAGGCTACGAGGTGGAGGATGCCATCATAATCGTTGAATCCAAGGAAGATACGGTTACCATGATTACCGAAAGTTTAGTGGAAAGATTAAGCTTAAACACGGCCTCTCCTGTTTCGCAATCTGAAGCTCTAACGATTGCCATTGAAGCTCTTGAAGCCATTCATGAAGTGCCTGGATGGCTAGATTCATCATTCGTAAATAGCTATTGTAGGAATTGCGATGGGAGTTTTGACTCCATACGTTACAAAAAAATACTGCCCAGGGGAAAACTAACCATAGCAAGAAAATTCGGAGCAGAAGTAACAGCAGAAAACTACAGGTTTGTTTGGAGTTTTCACCTCGGTACTGCAATAAAAGAATTTCGAGTTTTAGTTGATGCAAAAACAGGCGAACTGTTTGATGTGACCGATTACACATGTTATTAAGGTGAATTTGACGACTCTGCCACGGTTTACACTGATATGACTAATAAAAACAATAGAATAATGAAAGCAACAAGACTTTACACCCTGCTTGCGCTCCTGATATTGTTTGGGGGCAAGGCTTTTGGGCAGGTGTGGGAATTTGCCGACGAGTTCTCCTATTCCAGCGATGAGTGCATGACGAATTTTGATGCGACTGAATTATCAGATGGGACAATTGCAGTAAGCTCAGTGCATTATTTCAAGAGCGGTGAGGGTGACTTTTATTCTTATCATTCAGCTGCCAGAAAGTTGTCTGCCGATGGCGAATTGTTGGCTGAAAAAAGCCATTTCAGAGAAAGTTATTTCTCCCCGAATATCCCTTATCTCATCGAGAATCCCAATGGCGGGCTTTACATGCTGGCGACTTACAGCCCCGACCACGACTATACCTATTTTAACTATTTCAAAAACTACGACAACCCACCCGACAAAGCCATCATAGGTTTGTACAAATTGGATGAAAACCTCGAAATTGAAGCGAGTTATGAGCATGATTTTGTAATAGATACCTTCGAAAAACATGATTCCCAATGGAATTGGCTGCCAAATCATTACAGTGGTGAAATCTATGTGTTTTCAGCTTTTGAGGACGAAGGAAGCGTTGTTGGTGGCTATATCAAGACCATTAGTCATGGGAATGAAAACCAAGACTGGCACGATTCTATCTTTTTCTTCAGAATGAATTTTGAAGGCGAATTTGAAGACTTCACAGGTTATGAGATGACGACAAGAGGTGGTGCGGTTTCGTTTGTCTATCGTCGCAACCATATCGTAAAAGATGATTCTGGGTATCTTTTCTATATTCAGGGAAATGGATGCTTGGTAGAATTTTCGCCTAATGTCAACAGGAAAGGTTGTGTGTTTAGGTTGGACGAGCATCTCAATGTTTTAAATGTGAGGGAGTTCCGTCATGCAGATTACAGTCAGATGCTAGAAAACACTTTCTATAACATCACTGTTAAGCGTAGCAATCATAACACGACCTATCTTGCCACTTCGTCAAAGTCGAAGTCAGATCCAAGCAACGACGAGGATTGCCGTTTGTATGAGTATGACGACAGCGGCACATCGGTTTCGGTGACAAATCACATCATTAGGGGCACCGATCAATGGGACATGCCTGCCATGTTGAAAGGCGTGGACCTGGCGAATGATAACACGGTGTATTTTGCCTACACTTTGAATGTGGGCTTTATGAATGACCTTGACTCGTGGATGATGATTGAGCGTTTGGACACCAATCTTGACACGATTTCCACCGTTTATTACGATTTGGGAGGATACGAGAATATTCACAGCGAAGCGTTTGGCATCACTGCGACTAATGATGGAGGTGTTTTATTGGTTTTTTCGTCAGTAAATCTCAACAATATCGACCAGCATTGGACAACGGTCACCAAATTCCCCGCCCAGGCTTTTGAAGGCATAGAGGAGGCGCACGACAACGGGCTGAAGGTTGCCATCGCCTATCCTAATCCTGGGAAGGATGTGCTGAACATCAGGACGGGATTGCAGGATGCTTGGGTGGAGGTGTATGATATGAATGGGAGGATGGTTTATGGGCAAGAAATTACGGAGAATGTCACTTCCATAAATGCTGAGAGTTGGCCTTCGGGCGTTTATGTTTGGAAGGTAATTGTAGATGGGAAGGAAGCGGAAGTTGGGAAGTGGATTAAGGAATGAAAATACCTTTGGAGGGATGAAAACAGATTGCGTGTTGTCAAAAAAATAGGGACAAGCCGTTTTACTGCTATTTTTCAAATCATTGAAAAACAATATTTTGAAGAGCTGGCAACATGAAAAAGTATGGACAAGGCAGGAGTTGCCCGTGAAAAGCTCTTGACAAGTAATCTTTATCATTAACTTTGCGAAAATTTCAAAACCGAACCCCAATGAAAGCAACAAGATTTTACACCCTGCTTGCGCTCCTGCTGATGGCGGGAGGGGTGACGATGAAAGCGCAGGAACTTGAACCCGTGGAAATCTTTGAGTCGCCCATGATCATCGCCTACCATTTCTGCCAATGGGACAATGGGGAAGTGCTGCTCAATGCGAATGTGTTGGGTGATGGCCGCTACATTATCAGGATGGATGAAGACGGCAACGATCTGGAAATGGATAGATGGCATCTTAACGACAACACTTGTTCCTTCCTCACGGAAAGCAAATTCTTCAGAAACAGCGATGGCAAACCTTGCTTCTATTATGTGAAAGGCCCCGACAGGCCTATTGTGTGTAAGGTCACCATCTTGGATGATTTCGAACTCACCACTTTTGAGTTCCCTGACCCGTTTCCCATTCCGGAAGAAATCCCTCATGACCAGTGGTGGGATTTTGAATGGCTGCCCAATGACGACGGAAGCGTGTTTGTTTCTAGTTCATATCTTGATAACAACATGAATGTGCATGTGATAGCGCGCTACAACGCGTCGGGTGAGTTGACCCACCAATGGACGGATGTCACCAACCGTGTTTATACCAGCTTGTTGCCGCCAAAGAAGGGAAACACGGGATGCCGCCTTGTGATGGAAGACCTCACTGCCAAAGATGTCAATTCGGAATGTGTCATTTTTGACGATAGCCTTAATGTGGTTGACATCAGGCACTGCATCTATTCGGTGGGCATCTATAGGCCTACTTATGAGTTTTTTGCCGTCCATCCTGAAACGGACATGGTTTATCTTATATCCAATGTCAGTTTTCCGGCTTTCAACGGTAACCCAAAGATAGGACAAGACATATATATGAGCCAGTTTACTCCAGATTTCACTCAGACAAAGTACGTTATGGGACCTTATACTGTTGATGAACATGACCAAAAGGCCCTGTGTGAGGCCATTGCCTTTCGCGGCGACGATATTTATATGTGCGGCCTAATGAACATGATGGATGCATACGGCGGCAGCGATCCTGAAAGCGTGGAAAATTTCTATGTGGCCTTGCTTGACGGAAACTTGAACCTCAAAGGGGAGATTTACTATCACAATGAAGCGCGAATGCTGACACCATACAGCATTTATGCGCTTCCTTCTGGCGGTTGTTTGATCTCGACAGATGGGTACGACCGACATACATTTGAACAGCAACATGCCATCTACAAGCTTTCGGATGAAACTATTGTTGGTATTGAGGAGGCGCATGATGCTGGCTTTGCCGTGGCTGTTGCCTATCCTAATCCGGGGAAGGATGTGCTGAATATCCGCACGGGGTTGCAGGATGCTTGGGTGGAGGTGTATGATGTGAAAGGAAGACTGGTTCATAGACAGGATATTACGGAGAACGTGACTGGGATTGATGCAACGGATTGGGTTGAGGGCGTTTATGTTTGGAAGGTTTATACTTCGGATGGCGGCCCTTCGATGGGCTCAGGGACCGCTAGCTCAACGACCCTCGCGGAAACGGGAAAGTGGGTGAAGGAATAGAGATTGCGCAAGGGATGAAGTGAAAGCATGTTGGCTGGTCACGAAAGTGGCTGGCCTTTTTTGTTGGCATCGCCAAAAAAATGCTACCTTTGCGGCCATGAAACGTTTGTTTCCCATAGGGCTTTTGCTTTTTGTCGTGTTGGTGGCTGCCTGCTCCAAGCAAGTAACGCCTCCACCGCCCGAGGAGGACATGCTCTATCGCGTGGAGTGCTTCTTGCAGCAAAAGCCCGATGACGCCATGCAAATTCTCGACACATTGAATGTCAGTGTCCTTTCAAATCAGGAACAAGCACATTATTCCTTGTTGCGTGCTTTGCTTATCAATAACAAGAAAAGGTTTGGTGCAGAGCTCGATTCGTTGTCTCAAGTGGCTTGTAACCAGTTTATTGGAAGTGACGACAAGTATCATGAGGCTTGGACCTATTGGCTCATGGCAAACAAGTCGGCCAATATGCAGCAGCCGAAACAGATCGCACTCAAATCCATGTTGCAAGCCCAGAAGAGCATCGAAGCATGCCGTCATGTGGACAAGCGTTTGGTGGACTTTTCACCGAAACCCACCGATGAGCAGACGGTGATCGACAATCTCAAATATTTCATCTATCTTGAACTCGGCATGACTTATACCTCATCGGTTTACTTTGCTGAGGCCATCCCTCCATTGAGGCTCGCTGATGCCTATTTCGCCAAAATGGGTGACCATTATAACCGCGAAAGTTCTGCGACCTCTTTGGCTTTCTCTTATCTTCTCACTCAGGAATTCGATAGCTGTTTGGTCTATTTTCAGAAAGCGCTGCTCGAAGCGGAGGCCTTAGGTTTTGCCGATGATATTGCTCAAACGCATCATAGCATTGCCGGTTATTACAATTTTCGGGTAAGCGGGAATTACTATGCATCGGAAGAGGAACGCCAAGGTTTTCTTGACAAGGCCATTGAAGAAATCAACGCGGGCTTTGCGTGTTTGACCGACACATCGGATTATGGCTATGGTTATGTCAAGCAGTTGTTGCTCGAGGAACTCTCTGACACCTATTACATTCAGCAGCAGTACGATTCCTGCATTTTCTATGGTGAACAAGCTATTGAAGTGGCCAAAGCCAATGACAGGTTTTTTGAAAACTACATGTTGTATGTTCATCTTTATGAGGCATGCAAGGCGTTGGGCGACGAGAAAAAGGCTGTTGCCTATGCCGATATGATGCAAGCCATGGAGCATCCCGAAAAGCACATGAAAGACATGGTGAAAGTGCAGGAGGAATTCGAAAAGCAAGAGGAGCTTCAACAACAGGAAACATTGCATCAACAGAAAAGCAGAAGGCTTTATTGGCTATTGGCCTTGCTGTTGGTCGGTATGCTACTGTTGGTCGTCTTTGTCTATTTTTATAGGCGCAACAAAGAAAACGAAACCCGTCGTCTTCGCGAGGCGCAGCGCCAACTGCAAGCGGAGTTGGAGCAACTTACCACGCAGCAACGTGATATGCTGCAACAGCAGGTGATCGCAATTTACCAATTGGGGCAGAAAGACCGCATGCAGCGCATCGTGGAGGCTTTCGAGGCAGCCTATCCCCAAGGTGTTGAGAAGATGAAATCGGCCTATCCCGACCTTAGCAAGACGGAGCGCAATCTTGTGGTTTTGTCGTTCCTCGGCTTCCGTATCAAAGAAGAGGCCGACCTGCTTGGCTTGAGCGAAAATACGGTGGCAAAATACCGCTCCAAGCTCAACAAAAAAGTTGATTTTGACTCGATTTCCATTCTGACCGACTGAGAAGAATCTGTACTTTTTTTTCTTGCAACGCATTGATTATCAGCGTGAGTAAGAAGCAAAAATCTGTACTTGGCCTTTGAGGTAGAATGTTTCGTGGTTTTTTGTTATTTTTGCGCCTATGAAACGATTGTTTTACCTACTGTTTTTGATGTTCGGGATGGCAATGCTGATAAGATGCAATCCTAAAGAGCCGAGGAGCGTCACGACTTCACAAAATAACCCATCCACCATAGAGACTGCCATCGACAGCCTTCGTGCCGATTCCATATATAACATGGCCAATACCCTCTACCAAAATGCCATGCATTGTTGGGAAATGGATAGCACTGTAGCCTGTTGCAAAGAATTCTACCAAGTGTTGGGACTATTAGAGGAACGCTTTTCTGTTGATAATCTTCCTGAAATAGAGCAGCTTACAAAACCCGATAGGAATATAATCAATCTCCTTCAGAGAACTTATAAGGGCCAGGGGACCCAATATTCGATTTCCTTGTTGCCGGAAGCAAGCTCTTATTTCTATCGTCAAGCCTTGGCCATCAATAAGAAATACTCGAACTCGCGCAAATCATTTGGGAGCACTTTGTTTTTGATTGCCTATGGATTCGACATTTGTGATAGTTTTGACAGTGCTTGCTATTACTATGACAGCGCAATAAGATGCTTCGAAAACGATTCTTCCGAACTCGATTTCAGGATGTCGGTTTCAAGGAAAGGTATCATCGACTACAAGCTTCATCACGATGCAAAACCCGTTATCCGCGACCTGAAAGCGCTGCTTCCGCATTGTAGTGAAGTTGACAACCAGGATGTTGAATTGACCATCGGTTGGATTTACAAAGAGGAGAAACAGTTTGATTCGGCGCTGGTGTATCTGAATCGGGCTTATGAGAAGTTTGAACATTCAGGTCTTTCGGACATGACAGCAAAAGCCCAAACGATAGAGTATTTGCACGAGGTTTATGAAGCTTTGGGCGATACCGAAAAGATGAACGAATATGCCCGTCTTTTGGCGCAATATCCTCACGCAAAAGAAGCCTTCGCGCCTGTAACATCAGAACTTACCGAATTATTCAACAACTACATTCAGGAAAAACAGGAAGCCGATACCTTGTTGCAAAAGCGACAAACACAGCGACAGAACCTTTTGATAGGAGCCATCATATTGCTGGTGATTTTGGCGCTTGGACTTGTGCTTTGGGCCACCCACAAGCGCCACAAACGAACCGAAGCCGACCTCCGCGAAGAGCACCAACAGCAACAAAAGGCTTTCGACCAGCAGCGCAAAGCCTTCAGCCAACAATTGACCGAGGCACAAGCTGCATTGAAGGAAAAGACTTTTGAGGATTTGCTGAAGGAAGTGAAGACCCTTTACGGCAAAGCCGACCCTTCACGCGAGGGTATCTTGGAAGCCTTCAACAAGGCATACCCCGATGTTTATGAAAAACTGAAATTCACCTACCCCGACTTGAGCGAACAAGAGCGCGATTTGCTTGTACTCAACTTTCTCAAATTCCGCATCAAGGAAGAAGCCGAGATTTTGGGCTTGAGCGAGAATACGGTGATGAAATACCGCTCCGACCTCAACAAAAAGGTGGGTAAAAGCCCCGTTTTCGACCTGTTGGGCTAAACAAAAATCTGTACTTCAGTTTTTGTAATATATTGTTTTTCAAATTATTGTATTTTTCAAGCCGAGAAAAAACCTATACTTGGGCTTGGGACTTGATTTATTTGGGAAATTTTGTTATAGTTTTGTTGCTGCAAAACACAACACGATTATTAACCTCAAAAATCTAGTAAAATGAAAATGAAAAAGACATTTCAATTTTTTAAAACTGGTTTGATCAGCCTGATAGTACTTTTCACCATCGGATTTCTTGCCATCGAAGGATGCAACAAGAAAGAAACGCAGGTGCCCAAAGTTACTGACTTCTTCTACTCGGGATGCAATGACGTTGTTCTGCATGCAGATTATCTGCGCGATAACGACTATCCTTATACCGACACGATCTACGTCACCACTGTTGAAGGGACAAAGTTGAAGATCAGCACTACCAACACCCCTTTCTCTTGCGGCACGGACACCGTCCGACCTGAAATCAATGCGCAGGGACAGAGCGTTATAATCGCTCTCCGATATGAAGATCCGTGGAGCGACTGCATATGTGGACGCCATATAGATCTCACCCTCGATGAGTTGACCATCGGACAGACCTACGCCGTCACCCTCAAAAAAAACGACGACGATTATTTCCAGTTTGAGGTGACTTTCGGAACAGATACCAACCTGATGTTTGTCGTTGAAAACTGAAAAAGTGGTAGGCGAAAAGGAACAAAACCTTTTGACGAGCATTTTTTATGCATACCTTTGCAGATATTAAAAGTTTAACACTAACAGATAAAACCAACAGAATATGAAAAACTTAAAGATTTGCACTTTGCTTGCCTTGATGCTGGCTGTGGCAGGCGTGGCAAAGGCACAAGACTATGAACCGATTATCCAGGAAGGTAACGAATGGTATACGCTTGATGCCCAAGTGTGTAGTTCTCAAACCTTAAGAGGTTACAATACATTAGTTCATCGGATAGCAGACGACACGCTCATCGGAGGAGTCCGATATACAAAAGTCATGCAAACTGTTAACGATGTGGGCACGCCAACATTGGCCGCCTTGCTTAGGGAAGAAGACGGCAAGGTATGGGAAACCTATAATGGTAATTCTGAAATACTGCTCTATGACTTCACTGCCAATGTGGGCGATTCTTTGGTCTGTGGCTATGGAGATTATTTCGTTCTTGATTCTATCAGCATAGAGCAAATCGGTGGGGTTGACCGGAAAAAGTTTTGGTTCGGATTGGAATATGACTTTATTGGAGAGCCCTACGCTATGGAAACATGGATAGAAGGTATAGGCAGTGACTTTGGATTGCTCTACTGTGGTTCCTATTATTTCTGTGGAGGTTACTATAGAGCCCTTTGCTTCCATCAAGACGGGGAACTCATTTGGCAAAATCCGGAATACGACGCATGTGTTATCACTTCAGTCGAAGAAATCAATGACAAAGTGATTTCTGTTTATCCTAATCCTGCCATGGAAATAGTGACGATAGATGGTGTTGAAGCTGCCGAAGTGCAGGTCTACAACGCCCTTGGCCAGTTGGTGAAGACTGTGCGTGATGCGAATGAAATCAGTGTGGCTGGTTTGGCGGAAGGGGTTTATTTGGTGAGGATTACCGATGTTGAAGGGAAAAAGCATGTGGCACGGATGGCGGTGAAAAGATAGGATTGTTCGTTATTTGTACTTACGTACTATCGGGATTACGACGGACTCCCCCGCCTTTCAGGCACCCCCTCAAGAGGGGGGAAAGGACAAATAAGACTAATAAAAAACCAATAGAACTATGAGAACAACAAGATTTTTGACCCTGCTTGTGCTCCTGATTATGGCGGGCGGGGTGATGCAAGCCCAAGTCCGTTTCGACTGGCAATGGGGCTATGGCAGCATGGGCGATGATTATCCCTATTGCATCATCAAAACTCTAGATGGTTATTTGGCTGGAGGAAACATTGACAACGATGGAGGCTTTTCCGTTGAGTGTGAACACACTGGTCAACGAAACGGTTGGATTATCAAACTGAATGAAGCAGGGGAACTGGTTGACCAATCGTGTGTGGAAATGAACACTATATCCCAAATGTCTCAATCCAAGACAAATCCCAACCATTTTTATTTGATTGGGACAGACCCTGTCGGTGAAGAAGCCAATACATGTATCGTAAAGATAGATGAACAGTTCAATGTGCTTTGGAAGCGTGTCATAGGGAACCCAGCGTACACTTCATGGTATTCACCGAGAGTTACCGCAACAAGTGACGGAGGATGTGTCGGCGGTCATACCGTAGCATGGAACGGCGGTGACATCAGCCATCATTATGGTTCATGGGATGCCTGGATTTTCAAGTTGGACAGCCTCGGCAACCTGCAATGGGAAGTTACCTTGGGGACCGAAGACAATGAATTGGTCAGCAAAATCAAGGAAATGGAAGATGGCTCCTATACAGTATTGATTAACGGCGACCCGCAACAATACGGCTCTCTCTATAGTTGCAACCAGTATCCGACTATTGTGTTCGGGGTGGTGGCCAAATTAGATGCTGAAGGCAATTTGTTGGATAACCGATGCTACGGCGGCTATACCCAAAACGATTCTTTTGCCGATTTCATTGTGCTTGAAGACGGCTATCTCTATGTGGGTTGTGCGGCTTCGGATGATGGCGACCTTGGAGGAGCCGGTTATCATTTGGGCTACAACCAAGGTCTTCCCCATCACGGTCGCAGTCATGATGCTTGGCTTCTGAAAACTGATTTCGATGGTAATGTGGTCTGGAGCAAATGCTATGGCGGCGCTCTTAATGATGCTGCGTGTAAAGTTTTCCAAAATGACGATGGTGGATTTACGATTACTGGATGGTCGGAATCGAGGGATGGCGATGTGCAAAGTGCTTTGCAGTTGTATGAAAACCCCGATGGTTCGTGGGGGGCTCCAAAGCCTTGGATTTTCAGGACGGATGCCAAAGGTTATCTATTGTGGGAGCGGGTGATGGGTGCTGATGTGGCTTCGGCTCAAGAATATGCCGATGCCGTTCAAGTCAGCGACAAGGAGTTTGTCTTTCTTTGCCAGGATGCCTTGTACCCGCCGCCCTATCCCTACGGCGATATCAATTGTCCCAATGTGGTGGTGGGG
>ONFF01000025.1 GCA_900317055.1 uncultured Bacteroidales bacterium | reverse complement strand
GTTTGGTACAAGACCTCTGACAACGGCACTGCAATCAAAGCCGCTAATGTGACTACCAACTTCGATTGCCCCTTCGACAGTTGGTTCACTGTGAAGTATATGGTTGACCTCGACAACGACCAGGCTACTTTCTTTGTTGATAATGTGGAAATCGTTTCTTGGCAGTTCAGCCTGCAGGCTGGTGGTGAAGCTGGTTCACGTCAGCTTGCCGCTATGGACTTCTATCCTCCGACCAGTGCTGCTGTTTCCGAGTACTATGTTGACAATGTTGTTATCGAAAAGGTGGGTGGCACCGCTGCTCCTCACTTTGTCATCACTCCTGATACTGTCGACCAAGAACTTGCTGAAGACGACATGACTACGGTTGACATCACTATTGAAAACCAAGGCAACTCTATCGGTGACTGGAACGGCTGGCTCGAGTTTGGTCAAGGAGGTGCAGGCTCGCAAAGTGCCGAACTCTATTATCACAATGGTAATACTGCTAGTGGACACAATATCGGTTCTTCAGGTGCCGTCACCCGTGAACTGGCAATCCGTCTGCCCGCTGTTGCCTATGCTGGTGCAGCCATGGGAATGAGAATCGTTTCTGCCAACTATTATATCAACGGCAGTAATCAGGCTACTGACCATAACTATACCTTCCATGTGTATGGTCAAGGTGCCAACGGCCAACCTGGTGAACTGCTGGCCGAAAAGACTGTCTACTCGGAGGAGACCAGTACATGGATTACCGCCGAATTTGATGAAGCTGTCTATCTGACTGGTCAGGCCATGTGGATTGGTGTTCAACTGGAACAGGGTGCTGATCAGTATCCTCTTTCTATGGATGACGGTGAATATGGTGAGGAACAAGACGGAAACTGGCTCAGCTCGAATGGTGGTACCTTTAGCCACTGTTATTTAGCTGGTGATGATGGCTTCCAAGGCGCATGGTTCCTTACGGCTAACTGCCAAGGTGAACTTATTCCTGCCACTTGGGCCTCCATCAACAAGACCGAAGGTGCCGTACATAGCGGTGAAACTGAGACTATCACCCTCAGCCTCAACTCCATTGGCCTCGCTATGGGTACGGATTACCACGCCAACCTCATCATCAACACCAACGATGAAGCACTGCCGCATATTGAAATCCCCGTCACCCTTGCCGTCACTGATGGTGTGGTTGAAAACAATGGTGTTGAATTAGCTAGCATCTATCCTAACCCCGCTATTTCGCAGGTCACCCTCGAAGGCGAGAACCTGAACAGCGTGGCCATCTACAATGTG
Source organism: uncultured Bacteroidales bacterium (assembly GCA_900317055.1). Taxonomy (GTDB): domain Bacteria; phylum Bacteroidota; class Bacteroidia; order Bacteroidales; family F082; genus Limimorpha. The sequence goes on along the minus strand of ONFF01000025.1, from coordinate 73,586 downwards.
GCTGGTCAGCTCGTCCGCGTTGTGAAGCTCGACAACATGGTCAACAACATTGAAATGAATGTTGAGGCTGGTGTCTACTTCTTCAGCATCTATGACAACAATGGCCGCAACAGCGTCCAACGCGTTGTCATCGTGAAGTAATCAATCCACTGGATTGAATGAAAAAAACCGCTCCGTTTGGGGCGGTTTTTTTGTTTGTTTTGCCTGCCGGGGTCTGTTGAATCCCCCTAGCCCCCTTTTCAAAGGGGGAACTGCCTACCGGACGCTAGCTTACCAGGGTGCAGCTGAAGTCTTCGACTTTGAAATAATAAGTGTAGTCCTCTGGAATGAGACTAAGCATGGCTTTGCTCCCGCATCCCTTCAGGATTAATGCCGTTTTCCCATAAGAAATCAGGCGTGATATCTTTGATGTTCATGGCCTTGTCATTTCAGCCATTAGAATTGCACCAGCCACGGCGGCGTTGAGCGATTCGGTTGCGCTGCCGCCTACACGCGGGATGGTGATGGGATGCGTGATGCAAGGCAACACCTCTTTGCGGATGCCGTGCGACTCGCTCCCGATGACAATGATACCTTCGGGCTTCCCCTTCATTTCGAACAGGTTTTCCCCTTCGAGTAAGGCACCGTAAATGGCCTTGCCGTCGCTTTTCGCCTTTTGTAAAAATACCGGCAACTTAGTCTTCCATACCTTCACTCTGAACAGTGAACCCATGGTGGCCTGCACCACTTTTGGATTCCAAAGCTCGACACAGTCTGAACTGCACACCATATCTTGGATGCCAAACCATTCTGCAGTACGGATGAGTGTGCCCATATTGCCCGGGTTGGCAATGCCGTCCAAAGCGAGTACAATCCGCGAGGAGACATTGATTTCATCCTGTTTGGGAATCCTTACCACGGCGAGGATGCCCGGAGGCGTGTCCTGACCGCTCATCTGTTGCATCTGTACTTCGCTGACAGTTTCAGCTTCGGCGAAGGCGGGATAATCGGTGAGGAAAGCCTCAGTGGCATAGAGTCCAACCATCTCGAAGCTGGAACGGAGCAATTCTTCCGTCATCTTGCGACCTTCCACAACGAAAAGGCCAAGCTCCTTGCGGAACTTTTGTTGGCGGAGTGAGGCGATTTGTTTTATGGTGTTTTTGGTGAGCATGTTGCGCAAAAGTACAAAAAAAGGCCGTCCCACAGGGGAGACAGCCCAAAAACATGAAAAAGTTTGTTTTTCTTATTCAGCGAAAACGTTGAAGTTGATGTCGACGGCCACTTCCTTGTGGAGTTTAATCTTGGCGGTGTAGTCGCCCACTTCCTTGATGGCGTCTTCGTTGAGGACGATGTGCTTGCGGTCCACTTCGATGCCGGTGGCTTCCTTGATGGCGTTGGCAATCATGATGGTGTTGACCGAGCCGAAAATCTTACCCGTGGCGGCAGCCTTGGCGGGGATTTGCAGCTTCAGGCCTTCCAAAGCCTTGGCTTTCTCAGTGGCTTCGTCCTTGATCTTTTGTTCCTTGTGAGCCTGTTGGCGCATCTCTTCGGCCAAGATTTTGCGGTTGCGCTCGGTGGCGAGGATGGCTAAACCTTGCGGAATGAGGAAATTGCGGCCATAGCCGGGCTTCACGGTGACGATGTCGTTCTTATATCCTAAATTGATAACGTCTTGTTTCAGAATGATATCCATGATGTGTCCTCCTTCAAATTATTTCAAACAATCTGCTACGAATGGCATCAGGGCGAGGTGACGGGCACGCTTGACGGCTTGGGCAACCTTGCGCTGGTATTTCGTTGAAGTGCCGGTGATACGGCGGGGCAGGATCTTTCCCTGCTCGTTGACGAACTTCAGATCTTTGTAGTCGATGTACTTGATGCGGTTCTTCTTGAAGCGGCAGTATTTCTTTCTCTTGGTATCGACTGCTATGGGAGTCAGATATTTGATGTCGTTATTGTTGTTCACTTGTGCCATTTTTCTTCAGTTTTAATTGTTCAACATTAGGCCTGAGCTTCTTCAGCGGCGGCTTCGGCTTTCTTGTTACGTTTCTTCTCGTTGTAGGCAATAGCGTGCTTGTCGAGTTTCACAGTGAGGAAACGCAAGATGCGTTCGTCACGCTTCAGCTCGGTTTCGACATCGGCGATCACATTACCCTCGGCCTTGTACTCAATGAGTTGGTAAAAGCCCGTGGACTTCTTTTGGATAGGATAGGCAAGCTTGCGCATGCCCCAGTTCTCTTCATGAACGATCTCTGCACCAGCATTGGTCAGATGATCTTCATACTTCTTTACCGCTTCCTTCATCTGTTCGTCAGACAAAACGGGAGTTAAAATGAAAACGGTTTCGTACTGATTCATAATTGAATTGATTGATTATTAAGTAATTAGTGTTTAATACTACGATTCTGAAATCGTGGGTGCAAAAGTACGACTTTTTTCTTAATCTACAACACTTTACAAGAAATTATTTTGTCAAGCATGAACTCAGCTGCATGGCCGTCGCCGAAAATATCGGGGAAAGCAGTGGGCGGGTTATTCTTGAAGTGTTGCCAAGCGTCCATGATACGGCTCTCATCAGCATCGGCGAGGATGGCGTTGCCGGTCTGAACGATTTCCACCCATTCGGTCTCTGGCCTGAGGATGATACAAGGCTTCTTGAAGAAATAGGACTCCTTTTGCACACCACCTGAGTCGGTGATTACCAATTGGGCGTGACGCTCAAGGGCGATGATCTCCAAGAAGGAAACGGGTGGAATCAGAATGATATTCGGGCTGTTGAAAATCTGCTCCTGAAGCTTCTCCTCAAGGTTGGTTTTCAAGAGTTTGGATGTCCTTGGGTGTAAGGGCAGCACAACTTGACATTCTTTGGAAAGTTGAAATAAAGCGTTGAAAATGGCGCTGAGGCGTTCGGGTTGGTCGGTGTTGCTGTCGCGGTGGATGGTGGCCAAAATGAAAGGCTTGCCTTTTAGCTCCAAACGCTGTATGATGTCGGTCTTTTCTTCGGCGATGTTGGCAAAATGCAGACTGTTGTCGTACATGATGTCGCCGCAATGGTAGACTTTGGGATTGTCGATGGTTGGTTTAGCGGTCCCTGAGCCTGTCGAAGGGCCGCCTTCATCGATAGAAAACCCTTCCCGTTTTAGGTTTTCCAGTCCCGCCTTGGTAGGCGTGAAGAGCAGGGTGGAGCAGTGGTCGCACACGATGCGGTTGATTTCCTCGGGCATGCTTTTGTTGAACGAGCGCAGTCCTGCTTCGATATGGACGATGGGCACATGGATTTTGGCGGCGGCCACGGCACCAGCAAGGGTTGAGTTGGTGTCGCCATAGAGCACGATAAAGTCGGGTTGCTCCTTTATTAATATAGCTTCGATGCCTTCGGTCATGCGGGCGGTCTGAACACCATGAGAGGCCGAGCCGACATGAAGGTTGTAGTCGGGACGCGGGATTTGCAGCTCGTCGAAGAAGACCTGCGACATGTTGTCGTCGTAGTGTTGCCCCGTGTGGACGATGACTTCTTGTATGCGGTCGGCATAATGGTTACGGATGGCGCGGCTCAATGCGGCTGCCTTGATGATTTGGGGTCGAGCCCCAATGATGGTGACAAGTTTCATGGGTGTGCGTTGTTTCAAAAGGTCATTTCTCCATGGTCACGGAAGCTGTAGTAGCGTTCGTTGCCGATGATGATATGGTCGATGACGGTGATGTCTAAGAGTTTGCCGGCGGCTACCAACTTCTTGGTCAGTTGCCGGTCGTCTTCACTGGGGCGTGGGTTGCCCGAAGGATGGTTGTGTCCCAAAACGAGACAGGTGGCTCCTAGGTTTAAGGCGTTCTTGAAGATGAGTTTCGGATCGGCGATGACATTGGTGGTGCCGCCGTTGCTGAGGCATTCCACCTTCAGTGCATGGTTGCTTTGGTTGAGGTAAAGAACTAGGAAATGCTCTTGCCTCATGTCGTCGATGTAGGGAAGAAAGCGTTCAAAGGAATCTTTCGAGTCTTTCACTTCGGTGGGAAGGTTGGCTTCTGCCCCGCGACGGCGTTTGCCGAGTTCGAGGGCGGCCATGATGGTGATGGCCTTGGCTTCGCCGATGCCTTTGTGCTGCATGAGGTCATCCAAGGTTAAATTGGAAAGCGCGATGAGGTCGTTGTCGACGCTGTCCAAGATGGAGCGCGAGAGTTCAACGGCCGAGGTCCCAATGTCGCCCGTGCGCAGCAGGATGGCCAGTAATTCGGCATTGCTGAGTGCGTTCTTGCCTTTGGCCATCATTTTTTCACGCGGCTGGTCATCGGCAGCCCATTCCTTGATGGATTTCTTCTGGGTCATGTTAGTGAAGTGTTTCGGGCGGTAAAGATAGCGTTTTTCTGCTTACCTCAAGCAAAAAAGCCTCTTCCACAGAGTAGAAGAGGCACCAACATGTATGAATAAAACTTCCAATTATGCCAATTTTGCCGTGAACTTCGTCAGCTTCGACTTCAGGTTGGCGGCTTTGTTCTTGTGGATGATACCGCGCTTGGCGACCTTGTCGATAACGGAGTACAACTTCGAAAGTTGTCCTTCGGCTTCCGACTTGCTGGTCAAAGCCCTGAATTTCTTGATTTCGTTACGCATGTTCTTGGCGTAGTAACGGTTGTGCAAGCGTCTCTTCTCAGTCTGACGAATTCTCTTGATTGCATCTTTGTGGTTTGCCATATCTCTTATTCCTTTATGCTTTTGTTCGTTTTATTTTGGGCTGCAAAATTACAACTTTTCTTCGAAATGCCAACCCATTCTTTGAAATTTTTTCAATAAAAATTGTATAAATTTGATTTATAATGTATTAAAAGCCATCTTCTCTTCGTTTTCACGGTGGATGATTTCATTGAGCCTTATATTAATAAAGGTGTTCTTTTCCAGGTCTTTTCCGCTAGCGATGACGGGAATGTAATTTTCGCCATAGCCTCGTGCCACGCCTTTGCTGTCGATACGCTCGATGAGCATGCGTTGGGTCTTGCCTTGCATCATCTCAAAATACTTGGTTTTGTTCTCCAAAGAGATTTGTCGCATCACCTCGCTGCGTTCGGTTTTCACTATCTCTGGCACTTGGTTTGGCATTACTGCCGCTTTGGTGCCGGTGCGCACCGAATACTTGAAGGTATGGATGTGGCTGAAGCCAATCTCTCTTGCAAAGTCGCAACTCTCTTTGAAGGTCTGCCCTGTCTCGCCTGGGAAGCCCACGATGATGTCGGTGGTGAGGTTGAAGTCGGGGCGGAAAGTCTTGATGCGCTGGCACATGTCGCGGAATTGAGCGACGGTATAGAAACGGTGCATCCGTCTCAAGGTGTCGTCGGAGCCGCTTTGCAAACAGATGTGCATGTGGGGAGCGAGTTTCTCATGTTGGAAGAGCTGCAAAAAACGGTCACTAAACTGATCAGGCTCGATGGAGGAAACTCGGACACGGAAGTCACCCTCGATTTCCAGGATGTTTTCCACGAGTTGTTCGAAGTTCGTGTTCTCATATTGGTAACGCCCCATGTTGACACCGGTCAGCACGACTTCCTTGAAGCCGTGGGCGACGACTTCGCGCACATTATTATATATGTCCTTGGCGGGACGGCTTGTGGAGCGTCCTCTTACCATCGGGATGATGCAGTAGGAGCAAAAGTTGTTGCAGCCGTCATGGATCTTGATGAGGCTGCGGGTGTGGAAGGTGTCGAAGGCGGGCTGGTAGCTGAACAGGTCGCGGTCGTAGCCCTCGGGGTCGCTGTGACCTATGCGGAAATGCTCGTCGATGATGTCGAACAGGGCGGCTTTGCGCTCGTTGTCGATGACATAGTCGGCGATGCCTGAGCGGAGTAGCTCTTCTTTGCGGTGGTTGACCATGCAGCCTGTGACGGCAATCAAAGCATTAGGGTGCTTGCGTCGAATCTGGTGAATGGCCTGACGGCATTTCTGGTCGCTGGTATTGGTGACGGTGCAGGTGTTCACGACGAAGACATCGGCGTCGGCATCGCTGTCAGCGATATCGTAGCCCGCAGCTTTGAAGCGCGAAGCCAAAGCATCGGTCTCATATAGGTTGACGCGGCAACCTAAAGTCTTGAACGCTACTTTCTTCATCGACTCTAAACTCTAAACTAATACTCCCTCAATCGACAGCGGCGAAGCCGAAGTCACTTTTACATTCACAATTTGTCCGATGAGACTTGTGTCTCTTGACGCGAAGCGGATGACAATCTTACCTTCCGTGTGGCCGGTGAGGTAGCCGTTTTTGCGGTCCTGGCTCTCCACGAGCATCTTGACGGTCTTCCCGATGAGGCCTTGGTTGTAAACGAGGCTGTGTTTCATCAGCTCCTCGGTGAGACGGTGGTAACGCTCGCGCTTCACTTCCTTCGGCACATCGTCATCCCATTCCGAAGCCACGGCACCGGGACGCACGCTGTACTGTGCGATGAACGCCATATTGTACTTGAACTCCTCCATGGCCTTGCGCGTATTCTCAAACTCTTCCTCGGTTTCGTGGGTGAAGCCCACGATGATGTCAGTGAAGATGGTTGCCGTCGGCAGTTTCTCGCGGATGGTTTGGATGATATGCCTATAAGTGGCCAAGTCGTGGTGGCGGTTCATGCGCTGCAGCATGTTCTCGTCGCCACTCTGAATGGGGATGTGGATCTGCTTGCCGAGGCAGTCGTATTGTGCCATCACTTCGATGACATCATCCTTCATATCACGGGGATGCGGTGCGGTGTAATATACCCAAAACTCTTTGCCGCTTGCCTTGCCGTATTCGCCCACGCGGCGCAACAGTTCCGCAAAGTCAATCTCTTCGCCTTTCTTGTCGAGGCCGTAGGAGTTGACATTCTGTCCCAACAAGGTGATGCTCTTGTAGCCTTTTTCAACAAGGTCTTTCAACTCAGCCAAAATCTCTTCCGAGGGGCGCGACACCTCGCGGCCACGGGTGTAAGGCACGGCACAGTAGGTGCAGAACTTGTTGCAGCCGTTCTGGATCGGGATGAAGGCCTCAAAACTGGAGGTCTGCGTCGGTGTGATGGCCCAAAACTTATCCATATTAGCTGATGGATTGATTTTGTCGTCCTTGTGGAACAGCGGTGCCAACGGCTTGACCACGGGTTGGTATTCTATCTCTTCTCCAAATTTCAATGAGGCTGGCGTGACGATGCCATATTGGCGAATCATCTCGGGTAGGTTGGGCAGTTCGTTCATGGCGAAGACCAGGTCGAAGAGCTTGAGGAACCGCAGACGGTCGGCGGGCAGGATGCAGCCCGACACGAAGGTGATGATATTCTGGCGGTTCTTCATGGCGTTCCATTTCTCGATGCGGCCATACACTTTGTCGATGCCTTTTTGGCGCACCGAGCAGGCGATGATGCCGAGGATGGTGGCCTCGTCTTCGTTTTCGGTTTGGACAAAGCCCATGCCGTTGAGCACCGTGCGCACGCGTTCCGTGTCGCTCAAGTTCATTTGGCAGCCTAAGGGGAGAAGAAAATATTTCATTCAGTTATCAGTTGATAGTTGTCAGTTGTTCAGTTGTCGCTTTGCGTCATTGCGAGCGGAGCGAAGCAATCTAGGATAAAAGTTGACTTTCTGGACTGCTTCGTGCCTCGCAGTGACGCTAAGCGCGTCCTAATCGGGTTGCAAAAATACGCTTTTTTGTTCAGCCGTAAATCAAGTTGACGATGTCTTGAAGGATTTCGTTATCGGAATCATGCTCGGGTGCGGTTTTGGTGGAGGCACCACTCAGCAATTGTTCTGCCAGTTGTATGGTCTCGGTTTCAAGGCAATCCGAGGCGATTTGGATGTCTTTGATGATGGCATTGGCCTCGTCGATTTGTAAGGCGATTTCCACTCCGCCCCAGGTGAAACGGGCTTTTTTGGTGGTCTTGAACTGCTCCCAACGGCCGAAGAGGAAGTCGTTTGATGCGATGTGCGCTCTGATGGCTTGCACTTCCCTATTATTAATAAAGGTGTCGAAATCTAACACTTCTGCCTTGCCATCATATACCTTCTCAAAGGATGCAATCAAAGGTTGCTTGATGTTCTCTGAGGTCAGGTCAGGGATGAGTTCGCTGAGGTTGATGACCCTTGAAGCCACACTCTTTACACCGTTTTTCATCAGTTTGGCCTTGTCGACGATGAGATAACGCTGCATCATCGCGCCATCGGTCTTGATGAGGATAGTGCCGTGGTGAAGATTATTTTTCTGACCTTTCGCAAAGGCGTTACCACTGAATTTGCGTCCTTCGCAAGTGAGGTCGTTGCGGCCAGAGATTTCGGTATGTATGCCGTAGGAGAGGAGCGCGTCCTGAATGACTGAAAGCTGTTTCTTCACATCATACAGCCTTTTGTCGGCAATGAAGGAGAAGTTGATGTTGCCCAAGTCGTGGTATACCGCACCTCCTCCTGTGCCGCGTCGCATGAGATGTCCGCCTTCGTCGAGTAAAAGTTTTACATTGCATTCCGCGTATGGGTTCTGGTTGTATCCGATGACGACGGTCTGCTGGTTTTTCCAAAGGTACATAGTAACGACTCCTTCCTCTTGGCACTCAGTGAGGTATTGCTCGACGGCGCGGTTGAGGAAGGGGTCGTACTGCGGGCTGATGATAACTTGTAGCCTGCTCATGATGTATATGTTACGGCTTATTTCTTGTCGATAATCACTTTTTGGCAGACCAAACGGCCATCTTCTGTCAAGCCTTGGAGGATGTAGACGCCAGTGTTCAGTTCGTTCATGTCATTGACCATAATGCGCTGGCCTGTCATGTTGTAAACACTCAAAACATCGACGATTCTGCTGTCAGTATTTTCTTCAATTCCAGTTACTTCGATTTTAACATGGTTCTCTCCTTCGGGTGTGAGGGCGAAGTCAGACTCGCAGTTATCGTACACGGCGGTGAGTTGGTATGTATAGGCTCCAATGCCGCTTTCGTCGAAATATGTGGTGGCATCGGCTTCCACTTCGATGATGACCTCGTCCTTGTAAATTTCGCTGTAGCGATAGAGGTTGTAATGCAAGGGTAGTGTCTCGGGTGCTGTCCAGCTGAGCTTTACTCCAAACATCTGCTCGTCCATGTCAAAGATATAATCGCCTTCAAGGTTCTCAGGCGGAAAGCAGGTCAGGACGGGCTCGATGGGACCCATGGTGCCGTCGGGGCCGATGTTTTGGCCGTAAATGCCGCCGTCAATGCAATTCACCCAAGTCACAATGTTTTGACCCATGATGAAACCTGGGGTGTTGTCGCATACCGTCCTTCTATAGACATTCGAGCACAAGGTCTTGGCCCATAGTTGGTTGCCGTTCATATCTACGCCCATCGCCTCGACCGTGGTGAAGTAGGAGTTACTGGGGCTGCTTTTCGTGTAAATCACGCTGAAGCCGCTGCCGTCCTCAAAAGCATCGACCATGATGTCGGCATAGGAGACGCCTACATAATCGGCCAACAGGATGCCTTCTCCCCAAATTCTTTCGCCCGTGGCGGTGATGCGGTTGACATAAAGTCTTGACTGGCTTTGCGTCGAGGCATCGGTCTGCTCGTATGCTACGATGAGGTCGTGGCTGACGGGGTCGACAGCGCCGTAGGCGTAACCATAGTTGTTCATCGGGTCGGTGGAATGCACCGATATGCCGTTCTGGTCGTTGATGGTGGAAAAACCTATCTCATTGAAATGAAAAACATAAGTGTTGAAGGCTCCTCCGATGCCAGGATGCCAAATGTAGGCATATCCGCCGCCCATGCCATCAGCAATAGCCTTATGGATATAGGTGGATTGGAAAGTCTGCGAAGACATGAGGAGTTGGTCGGGACTGATGATGCCACCCTCCGGCGTGACAGCGACGACATAAAGCTCCTTGTCGGTATAAAAACCAGAGCCCACTTTTTCGTAAGTGAGCAGCACATTGTTGTCGATGCTCAAAGTGAGTTGGCCGAACATGCACTTGTATCCGCCGCTGTCGCTGATGGTGGTGGTGGGTCCTAAAGTGCCATCAGCATCAACATATTGCAGATAAAGGTTTGAGTAGTCAAAGCCTAAGGCCCAAAAACCGCCATCATCGCCGGCTGTCAATTCGGTGTGCGAAAAGCCAAGGCCACCAAAGAGTTGCAAGCCTTGTTCTCCCCAAACGAAATTGCCGTCAGGATCAATCTTCACAGCGTATGTGAAGGCGTCGTAAGTGGCAAAACAACTCACCACGCAGCCATCGGTGGTGGTAGTCATGGCGACACCTTCCGACATCGATGAGAATTCATGTCCGCCGATATGGATGCCATCGTCGCCCCATTGTGGCACGCCTTCATAATTGAGGCGTTGTAGGGTGGGTGACCAACCGTTGGAGGCTGATCCTTCCCATTGAACGTAAGTGTCACCAGTGTTTGTGTTGGTGGAGAGATATACTTCGCCGTCGTTGTTACCGCAGTTGGCGATGAAGGTGTTGGTAGCTGGGTCGTCGACCCATTGGGCTTGCAGTGATGTGAAAGCGAATAAGCCTACTAAGAAAAGTACAAGTTTTTTCATGATGATATGATTTTTAGATTTCTTTTATTCATTATTTACAATAACCTTTTTTGTGACAAGTTTCCCCGTATAGGTTAGCCCTTGGATGATGTAAACGCCTGAACTCAGTTCACCAAAGTTAGCTTTGCGAATCACCTGGCCATTGGTGGAATAGATTTTTAAGACTGTGATGATTTCGTTTTCGCTATTGTTTTCGGAAACCGATGTCACCTCTATAATAATATAGTCCTCTCCATCAGGGGTTAGGGCGAACTCGGACTCAAAGTCATCGTACATGGCTGTGAGTTGATATTTGTATGTGCTGGGTGCCGTCTCATCAAAGTAGGATGTTACATCGGCATCAATTTCGATGACATTGGTTGTCCCGTCATCAAGATTTTCTCGGTAGAGGTTATAGTGGAGAACACTGTAGGCTGGTGCTTCCCAGGTGAGCATGGCGCCGTATGAAGCGGTTTCTTCATTGTAAAGATAGGAGCCTTCGAAGTTTTCAGGTGCATAACAGCAGGGGACTGGCGGGGGCGGCAGGGGACTGACCTCACCCAAGGCACCGTCCCATCCGATGTTTTGTCCATAGACACCGCCATCATCACTGTTGACCCATGCCACAATGTTTTGCCCTTCATGAAAACCAGTGGTGTTTTCGCTGATGGTTTTATTGTAGCGGGTCGAACTCATAATAGTGCTCCACTGCTGGTTTCCTTCGTTGTCGTAGCCCACAGCTTCAATTGTGCCTTGACTGGTGCCGTAAGTCACTACGAATCCATATACGGCATCGATGGCATCTACATGGATGTCGCTATAGGAACGGTTTGTGTAGTCTGCCACAAGAATGCCGTCACCCCATGGCCTTTCACCTGATTCCGTGATGCGGTTGACATAGACTCGATGTTCGGATTGGGAGGCTCCATCCTTTTGGAGATAGGCGATGATGAGATCGTTACTCTCGGGGTCGACGGTGGCGTAGGCATTGGTGTAAAAGTGACTGTAGTCAGGACTATGTACAGCGATGCCGTTGGGGTCTGTGATAGTGGGCGTGCCGTTCTTATCGAAATGCGTGACATAGGTGTTATACACACCACCTATGGCGTTGTGGAATTGATAGACATAGCCGCCTCCTTGGTTGTCGGGAATGGCATAATGGACATAGCTGGCACCTATGGTCTGTTGCCCAAACAGCAATGCATCGGGGAAGATCTGTTCGCCGTCCTTGTTGTATCCTGCGACGTGGATTTCCTTGTTGTAATTGGTATAGCCTTGTAGGGTCTGCTTGGCATACACCACAAAGACACCGTCTTCAGCTGGTATCAACAGACCATTGGTGCATTTTTTTGCAGGGTCTTTGATGGTGGTCTTGGGGCGCAGCGTACCGTCGGCATTGATATATTGCAGGAAGGTGCTGTCCATGTCGGTGCCCAAGGCCCATACACCGTCGTCATGGTCATAATAATAGGTTGACAACACTTCGGAGCGGCCGCCGCCTTCACCGTCGAAGAGCATGAGGCCATGTTCACCCCATGGGAAGGAGCCGTCGGCGTCGATCTTGACCGCCCAGTGATGCGGCCCGAGGGTGCGGAACACTGTTACCACGCCTCCGTTGACAGCGGTCATGGAATAGCCTGGAGACCAGGTCGCAAAATCGGGTGTGGTGACATGGATCCCGCTGGCAGGCCATTGCGGAACACCGTCGGCATCCAGCCGTTGCAACCATGGCGACCAACCGTTTTCGCCTTGGTAATGCCATTGCACATAAGAGTCACCCGTCGAGACATCGGTTGAAACATATACCTCGGCGGCACCATCGGCACAATTGGCAATGCGGGTGTTGGTGGCTGGGTCGTCGACCCATTGGGCTTTCAATGTTGCCAAAGAGGCCAAAGTCAAGAATAGTAAAGTGAGTTTCTTCATGTCAGCTTTTTTTATGTTGATTGTTGCTGCAAAATTAGAAAAAATCGTTTCTTTGCACTAAAATTTGTTGTTATGGACGAAAAATTCACCCAAGTGGAACAAAAGGCTATCGCCAGCGTACTCTATAATTTGGCCAAGGCCGACTTTCGTACCCGCAATGCCGAGCGCGAATGCATCGATGCCTGCATGAAGGAACTTGAGTTTGATACCACGGGTTTTGTGCCGATCCCAAGAAACGAGTTGCCTAAACAAGCCTACAACACACTAAAAATGATGCCGATAGAAAAAAAACGCATCTTTTCGCGTATGATGACCCAAGTTTCGCGTTCCGATACACATTTCGGTCCCCGCGAAAGGAGATTTGTCAAGGAAATCCTCGAGATGTGCGAGGTTCCGTTTGTGCATAAATGAAATGTAGGGCTGTCGTACTACGGCAGCCCTACAGATTATTCAACCAGGTTCCTGGTTTATTTAATATTGGGTTCTTCCAAACCGAAGTGTTTCTTCTTGTCGACGGCCTTGAGGTAGACCGAGATGAGCAGGGCTGCGATACCAAGGGCGGCCAACATGACGAGTGCCCAAGTGTAGTTCAGTTCGTGGGCAGCAGTGCCTTCGGGGTTGGTCTTTTGCAGCACGTTGCCGATAAGGGTCGGGAAGAGGCCGAGGCCGATATTCTGGATCCAGAAAATCAGAGCGTAGGCCGAACCGATGATCTTTTCATCCACCAGCTTCGGCACGCTTGGCCACAAAGCGGCAGGCACCAACGAGAACGAGGCACCGAGCACCAGGATGGTCACATAAGCCACGATGACACCGCCAACAGATGAACTGGCTGAAACACCAGGCAAAACGAAGGCGAAGGTGAGGTGGCATACGACAAGCAGCAAGGAGCCGAGCATAAGCATCGTGGCGGCCTTGCCCTTGTGGTCGACATAGCTACCGAGGATAGGAGTGATAGCCACAGCCAGCAGCGGGAACACGGCGAAGATGGTCTCGGCGGTGCCGCGCATGTAACCCATGTAGCAGTAAACCACAAGGGCAACAATGGCAACAAGCATCAAACCAATCTTCATACCCTTCTTCTTCGAGAAGTTGCTGGCGAAGGAGCAAATGGCAACCAAAAGCATGATGACATATTGCACGATGGTGACGGAGTCTCCTGCCCAGAAGGAACCTTCGGCAGGCAAGGTCAAGGTCAGGTTGCACTGCAGCATGTTAACGGCATACTTCTGGAACGGGAAGATGGCACTGTAATACAGCACGCAAAGCAGGGCGACCAGCCAGAAACCAAGGCTCGACAGGATCTTGCCTATGTCGGAAATCTTGAACGGGTCGTCTTTCTCTTCGGCTTCACCAGTCTGACTGTCGAGTTTCTTGTCCATGAAGAAGTAGACGATGAACATGATCAAGGCGATGCAGAGGAGCACCACGCCGAAAGCAACGGAACGGCTCACATTGATAGTGCCGCCGAGACGGGCAAAATAGGGCGAGAAAATCATGCAGGTGGCCACACCGAGACGGGCAAGAGCCATCTCCGAACCCATGGCCAAGGCGGTCTCACGACCCTTGAACCATTTCACAATACCACGGCTTACGGTGATACCGGCCATTTCGCAGCCGCTACCAAAGATCATGAATCCGATGGCGGCCAGTTTGGCTGAGCCGGGCATTCCGTCAGCAAAAGGCAGAATGTCGCCAATGAACGGAATGTTGACATTCCAGTTGAGGTGTGTGTTGAACCAAGTCTCCATGCTTGTGCCAATGAAGTTCTCACTGCACGCATAGAACTTAATCAGTCCACCGACAAGCATCACGGCACCTGAAAGTACTGCCGTAAAGCGAACGCCCATCTTGTCAAGGATAATACCGGCAATGATGAGGAAGAACACATAGACGTTAAGGAACACTTCTGCACCTTGCATACGGCCGAACGATGCACTGTCCCAACCGCGCTCGGTCTGCATCAAATCCTTGATGGGGGACAAAATGTCCATGAAAATGTAGCTGCAAAACATGGCCAAAGCCAACAGCAGCAAGGCAACCCACCTCATGGTGGGGTTGTCTCTCAATGTGAGTTTTTCTGTCATATTTGTTTGATTTTAAGATTTAAGATTTCAGTTTTATGGCTTCTGGCCTCTGGCTATTGGCTTTTGGCTGCTTGTTATAAACTGTAAATTTTACCTTTACATCAAGCTGCCAGTAGCCAGAAGCTAAAAGCCAGTAGCAAATTATTCTGGTATTTGCACCACTTCTTTCTTATAGCCTTTCAGCACGGCCTTTGCCATGTTGGCGACATCGTCAGCGGTGATACCATTGACAATCTGCTCGTAGTTGGCCATTGGGTTGTATTTATCACGATCCATGGTTTGGATGCAGCCCATCCAGTAACGGTTGCTCTCCAGGTCTTCAGCATGCTTCTTGACAAGGAACTCCTTCACCTTCTTCAGGTCTTCGGGGCGCGGGCCTTGGTTGGCCACATTTTGTAATTCGGCAATGGCAACGCCCATCAACTTTTCATACATCTCTTTGTTGGTGTCGAAGCCGATGAAGAACATGAAGCTAGGTTTTGGACGGAGGCTGAGGCTGCCTTGCACGCCCACGCCATAGGTGCCACCTTCGTCTTCACGGATTTTCTCGGTGTAGACAATGTCCATAACATCACCCAACACTCTCATCTTCAGTTGGTTCTCCAGGGTGTATTCCATGTCTCCATTGTAGATCATGTAGCAAGTGACCTTGGGGTTCTCCATGGCCTTGGTGTAGTGGCTGTTGACATCCTTATCGGTGATGAAGGGAGCGTTGGCGGTCCAAGTCTCGTTGTTTTTCTTGGTCTTCAAGGAACCGATATATTGCTCAATCATGGGCTCGAAGGTCTCGGGGTCGATGTTGCCCACGAAGGTGAACACGAAGTTGTTGGCATCTTTAAAGCGGTCGGCATAAAGCTTAAGTGCCTTGGCATAGTCAACTTTGTCGTAGTCTTCAGCTCTCATGCGCTTGATAAGCGGGTGATTGTCGTACATAGCTAACATGAGGTTGTCGCGGAAGGCGGTGTTCGGGTCGGACTCGATGTTGGCGACCATGGCCTTGGTGCGGGTGATGTAGGATTGGAAAGCTTCTTCGTCGCTACGGGGTGATGTGAAATATAGATAGGTGAGTTGAAGCATGGTTTCAAGATCACGGGCAGAGCAGTTGCCACTCATGCCTTCAGTGAAGGTGCTGATGTTGGGGGTAACACTGGCTCTCTTGCCAGCCAGTACCTTAGGCAGGTCGATGGCGCTGAAGTTGCCAACGCCGCCGAGAGTAGCTAAGGAATTGATTTCCTGCAAGGTGAAGGGGTCGCTTTGGTCCATGGCGGAATAGCCTCCAAAGCTGTAGGCATTCATCAGGATTTCATCATCTTTGAAAGT
Organism: uncultured Bacteroidales bacterium; assembly: GCA_900317055.1. Taxonomy (GTDB): domain Bacteria; phylum Bacteroidota; class Bacteroidia; order Bacteroidales; family F082; genus Limimorpha. The sequence continues at coordinate 57,794 of ONFF01000025.1, read as the reverse complement.
GGTGGGCTTATAGATGACCTTCACGCCGTTCTTCAGGGTGAGCACAGTAGCATCAAAGGTGTCATCGTGTTTTCTGCTCTCGATGGAGCCTTTCACAGGCAGCGTGGCAATCAAAGGCTCGTTGCTGACGGTCTCCACATAGGGTTCCACTTCAACTTCCTTGGCTTTGTTGAGCAGGTTGACAAGCTCTTCCTTGGTGGGCAACTTCACGCCTTCTTTCTCGGGACCGGTCAGCGTGATGACGATGTTGTCCTCACGGATGAGTTCTGGAACATATTGGTTGATAGCCTCAACAGGCAAGGCAGGAAGGATTTGGCTGAGCAGCATATACTCGTTCTCGATGCCCATCAGCGGCTCGTTGGTGAGGAAGTGGGCGAGGATGGGGTTGAGGTAGCGGGCAGTCTCTTGCTTGTCGCGCTCGTCATATTGGTTTTCGATGCGTTTCATGAGGTCGGCTTTGGCGCGTTCAAATTCTGAAGCGGTGAAGCCGTATTGTTGCATGCGTTTGTTCTCGGCCACAAGTGCGCTCAGAGCCTCGTCAATGCCGTTCTCATCTTTGGCATAGGCCAGGGTCGTCCATGCATCTTTGGTGTCACTGACAAAGAAAGAGCCGTAATAGCCATAGCCGAATATGAAGGGCGGGTTGGCTTTCTGAGTGAGTTCTTCCATGCGGTTGTTGTACATGGTGGCGACGAGCTGGTCAATGTAGCCCTTCAGCCAGTATTGGATATCGCCTTTCTCCTCGTTCGGTACGACATCGTGCTTGTAGTATAACGAAATGTTGTAGTTGGTCTCTTCGCGGTCGGTGCAGATGCTCACGATGGGTTCCTTGTTGTCGGCCACCTCAAAGCGGGTGCGTTCAGCGGGGTTGACGGGAGCAGGGATGTCCTCGAAGATGGTCTTCAGATGGCTCTCCACCTCGTTCACGTCGACATCGCCGATGATGATGATGCCTTGCAAGTCGGGGCGATACCATTTGTGGTAATAGGCACGCAATGCCTCATGGTCGAAGCCGGTGATGACTTCCTCGGTTCCGATAGGCATACGGTGGCCGTAGGGGCTGTTGGGATAAATCTCAGGCAGCATCTTTTCCCACATGCGCTGCTGGGCATCGTTGCGGGTGCGTTTTTCCTCAAGGATGACACCACGTTCCTTGTCGATTTCGGGGCCTTCCAAGGAGATGAAACTCGACCAGTCGTGGAGGATGAGAATGCACGAGTCGACGAGGTTCATGTTGGTGGTGGGCACATTGGTCAGCATGTAGACAGTTTGCTCGATGCTGGTCCAGGCGTTGACATTCTCACCAAACTTCACGCCGTTGTGCTCCATGTAGTTGAGCAGATTCTTGCCGGGGAAGTTCTTCGTGCCGTTAAAGGCCATGTGCTCGAGGAAGTGGGCCAAACCCTGCTGATCGTCTTCTTCAAGGATGGAACCGACCTTTTGCGCGATGTAGAAGTTGGCGCGCTGGGCAGGTTTCTCGTTGTGACGAATGTAGTAAGTCAATCCGTTCTCCAATTTGCCTCTTCTGATGTTTTGGTCGAAGGGCACGGGCATGGCTTGCTGGGCGAACATTGTCGCACTGAGGGCAAGCATTGCCAAAAGGGTTAGTGTAAGTTTTTTCATTTTTATAGTTATTAGTTGTTCAGTTGTTCAGTTGAAGCAGGTTGCTGAGCCTGTTGAAGCACCGTCAATACAAGTTGGCCCTTCGACGAGCTCAGGGGCCTTAACTTTTAATATAAATGCACCACATACTTCTCCACAAAATAATCCTCCTTAAACCATTTGCTGATAATGGCTTTTTTGTACTTCCAATAACGGCCAAGTGCCTTGAACTCTTCTGTTAAGTCGCCACCTTTCAGGTAAAGGATGCCACCAGCTTCCATGTCGCCCCTGATTCTCAGTTTGTTGCCAGCAAGGTTAGCAATCTCTGGCAAGGTCATCACAGCACGACCAGTAATTACATCAAATTTTTCCTTCACTTCCTCTGCTCGTTTTTGTTCGGCCACTACATTCTCAAGTCCGATGGCATCTTTAACAGCGTTCACCACCTTGATTTTCTTGCCAGTGCCGTCAATGAGGTAGAATTGGGTCTGTGGAAACATGATGGCCAAAGGAATCCCCGGAAAACCACCGCCTGTGCCCAAGTCCATGACTTTCATGCCAGGCAACAGCTCATAGTATTTGGCGATGGCCAATGAGTGCAACACATGGTGCTCATAGAAATGCTCCATGTCCTTGCGTGATATGACATTGATCTTGCTATTCCAGTCCAAATATAAGTCTTTCAGTTGGTTATACTGCTCTTTCTGCTTGTCGTTCAGCTCAGGGAAATACTTGAATAGGCTGGTTGTATCCATAGTTTCTAAAATTGGGGTCAAAAATACGGAAAAAACGCTTTGGTTCGGCAATGTTTTTGTGGAATAAGATAAAAAAACACAATACAGCACACGATAGTATCTACCTAATCAAAAAAAACTATAGGTTCAATGTTTCAATAATTTATTATTTTTGCAGTTCATAAAACAAAAAAATGGAACTATGAGGTACAAGTTATTATTGGTATTTCTTTCAATGTTTATGGTGGTAAATGTTTACTCTCAACTCACACCTGCATTAACTCCAGTAACTCCATCGAAGCCTTCAACTCAAATGAATTCTTCGAATCCTTCAGCTCTTTTTTTCAAGAGCGTCCTATTAAGGGATGGTGATTCAATTTGTTTGACCCCCCAATATCCAAGTGTTGAATATTGTTCTCAGGAAATGAAAATCATCAATAAATATCGTAGCCAGATTATGTCGGCTGGTATTCTAAAGTCATTTGATATTCAAAAACACGAAAACGAATTGAGCGGGTTGATGAATGAAGACGCGTACGGATTGTATGATGGGTACCCTTCTTATTATAGATTATATGGCTTGTTCTATAGTCGTTATTTCCGTAACTTAATCAAGGTAAAAGCTGTCCGTGAATATGGATTTCAAGTATTGGGTGACATGGTGGTCGATTATTGTAGCTATTTCCCAAAGGACTTTAAGACAAAAGTGGTTACTGAGTTGAAAAGTGTGCAAAAGACCATAAAAACATGTAAAAAGCATTTGTATTCATGCGTTGAGGATAAGTACGGCACACATCTATCTGTTGACGGGCGCATAAATGATGATATTGCTTTCACTTTGGAAGGAATGATAGCACGACGCATCTGTATGGATAACATTCCTATTTCTGAACTTGAGGAGTTTGTCCTTTCATTGTTGAAAAGATTGGATAAAGTCAATACAGATAGTAATCCTGATGTCTTGTATAAAGTGACAATTAACAATGAATTGAGTTATTGTTTAGGGATAGAAGGTCCTTACTTTATTTCAGAAAAAAACAAAAAGCGGACGATTCCTTATGTGGATGAGGATTTGTTGATATCGACTTATTATGGTCAGAAGGTGTTTTGTAATAATGGTGCTGATGGGAGATTCTATAAAATCTGCAATCAAAAATGTTATAGGGGAGAATGGGGCCCATTACCCAAATATTACGAAGATACTCGAGAAATCATACTTAATGCAGAGGGCAAGTTGCTTTATCGAAAATAATCCATTCCAAGCGAATGATGAAAAGAGAATTGATTTTCATATTGGCTTGTCTTCCTTTTTTGGTTCAAGCACAGCGTATTACACCCGAAGAATATATCCAGACCTATAAGGACATTGCCATACGGGAAATGAAGACCCATAAGATTCCGGCATCGATTACCTTGGCGCAGGGATTGTTGGAATCGGGGGCGGGCAATAGCGCTTTGGCTCGGGAAGCTAAAAACCACTTTGGCATCAAGTGCCACAAAGGTTGGGAAGGCGACACCTATTACATGGATGACGATGAGAAGAACGAGTGTTTCCGAAAATATGATGACGTCGAGCAATCGTTCCGCGACCATTCCGAGTTTTTATGTGGCCGTAGTCGTTATGCCGCATTGTTCGACCTTGATATCACCGACTATGAAGGCTGGGCGAAAGGATTGAAAGCGGCAGGCTATGCCACCAACCCGAAATATGCCCAATTGCTCATTGACCGCATCAGGCTTTACGACCTGACCCAATACGACCAAATTGCTCTCGGCTTGCTTGCGGAGAGTGATGTGGAACCTATTGATCCCGAGGCTGATGAGTATTTTGAGTTAGCTTTTTCTCCCAAAGACAAATCCATATTTCCTTTGGCAGATATGACTCCTGAGGGTCGATTCATCTATGAGAACAACGGTGTGCGCTTTGTTTACGCTAAGGAAGGAGAGACGCCGGAGAGTATGGCAAAAACATTTGGGATTAAGTTCAAGCGTTTCTGTCAATACAACTGTCTGAAGCATCCCGAAGAGGTGGTCTTCCACAGTGGTGATGTGGTATATCTCGAAAAGCTGAGAAACAAGAACTGGAAGGCTAAGAAATACACAGTTCAGGAAGGGGAGACCCTTCGCGATGTGGCTTTGCGTTTCGCTGTGAAGCCCGAGAAGATTTTGAGGAAGAACGGCTTGAAGGAAGGCAAGAAACTGCACAAAGGGCAGGAACTTTGGTTGCGTTAAATCACCTTTTGTTGACTTCCAACAACTCTAAACTCTAAACTCTCAACTCTAAACTCAAATACTTCGCCGTGTAGCTTTCTTCGCATTGACAAATTTCCTCCGGCGTTCCTTCGCAAACGATGCGTCCGCCACGCTCGCCACCCTCGGGTCCCATGTCGATGATCCAGTCTGCCATCTTGATGACGTCCATGTTGTGCTCGATGATGAGGACGGTGTTGCCCTTGTCAACGAGCTTGTTCAATACATTCATCAGTACCTTGATATCCTCGAAATGCAAACCTGTTGTGGGTTCATCCAAAACATAGAGGGTCTTACCCGTGTCGCGCTTGGCGAGTTCGGTGGCCAGTTTCACACGCTGAGCCTCGCCGCCTGAGATGGTGGTGGAGGCTTGACCAAGGGTCAAATAGCCCAAGCCGACATCTTTCAATGTTCTGATTTTCTGTATGATGCTTGGGATGTTCTCGAAAAACTCCACCGCCTCGTTGATGGTCATGTTGAGCACATCGTTGATCGACTTTCCTTTGTAGCGCACCTCAAGGGTCTCCCGGTTGTAGCGCTTGCCTTGACATTCCTCGCATAGCACCGTCACATCAGGCAGGAAGTTCATTTCGATGACACGCACGCCAGCGCCTTTGCATGCCTCGCAGCGACCACCTTTCACATTGAAGGAGAAACGTCCAGCCTTGTAGTTTCGGATTTTCGACTCGGGCAACTCGCCATAAAGTTTACGGATTTCATCGAAGACCTTGGTATAAGTCGCTGGATTTGAGCGTGGTGTGCGCCCAATAGGTGCCTGGTCGATTTGGATGATCTTGTCGATTTTCTCCAAACCTTCGATGCTGTCGTAGGGTAAAGGTTCCTTCACCGAGCGGTAGAACTTCTGGCTGAGGATGGGGGAGAGGGTCTCATTAATTAAGGTGGACTTGCCAGAGCCGCTGACGCCTGTCACGCAGACCATCACGCCGAGAGGCAATTTCAAGTCCACATTCTTCAGGTTGTGGCCTTTCGCGCCCTTGATGGTGAGGAAGTCGTCCTCCAAAGGTTTGCGCCTTGATTTCGGCACTTCGATTTGGCGGATGCCGTTGAGGTAGTCGCAGGTGATGGAATGTCCCGTTTTGGTCTCGGAAGGCGTGCCGGCAAAGACGACTTCGCCGCCGTGCCTTCCTGCACCTGGACCGATGTCGACCAGATAATCGGCATTGAGCATGGTGTCTTTGTCGTGCTCCACCACGATGACTGAGTTACCGATGTCACGCAGTTCCTTGAGCGACTCGATAAGGCGTTGGTTGTCGCGCTGGTGCAAACCGATGCTAGGTTCATCCAGAATGTACAGTACTCCCGTCAGTTGCGAGCCGATTTGTGTGGCCAGTCGGATGCGTTGCGCTTCTCCGCCTGACAAAGATGCTGCTGGACGATTCATGTTGAGGTAGTCGATGCCAATGTCAAGGAGGAAATGCACGCGTTTGTGGATTTCGCGCAGGATTTCTTTGGCAATATCATTTTGGCGTTCAGTGAGTTTGCCAGGCAGCTCATCGATCCACTTGCCTAGGCTTAGGGTGTCCATGTTGGCCACCTCAGCGATGTTTTTCCCGTCGATTCGGAACCATTGCGATTCCTTCTTCAGCCTTGTGCCTCCACATACTGGACAAGTCACATGGTTCATGAACGAACCTGCCCAGCGTGCGATGGCTGCCGAGGCCTCTTCGTTGTTTTGGTCCTCAATGAAGTTGATGATGCCCTCGAAATTGATTTTGACGGTCGAAGTGATGCCGAGGGCCTCCCGTTTCACCTCGAAGGTTTCATTGGTGCCGTAAAGGATGGCATCGAGGGCCTCCTCTGAGATGTCTTTCATTGGCGTGTCGAGGGTGTAGCCGTATTTTAGTCCAATGGCTTCCAGCTGTCTGAAGATCCAACTTCCTGCTTTGTACTCGCCAGCTGGAGCCAGACCGCCTTTGCGAAGGCTCAAGTTGGGGTTGGGGATGAGCTTTTCCTTGTCCACCTCAGCGATTTCGCCAAGGCCATTGCACTTGGGACAGGCACCATAGGGCGAGTTGAACGAGAAAGTGTTGGGCTCGGGGTCTTCGTAGGAGAGGCCTGTGGCGGGGCACATCAGCAGTCGACTGAAATAGCGCAACTGTTGGCTGTCGTTGTCAAGCACCATAAGTAGACCTTTACCGTATCGGAAAGCTGTCTGCACCGACTTCTTGATGCGCGTGAGGCTGTCCTCATGCACTTCGATACGGTCGACCACGATTTCGATATCGTGAGTTTTGTAGCGGTCCACCATCATGCCGAACTCAATCTCGTGCATCACGCCGTCGACACGCACGCGGGTGAAGCCTGCTTGGCGGATATGTTCGAACAGTTCGCGGTAATGGCCTTTTCTGCCGCGTACAGTGGGTGCCAAAATGTTGATGCGTTTGCCATCAAACTCTTTAAGAATCAAATCGGTGATCTGCTCCTCGGTGTATCGCACCATTTTTTCTCCCGTGTTGTAGGAATAGGCCTCGCCAATACGGGCATACAGCAGACGCAAAAAGTCGTAAATTTCTGTGATGGTGCCCACTGTAGAACGAGGGTTCTTGTTCACGGATTTCTGCTCGATGCTGATGACAGGGCTCAATCCGGTGATTTTGTCGACATCGGGGCGCTCCATGTTGCCGATGAACTGTCGCGCATAGGCCGAGAAGCTCTCCATATAGCGCCTTTGTCCCTCAGCATAGATGGTGTCGAAGGCCAACGACGACTTGCCACTTCCGCTGATGCCGGTGACGACCACCAAGGCATTGCGTGGAATGGAAAGGTCGATGTTTTTCAGGTTGTTTTCCCTTGCACCTAAAATCTCTAAAGTCTTGTCTTCTGAAAACTCGTTCATTCCGCTTTTCTCATTTTCCCATGTGTTTTCGCGTATTTCCCCGTCGGAATCTTGATCTCATAACTGTTTCCCGCCGAAATGGTCAGCGAATTACCGCGCAGCCAAGGGTTGAAATATTTCAGCATCTTGAGGTTAGTGCCTTGCTCGTAGGCGAAATCCACCAAGTTGGGGATGCTTTGCGTGACGATGACGGTTTTGGTCTCGTAGGGACGATACCAACCGTTGTCGCCAATTTGGAAGCCGTATTTCTCTGGGTTCTCGGTGATGAGCTTTAAGGCAAGGATGCGGAATACATAGCGTTGCGTCTCCTCGGGCAGAAGCATGTCGTAGTACGAATCCACGCGCTGCTCTTCTTGGGTCTTTGTAATGCGTCCGTTGCCACAGTTGAAGGCGGCTGCCGCCAAGGTCCAGTTACCAAATTTGCGGTAGGAGGCTTTCAGGTATTTGCAGGCTGCCACGGTCTCTTTCTCCACATTGTAGCGCATGTCCACCTCCTTGTTGATTTCCAAACTGTATTCCTTGCCTGTGCCCTCCAAAAACTGCCAGAAGCCTACTGCCTTGGATGGTGAGACGGCGTTGGTCAGTTCGCTCTCAATCATTGCGAGATACTTGAAATCCTCAGGCAGGCCGTATTTCTCCATCAGTGGTTCCATCACCGGGAACCAGCGTGTAGTACGTTTTAGGAGCAAGATGGTGGCAGAATGTCTGTACGAGTTAACCATAAGTTCTCTCTCGAGGCGTTCGCGGACATAGAACAAATCCAAGGGCACCTGCTCGCCGCAGAAGGTCATCGAATCGGGCAGCTCGATGTCGTGGGTGATGTGGTCGATTTGGTCGAACGAAAGGTATTCTCTTTCAGTGCCCTCATATTCTTCCAGTTGTTCATCGTTGGATTGCGCCAGCGCAAAAGTGATGGCAGCGGTTACACCTATTAATATAATAGCCATGCCGCAGGCGAGGAGGAGGTTTCTAGTCTTCATAGTGATATGTTGAGCTCTTGTTATCAATGATGTGTTATTATATGACGGCCCTTCGACAGGCTCAGGGACCTTAGCTCAATATAAGCGGAGGTTGCTGAGTCTGCCGAAGCACCGGTTAAAATGGTGTCACAAAATCCTTGAACATTGGAGAAACCTTGTCCTTTTCAGACAGAATCGGATTCTCAATGTTCCAGTCGATGCCGAGGTCGGAGTCGTTCCAGCGGATGCTGCCTTCCGAGGCCTTGTTGTAGACATTGGTGCATTTATAAGTAAACACCGAATAATCTTCGAGGCAGACGAAGCCGTGGGCGAAGCCTTCTGGAATCCAGTACATGAACTTGTTGTCCTCGGTGAGCACCACTGATTCCCATTGTCCGTATGTCGGAGAGCCTTTCCGCAAGTCGACGGCCACATCCATGACAGCACCTTTCACCACGCGCACCAGCTTGCCTTGGGCAAAGGGCGGCTTTTGAAAATGCAGTCCGCGCAGCACGCCTCGCATCGACTGCGACTCGTTGTCCTGCACAAAGGTCATGTCAAGCCCATGCTGGGCAAAGCTTTCCTTGTTGTAGTTTTCAAAGAAGTAGCCGCGATCGTCAATGAATACGACAGGCTTGATGATGAGCAGGTCTTTTATTTTGGTTTCTATGATTTCCATGGTAATAATAATTTGGAATGTGGAATGCTGAATGCTGAATGAGGGACAAATCCCAGCATCGCATTGCTACATTGACTTCGTCGAATCTGCGATTTCAGCATTCAGCATTCATGATTCCTCATTAAAGATGTACGCACTCATTATATGCAGCTGCAGCGGCTTCCATGATGCCTTCCGACATGGTGGGGTGGGGAAACACGGCATGGATGATGTCTTCTCCCTTGGCACCCAGTTCGCGGCAGAGCACAGCGGCAGCCACCATCTCGGTCACATTGTCGCCGACCATATGGCAGCCGAGCCAGTCGCCGGTCTTGGCATCGAAGACGACCTTGATGAAGCCGTCGCGGTTGCCGGCAGCGGTAGCCTTGCCTGAGGCTGTGAAGGGGAACTTGCCGATTTTTACTTCATAGCCTGCAGCAATAGCCTTGGCTTCGCTCAAGCCGACAGAGGCGATTTCGGGCGTGGTGTAGGTGCAGCCAGGGATGTTGGCGTAGTTCAGTGGCTTGGGATCCAGGCCACAGAGCTTCTCCACACAGATGGTGGCTTCGTGGTCGGCTTTATGGGCTAAGGCAGGACCGTGTACGATGTCACCGATGGCATAGATGCCTGGCACGTTGGTGCGATACCATTCGTCCACATTGACCTTGCCGCGTTCGGTGGTGATGCCGAGTTCCTCAAGTCCGAGGTTGTCGATATTGGTCTGTACGCCGACGGCGCTGAGGACGATGTCGGCCTCCACGGTCTTCTCACCCTTCTTGGTGGCGATGGTGCACACGCACTTCTCGCCGGTGGTGTCGACGTGGGTCACCGAGGCTTCAGTCATCACGGTCATCTTCAGTTTCTTGAAGGCGCGTTCAACTTGCTTGGAGACTTCCTCGTCTTCGTTCGGGACTACATTGGGCAGGAATTCCACAAGGGTAACTTTCACACCCATCGAGGTGAAGAAGAAGGCGAACTCCGAGCCGATGGCGCCCGAACCGACCACGACCATGCTCTCAGGCAGTTTGTCGAGTACGAGGGCTTGGCGGTAACCGATGATCTTCTTGCCGTCGATGGGCAAAGCAGGCAGCTCGCGCACGCGGGAACCCGTGGCGAGGATGATATGGTCGGCTTCGTAGAGGTTCTTGTTGCCTTCGGCGTCGGTCACTTCCACCTGTTTGTCGGCGGTCAGTTTGCCGTAGCCAGCAATGACATCCACATTGTTCTTCTTAAGTAGGTACTGCACGCCCTTGCTCATAGTGTCGGCCACGCCGCGGCTGCGTGCCACCACGGCTTCCATGTCGGGTTTCACTTCGCCTTCCACTTTGATGCCGTAGTTCTCGGCATGATTAATATAGGTGTAGACCTGTGCGCTCTTCAGCAGGGCTTTGGTGGGGATGCAGCCCCAGTTGAGGCAGATGCCACCCACTTCGGCCTTCTCGACCACAGCGGTTTTCTTTCCAAGTTGTGATGCTCTGATGGCAGCCACATAGCCTCCTGGGCCGCTGCCGATTACGATGACGTCGTATTTCATATTTCGTTTGTTTTGATGATTTTCTTTGAAACTGCGAAATTACGAAAAATTCTGCAATCGGCAATAATTCGAAAATACCGAATAGTTAAATAAACGTATCTTTTTCTTTCGTCAATCCAATTTTTTTTATCTTTGCCCTTTGAAATCTCAAAATCAACTCACAATGAAGCAACTAAGAAAACTCTCATCTGTATTGATGCTTGCAGCAGCGGTGATCTTTGCCGTTGGCTGCACGAAGCCCGATGAACCGAACAACGGTGGAAACAACAACGGTGGTGGAAATAATGGCGGCGGCGAGACCCCCGAGGTGCCGACCGTTCCGGCGGGCGCCGTTGACGGCAAGTTCTCTATCAATGAGAATGGAGGTAAGGTCTATTTCTCACAGGGTAACCTGCAATACCAAGCCTCGACTCAAACTTGGCGCTTCGGCAATCCTTGGGATTTTGTCGGAGGCACATATGGCATTACAGGCTATAACCCTGATGGTGAGCCTTGGCCTGGTACCATTGCTGAAAGCAATAACTGTCATGCTTCAGCCACCTACACAGGATGGGTTGACCTGTTCTCATGGGGCACCAGCGGCTGGGCAGGGGGAGTAATGGCCTGCCAACCTTATAGCATTGTAGGGAACCCATATCCCCACACTTATGCATGGGAACATTATATTGTTGGCGACAATAGCAACAATGGCCTTGTTGGCCAGTATGCCAATGCCGACTGGGGCGTTTATAATGCCATCAGCAACGGCGGCAACCAAGCAGGACTGTGGCGCACCTTGACCAGCGACGAGTGGGAGTATGTCATCAAGGGCCGTGAAGGGAGTTGCTTCTGCAAAGCTACCGTAAATGGTGTGAAAGGCCTCATTCTTATTCCCGATGGTTGGGACAATGTTTCGTTTGCTTTGAATAGAATTAACTCAACGGGTGCTGCGTTTGATGCCAACACCATCAGCCAATCGACTTGGGAAAATACCTGTGCCCCTGCCGGATTGGTGTTCCTGCCTCAAACAGGGAAACGGGTGTGCAATGGTATGGGAGACCATTATGTCGTTACTTTGGATTTAAGCGAAGGTTATGGCCTTTATTGGTCTTCAACTGCAAAGACGGAGACCAGCGCTTATCAATACAATTTCCATAGCGGAAACGTGAATCTTGATGGTGGATTGCGCTATCAAGGCTTGGCCGTGCGCCTGGTGCAGGATATGCAGTAAGATGGTCCTTGTTTGCTGACTCTTTCGGGCGAAATCTCACAAAAATGTAATGGATTTCGCCCAAAATTGTATATGACCAAGAAAACTTCTCTAGTTTCTCTTTCCCCAATCCAAATATTTTTTATCTTTGCCCTTTGAAAACTCTAAATCAACTCACTATGAAGAAACTAAGAAAATTTGCATCAGTATTGATGCTCGCAGCGGCGGTGGTGTTTGCCGCAGGCTGCACGAAACCCGATGAACCGAACAACGGGGGTGACGACAACGGTGGTGGTAACAATGGCGGCGGCGAGACCCCCGAAGTGCCGACCATTCCTCAAGGTGCCGTTGACGGATTGTTTACCATCAATGACCACGGCGGCAAAGTGTATTTCTCGCGGGGCAACCTGCAATGGAGCGCCACGAATGGTGGAAACACAGCCACTATGCACGCAGTGGCTGACGGCGGAACGGCCGAAGGCACTTGGCGCTTCGGCAATCCTTGGGACTTTGTTGGAGGTTGGTATGGCCAATCTAATATAACTCCCGGCGAGCTTTGGGAAGGCACTATTGCGGGAAGCGACAACTGTCTTGCCTCGGCCACTTACACAGGCTGGATGGATCTCTTCATTTGGGGCACTAGCGGCTGGGCTGGCGGTGTGAAGGCCTACCATCCTTACACCACTGTCGTATACCCTTCTGAGTACGAACATTCTCCAACGGAATGTTTTGTTCTCGGCGGTGATGCCAGCATCGGTTTTGAGGGGCAATACGCCAATGCCGACTGGGGTGTTTACAATGCCATTAGCAACGGCGGCAACCAGGCGGGCCTGTGGCGCACCTTGACTGGTGAAGAATGGGAGTACGTCATCAACGGGCGCGAAGGCAGCCGCTACTGTTCGGCGATTGTGAACGGTGTTATGGGTGCCATACTCATCCCCGACGGTTGGGACAACACAGCCTACACCTTGGACAGAATCAACGAATGGCGTCCAACGACAACAACCAACATCATTGGTCAGTCCACTTGGGAAAACATCTGCGAGCCTGCGGGATTGGTGTTTCTGCCCAACACAGGCCGCCGACAATTCTATGTCTATTGGGCCAACGATCACTATAATCATTATGTCACTTTGGATCTGAAAGAAGGCCATGGTATGTATTGGGCCAGTTCGACGCGTGCTGGAAATTATGGTCCTACACCATATCAAATGAGTTTTAGTAATAATGGTTCACCGTATGTATCATTTAGCCAAAATCGTGCAGAAAGCTATGCTGTCCGCCTTGTGCAGGATGTGCGGTAAGGTTTACGACTTTCACTAAAAAAATCAGCCCTCGGAAGGAAAGCTTTCGGGGGCTGAGTTTTTGTCCATTCCCTCATAAAAATGTAGTTTTCCAAAATTATTCCCTCATAAAATTGTAATTTTTCGATAATATTCCCTCATAAAATTGTATTTTTGCAGCGGAATTGAAATGTAATGTACATGGAAAGAACAATTTATGCCCAACTTTTGGAGTGGAAGGACAGCCCTGACCGTAAACCACTGATACTGCTCGGAGCACGCCAAGTGGGAAAAACCTATATTTTGAAGCAATTCGGGGAACACGAATTCGACAATATGGTCTATATCAACTGTCATAACAACGAGTTTATGGCCAACCTCTTCACGGATTTTGACATAAACCGTATTCTGTATCAAATTGGCATTCATACGAGACAGAAAATCAGCATTGGGAAAACGCTGCTTTTCCTTGATGAGATTCAAGAGATCCACAATGGCATCGCCAGCTTGAAGTATTTTTGCGAGGATATGCGGGAGCTTCATGTGGCTGTGGCGGGTTCGTTGCTTGGGATTTCGTTGAAGGAAGACGAGTCTTTTCCTGTGGGGAAAGTGAACACATTAAGGATGTACCCTATGACTTTTTCCGAATTCCTCATCGCATCGGGAAGGGAAGCACTTGCCGAGGCCATAGATAGGTTCGATTATGACACGATGCGTCTTATGGATAACGAATGCACCGAAAGGTTGAGGCAGTATTTTTTTACTGGCGGGATGCCAGAGGCAGTGTCTGTGTGGATGCAAACCCACAATCCGAAATCAGTCAGGATGATACATCAAGAGATTCTTGGGGCTTATTATATGGATTTTGCCAAGCACACCAAGACGATGGTAAGGCATATCCGTATGGTATGGGACAGCATTCCTGCCCAATTGGCCAAAGAGAACAAAAAATTTATTTTTGGCATGGTCAAGAAAGGTGCGAGGGCGGCGCAGTTTGAGGAGGCGCTGCAATGGCTTGTTGATGCCGGATTGGTCATTCGTGTGGACCGATGCAAAATCCCTCGTCGGCCATTGAAGTTCTATATGGATTCGTCGGCGTTCAAGATATATCTGTTGGATTGCGGACTGTTGGCTACACTTTGTGAGACAGAACCAGCCGACATCCTGTTGGGAAGCAAGGCTTTCGTTGAATTCAAAGGCGCTTTTGCGGAGAATTTCGTGTTGCAGCAAATGACGGCCAAACAAAAATCTCCCGTCTATTATTACAACAAGGACAACTCCACTCAGGAAGTCGATTTTCTGGTGATAACGCCGGAAAGGATTATTCCCGTAGAGGTGAAGGCGGAAGAGAATGTCAAGTCAAAATCGCTTTCAGTGTTTGTCAATGAAGACTTCAAAGAGTTGGAATTTAAAGGTTTGCGATGCAGCATGAAGCCCTATGTAGACCAAGGCTGGATGGAAAACATTCCATTGTATGCGGTTGAGGCATATTTTGGTTAGTGGTTGCGAAACCCAACCAAAAACTGGTAGATTTTGCTCAAAACTGTATTATATTTCCGATTTGGCTGAGGGTTCTTTTTCTGTGACTTTTTCTTGAACAGCATCCTTATCTTGACCTTTTTTTTCGCTGATACGTTTAATCACTTTGGTCAAAACCGCCCAAAGCATAAAAAAGGCCACTACGCCTACAATCCAAACTATTAATAGCTCAATAACCACAATTTTTGAATTTTGAATTTTAAATCTTTGAATCCCTTGATTCGTCTGCAAAAATATGAAATCGGCGCGACATATTAATATAAGGTGTAAAAAAGTGTTCGTTAGTCGGCCAAAATGTTGCAAGTTTCGAAATAATCCCTATCTTTGCACCATATTCCAAAACGAAAAGCTATGAATTACGACGCCAATCCCGTTCATCTCCTCTACAATAACGAGGAACTCAGAGACAGAATCAACATGATTATGGACAGCCGCGACCATACTACGGGCATCACCTTTGTCAACCTATGCTACCAGGTTATGCAGATGGCTTTCCAAGAAAATATGGTGAAAAAAGTTGAGGATACGATCATCACGAGCGAAGAGCTGGCTCCCGAGGAGCAGGTGCGCGTGAGCCGCATCCTGTGGGAACTTATCTGGGACCACAAGATTTTCCTCCTCTTCGGTCGCAGCGAGCTGCTCGGATTGAGCAACGGTGAAGACCGTTTTGTGAAGTATTAGAATAGGTTTTGGGAACCGACCGTGTATTTACACCGTATGCCCGACCTTTTATGTCATTCCTAACTTTGCCCTCCAATAGATTCCAATCGCACACCCTTTGCAAGGAATGACATTGGAGGTCAAAAGTGAAAATGGAATCTATAAAAGGTCGGGCGTGGAATGTTATAAGCGGTCGATTTTTTTACCCCATAAGCGTCTTTTTCGACAAAAACAGGTCGGGAAAGACGCTTTTTTTATGCAAAAGTAAAAGTTTTCAACAGGTTTAAATTATTGAAAAACAGTATTATAATCATATATATCAACATTTTTTCCAATTATTTTCAAAAAAGTGCTCAGCGTATTGAAAAAAGTTGTACTTTTGCACCCGCTGAATTGAATGAGGGCTTGCCCTTGAAAATGATATAGTTAAGGAACCTGATAAGTTAAACGTAATAGGTTTCTACACGATGTGACGCCAAAATCAAGCGTTCTTATATTGTCACAGCGTGGGTTTATAGACTTCTAAGCCGTCCATGGCTTATTATGTTTCCCTGACTACATCTTGAAAGAGTTGCCCTCGGCCAGTTTGGTATGAGTTTGTAAATAATTCCTAATCAACGGATTAAATAACTAACAAATTAACCTAACAAATTAAAAATGCCGACTATTCAACAATTAGTGCGCAAAGGGCGCCAAAAATTGATCGACAAGAGCAAGTCGCCTGCATTGGATGCCAGCCCACAACGTCGTGGTGTGTGCGTGCGTGTTTACACGACGACCCCCAAGAAGCCTAACTCAGCAATGCGTAAGGTCGCTAGGGTTCGTCTGACCAACCAAAAGGAGGTCAACGCCTACATCCCCGGTGAGGGTCACAACTTGCAGGAACACAGCATTGTTATGATCAGAGGAGGTCGTGTTAAGGATTTGCCGGGTGTGCGTTATCACATCATCAGAGGTGCTTTGGATACCTCTGGTGTTGAAGGCCGCCGCCAACGCAGATCAAAGTACGGTGCTAAACGACCCAAACAAGCCGCAAAGAAATAACGATTAGTCAAAACAGAAAGACTTAACAGACATGAGAAAAGCTAAACCAAAGAAGAGAATTATCCTTCCCGACCCGAAGTACGGTGATGTGCAAGTCACGAAGTTCGTGAACAACATCATGCTCAAGGGTAAGAAGAATTTGGCTTATCAGATTTTCTACGAAGCAATGGACATCGTTGAAAGTAAGCTCAACGAAAATCCAGTTGAGGTATGGAAAAAGGCCTTGGCCAATGTTACTCCTCAAGTGGAAGTAAGAAGCCGTCGTATCGGTGGTGCTACCTTCCAGATTCCTTCAGAAATCCGTCCTGCCCGTAAGCAGAGCATCGGTATGAAGAACCTGATTGGTTATGCCCGCAAACGTCACGAGAAATCGATGGCTCTGAAGCTCGCTTCGGAAATCATGGCAGCTTACAAGGAAGAAGGTTCTGCATTCAAGAAGAAAGAAGAAATCCACAGAATGGCAGATGCCAACAAGGCATTCTCGCATTTCAGATTCTAATAGGAGAGATCAGGAATTATGCAAAACGGACAGGAAAATATGATGAATCCGCTCAACCTCGTGCGTAATATCGGCATCATGGCTCACATCGACGCCGGTAAGACGACCACGACGGAGCGTATCCTCTATTATACTGGCCGTAGTCATAAGATAGGTGAAGTTCACGACGGCGCCGCCACCATGGACTGGATGGTACAGGAGCAAGAGCGTGGCATCACCATCACTTCTGCTGCAACAACGGTGTTCTGGCACCTTAACAATGAGGCTTATAAGATCAATATCATCGACACCCCAGGCCATGTCGACTTCACCGTCGAAGTGGAACGTTCGCTGCGCGTTCTCGATGGCGCTATCGCCATCTTCTGCGCTGTCGGTGGGGTAGAGCCTCAGTCAGAGACCGTCTGGCATCAAGCCAACAAGTACAACGTCCCGCGTATCTGCTATGTCAACAAGATGGACCGCGCAGGTGCCGATTTCTTTAAGGTGTTGGACCAAATCCGCGAGAAGCTCCATGCTACTCCCGTTGCCGTCCAGCTGCCTATCGGTGCCGAAGACGACTTCATCGGTATTGTTGACCTTATCACGAATAAGGCGTACGCTTGGGAAGAAACGGACAATGGCTCCGTCTACGACGAAATCGAGATTCCCGAAGACATGAAGGACATGGTCGCGAAGTATCGCACCGACCTCATCGAGGGCGCCGTCGAAGACGATGAGACCTTGTTTGAAAAATACATGGAAGACCCTGACAGCATCACTGCCGAAGAGATTATCGGCCAAATCCGCAAGGCTACGCTTGACCTTCGCATTTGCCCCGTGATGTGCGGTTCATCGTTCAAGAACAAGTGTGTGCAGCCTCTGCTTGACGCCATCGTCAACTACCTGCCCAGCCCCTTGGACATCGACCATGTGAAGGGTATCAATCCAAAGACCGAACAAGAAGAGATTCGCAAGGCCGACCCCAAGGAGCCTTTCTGCGCCTTGGCGTTCAAGATTGCCACCGATCCTTTTGTCGGTCGTCTTTGTTTCTTCCGCGTCTATTCCGGGACTTTGAAGGCTGGTGAAATGGTTCTCAATGTGTCGACAGGCAAGCGCGAACGCATCGCCAAGATTGTTCAGATGCATGCCAACAAGCAGTTGCCCTTGGAAGAGATTTCGGCAGGCGACATCGGTGCCGCTGTCGGATTCAAGCTCATCCGCACGGGCGATACGCTTTGTGTCGAGAACAAGCCGCTGGTGCTCGAGAACATCAAGTTCCCAGAGCCTGTGGTCAACATCGCCATCGAACCCAAAGTTACAGCAGACTTAGACAAACTGGATCAATCCTTGGCCAAATTGGTTGAGGAAGATCCTACGCTGTTCGTACACACCGATGAAAATTCGGGTCAGACCATATTGTCCGGTATGGGCGAATTGCACCTTGACATTATCATGGACCGCCTCAAGAGAGAGTTTGGCGTTGAAGTCAACTCCGGCCGTCCGCAGGTCGCGTACAAGGAAGCCTTTACTCAAACAATTCAGCATCGTGAAGTCTATAAAAAACAGACCGGTGGCAAGGGAAAGTTTGCCGATATCGAGTTCACTATGGGTCCTGCCGAAGAAGGTGTCCACGGATTGCAGTTTGTCAACGAAGTGAAGGGTGGTGTCCTCTCAGCCGAGTTCATCCAAGCCACGGAGAGAGGCTTCAAGGGTGCCTTGTCCAACGGTGTGTTGGCAGGCTTCCCGGTCGAGAACCTCAAGGTGACCCTTACCGACGGTTCGTTCCATCCGGTGGATAGCGACGCCCTCTCGTTCGAGAGTGCAGCGCACATCGCCTTCAAGGAGGCCGGCCTGAAAGCTGGTGCCGTGTTGATGGAACCTATCATGAGAGTAGAAATACATTGCCCCGACGAATACATTGGTGACGTCACGGGCGATTTGAACAAAAAGAGATCAATATTGCGCGAAGTCATTGCCGACATTGGCTTCCAGACGATTAAGGCAGATGTGCCGTTGGCTGAGATGTTTGGTTACATCACCCAATTGCGTTCGCTGTCGTCGGGCCGTGCCAACTTCAACATGGAGTTGAGTCATTACGCCCCCGTCCCCGAAGCCCTTGCCGAAGTGGTGATCAAGAAGGCAAAAGGACTATTATTCATTTAAGCAAACAATTCAATAAAAATAATTATTGTGAGCCAGAGAATTAGAATTAAACTGAAGTCGCACGACCACAACTTGGTTGACAAGTCAGCCGAGAAGATCGTAAAAACCATCAAAGCGACCGGAGCAGTTGTCAGCGGTCCTATTCCGTTGCCGACTAACAAGAAGATCTACACCGTATTGCGCTCAACCTTCGTCCACAAGAAATCGAGAGAGCAATTCGAGCTTTCGACCTACAAGCGTTTGCTCGACATCTACAACTCGACTTCGCAGACGATCGACGCACTGATGAAGCTGGAGCTCCCCAGTGGTGTGGAAGTAGAAATCAAATTGTAATTAAACCTATCTAGTACAACAAATTAAAAAGCTAAAGTAGCATGTCAGGATTACTAGGAAAAAAGATTGGTATGACAAGCATTTACGACGAGGCCGGAAAGATGGTTCCCGTCACTGTCATCGAGGCAGGTCCTTGCGTTGTCACCCAAGTCAGAACGATTGAGAAAGACGGTTACAGCGCCATCCAGTTAGGTTTCGACGAGAAGAAGGTGAAGAACACCTCGAAGGCCGAGCAAGGTCACTTTGCCAAGGCCGGTACGACTCCTAAGAAACTGGTGCGCGAATTCTCGCGTTTCGAAGAAGGCCACAGAAAACAATTGGGCGAAACCCTTACCGTCGACGTGTTTATGGAAGGCGAGTATGTTGATGTCAGCGGCATCAGCAAAGGTAAAGGCTTCCAAGGCGTAGTGAAACGTCATCATTTCAATGGCGTTGGTCAAGCAACTCACGGTCAGCACAACCGTTTGAGAAAACCGGGTTCCATCGGCGCTTGCGCTTATCCTTCGAGAGTGTTCAAGGGATTGCGTATGGGCGGCCAGATGGGCAACCATAAGGTGAAAGTGACGAACCTCCTCATCATGAAGGTGGTTCCTGAGAAGAATTTGTTAGTGGTGAAGGGCGCCGTTCCGGGCCATAATAACGGATATTTAATGATTGAGAGATGGAGCTAAAAGTATATAACATCAAAGGCGAAGATACTGGCCGTAAGGTTCAGCTGAATGACGACATTTACGCTATCGAACCCAACGAGCATGTCATGTATCTGGCAGTGAGACAATACCTGGCCGATCAGCGCCAAGGCACTCACAAGTCAAAGGAACGCAGCGAGTTGTCGGGCAGCACCCGCAAGCTCTTCCGTCAGAAGGGTACCGGCGGTGCACGTCGCGGCGACATCAACTCACCCCTCCTCAGAGGTGGTGCCCGCGTGTTTGGTCCCAAGCCGCGCGACTACAGCTTCAAGCTGAATAAGAAAGTGAAAGTGTTGGCCCGCAAATCTGCACTGTCGAGCAAGATTACGGACGATGCCATCATGGTCATCGAGGACTTCAACTTCGAAGCTCCCAAGACCAAGCAGATGGTCAAGATTATCGACGCTTTCAAGGCCAATGGCAGCAGAAATGTGTTCGTGTTCGCCGAGCCGAACAAGAAT
The DNA here is from genome assembly GCA_900317055.1 of uncultured Bacteroidales bacterium. Classification (GTDB taxonomy): domain Bacteria; phylum Bacteroidota; class Bacteroidia; order Bacteroidales; family F082; genus Limimorpha. The sequence continues at coordinate 37,361 of ONFF01000025.1, read as the reverse complement.
GTGGTTCTCAGCGCCAGAAACATTCAGCGTACCGAGGTTGCCCTGGCCCGCAACCTGAATACTTATGATATTCTGAAAGCCAAGAAGATTTTCCTCACCGAGAGCGCCATCAAGCCTATCGACGAGATCCTTGGATAATGTTTAACGCTTAAAACACGAAAAGAGATGATTATCATAAAGAAACCCGTCATTACTGAAAAGATGACCGCCATCAGCGAGAAGCTGAACAGATTCGCTTTCATCGTCGACAAGAACGCCAACAAGTATCAGATCAAGGACGCCATCGAAAAGCTCTACGATGTGAAGGTTGAGGCCGTCAACACGATGAATTACGATGGAAAGAAGAAGTCACGCTACACGAAGTCGGGCGCCATCAATGGCCGCGCCGCCGCTTTCAAGAAAGCTATCGTGACGTTGAAAGAAGGTTACACAATTGACTTTTATAGCAACATCTGATCATGGCATTAAAGAAATATAAACCAACGACACCAGGTCAGCGCTTCAAAGTGATTAGCGCTTTTGACGAGATCACGACCGACAAACCCGAGAAGTCGTTACTGAGACCCAAGAAGAGCACGGGTGGTCGTAACTCAAGTGGTGAAATGACTGTCCGCTACCGTGGCGGCGGCCATAAGAGAATGTACAGAGTCATTGACTTCAAACGCGACAAGGATGGTATCCCGGGCGTTGTGAAGACTATTGAATACGATCCCAACCGTACCGCCCGCATCGCCCTTGTATTCTACAAGGATGGTGAGAAGCGTTACATCATCGCCCCCGCCGGCCTGAAGGTCGGTCAGGAGATCCTCTCCGGTAAGGGTATCCAACCCAATGTGGGCAACACCCTTTATCTGAGCGAAATCCCCTTCGGTACGATTATCCATAACATCGAGCTTCGTCCTGGCCAAGGCGCCAAGATGGCCCGCAGCGCCGGCAGCTACGCTCAGCTGATGAGCCGCGACGGCAAGTACGCCATCCTCCGCATGCCCTCAGGCGAGACCCGTATGATTCTCCAAGCTTGTAAGGCTACTATCGGCAGCGTTTCGAATGCTGACCACAACCTCGAGAAGTCAGGTAAGGCTGGCCGTAGCCGTTGGCTCGGTCGTCGTCCTCACAACCGTGGTGTTGTCATGAACCCGGTCGATCACCCGATGGGTGGTGGTGAAGGTCGTGCCTCTGGCGGTCACCCGCGCTCACGCAAGGGCTTGCCGGCAAAGGGTTACAAGACCCGTTCACCGAAGGCTGCTTCGAACAAGTATATCATCGACAGAAGAAAGAAGTAATAATCAGGAAAATCGCATAAAACTATGAGTAGATCACTTAAGAAAGGCCCGTTCATCCACTACAAACTCCAACAGAGAGTGATGGAAAATGTGCAAAGCGGCAAGAAGACCGTCATCAAGACCTGGTCAAGAGCATCAATGATTTCTCCTGATTTCGTCGGTCAAACGATCGCCGTCCACAATGGCAACAAGTTCATCCCGGTCTATGTGACTGAAAACATGGTTGGCCATAAGCTGGGCGAGTTCGCTCCGACCCGTATCTTCAGAGGTCATGCTGGTAACAAAGATAAAGGTAACAAGTAATACTAGGTAACAATGGGAGCAAGAAAACATAAAAGAGCAGAAGCTTTGAAGGAAGCTCGCAAGAATGTCGCCATCGCTCATCTGAACGATACCCCGACATCACCTTACAAGATGCGCCTCGTGGCTGACATGATCAGAGGTATGAAGGTGGAATTGGCACTGCACTCGTTGCAATACTCGACTAAGGACGCCGCCAAGCCGGTTTACAAGCTGCTCCGTTCGGCTATCGCCAACTGGGAAGCCAAGAACGAAGGCAAACGCGTTGAAGACAGCAACCTTTACGTGAAAGAGATCTGGGTTGACGAAGGCCGCACGCTGAAGCGCATCCAGGCCGCCCCTCACGGACGTGCATTCCACATCCGCAAGCGTTCAAATCACGTTACGATTATTGTGGACAGCAGAATTGCTAACGATGCAAACGAAGAATAATTGGAGAATAAAAAGATTTAAATAATGGGACAAAAAACTAATCCTATAGGTCTTAGACTGGGAGTCATCAAAGGATGGGACTCCAATTGGTTTGGCGGAAAAGACTTTTCGGCTAAGCTCGTTGAGGACGACAAGATCCGCAAGTATCTGAACGCCCGTCTCGGCAAAGCCGGCATCTCAAAGATCGCCATCGAACGTTCCTTGAAGTATGTCACTGTCACCATCTTTACTGCTCGTCCGGGCATGATCATCGGCAAGGGCGGCGAAGAAGTCGACAAGCTGAAGAAAGAACTGGTGAAGCTCACCGGCAAGGAAATCCAAATCAACATCAACGAGATCAAGAGACCTGAGCTTGACGCTTACATCGTGGCAAGCACCATTGCCAAGCAGATTGAAGGCCGCGTGTCGTATCGCCGCGCCATCAAGACCGCTTCGTTCGGCACCATGAGAATGGGCGCTGAGGGCATCAAGATCTTGATTTCGGGTCGTGTCGGAGGTGCCGAAATCGCACGTTCCGAGTCGTACAAGGAAGGTCGTATCCCGCTTCACACGCTGCGCGCCGACATCGACTACTCCTTGGTGGAAGCCCATACCTCTTACGGCCGTCTCGGCATCAAGGTGTGGATCTGTAAAGGTGAAATTTATGGTAAGCCCGAGCTGGTTCCCACCTCCGTCAATGCTCCTGCAAAGAAGCAAGGTGGTGCCCCGCGTCCTGCCGGTCGTGGTCCCCGTCGTGGTGGTGAAGGCAAACGTAAATGATCGTGTTTAATCTTTAAAAGTTGACTGAATATGTTACAACCTAAAAGACAAAAATACAGAAGGCCACAGAAAGGCAAGATGAAAGGTAACGCCCATCGCGCTCATCAACTTGCTTTCGGCTCTTTTGGAATCAAGACACTTGAAGAGGCTTTGATTACTGCTCGTCAGATTGAGGCCGCCCGTCAGGCCGTCACCCGTTACATGAAGCGTGAAGGCCAAATCTGGATCCGCATCTTCCCCGACAAACCCATCACCAAGAAGCCTTTGGATGTTCGTATGGGTAAAGGTAAGGGTGATCCCGAATACTTTGTAGCTCGTGTCACTCCGGGTCACATGCTGTTCGAAGCCGAGGGTGTGCCGTTGGCCGTTGCCAAAGAGGCTCTCCGTCTCGCCGCTCAGAAGCTTCCCGTAACCACGAAGTTTGTTGTTAGAAGAGATTACGTCGAATAATTTGGAGGATAATATACAATGAAAAAGCAAGAAGCAATCAGAGAGATGAGCACCGCCGACCTGAACGACCGTTTGGACCAGGCCCGCGAGCAGTTGGTGAAGATGAGACTGAACCATGCCGTTTCGCCGCTCGACAATCCCAATCAGATCCGTGAAACTCGCAAGAACATTGCCCGTTATCTGACCGAATTGAGAAGACGTGAACTTGAAGGTAATAAATAATTAAACGACGCAGAAAAATGGAAAGAAACCTTAGAAAAGAAAGAATCGGCGTGGTCGTCAGCAACAAGATGCAGAAATCCATCGTCGTGGAAATCGAGCGTCGTGAGAAACACCCGATTTACGGCAAGTTTATCAAGAAGACGAACCGTTTTATGGCTCATGACGAGAAAGAAGAATGCAACATCGGCGATACCGTGCGCATCATGGAAACCCGTCCGCTGAGCAAGAGAAAACATTGGAGATTAGTAGAAATTATCGAAAGGGCTAAGTAAAATGATACAACAGGAAACCAGACTCGCAGTAGCTGACAATAGCGGTGCAAAGGAAGTTCTCTGCATCAGAGTGTTGGGCGGAACCAAGAAGCGTTACGCCCACACGGGCGACATCATCGTCGTCACCGTGAAAAGCGCCATCCCGAGCGGTAACGTAAAGAAAGGAACCGTCTCGAAGGCAGTCGTAGTCCGCACCAAGAAGGAAACCCGTCGTGCCGACGGATCCTACATCCGCTTCGATGACAATGCTTGCGTGCTGCTGAACCAAGCCGGTGAACTCATCGGCACCCGTATCTTCGGGCCAGTGGCCAGAGAGTTGCGTGAAAAGCAGTTCATGAAAATAGTTTCGCTCGCTCCAGAAGTGCTTTAATCAACATTTAAAAACTGAAAGAAATGAGCAAATTACATGTTAAGAAAGGCGACCTCGTTTTGGTCCTTTCAGGCAACGACAAAGGCAAGCAAGGTAAGATCCTCAGGGTCGATGTGAAGAAGAACAGAGCTATCGTCGAAGGCGTTAGAATCATCTCCAAGCACACCCGTCCCAACGCGGAACATCCTCAAGGTGGCATCATCAAACAAGAAGCCCCTATCCACATCTCCAACCTCATGGTGGTCGACTCGACCGGCAAACCCTCGAGGATTGGGCGTAAGAAAGACGAGAACGGCAAATTGGTCCGTTATTCAAAGAAATCAGGTGAAATCATTAAGTAATCATGAACTATCAACCCAGACTTAGAGGACAATACAAGAGTGAGATCGTGCCTGCATTGATGGAAGAATTCCACTACAAGAGCGTGATGCAGGTTCCACGGCTTCTGAAAATCTCACTCAATCAGGGCATCGGCGCAGCTTTGGCCGATAAGAAACTGATCGACTACGGTATTGAGGAGATGTCCGCAATCACCGGTCAAAAAGCCGTACCTACCATTTCCAAGCATGACGTCAGTAACTTCAAACTGCGTCGTGGCAACCCGATCGGCGTTCACGTGACGCTGCGTGGCGACAAGATGTACGAGTTTCTCGAGCGCCTTGTCTGCGTGGCTCTCCCGCGTGTGCGTGACTTCAGGGGTATCAGCGACAAAGGCTTCGACGGCCGCGGCAACTACAGCTTCGGCGTCACCGAGCAAATCATCTTCCCCGAAATCGACATCGAGAAGGTCGTGAAGATGAACGGTATGAACATCACCTTCGTCACTTCAGCCAAGACCGACCAAGAGGCATTGGCTTTGTTGAAACATTTTGGTCTTCCCTTTAAAAATCAAAACAAGTAAACTATGGCTAAAGAATCAATGAAAGCGCGTGAGCGCAAGAGAGCAAAGATGGTCGCGAAATATGCTGAGAAACGCGCTGCCCTGAAAGCAGCCGGCGATTACGAAGGCCTCCAAAAACTGCCGAAAAACTCGTGCCCTGTCCGCCTGCACAACCGTTGCAAGCTCAGCGGTCGTCCGAAAGGCTATATGCGCCAGTTTGGCATTTCGCGTATTGATTTCCGTGAGATGGCCCTCAAAGGCTTGATCCCGGGCGTAAAGAAAGCTAGTTGGTAAACATTTTAAGATTGATTGAAAGATGAATACAGACCCTATAGCAGATTATCTGACTCGCATCCGCAATGCGAATAATGCCAAGCATAGAATCGTTGAAATCCCCGCTTCGAACATGAAGAAGGCCATCACGAAGATCCTCTTCGAGAAGGGCTACATCCTCAACTACAAGTTCGAAGAAGGTGAAAAGAAATCACAGAATGTCATTAAGATCGCTCTTAAGTACCATCCTGTGACCAAGCTGCCCGCCATCACGACCATCGACCGCGTCTCGCGTCCTGGCCTGAGAAGGTATGCTGATAGTGAAAACCTGCCGCGCGTGATGAATGGCCTCGGTATCGCCATCATCTCCACCTCGCAGGGTGTGATGACCGACAAGGAAGCCCGCAAGCTCCACATCGGCGGTGAAGTGATTTGTTACGTTAGCTAATTATAGGAGATAGAAAGTATGTCAAGAATTGGTAAATTGCCTATCGCCATCCCCGCTGGCGTAACGGTCGACATCAAAGACGGTGTCATCACGGTTAAAGGTAAGTTAGGTGAACTTTCGCAGAAGTACGGCGACGCTGTCATCCTCGAGATGGAAGACGGTCAGCTCCATGTGAAGCCCAACGAGGCTACTGCCGCTGGCAAGCCGGGCGCCATGCACGGACTCTATCGCGCCATCATCAACAACATGGTGAAGGGCGTGAGCGAAGGTTTTGAAACGGTGCAGGAATTTGTCGGTGTCGGTTACAAGGCCGAGGCCAAGGGACAAATCCTCGAAATGGCTCTGGGCTTCTCCCACAACATCTTCATGGAGATGCCTCCGGAGATTAAGATTGAAACCATCAACGAGAGAGGTAAGAACCCCATCTTGAAGATGCGTTCACACGACAAACAACTTCTTGGTCAGGTGGCCGCAAAGATCCGCTCAATGCGTAAGCCTGAACCTTATAAGGGTAAGGGTATCAAGTTCGAAGGCGAAGTCCTGAGACGTAAGGCAGGTAAGGCTGCTGGTAAGTAAAGATTAATACCTCAGTAAGAAAAGTAACAAAATGGCAAAAACTAAAGAAGAAAGAAGACAGTTCATCAAGAAGAGCATCAGAAAGAAGATTTCTGGTACTGCCCAGCGTCCGCGCATGTCTGTCTTCAGAAGCAACAAGCAAATCTATGTGCAGCTGATTGACGACGAGGTCGGCAAGACTCTGGCTGCCGCCAGTTCCCGCGAGAACGGCATCGAAAATGAAAAGATCACGAAGACCGAACAAGCCGCTAAGGTTGGCGCTTTGATCGCTGAGAAGGCCAAGGCCGTCGGCATCGAGACAGTCGTGTTCGATCGTAATGGTTATTTGTATCACGGTAGAGTGAAGTCGCTGGCCGACGCAGCTCGTAATGGAGGATTAAAATTCTAATTGTCATGGCAGAAGTTAATGTAAAAAGAGTAAAGTCTAGCGAAATCGAGTTCAAGGAACGTCTCGTTAGCATCAACCGCGTCACCAAGGTGACCAAAGGTGGTCGTACTTTCACTTTCGCAGCACTGGTTGTCGTCGGCAATGAGAACGGCGTCGTCGGTTACGGTCTTGGCAAGGCCAAGGAAGCCACCGCTGCCATCCAGAAGGGCGTTGATGACGCCAAGAAGAACCTGGTGAAGGTTCCCGTTCTGAACGGCACGCTGCCCCACGAGCAATACGGAAAGTACAGCGGCGCCTACGTCTACATCCAACCTGCTACTCCTGGTACCGGTGTCATCGCCGGTGGTGCCATGCGTGCCGTCCTCGAGAGCGTTGGCGTGAAGAACGTGATGGCCAAGTCGAAGGGCTCCTCCAACCCCCACTCGGTGGTGAAGGCCACTTTCGACGCTCTGACCAAAATGCGCGATGCCTACACCGTCGCACAATTGAGAGGTGTGGATTTGGATACTGTGTTTAACGGATAAAACTTTTGAACTATGAAGAAAGTAAGAATCACCCAAGTCAGAAGTGGTATCGGAAGACCACAAGATCAAAAGGACACTTTGAGGTCACTCAAACTGAGAAAGATGCATCAGTCCGTCGAGGTCGACATGGACGACCCCGTCATGGCTGGTATGGTGAACAAAATCGCCCACCTTCTCAAGATCGAAGAAATCTAATTGTTGAACTTATCTAATCTACATTTATCATGGATTTAAGTAATCTCAAACCAGCAAAAGGTTCTACAAAGGAAAAGAAAAGATTAGGCCGTGGCCAAGGTTCAGGAAGAGGCGGCACGTCAACGCGCGGTCACAAGGGTGCTCAAGCACGCTCAGGCGCAAAGCGTAAGATCGGCTTCCAAGGCGGTCAGATGCCTCTCCAGCGTTTGGTTCCTAAGTTCGGTTTCAAGAACATGAATCGTATTGAGTATACCCCTGTCAATCTTGCAACTTTGCAGAAACTTGCTGACAAAGGCATTACGGTGATCACTCCCGAAGTGCTTGTTGAAAACGGTGTCACCCACAAGAAGGAACTGGTCAAGATCCTCGGTCGTGGCGAATTGACTGCAAAAGTTGAAGTTAGGGCTCACGCTTTTTCCGCCAAGGCTAAGGAGATGATCGAAGCCGCTGGTGGAACCTGCGACAAATACGAAACGAAATGAACAGATTGATTGAAACCATAAGGAATATCTTCAAGATTGAGGAACTTCGTAAACGCATCCTGTTTACCGTCCTCATCATCTTGGTCTATCGCTTCGGATCGTTTGTCGTCATCCCTGGTGTTGACCCCAACCAACTGTCGATTATTCAGAAGAGTAGCGAAGGCGGCCTCCTCGGACTGTTGAACATGTTCTCGGGTGGTGCTTTCGGCAACGCCTCCATCTTCGCTCTTGGTATCATGCCCTACATCACCGCATCCATTATCATCCAATTGCTCGGCATGGCAGTGCCTTACTTCCAACGCCTGCAAAAGGAAGGTGAGAGCGGTCGTAAGAAGCTGAACCAAATCATGCGTTGGCTGACTGTGGTCATTGTGGCAGTACAGGCTCCCGGTTATATCCGTAACATCATCGAACAGTTCAGAATGGCCGGTGCTGTCACCGCTGTCACTCCTTTCAATGGTGATGCTCCAGGATGGTTCTTCTATTTCTCGTCGGTCATCCTGCTCGCTGCAGGCACCCTGTTCATCATGTGGCTGGGTGAAAAGATCACGGATAGAGGTATTGGCAATGGTATCTCCCTCATCATTATGATCGGTATCATTGCCCGTCTGCCCGGTGCATTCACCGCTGAATGCGCAGCTCGCTTCAACCAAGGCGGTACGGGTCTTTTGATCCTCGTCATCGAGTTGATTGTGCTGTTCTTCGTGATGGTGGGCACTATCGCCCTCGTCCAAGGTACGCGTAAGATTCCGGTACAGTATGCCAAGCGTGTTGTTGGCAACCGCCAGTACGGTGGTGTCCGCCAATACATCCCGCTGAAGGTGAATGCCGCTGGCGTTATGCCTATCATCTTCGCTCAGGCCATCATGTTCCTGCCTGTGACCATCGCTGGTTTCAGACAGTCGGAGACCCTGACAGGATTTGCTGCTGCTTTCACTAACATCAACGGTTTCTGGTACAACCTCGTGTTCTTCCTCATGATCATCGCCTTCACCTATTTCTATACGGCTGTGACGATGAACACCAACCAAATGGCGGAAGACATCAAGAAGAACGGCGGTTTCATCCCCGGTGTGAAGCCTGGCAAGAAGACGGCTGAATACCTCGACACCATCATGTCGAGAATCACCTTGCCCGGATCCATTTTCCTCGGCATCGTGGCCATCATGCCCGCCATCGTGGCTTCGCTCATGAATGTCACCACTGGTTTCTCCCACTTCTATGGCGGCACCTCGCTGCTGATTCTTGTGGGCGTTGTGCTCGACACCTTGCAACAGATTGAAAGCCACCTCTTGATGCACCACTACGATGGTCTGACCAAGACCGGTCGTATCAAGGGTCGCGTCGGCAGAATGTAAGTTTAAATGTCCTTTGCCCATTTGAGCAAGGCTGACCCAACTTTCGGGAAACCTTCGGAGCCTTCCGAAGGTTCCCCGAAACGAAGGTAAAGTAAGAAGGCAAATCGGTGAGAATGAAAAATTTGACAAAAATCACCTCCAATTGGAAAAGAATTCTTACTTTTGCAGCCCGAAAAACTGTCCAGATGGGGCAGGGATTGAAGTAAATAACTAAGTAATAAGTATTTGTAAGAATAAGGTATGGTAAAACAAATGTCGATAGAACAGGAAGGCACCGTAGTGGAAGCATTGGGTAATGCCATGTTTCGCGTCGAGTTGGAGAACGGCTTGGTGATTATCGCCACCATTTCCGGCAAGATGCGCATGCACTATATCAAGATTCTGCCTGGCGACAAAGTCAAGCTGGAGATGTCTCCCTATGATTTGACAAAGGGCCGTATCACCTTCAGATACAAGAGTTAACTACAAAAGTATATTGAAATGAAAGTTCAAGCATCTGTGAAGAAAAGATCTGCCGACTGCATCATCGTGAAGCGCAAGGGCAGAGTGTATGTGATTAATAAGAAGAACCCTAAAGAGAATCAGCGTCAGGGTTAATCTTGGTCGAAAATTTCAAACTAAAGTAATTAAGATAATATGGCAAGAATCGCTGGTGTAGATATCCCGAGCAACAAGGCCGGTGAGATCTCATTAACCTACATTTACGGTATTGGAAGATCACTCTCAAAGGAGATCCTGAAGAAGGCTGGCGTTGAGCCCGCAAAGAAAGTTCAGGACTGGACCGACGATGAGCAGAAGACCGTTCGTGACATTATCGCCGAACAGTACAAGACCGAAGGTGAACTTCGCGGTGAAGTTCAGATGAACATTAAGCGTTTGATGGATATCGGTTGCTACAGAGGTATCCGTCATCGTGCCGGTTTGCCCGTCCGCGGACAAAGCACGAAGAACAACGCACGTACCCGTAAGGGCCGTAAAAAGACTGTCGCTAACAAGAAGAAAGCTACCAAGTAATAGGTAGTTGGATCATATCTAATTATTAAAACCACACAATTAAAAAATGGCAAAAAACAACAAAGTTACAAAGAAACGTGTTGTGAAGATTGAAGCAACGGGCATGGCTTTCGTGAAGGCTTCCTTCAACAATGTCATCGTTTCTCTGACTAACAATGAAGGACAAGTCATTTCTTGGGCATCAGCAGGTAAGATGGGCTTTAAAGGCTCAAAGAAGAACACACCATACGCTGCTCAGATGGCTGCTGAAGAGTGCGCCAAGACTGCCTATGACTTGGGATTACGCAAAGTTAAAGTTTATGTGAAGGGACCTGGTTCAGGACGTGAATCCGCCATCCGTGCCATCCATTCGATGGGCGTTGAAGTGACCGAAATCATCGACGTCACCCCGCTGCCTCACAATGGCTGCCGTCCTCCAAAACGTAGAAGAGTGTAAGTTGAACAATTAAAAATGTAGAATTATGGCAAGATATACAGGTCCAAAAACGAAGATTGCTCGTAAGTTCGGTGAACCCATCTTCGGTTCCGACAAGTACTTCGAAAAGAGAAATTATCCTCCTGGAATGCATGGCGCCAACAGCAGAAGAAAGAAAGTTTCGGAATATGGCACCCAGCTGAAGGAGAAGCAAAAGGCTAAATATACCTACGGAGTTCTCGAGAGACAATTCCGCAAGACCTTCGAGCACGCCCGCCGTAAGGAAGGTGTCACGGGTCTTATCCTGATGCAACTTTTGGAATCACGTCTTGACAATGTGGTCTATCGTCTGGGCATCGCTCCCAGCCGCGCCGCCGCTCGTCAGCTTGTGAACCATCGTCATATCGTCGTCAACGGCAGTGTCCTCAGCATCCCTTCCTATTTCGTGAAGGTCGGTGATGTTGTCGGCGTTCGTGAAAAATCAAAGAGCTTGGAAGTCGTCACCAATTCCTTGGAAGGCCGTCAGGGCAGCAACTTCGCCTGGCTGGAATGGGATTCGGAAAAGATGTGCGGCAAGTTCATGAACTATCCGGCTCGTGAAGATATTCCGGAAAACATCAACGAACAGCTCATCGTCGAATTGTATTCTAAGTAATTGTTGTTTGTTAACCTGGTAAAATCATTAAACATGGCAATATTAGCGTTTCAAAAACCCGATGAGGTTATCATGGTTGAAGGCTCCGACACCAAAGGCGTTTTCGAGTTTCGACCTCTAGAACCAGGTTTCGGCATCACCATTGGTAATGCGCTTAGAAGGATTTTGTTGTCTTCTCTCGAAGGCTTCGCCATCACTTCTATCCATATCGACGGCGTCACCCATGAATTCGCCTCTATCGACGGCGTGATTGAGGATGTCGCCGACATGGTCTTGAATTTTAAACAAGTCCGCCTCAAACAAGTTGTCCCCACGGAGACGCACGAGAAGGTCAGCTTCACCATCACAGGCCAAGAGCAATTTGTGGCCGGTGACATCAACAAGTACCTCAACTCCTTCCAAGTGCTGAATCCCGAACTCGTCATCTGCAACCTCGAACCTTCCGTGAAGCTCAACATCGAGCTCAACATCGGAAAGGGTAGAGGCTATGTGCCTGCCGACGAGAACAAGGTGGCCGGCGCCCCTGTCGACACCATCGCCATCGACTCCATCTACACGCCCATCCGCAATGTGAGCTACAAGGTGGAAAACTGGCGCGTCGAACAGAAGACCGACTATGAGAAACTTGTCATCGAAATCGATACCGATGGTTCGATTAATCCTAAAGATGCTTTGAAAGAAGCCGCAAAGATCCTCATCTACCACTTCATGCTCTTCTCCGACGAGAACATCAACCTCGTTCCCGACGAAAAGACCGTGACCGAAGACTTTGATGAAGGTTCGTTGCATATCCGTCAGCTCCTCAAGACCAAGCTCGTCGACCTCGACCTGTCGGTGCGTGCCTTGAACTGCTTGAAAGCTGCTGAGGTTGAAACGCTTGGTGAACTGGTCGCCTTCAATAAGCAAGACCTGCTCAAGTTCCGTAACTTCGGTAAGAAGTCACTCACCGAACTTGACGAACTGGTCAGAAGCAAGGGCCTCGAGTTCGGTATGAATGTCAGCAAATATAAATTAGATAAGGAATAAGAAAGATGAGACACAATAAGAAATTCAATCACTTGGGAAGAAAGAGCGCACACCGCAAGGCTATGCTCTCGAACATGGCTTCTTCGCTGATTCTTCACAAACGCATCATCACCACGACGGCCAAGGCCAAGGCTCTGCGTATGTACATCGAGCCGTTGATCACCAAGGCTAAGCCTGAGAACAACACCACAACTGAAACAGGTTCGAGCAACCGCCGCGTCGTTTTTGCACTCCTGCAAAACAAGTATGCCGTGACCGAGCTGTTCCGTGAGGTTGGCCCGAAAGTGGCTACCCGTCCTGGTGGCTACACCCGCATCATCCGCATGCCTGAAAACCGTAAAGGTGATGCCGCTGAGATGGCTATGATGGAGCTCGTTGACTACAATGAGGTCTACACCCGCGAGGGTCAGAAGACTGCCGCCAAGGCTAAGAGCACCCGCCGTAGCAGCAAGAAGGCTGCTCCCAAGGCTGAGGCTCCTGCCGAAGCTCCCGTCGAAGAGACGAAAGAGTAAATGTTTTTTTCTATACAGATGGAGAAAGGCTGCCGTGAGGCGGCCTTTCTTTTTTTTTGCGTTTTTTTTGTTTTGTTTCAGATGTTTTTCTATTTTTGCACCATGCCATTATGTTAAATAAGCAAAATAACTTGCAAAATATTGATAACCATATCGTTATTGATATTAGAGGTAGCAAAATACTTAACCTCTATTCCTTTTGTATACCTATTTGTACTTCTCCTTTTTGTCTTACTGAGCATTTTGGCGCTTTGCGTCGTGGTGAGAAGATCCCTTGAAATCTTATAACCCTAAATACTTAAATTTTAACCCCTTAAAACCTAAACAAGATGAAAAAAACAACTGAAAAACGCTATGAAGCTCCCCAAGTGGAGGTCATAGAAATCGAGCCCCAGGGCATTTTGTGTACCTCGGGTGGCAGCCCTGTCACGAACAAAGGCGCCGGAACGACAAACATGGGCATGTCTGAAATCACTGATTTTTGGCATGGCTGATGTTATGAATCATTAAAATGGAGGACACGAACATGAGAAAACTCACATTAATCTCGATGGCACTCATGATGGGCTTGATGATGCTCGTCTCGTGCAAAAAAGACAAGGACAACAATGACGGCAAGACCGTTTTCTACGCCAACATTGAATCGGGGAATCAGGGTAGAACCCATCTTGACCCGGACTTTTTGAGCGGCGAAGCCCAAGTGTTATGGTCGGCAGGCGACAAGATTAAGATCTACAACGGCAACGGCGAGTCGCAAGTGTTTACCCTGAAATCGGGTGCTAACACAACTAACGCTGTTTTCACTTTTGCTGGCGAATTCGAACTGGTGCCTCCCTATGTGGCGGTCTATCCCTACACGACAGAGGTTGATTTGGACGAAGGCCATGTCTACTACAATGTGCCCGCAGTGCAAAACATCACCCAACCCGGCACCTTCGCCCAAGACGCAAATCCCATGGTGGCTTACGCTGAGGATGAAAACCTGCAATTCACGAGTCTCTGCGGTGGCTTGGGTATCCAACTGTATGGCGACGGTGCCCATGTGACCAGTATCACCATCGAAGATCCTTGGGATAGATTGAACGGTGAGTTCTGGGCCGCCTATGACGACCCTGATTTTCAGAATGAATCCGGTTCAGAGGGCACTCAGATGATTACCCTCACCTGCGATGTGATGCTGCCAGCCAGTGCGAGCGAGGCCGCTGCGTTCTACGCCGTGTTGCCACCTAACACCTTGAGACCTGGTGTCGCTGTTAAAATCTATGATGGCGACTATCAAATCGGTGAAATATATGTTGTTGAAGGTCATGGTGCTCAAGTGTATCGTAACCTGATCAAGTATTTCTCACCTGTTGAGATAACGATTCTTGACAACCACGAGGAGGTCGACCTCGGCCTGCCGAGCGGCCTGCGTTGGGCTACCTGCAACATAGGTGCCAACACGCCTGAGGAATATGGCGACTACATCGCATGGGCTGAAGTCTACCCGAAGGATGAATACACTGAGGCTACCTACTTATTCCCGAATTACAACCCAACTGTTTTGGAGCCAGAGAATGATGCTGCCACAATCCGATGGAGCTATGGCTGGCGTATGCCCACCAAGGAAGAATGGCAGGAACTCTACAGCAACACGACCGTCACCTGGACGCAGCAGAACGGCGTGAACGGTCGCCTCTTCACCGCCAGCAACGGCAACAGTCTCTTCCTGCCCGCCGCTGGCTACCGCAGCAATATCAGCCTCGACTACGAAGGCAGCGGCGGCTACTACTGGTCGAGTTCGCTCTACACGGGCACCCCGAACAACGCGTGGCTACTCTACTTCAATTCGGAATATTACTTAATGAACTACTACTACTACCGCTACTACGGTCGGAGTGTGCGTCCAGTTCGTTCGGCTCAGAACTAACCTTTGTTCCGTTACGGGCACGGGCGAAAAAGTTGGCGGGCGGGGCGCCTGCGGCAGCGGGCTACCCAGCCCCGCTCGGCAACTTTTTCGCAGTGCAATCATTTGCGGAGGCGCGCTTTTGTGGCGCGGCCTCCGCTTTTTTTGTGTGTCGGGGTGTTCCGCAGCAGCCATGTCATCCCCCGCAAGCCTCCCATGTCATTCTACGCTAGACCTTCTATGTCATTCCCGCGTGGATATGTGCGAGAGCAGGGAATTTATAGAAGGTCGGTTCAAGCAGCAAAGACCATAAAGGACGGCCTCAGAAAGCATAGATCCCATGCCTTTGCCCGCTTGGCCACCGCAGGGAAGACATGTTTTCTGAGGCCTGCATCCTGCAGCAGCCATGTCATCCCGACGCTGGTCTGTGGGATGGCATGGGATCTATGGCTGCGTCATCGCGTGGTGTGGCTGTCGTATTACGGCAGCCGCAGGTCGGTTGTGAGATGCAGGGGATAATAGGATGATATACCTATTGGAACCCCGTAGGGGTGACAGGAAAACCAAAAAAAAAGCCGCCCCCAATCGGAGCGGCTTTTTGCTTTGCTCGGTAAACCGATGCTTAGTTCTCAGCCTTGATGTTGTCCATACCGACCTGGACGGCCTGCATGTTCAGCGGGATGAGCTTGTGGGCGCGCTCAGGCAAACTGTGACGCAAACCTTCTTCGACATTCTTGTTGTCGATGATGGGACGCACCTTCAGGAAAGCACCCAAGATGATCATGTTGAACACCTTGCTGTTGCCCATGTCGGAGGCGAGTTGTGCGCCTTCGATGCTGTAGATGTGGATGTCCTTACGGGTGGGCTTGTGTGTGATGCCGTTGGGGTCGTAGATGAGGTAGCCACCGGGTTTCACTTTGTCCTCAAACTTGTCGAGCGACTGCTGATTCAGAATGACGGCAGTGTCGAAAGCGTTGAGGATGGGGGAGCACACGCGCTCGTCGCTGACGATGACGGTCACATTGGCCGTACCGCCACGCATCTCGGGGCCGTATGAAGGCATCCAGCTGACTTCCTTGTCCTGCATGATACCACTGTAAGCAAGGATCTTACCCATTGACAAGACACCTTGTCCGCCGAAACCGGCTATAATAATTTCTTCTGTCATTGCTTTGTCGTTTTTAGTTATTTCTTAATCAGCTCGAAATTGTCCTTGAGGTCGCCCAAAGGATAGACGGGCAGCATGTTGTCTTGCAACCACTTGTTGGCGTCGACGGCGCTCATCTTCCAGTTGGAGTTGCAGTTCGAAACGATTTCAACGAAGTTGACACCGTTCTTGTTCTCAATCTGGTTCTGGAAAGCCTTCTTGATGGCCTTCTTGCAGTTACGCACGGCGGCGGCGCTGAACACTGCCTGACGGGTGACATAGCGCGTGCCGGGCAGCTGGGCCAGCAGTTGGGTGATCTGGAGCGGGAAACCGTTGTTAGGCGTTCCGTCGGGCCACTGAGGCATACGGCCGTAAGGCGTGGTGGCGGTCTTCATGCCCACGAGGGTGGTGGGAGCCATCTGGCCACCGGTCATGCCGTAGATACCGTTGTTGACAAAGATCATGGTGATGTTCTCACCACGGTTGCAGGTGTGGATGGTCTCGCAGGTGCCGATGGCAGCGAGGTCGCCGTCGCCTTGGTAGGAGAACACGACCTTGTCGGGCCACACGCGCTTGATACCCGTGGCGCACGCCGGAGCGCGGCCGTGGGCAGCCTCGACGAAGTCAACGTCGAAGTAGTCGTAAGCCATAACGGCGCAACCCACGGGGGAGACACCGATGGTACGGTCGTCAACGCCAAGCTCTTCGAGCACTTCGGCGATGATGCGGTGCACAGTGCCGTGACCGCAGCCGGGGCAGTAGTGGAAAGGTTTTTCAGTCAGCAGCTTTGATTTTTCGTAAACCAAGTTTTCAGGCTGGATGATATCTTGTAATGTGATTTCTGCCATTGTCTTATTCTCCTATAATTTGTTTCTTCATAGCTTCGAGAACTTCTTCCGGGGTGTGGATGATGCCACCGACGCGGCCAAAGTGTTCGGCCTTGGCGCGGCCGTTGCAGGCCAGCAGCACGTCTTCGATCATCTGACCACAGCTCAATTCGACTGAGAGGAATCCCTTGACACCCTTGTCGATGAGGTTACGGATGGCTTGGGTGGGGTAGGGCCACAGGGTGATAGGACGGAGCAGACCGACCTTCAGACCAGCGGCGCGACCGAGTTGCACCGACTTCTGGGCGATACGGGCGCTGGAGCCGTAGGCAACGAATACGTATTCGGCATCGTCGCAGTCGATCATTTCGTAACGGACTTCGTTCTTGGTCACTTCATCGTATTTGCGTTGGAGGTGACGGTTGTGCTCTTCCATGCGGGCGGAGTCGAGGTCCAAGGAGGTGATGACGCGGTGTTGCGTGCCACGCTTGCGGCCTGTCAGTGCCCAAGGATACTTGGCTTTGATTTCCTCTTCGGTGAGGCGGGCTTTCTGCTCGGGCAGGACGACCTTTTCCATCATCTGGCCGATGGCACCGTCGGAGAGGATGCACACTGCCATTCTGTACTTGAAGGCCAGTTCGAAGCCCAGCGGCACGAAGTCAGCCATTTCCTGGACGGAAGCAGGGGCGAGGACGATGTTACGATAGTCACCATTGCCACCGCCTTTGGTGTTTTGGAAATAGTCAGCTTGTGAGGGCTGGATGGTACCGAGGCCCGGGCCGCCACGCACCACGTCGGCGAAGACGCAGGGCACTTCGGCGCCAGCGATGTAAGCCAAACCTTCTTGCTTCAGGCACACGCCTGGGCTTGACGATTGAAGAACGACCATACCGGTGCGTTCGTAAGGGTTCTGTTCCGACAGATACTCGATCACTTCCGACTGGGGGGTGATAGGATATCCGAAATAAGCATCGGCGCCGCAACGGATGGCGGCTTCGGCCAATGCCTCGTTACCCTTCATCAGTTTTAATTCTCCCATTATGTAAGATTTTTTGATTTGTTAGACAATTGGTTGGATTACAGGGCTTTCTTGTAGACCTTGATGACGCCGTCGGGGCAGGTGATGCCGCAGCTCGCGCAGCCTATACAGGCTTCGGGGTTCGCCATGAAGGCGTAATTGTAACCTTTTCCGTTTACTTCTTTTGCCAGTTCGATGACCTTGCATGGGCAGGCTGTGATACATACGCCGCAGCCTTTGCAACGCTCGATGTCAACGACGATGGCTCCTCTGAATTTTGCCATATTGATTAAGATTTAGGATTTGTTGTGTCGTTTAATAATGAGCCACGAAATTAGGGAATTTTGGGCAAATGGTGCACGACTTTTCGTTTAATTTCGGGGCAGAATGCTAATTTAGATTGATTATAAACAAAACTGATGGTTTTTGTCTGTTGTGATAAGAAAAGAGACGCGATCATTGCGTCTCTACTTTACATTGTTGACCTTTATCCGAATATCTGGTTGATTTTCTTTTTGACTCTACGAATCTGCACCTCTTTCCAGGTTGGTCCACGCCATCGTATTTCAAGCTTTGCAGGACGATTTAAGACGGTTCCGTTAGGTATTATGGAGTCTGTCCCAGCTATAAAAAACTCTGGTATTGGGTCATCGTAACATATTAGTTTTTTTATGGTGGGATAAATTATTGGTTCACCAGTGCGATAAAATAGTTGGTTGTGTTTTTCATAGAGCTTCATTTCCGCGAAAGTGCTATCTGCAACACTAATGACATCATCGCCGTTTGTGGTCCACAACCAATCCAAGAATTCTATTCTTTCATGTAGGAAATCCAACGGCCGGCGGACTGCCATACTGTAATTGTCACTTTGACGGTTGTTGTTCTGAATGAAGTCTCTTTCTGCATCATAGGAAAGGTGGCTGGCAAGCGAGTCCCAATGCCCGCTTTCGAGTATATGATGGCAAATGGGGCTAATTGTGTCGTTCCATTCTTGATAAACGAGTCGTCTGAAATCATCATGTTTCATTAAAATATAAAGAATACCATCCAAGGAACTATGCCCTAAATACCCTGCTTTTGAGCCTGCCCATATTTGATTTGCGGAACAATACTTTCCGCCCCATAGGCTATAGTTTAACGATGCATCAAAATCCCACGAAGGCCCTGCCATCATCTTACTGTTACAGTCTTTATACATGAAACAACTTGTAATGCCGGCATCGAGGTTCATCACTAATTCGTTCAATATATAATACTTTGCAAATGAATACACATCCAAATAGTCGGAATAGTGTTTTCCCGTAAGAGCATTATAGCCCTTAGGATCATGCAATGCGGTTTCCATCTGGTCATAGTAATCCGCTATATAGTCCACTTCTTCTTTTGAAGCATGTTCAGGTTCCCTTATTACGATCAACTCTCCTTTCGAAGACATAAAACCACAATCTTTTCGCTTATAGCGATCCTGAAAGCCGATGATTTCTAAAAGGTAGCCACCAGTAATGTCTTCTGGAGTGTTTTCTAATAAGAAACCTTTGCTTTGGACGATTTGATTCTGCATTCCTTCGCTAAACTTAACGGATTCTTTCAGCGGACGAGGATTTACTTCTTTGTTGAGCTTTTCCAAATCCGTAATATCCAATGCGTGTTTGTTGATTTCCACTTTGTTGGTCATCTGGTACAGCCCGTTGTATTTGTCATTGATGTATAATGACACGAATACGTAGTGAGGTGTGGGTAGACCTATCGCTCGTGAAACATCAAAAGCAATAGCATTCCTCAAATGACTTTCATCGTAGGCGTTGGCAAGCAAGACAAAAGATTTGCTTTTGTCTAAATGAAAGAGGTTGTGAGTCTTTGTAAACTTGATGGAAAATGGTTTTTTATCTTGACGAGTGAAAGTGGCATTTCCTCTTGTCTTGAAATGTTTTAACGGCCCGTCGTAGAGTGTGTCTCCGTTCGCGTCAATTAAGACTGCGTCGGCAGGAGCTTTGTGGTTGCGATCTAGCAGTATGGAGTCAAGTTGGGATTGCTCAAGCGTGATGTACAAGCACGGCAATGTACTTCTTGTGGCTACTTTGTTAGATTTCTCGTTGTGGCATCCGACAAAGAAAAGCAGAAGGAACAATAGTACATTGACGTGCTTGTACATGTTGCATCTACTGAACGGGATGGTCCAAGGCAAACGCCTTCAGCCTTTCCGCCAGAATCGGGATTTCTTCCCTTTGGATGAGCGAAGTACAGGCGCGGACGCCTTGTTTGGTGCTGCCGCAGGTGTCGAGCGAGATACCGGAGACGCCGTAATACATCATCTCCTCAACGAGGTCGGCACCTGTGAAGCCGGGATAGCAATAGGTGAAGTAGAAACCGTCAGCGATAGGTTCACCGCAGTCTTCATCGTAGGTGATGTAGAAGCCGTTGTCGAGGAAGGCTTTCTTCATCAACTCGGCCTTGCGACCGTATTCCAACACATCCTCACGATAGTTGTAGGTGCCATCGTTCACGGCTTTCAGCACGGCGGCCAAAGCGTGTTGTGCCGAGTGCGAAGTGCCTGAACTGAGCGGGTGCAAGGCACCGAAGAGGATGGCACGCAAGAAGACTTCCTGTCCGCAGAAAGCTTTCAGGTCGGGGAAGTGGTGCTGGGCCAACTTGTTGCTGATGCCAAGGATGGCGCAACGCTCGCCGGCGTAGCTGAAGGCCTTTGAGCTGGAAATCATCAGGATGTAGTAGTCGGTGTATTTGCCCACGGTGGGTTGGTAAGGGGCTTCACCAGGATGGCTGTAGTCCTTGCGGAAGTCCATGCCGAAATAGGCGAGGTCTTCCATGACGATGACATTGTACTTGTTGGTCAGTTCGCCTATGATGCGCAATTCCTCGTCGGTGAGGCACACCCATGTCGGGTTGTTGGGGTTGGAGTAGAGCAGGCTGTGGATGTTACCTTTACTCAGCACCTCTTCCAATTTGGCGCGCAGCTTCTCGCCACGGTATTCGTAAATGTCGAAATGCTCCATCGGGATGCCAAGCACCTTGTTTTGGAACTTGTGGACGGGGAAGCCCGGGTCGATGAAGAGGATGGTGTTTTTCTTTGCGTCAGAATGTCCGGCAATCATGAACGAGGCGAAAGCACCTTGCATGGATCCAACGGTAGGCACGCAGTTGGCGGGGTCGACATCGAGGTCAAGGAAGTTCTTGATGAAGCGCGAGGCCTCTTTTTTTAATATAGGTGCACCATCGATGGGTGGGTAGTTGGCCGCCACACCATTTTGCAAGGCTTTGATTTGGGCTTCCACGCCAGCACGAGCGGCAGGCAGTCCGGGGTTGCCTAACTCCATGTGGATGAACTTTTTGCCACAGGCGGCTTCAAGGTCAAAGGCCAACTTGTTGATTTCACGGATGCCAGCTCTTCCGATGCTCGGCAGACCACTTTCTGCAAAGATTTTCTTTGCTAAATCTTGGGGTACGATATTGTGTTGCATCATATCTGTTTTGAAAAATAATACTCGTTATTGTTTGGAACGGCAAAGATAGGAAATTATTTGAGACGTGCAAAAATAAAATGATTAAGTCTTTACCGTGGTAACTGTAGTTTTCCTATTTTTGCGCTTGCAAACCTCACGGCAGACTGTCGTGCTGCAAATCTAGGTTTGTTCTTAGATAGCAAATCATTAAATTCAAATACTAATGAAAAAGCAATTGTTACTTGCCTTAGCCTTGATGATGGGCTTCACGTCCGTCAAGGCACAAGATGAAAAGAAAGAAGAAGGATTCCAGTTTACTACAATCAAGGAAATTCCAATCACGGCCGTTCGCGACCAACATCGTTCTTCCACATGCTGGGCCCATTCCGGCATTGCCCTGATGGAAGCCGAAGCACTCCGCATCAAGGGCGTTGACGTCGACCTCTCCGAGATGTATGTTGTCAGCCATTCCATGATGGATCGTGCCGAAAAATATGTCCGTCTGCACGGCAACGCCAGCTGGGCGCCAGGCGGCAAGTGCGGCGACGTGCTTTACTGCTTGGAGCACTATGGCTTCGTCCGTCAGGAAGACATGCCTGGCAACCGTTATGGCGGAACCTTGCCCAATCACACCGAACTCGACCTCGTGGCCACAGGTTATGTGAAAGCCCTTGCCAAAAGTGACATCAGCAAACTCAGCCCCGTGTGGAAAGAAGGCCTGCAAGGTATTTACGATGCTTATCTTGGCAAATATCCTGAAAAGGTGAATGGCATGACGCCACAGGAATATGCCAAGTCGTTGGGTCTCGAAGCCGACAACTACATCACCCTCACCTCTTTCACGCATCATCCTTTCTATGAGCCTTTTGCACTTGAGATCGAAGACAACTGGCGTGGCTGCCCTTATTATAACCTGCCTATCGATGAACTGATGGAGGTCATGCAATATGCCATCGACAAAGGCTACACCTTCCAATGGAGTGCCGATGTCAGCGAGCAAGGATTCACCCGTGATGGCATTGCCGTCTACCCCGATGCCGAAAAAGCGGCCGAACTCTCAGGCTCCGACATGGCACATTGGTTGGGCATGTCGGCGGCAAATCGTCGCAACGAGCTGACCTCTAAGCCAATGCCAGAGATTGAAGTCACGCAAGAGATGCGTCAGGAAGCCTTTGATAACTGGGAGACTGGCGACGACCACGGTCTGCTCATCTTCGGCAAGGCCAAAGACCAAAACGGCAAGGAATACTTCATGGGTAAGAACTCGTGGGGTGATAGTGGCAAATACCACGGCATATGGTATGTCTCTGAGACTTTCGCCAAATACAAGACCATGAACATTGTCCTGCACAAGGACGCACTTCCTAAGAACATCGCAAAGAAACTCGGTGTGAAATGACACACGCTATAGAAGCGCTAAATAAAACGCAAAACCCGCTGAAACCAGCGGGTTTTGTTGTTGGTGGGACGTACTGGACTCGAACCAGTGACCTCTGCCGTGTGAAGGCAGCGCTCTAAACCAACTGGGCTAACGTCCCGATAACCGTTTGGGGTTTAGAAAAGAGACGCATTCAATGCGTCTCTACTGTGGGGCGAACAAGGATCGAACTTGTGACCTCATGCCTGTCAAGCATGCGCTCTAAACCAACTGAGCTACCGTCCCAAATGCGGGTGCAAAAATACGGCTTTTTCTGAAACCCACAAGATTTTTTCTGCTTTTTTTCAAAAAAATTCTACCTTTGTGCAATCAAATCTATTTGTTATGAAGTTTAAATACCTATTAGTCAGCTTGTTCCTTGTTTTTGGAACGCTTTCGGCTACGGCCCAAGAGAAGAAGAATTTCGATTTGGAAGACCTTTACATGCGCCCCACGTTCTATGCCAAGAGCGTCAGAGGCATGAACTCGATGAAGGACGGAAAGACCTACGGCTCCTTCGAGAAAGGCCAACTCAACATTTACAACTACAAGACAGGAAAGCTTGAAAAGACCTTGTTCGGCATCACCGACCTTACTATGCATCCCGACTCGTTGCCTATCGGCTTGCAGAACTATGAGTTGAGCGAGAATGAGGATAAGATGTTGTGTCTTACTGATATGGAGAGCATCTATCGTCATTCTTTCCATGCCAATTATTATGTTTACGACTTTGCCACAAAGACTTTACAACCTCTTTCGAAGAATGGCAAGCAGCGTCTGGCTACTTTTTCGCCTGATGCCACTAAAGTTGCTTTTATGCGCGACAATAACTTGTTCATCAAGGATTTGAAGACAGGGGAGGAGAAGCAGTTCACGAACGATGGCCTCTATAACCATATCATCAACGGTGCCCCCGACTGGGTCTACGAGGAAGAATTCAGCTTTTCGCAGGGCTTTTATTGGTCGCCCGACAGCAAGAAGATTGCCTTCATGAAGTTTGACGAGTCGAACGTGCGCGAGTTCCAGATGGAGGAGTTCGAAGGTCTTTATCCCGACTGGTACAGCTTCAAGTATCCCAAGGCAGGCGAGGACAATTCCATCGTCGAGATTTATGTCTACAACCTCGAAAACGGTAAGACCGTGAAGATGGATACGGGCAAGGAAACCGATATTTACCTGCCGCGTATTGCTTGGACTAAGGATGCCAATGTTTTGGCCATCCAACGCCTCAACCGACATCAGAATCATCTGGAGATTTTGGCCGCCGATGCCAACACAGGCAAGAGCCGTGTGTTCTATGATGATACAAACGACTACTACATCGACATCACTGACGACTGGCATTTCCTTGAAGACGGAAAACATTTCCTCATGACTTCAGAAAGGAGCGGCTACAACCACATCTACCTTTGCAATCTCGATGGCATTCGGACGAAACAACTTACCAATGGCCCTTGGGATGTGACCGAAGTCTATGGTTTCGATGGCAAGGAAGTGTATTTCCAAGCTGCAAAGAACACGCCCGTCGACCGTCAGATTTATGCCGTCAACTTAGAAGGTAAAATGCGCGAGGTGATTGGTCGCGAAGGCACCAACCAAGCTACATTTAGCAACGACTTCAGCTACCTTATTAATATAAACAGCACCATCAACCAGCCGCGCCAATTCGAACTTTACACCAATAAGGGTAAACTGGTGCGTGTGCTTGAGGACAACCATGAATTTGCCGAGAAGTTGAAGACCTTCAATCTCGGTGAAAAGAAACTCATGAAGATCAGTGACCCGGCTTTCACTTTGCCTGATGGCACTCAAGTTGATGTGGACGCTTGGCAAATCCTGCCTCCCGACTTTGATCCTTCGAAGAAATACCCTGTTTTGATTTATGTGTATGGTGGTCCTGGTCATCAGACGGTCAACAATTCATGGGCCGACAGCGATTACTGGTGGATGCAGTTGCTGGCGCAGCATGGCATCATCAGCGTGTCCATCAACAACCGTGGTAGCGGCGCTCAGGGTGAAGTGTTCAAGAAGATGACTTACCTGCAACTCGGTAAATATGAGACCGAGGACATGATTACCCTCGCCAAGTACATGGCCAAACAACCCTATGTGGATGCAGACCGTATCGGTATCTACGGCTGGAGTTACGGTGGCTTCATGGCGGCCAACGGCATTACTAAGGGCGCCGATGTCATCAGCACGGCTGTGTCGGTGGCTCCTGTGACCAACTGGCGCTATTACGACAATGTCTACACTGAGCGTTTCATGCGCACACCTCAGGAGAATCCCGACGGCTACGACCTAAATTCACCTGTTCATAACACAGCGATGATTAAGGGCAACTACCTGCTCTGCCACGGTAGTGGTGATGACAATGTTCACTACCAGAACGCCATGGAACTCATCAAGGCCATGATTTCGAACGGAAAGCAGTTCGACCTGATGATATATCCCAACAAGAACCACGGCATTTATGGTGGCTACGAATATGGCAGCGGCGAGTGCCGTATGCACCTCTTCAACAAGATTGACAACTTCTTGTTTGAACATCTTTTAGGAGAGTAAAGGATCTTGTGTTTTGGACAACAAAAAAACGCGAGCGACAATTGCCGCTCGCGTTTCGTTTTGTCTGAAAACCTCAAATTATAAGGTGTAGCCGAGTCCAATGAAGAAACCATTGGCCTTTAAGGTAATGTTGTCGCTTGAATTGAGGTCAAGCAGGCCGAGACGATAGCCGCCAAACAGGTTGAATTGGCTGAACTTTACATCGGCACCAAACACAGCGTAGAGGTTGAAACGGTTCAATCTGCTGTTGTCGCCATACCAATTGGATGTAGTAGTATTGTTGCCAATTGTTGTTTTGGTATTGCCTACAAGAGCTAAGCTCACCATGGGACCAACGAAAGGTGTGATTGCAAGGTCGCGGTTGATACCGATACTATAGTTGAACAGAATCGGGACATCGATAAGGGCTTGGGTGCTTTTACCCGTTCCAAATCCGAAGAAGGCGTCTCCACTCTTGGTGTTCATACGGAATTCGGCACCAGCGGCAACACCAATGCCTTTTGAGAGGCCAAAATTCTTGGTGAATCCGGCGAAGAAACCTTGATAGTTGCTGCTATTATTCCCTGAAACGAAGGATTCGGGAGCGTAACCTGCATAGATCATTGATTGTGCCTGCACTTTTCCGGCAACGAACATTGCGGCGATGAGCGCCACGATAGCTAATGCTTTTTTCATTTTGAATTGGTTTTAGTTGTTGATTATTTTGGGTTGTTGAAATTTGTCTTTATTATGTTGTATATAACTTGAAAAATCATCTGTTATTGTGAAGTTGTTCACCAAATTTTATAGATCAACTCAACGCTGACATAACGGCTGTTGGCCTTGTTTGATTTGTAGGAAATGTAATAGGGATTGTAGGTATAGTTGTCTTCTTTGTTCCAGTTGAAGATGTCGAAAGCGTTAAGGAGGAAGGAGAGCCGATTTCCGAAGAAGTCGGCGCGAAGGCCAAAGTCGATGCCGTAGGCGGTTTGTTTGGTGGCGAAGAGCGTTTGCGTGGGTGAATTGTAATAGGCGGTGGCGTGCAGTTCGAGTTTGTCCCATAGTTTGACCCATGTGCTGAGACGCAAGTTGTAGGCCCACATATTACTGAGAATCAGACTGTCTAAGGTTTTGTTGTAGTAGGTCTCAATGTGAGAATCATAGATGTTGGCTTCTAATCTGATGTTGAAGGTGGCGTTTGGCCGGTAGGTGACATTGAATTCTCCACCTGTTTCATAGTATTTGTTAAGGTTGACGGGTATGCTGAAAGGTACCACACGATTCCATAGAGAGTCGTATGCCACATCGCTCACCATGTTAATGGCGTTGATGGAGTTGTTGAAATAGCCTTTCACACTTATCGAACCTAGTTGGTCGGCGTATTTGGCCCATGACAGTTCGAAAACATCTATCAGTGTGGGCTTCAGTGTGGGATTGCCAACCGAGAACGATTCTTCGTCATACATTTTTTTTCTGGTGAAATAGCGTACCCATGGATAATAAGTCTTGCGGGTATAGCTGAAACTGAAGTTGTGCATTGACGGTGTTCGGTAGCTGATGTGCAATGAAGGTCTCCAATAGGCATGCCGCAAAAGGGTATCATATGCAGGGGTGTCAAGGTAGTGTGATTTGATCCAAGCGTTTTCCCAACTGATGCCAGGCTTAATGGTGATGGAGTTCCCGATATGATGCAATACCATTAAAGTGGCAGCCGCTTTGTTGGTGCTGAAACGGCGGTTTTCGGAGCGGTTCCAGTCGGTGACGTAGCCATCTGCTCCTAAGGTGTCGTATATGCCGATGTTGTTGTCAGGCTTCATGTAGTCAGTGAGGCTCAGGTAGATTTCTCCGAAATGCGGGGCCTTTCCTTCAGTTATTGGAAAACGATAGGGGTGGGTGTATTCCACTTTGGCATCGTAGCCTATGTCTGTGAAGTCGTTGGTGCTGATGATATCGCGGTTGAGGTGGGGCTGGTTCTTAAAGGTACGCTGTTCTTTTGCGATGCCATTGCCGAAATCGTATTCGGAATTCAGGAAGACGCCTAAGGATTGTCCAGGTTGGTCGAAACGATGCTGCCAGCCGATACCTATGGCACCAACGGAGTAGTTTTGGCGGTTTTCGTTGTGGATGGCATAGTCGTATTCTCCAATGTCGTTGATGTACTCCTTCCGATAGGTGTTGGAGAATGAAGAAGCATGGCTCATGCTTGGGCTGATGCCGAAGTAGACTGTGAAATCGTTTTGTCGATTGGGGCGGTATTCGGCTTTGAGGAAGGCTTCGACCTCATAATTAAAAGAGGTGTCGTTTCTGGAATAGCGCGTGATGCTGGTCGTGTCGAGTCCGCCAGGCAAGCCGCTCTCTAAATGGTCCACAAAGGAGTAACTGTAGCCATGAGAATGCTCTTTGACACCTGAATAGCCGCCTTTCAGATTGGCGTTGAACGACCATTTTTTGTTGCTCCAGATGTAGGACAGCCAAGGCGAAACATTGGGGCGGGTGTTGGATTGCAGGCCGATGCTGAGATGCTGTTCAGAACTGTCTCCAGTATCCGTAATGATGTTGATGACGCCTGTGTCAGAGGCTGAAGTGTATTGTGCCGAGGGATTGGTCATCACTTCGATGCGTTCGATGGAGATGGCCTTCACCTGTTGAAGGTAGTTTTTCTGGCTTTCTTCATCGAAATGAGAAGGCCGCCCGTTGATGAATAGCTCTACATTGTCCACTCCACGCAAGGTGATGTTGCCTTCGGTGTCGACTTTAACGCCTGGAACATTTTGCAGGGCATCTGAGATGGTGCCTTGTCTTGCCTTCGGGTCGCGGCTGATGTGGTAGATGGTGGTCTCGCCTTCGTTGACAAAGATAGGGCCAAGTGAAAGGCTGTCAACCGTTTGGGCTTGTGCGCCAAAGGAAAGGGCAAGGAAAAGCAGAACTAAAATGCTTTTCAATGTGGTCTTATTTGAAGGCTTCTCTTTTGGCTCCACATGGACCGCCACATGCGTTTCTTCTCCGTAATGTTGACGGAGCAGGTCTTCCACTTCTGAGGCTTTGTCGTGGGCTTCCTTGAGGCTGATGTCGCCGTCCATCAGGATGTGTAATTCGATGGCATAGTGGTTGCCGATGCGTCGGGTGCGTAGGTCGTGAGGTTCGTCGACACCGGGCATTTCAGCGACCAATTTTAGGATTTCATTTTCCACTTCATCAGGTAATGACTGCTCCATCAGGTCACCGATGCCGTTCTTGAGCAGGTCGAAGGCAACCTTGACGATGAAAGCACCCACCGCCACCGAAGCAACGGGGTCGAGGATGGTCCATCGCTCACCAAGGAAGATGGCACCGCCGATGCCCACGGCTGTACCTATTGACGACAGCGCGTCGCTGCGATGATGCCACGCATTCGCCTCCAAAGCCTTTGAGTTCAGCTTTTTCGCTTTGACGATGGAATAGCGGTAAACGGCCTCTTTCAGAACAATTGACACAATGGCAGCCCAGAAAGCCAGCATTCCAGGTGCTTCGAGCACCTCGCCGTTGGCCCAGGCGGCAATCTTAATGGCACCTTTCACAATGATGCTGATGGCGACTGCCATCAAGGCAATGCCGATGATGGTGAGCGCCAGAGTTTCGTATTTGCCGTGCCCATAGTCGTGCGACTTGTCTTGCGGCTTGTTACTGATCTTGACAAAGACCAGCACGATGATGTCTGTCACGAAATCGGAAAGCGAGTGGATAGCGTCGGCAATCATGGCGGAGCTGTGCCCTAATATGCCTGCGATGAACTTGAACAGCAGTAGGATCACATTCACGGCTCCGCCAACAAGGGTGGTTTTATAAATATCCCGTTCTCTATTCTCGCTTTTCATAGGAATAGAATCTTGGTGCAAAGATAGGGGTTTTGCGAAAACGTTGTAACGAGAGGGTTGCGGCAACAATAAAAATGCTATCTTTGCCGTCTATTCTTAACCTTAAATATTCGAAAAATGGAAGCAAAAGAACAAGTGCTGCAAGCCATGCGTGAGGCTGGCGCTCCCGTGAATGCCGGTAAAGTGGCCGAAATGACCGGCCTTGACCGTAAAGTGGTCGACAAGGCTTTCGATGCCTTGAAGAAGGAAGGCGCCATTGTGTCGCCCGTCCGCTGCAAGTGGGAGCCTGCGAAATAAACACTCAAAAATGAAAGCAAAGCGTCGTTGGGGCAGAATCATTTTCGTAGCCCTTCTTTTGGTATTGGCTATCGGCGGAGGCACGATAGGTATCTGCAATGATGTTGTGAAACATCAAGCCAAGGGCAGGGCGTATTCTGAGGTAAGCGAGGTGCCATACCGTAAGGTTGGGTTGGTTTTAGGGACCATTCCCCTTGTGAATGGCCGCCCAAACAGATATTACCAATATCGTATGGATGCTGCGGCAGAACTCTATTTTGCTCACAAAGTATCCTATTTACTGCTCAGCGGCGACAACCACATAAGCCATTACAATGAGCCCGAGTCGATGCGTCAGTCGCTCGTTGAGAGAGGTGTGCCCGATTCGGTCATCTATCTTGACTGTGCTGGATTTCGAACATTTGATTCCATGGTGCGGGCCAAGAAGGTCTTTGCCCAGGACTCGGTAACGGTGGTCTCGCAGCAATGGCACAACGAGCGTGCTATTTACATCGCCAGTCATTATGACCTTGATGCCATCGCTTTTTGTGCACAGGACTACACTGCAGGCAGAAAGATATATCTGAAGAACCACCTCCGCGAGGCCTTGGCCAAGGTGAAGGTGGTTCTCGATTTGATGGTCAACAAACAGCCGCATTTCTTGGGCAAGATTGAGCCTATACCGAGTGCTCAGCCTTGCCGCTGTCCTTAGGTTGTCACATCTGTTTAAGTTGCTCCACAAATTCATCGATGCGGTGCATTTCCGCGGGGATGTCGATCTCTTGTGGGCAGTGCTCGGTGCATTGGTTGCAGCCGATGCAATGGCTGGCTTGTCGCATTCCAGGAATGTTGCGGTCGTAGCCGATAAGGAAACGTTTCCTTGCTTCCCAATATGCTTTTGCCTCGCGATTGCCGGTGGGCATATTGCCATGGATGATGCTCTCGTTGTAGTAGCCAAACACAGCCGGAATGTTCAATCCGTAAGGGCAGGGCATGCAGTAGTTACAGGCGGTGCACGGCACGGTTTTCAGTTTGATGAACAGTTCGGCTACCTGCATCAAGAACTCGTCTTCTTCGGGTGTGATGGGTCGCAAGGGTGAATAGGTTTCCACGTTTTGCACCAGGTGTTCCATATAAGTCATGCCACTCAGCACGGTGAGGATGCCTTCAGGTGTGCCGGCAAAGCGGAATGCCCAGCGGGCGACAGGTGTCTCTGGCTCACGCTCTTTCATTTGCTTTACGATGTGGTCGGGCTGTTTTGCAAGACCTCCTCCGAGCAACGGTTCCATAATCACTACAGGGATACCACGACGATGCAGTTCTTCGTAAAGGTATGATGAGTTGACGCCTTCGCCTTCTATCTCACCGAAGCTCCAGTCCACATAGTTCAGCTGGATTTGCACGAAGTCCCAATGGTAGCGGCCTTCATCATGCCATTGCATCATGGTGTCGAATAGTTTCGGGTCGCCGTGGAACGAAAAACCGAGGTTGCGGATGCGTCCAGCTTTTTTCTGTTCCACGAGCCAGTCGAGGATGCCATTGTCCATAAAGCGGGCATTGAACATCTCCATGCTGGTCAACTCTTTGTTCGAGCCACCGATGCTGTGCATGAGCAGATAGTCGATGTAGTCGGTCTGTAGTTGCTTGAGTGAGTTCTCAAACATGGCTTTCGAAGCCTCTGCGTCCCATGTCGATTGACTGAAATTGGAGAGCTTGGTGGCGATGTAATAGCTATTGCGCGGGTGCCGCGACAGAGCTATGCCTGTGGCGGTCTCGGAATAGCCTCGTGTATAAACAGGGGCAGTGTCGAAGTAGTTGACACCGTGTGCCAACGCATAGTTCACTTCCTCGTTGACCATTTCCTGGTCAACGCGGGCGTTGGGGTCTTTTCGCATGTCCGCGCCGTTTTCGATGGGCAGACGCATCATGCCATACCCCAAGAGCGACACCTTGTCGCCCGTGTTGGGATTGGTGCGATAGGTCATCTCGCCTTGGCCATCAATTACATTTTTTGGGATGATGGGTGATTCATCGTTGTTTTTGCAGGCGGAGAGCACCACCGAGGTCGCTACTGCCGCGCCGCCCATATGTTTTAAGAATTCTCTTCTGTCCATTTTGTTTAGTTTAGAGTTTAGTGTTTAGAGTTGATAGATTGTAATGACAACTTGAAATAATTAACAATTATCAACTATCAATTATCAATTGACATGATGTATCTCATTCCCCTCCACATAAATCGCGCTGAACGGTCGGGCAGGGCAGAGGTTCTCGCAGGCGCCGCAGCCGATGCATTTGTTCTCGTCCACAGCAGGCACTTGCACCTTGCCGTTCGGTCCTTCATATTCTACCATCTGGATGGCACCTGTGGGGCAGTGGCGTGCGCAGTTGCCGCAGCTGACACCGTCGGTCAACACAACACAATTATCTTTAATCCAAACGGCATGACCTACATGGATGCCAGTTTTTTCCTCACGGGAAATGGGCTTGATGGCACCAGCGGGGCAGACCTCGCTGCATCGCGTGCATTCGGGACGGCAATAGCCGCGCTCAAACGACATCGTGGGTTGCATGAAGTGCTGTAAATCGGTGGAAGGACGGAGCACATTGTTCGGACAACTCGAAACGCAGAGTTGACAAGCCGTGCAATGCTTTTGCATGTGGCGCGCTGACACTGAACCTGGAGGCGTGATGAGCGTATTCCGTTTGGGAGCAACCTTGTCCTCGATGACCGCCAAGCCGCCATCCACCTTCATCTCGGTTTGGGCCAATGCAGCTGTAGTGCCGGCCACTGCTGCACCTACGAGGAAGGCACGACGCTCGGTATCGACGGGCTTTGATTCAGTTTTAAA
This sequence comes from uncultured Bacteroidales bacterium, assembly GCA_900317055.1. Taxonomy (GTDB): domain Bacteria; phylum Bacteroidota; class Bacteroidia; order Bacteroidales; family F082; genus Limimorpha. The sequence continues at coordinate 5,252 of ONFF01000025.1, read as the reverse complement.
AGCAGACAAGTCTCTGCCATATTTCAGCGCGTCGAATTTGCATTTGTCGAGGCAGTCGCCGCAAACCACACAGCGCGAATAATCGATTTTTCCTTCTTTGAAATCGATGGCTTGTGCCTTGCAGTTCTTCTCACACATGCCGCAGTTCTTGCACTTGTCCTTGTCGAATCGGACGCGAAGCAGGGAGAAACGCGAGAAGAAGCTGAGGAAAGTACCCACAGGACAAATCGTGTTGCAATATAGGCGTCCTTTGCGCCAGGCGAGGAAGCCTAATATGACTAAAGTAAGGATGGCCACTATGAAGGTCGTCACGCTGCGGGTCCAGATTTGGACCTCGGTGAAGTTGTAGCGGTCGTTGGCGGCATCGAGGCCTGCGAGCCAGTTGTTCAGCAGGTCGTAAAGCGGCTTGAACAGGCTGTTGACGATGCGGCCGTATGCACTGTAGGGCGCAAACAAGGTCGTCAGCGGCGCAAAACCGATGATGAGCATGATGGCGAAAACGGCAAAGAAGCCATAACGCAGCCATTTGATTTCCTTGGCATAGCTGAAACGGTTCTTTTTGGCCTTGCCGCCAAGCCACGAGAAGAAGTCCTGCATGATGCCCAAAGGGCAAACCACGCTACAATAGATTCTTCCGAAAAAAATGGTGACTAAAATGATGGCAATCACCACAACTGAGTTGAAGGCAAGGAAGGCAGGCAAAAATTGGATTTTGGCCGCCCAGCCCGCCCAGAGATGCACTTGGAAACCGATGCCGAGTAGCAACAGGGTCACTAAGGTCATCATGACCACTTGTAGACAGATTCTGATTTTTCGTAACATATTAGTATGGTATTTAAGATATTTGTTTTGTGAGATTTGACTGGGATTGTTTCTCTAACCCTTAACCGTCATGGCGGAGTTACATCCGCCATCTCCCATGTGCGAAGACGACATCCTTGCACTTGGGAGATAGCGGGTCAAGCCCGCTATGACATTTTGGGGTCCGGTGGTTGTTCTGAGGCTTGGACTCTTTTCACTATGAGAATACTTGCTTCATACAGCAAGTAAATCGGCAAAGTCACTAGCGTCAGTGTCACGGCGTCCCCTGTCGGAGTAATGACGGCCGCCACGATGGCGATGCCCACGATGGCGTGGCGGCGGTATTTCTTCAAGGTCTCGGCACGGAGCAGTCCGGCCTTGGCCAAGAGGTAGTTGACGATGGGGATCTCGAAGAGAATACCCATCAGCAGGCTGAGCATGAGTAAGTTGGAGATGTAGGACGAGAGGGAAATTTGGTTTCTCACCTCTTCATACACTTGGTAATCGTTAAGGAAACGGAATGCGAAAGGGAAGATGATGAAATAGTTCATCAGCACACCTAAGATGAAGAGCAGCGTGCCCCATATTATAATAGGTGCGGCATGGCGTTTTTCCTTTTCATAGAGCGCAGGCGCGATGAAACCGTAAAGTTGCACGATGAGGTAAGGCGAAACCACCACGAATCCCGCCCCGAGGGCCACCTTGATGTGGGTCATGAACTGTGCCGCCAAGTCCGTGTTGATGAACGAAGCCTGGAAATTGCCTGGGCAGAGCGACTGCCAACCTGTGCGCTCACAAAGCCATGCCAAGCCTTGGTACGAGATGAAGTCGTCGCGCGAGGGGGCAAACAACAGGCCGAAAAGCAAGTTCTTGAAGCAGAACGCAGCCACCGCCCCGACAAACCAGGCAATCAGACAGCGGAACAGCACTTTCCGAAGCACATCCAAGTGGTCCCAGAAACTGCTGACCTCACGCTCGCTCATTCCTTCTTTTCCTTGTCTTCCTTGATTTCAGGTTCTTCCACGCCGTTCATGCCGTCCTTGTAGCTTTTCACACCCTTTCCAATGCCTTTCATTAGTTCTGGAATCTTCTTGCCGCCAAAAAGGAGCAAGATCAAAATGGCAATTATTAGAATCTCGGTTCCGTATGCTAAGAGTAATTGCATATTAGTATGTTTTTGATGGTTTTAAAACGGCAAAGATAATAAAAACCAATATGTTTTTTTGAAAGTATTGCTGATTTTGTGTCAAAACAAGTTTTTTTTGTACATATTTTTATCGCTGTAAAAGAAAAAGTTGTATTTTTGCGGCCTCAAAATTAAACCATTAGTACTAACCATTTAAAAGAAGGAAGTGTTTTAAAATGATTATTGTTCCTGTAAAAGAAGGCGAAAGCATCGACAGAGCTTTGAAGCGCTACAAGAGAAAGTATGAAAAGACCGGCGTCGTGAAAGAATTGCGCGCTCGCCAACAGTTCACCAAGCCCTCAGTCATCAAGCGTGCACAGCTGATGAAGGCTATCTATGTGCAGAAACTCCGTGAGGCTGAACAGAATATGTAATTCGCCCGCTTAGGAAAATAATTTTTTTAGGCAAACTTCGCTGTGAATTGGTAATTTATTACTAATTTTACAGCGAAGTTTTTTGTTATGCTCATTGATCAGTTCATATCCTACATCGAAGCGGAAAAACGATTCTCTCCGCTCACTGTCGAAGCCTACCAGAGCGACATGGATCAATTTGCTCATTTTCTGAAAGATGAGTTGGATATCGATGACTTGACTCAAGTGAAAACGACAATGGTGAAGTCGTATATCGTCCATCTGAAGGAGGAAGGACTGGTCAATCGGAGCATCAACCGCAAGACTTCTACACTTCGTACCTTTTATAAATATTGCCTGCGCGAGAACCTGATAGAGAAATCGCCCATGACGGGCATCAAGGCGTTGAAACAGCCCAAGACCCTTGTCAAGTTTGTCACCGAGACAGATATTAATAAGGTGTCGTTTGGTGAGGAAGCCGATTTTTCGACCCAACGTGATCACCTGATCTTCGAATTGCTGTATCAGACGGGCATGCGGCAGGCAGAGCTGCGCGGATTGGAGGACGGCGATGTCGACAAGATAGACATGCAGCTGAAAATACACGGTAAGCGCAATAAAGACCGGCTGGTTCCGTTATCAAGGGAGATGATACAGTTGATAGTCCAATACCAAGCTTTGCGCGATGCTACTTTCACGACCAAGGCCGACCGCCTCCTTTTGAATGACAAAGGGGAGGAGATGTCGCCCTCGTATGTATATAATAAGGTGCATCACATGCTTGAAGGGGTGACGACGCTGAAGCAAAAGAGCCCGCACGTGTTGCGCCACACCTTTGCCACCCACCTGTTGGACGAAGGCGCAAGCCTGGTAGCCATACAGAAACTTCTCGGGCATAAGAACCTGGCCACGACCCAGATTTATGCCCACAATACAATAGAACAACTCAAGAAAATTCATAAACAAGCCCATCCGAAAGGATGATTAAAAGAAAGGAGTTTATTATGAAAGTTATGATCAATTCAGTTCACTTCAAGGCTGACCAAAAACTTGAAGACTTCATTACGCAGAAAGTGGAAAAGCTTTGCGCCAAGTACAGCGAGGTGATCAATGCCGAGGTTTCGCTGAAGCTCGACAACACTGACACTCCCGAAAACAAGATCGCTGATGTCCGACTGGTATTGCGTGGCGATGACCTGTATGCCAGCAAGCAGAGCAAGACATTTGAGGAATCCATCGACACCTCCATCGACGCACTCAAGAAACAATTGGAGAAATACAAGGGTAAAACGGGCAAATAATACCTGCCAAAAAATCCCAAAAACCAACATTTAGCACAAGAAGCCGGCCCGGAAACCATGAGTCGGCTTCTTTTTGGCCTAAAAAGAGCAATATATAATAAGTTGATTTTTAGTAAAATACAAAAAATAATCGATTTTTTTTCGAAAAAAAAGCAGAAAACGCATTGTCAATTCAGGAAAAAGCAGTATTTTTGCACACCTTTTCAGAGGAGAAAAGGCGGCTAAAAGAAGCAAGTCGTTCTTTCACATCATGCCGGTATAACTCAGTTGGTAGAGTAGCTGATTTGTAATCAGCCTGTCGGCGGTTCGAGTCCGTCTACCGGCTCAGTTAAGACGGGGGAGTCGCATAGTGGCAATTGCAACAGACTGTAAATCTGTCCGGGAATCCGTTCGGTGGTTCGAGTCCACCCTCCCCCACAGTCAAGCGGACAAGCGGAAGTAGCTCATTTGGCAGAGCGAAAGCCTTCCAAGCTTTAGGTGGCGGGTTCGAGCCCCGTCTTCCGCTCAGATGAAACAACAAGCCGATGTAGCTCAGCGGTAGAGCACTTCCTTGGTAAGGAAGGGGTCGGGAGTTCAATTCTCCCCATCGGCTCGATTTTTTATGGAATAGAGTTCATAACCTTAAATAGAAAACAAAATGGCAAAAGAAAAATTCGAAAGAACTAAACCGCACGTCAACATTGGTACGATTGGCCACGTTGACCACGGTAAGACCACTTTGACCGCTGCTATCACCCTTCACCTTGCTAAGAAGGGTCTGTCAGAGGTCAAGAGCTTCGACTCCATCGACTCCGCTCCGGAAGAGAAGGAGAGAGGTATCACCATCAATACCGCTCACGTCGAGTATCAGACTGAGAAGCGTCACTATGCACACGTCGACTGCCCTGGCCACGCTGACTATGTGAAGAACATGGTTACTGGTGCTGCTCAGATGGACGGTGCTATCATCGTTGTTGCCGCCACCGACGGTCCCATGCCTCAAACCCGTGAGCACATCCTGCTCGCCCGTCAGGTTGGTGTGCCGCGCCTCGTGGTGTTCCTGAACAAGTGTGACCTTGTTGACGATGAAGAGTTGCTGGAGTTGGTTGAGATGGAAGTCCGCGACCTCCTTGGCAAGTACGAATTCGATGCCGAAAATACGCCTATCATCCGTGGCTCTGCTCTGGGTGCCTTGAACGACGACCCGAAGTGGACTCCCGCCATCGACCAACTGATGGACGCTTGCGACACTTGGATTCCTGAGCCTCAGCGTGCCATTGATAAACCGTTCCTGATGCCTATCGAGGACGTGTTCTCCATCACTGGCCGTGGTACCGTTGCTACTGGTCGTATCGAGACTGGTGTCATCCATGTTGGTGATCCCGTCGATATCCTCGGTATGGGTGCTGAGAAGCTGAAGTCAGTCGTTACCGGTGTGGAAATGTTCCGTAAGATTTTGGACGAAGGTGAAGCTGGCGATAACGCTGGTCTGTTGCTCCGTGGTATCGACAAGGACGAAATCCGCCGTGGTATGGTTATTGCCAAGCCCGGTTCGGTGAAGCCTTACCACCACTTCAAGGGTCAGGTCTATGTCCTGAGCAAGGAAGAAGGTGGCCGTCACACCCCGTTCCG
>ONFF01000027.1 GCA_900317055.1 uncultured Bacteroidales bacterium | reverse complement strand
GCCGTCATCAGAAGAGACTCTGAATACCAAAGAAACTATGACTTTTCAATCAACCATGAAAAATTATCGGCTTAACTCATTGCCAATTCATAGGAATAAGTACAAAAAAGCCAAGTTGCCGCGGATTATTCCACAAAAACGAGAGCAGAAGTTGAAGCGAAAAAGGGTTGTTTTGGGGGTTAGAAGCATGTGGTGAAAGTGAACAAAACGGATTCAATCCAAATGTTTTAGGGAATCGGTAGATTTTTTGGTAGATGGGTAAAATGAAAAATCGGTATAACTTTGTGATAATCACTTGGTTATACCGATTGTTTTGCGGAGAGAAAGGGATTTGCCCAAGCCCTTTCTCTTTTTCGTATCTCATTGATTCTCTTCCGTTTCGACTTCGGTTTTTCACTGATTTTGCTATTGTTTTGACCCGGTTTTGACCCGTGTCTGCGGAGAGTAAAATTCTCTCCGCAAGCAGGTTAGGGGTGTTTCTTTCATTGTTTTGCGCCGATTTTCCTACTGTTTTTTCCCCTTCTCCACGATCTTCAGCAGACGGTCTATCTGGCGGTCCTTCTCCTTCAGCTGGGCGCTGAGGGCCGTGATGGCCTCGGTGGAGTTCTGTGTGTTCGACCCGCCGATGTGCGCCGCATAGTTGCCGCCCGGGGCCGCCTCCCACCCCAGCAGCTCGTTCGGACTGATGCCCAAAATCTGGCATAATGGAACCACCTTGTTTATTGGTAATGTGCCTTTTTCAATCCCTCTTTTGAACCCTGCGGGTGTTATATCCAACCGTTGGCATAAATCTTTCTGTAAGATTTTTTTCTGCTTTGCCAAAATCATTAAATCATTGTATTCCATAGATTTATAATTTAGAATTATTATAAATTTAATACCCCCGTATCACGAATGATATTTTTCTATAGCTTTGCACCGTCAAATATTTGACAAAGTTAAATAAAAAATCTCACATAATCAAACCTTAGCGACATGCAAACAATCCAATTAAGCGAGCTTCGAGGCCAGTTGACGGCCAACGACTACGAGCTGTTCCGCCGTGGCGTCATCATGGAGTGCTGCGTCACCAACGCCACCTGGAGCAACTGGACCACGGGCAAGTTCCTGCCCGAGAAGAAGTACCAATCCCTTATCGACCGTGTGGCCGCCCGCTTCGGCCTCACCGTGTTCGGAACCGAAGTGGCGGTGGAAGGAGGCCAGCAATGAAAGCCCAAGATTTAATGGTAAACGACTGGATGATTGTCGACAACGAGGCCATGCAGGTCATGCAGGTCATGCCGACACTCATTGAAGCCTTGTTCTACGACAATCCGATTAAGGTGGAGCCGATTGAAATCACCCCAGAAATCCTCGAAGCCAACGGTTTTGAGAATTACAAAAATATCGGTTCTATCAGATATTTCAGAAAAGATGGAGTCAAATACGAAGAACATCAAGGATTACTTTATTTTGGGCGCGGCGAAATCCAAGGAATAGAATATATCCACGAAATGCAACACGCCTTGCGCTTAATAGGGCATGATGACCTGGCCGACAACTTCAAAATCGCGTAACTCCATGGACGGCCTGCTTTTCGACCCGATAGAATACATCGACACCGATATCGCTGCCGATGTGATTAAAGACCTCACCTGCAGACAGTGTGCTGATAGCTTCCGTTGCAGCACGCTTGCTGAGCCAGGATATTTCTGCAAGACGCGCTTCAGCAAAAAGACAAATAACGGACATTTGAGGATTAAACTCAACCAACCCGCCTGCATACTGTTCACACATAAAGACAACGGGAAATGAAAGATCAATTCACAAGAGATTGGATTATAGAACAATCAATAGACATCCTGAGCAACTACGAACCAGGAGTGCTAACCATCAGAGGATTGCACTATCAACTGGTTAGCCGGGGAATGACGAATGACATCCAGCACTACAAAAGGGTCGTGGCCGCCACGGGTGTTGCACGATGGAACGGTAGCATCGCCTTCGATGCTTTCAGCGACCGCGACAGATCACTTGCAACGGACACCGAAGCGTATCCTTCTGTCTTGGAGGACAAAATCGACCAAGCGAAGGAACAAGTCGGTCTTTGGATCAGTTCTTACCGACTGAACCGCTGGGAAAACCAAGCTTACTATCCTGAAGTCTTCATCGAGAAGAAGGCCCTTGAAGGCGTTTTCTACAAACCATGCTGGAGACAAGGCGTGGCCCTTGGAGCCTGCAAAGGATACCCATCACTTACCTTCCTTCACGATGCCATGTTACGTTTCAAGGAAGCCGATCAAAGAGGACAACAACCTATTATCCTCTATTTCGGCGACTATGATCCATCGGGGGAAGACATTCCCAGGGCATTGAAAGAGAATATAGTCAATCTCGGCTGTGAATCAATCGAAGTAAGACGCATTTGCCTCGTGGAAAGCCAGGTCACGGCATGGAATCTTCCACCGGCGCCCACAAAAGTGACTGACAGCCGATCGGTCCACTGGGACGGACTCGGCCAAGTTGAGTTGGATGCCGTCAAACCGGAGAAACTGATTGAACTTCTCAACAATGCCATTGACGACATTTTTGATCCAAATCTATACGACTTACTCAAGGAACGCGAATCAAACGAAAAATCCGTCTTCCAGGCAGAACTCAAACGATTTGTCAGAGAAGATCTTTAAAGACAACGAGAAATGAGCAAAGCATACAAATTCAAATACCGGCTGACGCAAAAGAGCAGCCTTGCCACCGTCGCCAAAGCCGTCCGTGCCTTGGGCTACGACATGAGAATTAAGGAAAGAGGCTTTGATTTCGGATGGTTTAAAGACGCACCTGGTTCTCTGACTGGCCAGCTTTACGAGCAGCACTTCGCACTCGATGAGAACGTCCACGAATGGCTCAACGGCCAACTCGAAGACGCAGGGCTTTTAGCCCCAAAGGATTTAGAGCCATGACCGATATCTACCAAGACGAAGCGCTCCAGGACAGGATCTTCGACCTGTGGGACCAAGGCCGCTCGATAGGGGAGATCGTCATCGAGCTCCATCTTGACCTCGACGAGTTCCTGGAGTTTTTCCATTACCAAGGATTGATATGACCGACGAAGAACGATCAAAATACTACCAAGCCCGCGAAGCCTACCGCTGGAAATGCGAGGACTTCAAGGAAGAAATGTTCAAATACCTGTCGCATTATGAACCACGAAATACCCACCACCTGCCCCAACTGCGGGCATGAATACGACGCCCACCTGCACTGGCTCGTGTGCCCCAAGTGCGGGCACGAGACGCAGAAACTGCAAACCGAACAACCGGAAACCGAAGACTGAACCATGGACCTCCTGCAAAAGATATACGATGCCACCAATGGCGGCCTCGACATCATCCTGCACTACTACCCGCAGGCAGCCGACAGCGTGGACAAACCCAACAAGGGCTTCAGCCTGCGCGAGGAAACCGCACCCTCGGCCTTCCTCAAGCGGATCAAGGGCGTGTGGCGCGTGACCGACTTCGGCGAGGAGAACAAGGCACGGTCGCCAATCGACGTGGTGATGCGCGAGGAAAACGTGGAGTTCAACGAGGCGCTGTCGCTACTGGCGTCGCGCCACGGCATCAGCGACCGCCTCGACGAGAGCCGCAACCGCGCACTGGTGGAGACCCGACCCGCCACCGACGACGAGCCCGACGGCCACTTCGACTTCGAGACGCACCCCTTCACCGCCGCCGAACTGCGCACCCTGGGCAACGGAGTGAAGGAAGAGCACGCCACGGCCCTCTCGTTCTACGCCGTCACCTGGTACTCGTTCACCAAAAACCGAAAGACCACCACCATCCGCTCCACCGACGACTTCCCCGTCTTCATGCGCGAGTGCCACACCCAGGGCGAGTCGTTCTTCAAGATTCTGAAACCTTTGGAACCCAAGAAGGAGTACCGCTTCATGTATCTCGGCAAGAAGGAGCCCGACTACGTGAACGGCCTCTTCGAGCTGCGCAAGGCCCACGCCAAGTTCGTGGCCGACCACGAGAACGACGAAGTGCCCGAAGGCAAGCACCCACCCACCAAGCTGCCCGAGTGCGTCATCTGCTCAGGCGAGAGGGACGCGGTGTGCTGCCTGAGCCGTGGATGCCAGCCGGTGTGGCTCAACAGCGAGACCGCAGAGCTGGGCGCGGGCGTGTTCCACTCGCTCCTATCGATGTGCGAGAAGGTGTGCAACCTGCCCGACATCGACGCCACCGGGCGATCCCGTGCCAAAGCCCTTGCGCTCAAGTACCTCGATATCGCCACCATCGAGCTGCCCGAAAGCCTCATGCAGCACCGCGACCGGCGCGGCAACCCCTGCAAGGACATGCGCGACTGGTGCGAGTTCCACAGCCGGCAGCGCGACTTCCAGGACCTCGTGGCCGTGGCCCGTCAGTGCAAGTTCTGGTACCAGGAAAAAGACAAGAAGACCGGCGAGCCCAAGACCAAGCTCGACGTGGTGAGCCTCCTGTGGTTCCTCGAGCTGAACGGCTACGCGCGCCTGGTGGATCCGCAGACCATGAACGAGCGCATCATCCGCGTGGCCGACGACAACATAGTGACCGAGGTGACGGCCAACTCGATCCGCGACTTCCTCAACGAGTATTGCCGCAGCCACTACATCTCCCTCGACATGCAGCGCAGCCTCATCGCCAGCCGCTTCATCAAGTCGATCATCGACTCGCTGCCGGTGGTCAACGGGCGGTTCTCGTTCCGAAACCACACCGCCGACGCGCAGTATTTCCGCTTCCTCAACGACAGCATCGAAGTGACCGCCGACCAGGTGGCCAAATACAAGAAATTCCACATCTGGGACAAGGCCGTGTGCCGCCACCGCTTCAAGCGCCTCGCGCCATCGTTCACCGTCATCGAGAGCGAAGGCCGCACCACGCTCCAGGTGCTCGACGACAGCAGCCTCTTTTTCCGCTTCTGCATCAACTCCTCACGCCTCTACTGGCGCAATGAGTTCGACTTCGCCAAGACGGTGGGCGACACCGCCTACCAGGAAGCCAACAAATTCAAGATCGACGGAAAATACCTCACCGACGAGGAGCGCGAAGAGCAAATGCGCTGCCTGCTGGCCAAGATGTATGCCATAGGCTACCTGCTCCACTCGGGCAAGGACCCGTCGCGGCCCTACATCGTGTGGGTGCTCGAAAACGCCGTGCTCAACGATGACCAGGCTTCGGGCGGCTCCGGCAAGTCGTTCATCGCCGAAGGCCTCAAGATACTCAAGAACACCGTGATGCTGCCAGGGCGCGCCAAGAACCTCACCGAGAACCAGCACGTGCTGGAGCGGGTTGACGAGGACACCGACCTCGTTTTTGTGGACGACCCCGGCAAATACTTCGACTTCGACTTCTTCTACACCATGGCCACCGGCAACACCATCGTCAACGAGAAGCACGTCAAGTCGAAGGAAATCAGCTTCGAGAACTCGCCCAAGGTGATCATCTGCTCCAACTATGCGCCAAACAGCCTTCAGGACAGCACCCTGCGCCGCCTCCTGTTTGTCACCAACTCCGACTACTACCACAAGAAGACCGACATCAACGACTACGAGGAGACGCGCACCATCGCCGACGACTTCGGCAAGAACCTGTTCTGGAGCGACTACACCGACGACGAGTGGAACGCCGACATCAACTTCCTCATCGACTGCCTCCAGCTCTTCCTGCGCCTGAAGGCCGAGAACAAGGAGCTGCGCGTCGACACCGGCAACATCTACCGCCGCATCAACCTCTCCATCATGGGCGACCAGTTCAACGAGTGGGCCGAGGGCTATTTCCTCCCCGACGGCCCCAACCTCGACGTGATGATCAAGAAGTCGGACGTGTTTGCCGACTTCGTTTCGGCCACCGGGCTGAAGCTGTGGAGCCAGTCGAAGTTCAGCCGCGCCCTGCAGTCGTTCTGCCGCAACAACAGCCACTACATCGAGTGCCTCAACCCGCCCGAGCTGTGCCCGGCCAGCACGCCTGGGCGCATCGTGCGCAAGGTGGCCAACCGCACCGAGTACTACATCTACATGAAGACCGTGGGCAACGCCGTCCAGGAGCGCTTCAAGGACGAGTTCGACACCCCCGTGCCCCCGATATAAACCCAAGTGATACAGCCTGATAAGGCATTTCTTAAGCCCCGTTTCAGCCTCTGAGACGGGGCTTTTTGCGTCCGTTTCAGCCTGGCAAGGCATTTTTTCCCGTCGACGCCTTGCGCACTCTCCGCCTTGCGCCCCGGCTTTTTCCCTTTTTCCCTGTTTTCCCTTTTAATCCTTTTTTTTCGGAAAAAAAGTGAAACTCTGAAACTTGTAATAATATGAGGCAAGCCGTTGAAATCATAAAATATTGACAATCAACGAAATAAAACACAAAATCAGCCTATCCGATGACGGTTTCACAAATGGTTTCAGAGTTTCACATCGGGTTTCAGAAACCGAGAAGTGAAACCGTCATTAATGGCGCCATGCGGCCCCGTCGGCACGGTTTCACTTTCTGAAACCGCAAAAGTGAAACCGCCAACAAACTGATATTCAGTGCATCTACGATTCGCGGGAACGGTTTCACTTTTTTTCCGAAATTTTGGTGTTAATGGTAGAAACATTAATGGTGGAAACAGACCGAAACCCACCCGAAAGCATCCTCTATTACTTAACCTCGTTAAATATTTAACAGTGTTAAGTTAAAACGCTGAAAATTAATAAGTTAAGCCTTGATTTTCGAGAAAAAACAAGTATTTTTGCAGGCGAAACAGCTCCGAAACAACCGAAAACAAGTGGAAACAACTGCAAAACATTGGGAAACAGGCATAAAACAAGACTAAAACCATGGCGAAACCTTTTGAAAACACCGGGAAAAAGATTCCTTTCGAGGAAATCGTCGAACTAATCAACAAAAAATGCGAATACAAGTTTGCCGTTATCAGCGAAGAAATCGACGACGAACTAATGGATAAGGCACGCAAGAAAGGCATTGACTTGACTGGATACAAGCACGTGATGGAAACGTCAGGAAACAGGCACTCGCTTCGTCGCCACGGAACGGACAGCAACGACAGGACTCCTCTTTCCGTGGAAGATTTTTTACTGATACCCTATATAATAAAGTATCCCGAAAAGATAGAAGTCCTTGATGCAACGACAAAACAGCACAGACTTAAAACTGTCAGATACCGTAAGACTATTGGCGACACCTACGTCTATGTTGAGGAGATTCGCAATGGCAGGAACAAAAGCCTTGCGTTCCATACGCTTTACAAGCGTCCAAAAAAGAAAGCCTCCCAATAGGAAGGCTTTGTCTTGTTATCGCGGGGGGTATCGTGCTACGAGGCCCGTCCCTCACGTCTTGATAATTCATGTGTTTTTCACTCCGTTTTCCGCGACCAACTGGGTGCAAAACTACAAAACTTTTTGAAAACCAACCATAAAAACAAGAAAAAATGTCAGAAAACCCTGAAAACACCAACAAAACCAAGTCCGAAACCGTGAAAATCGACGGCATTTCGGCACAGATCAACCTCTCGCCCGGCAGCGAAACCCACCGCCGCTTCGCCCAGCTGATGCGTGAAGCCGGTGCAGCCACGTCCCGCTCGTTCATCGAGACGCTGATGGATGCCTACCAGAACCCGCCCGAGGATGCCGACAGCGCGGCCACCATCATCGCCATGGAGAAGCAGATCGCCGACCTGAAGGGCGAAATCGCCGCCTACGAGGCCACGCAGCAAAACGAAGAGGCCGAAATCGAAGACCTGAAGATGCAGTTGGCCACCGCCCGCAACGAGGCCAACGACAACGCTGCCAAGGCCCAACAGATCCAAACCTCCACCGAGGGCTGCATCATCCTGAAGCCCAACCCCGTCTCAGCCTACTTCCTCAACGAAATGGCCGAGAAGGAGAAGACCACGCCCGGCAAGATCCTGGAACGCCTCTTCATCGACGACCTCCAGAACCCTCGCGCCAACAACCTGCCCTACACAGTGGAAAGCTCGCGGATCCGCGAAGTGATGAAAGAACTGAAAAACAACCAAAACCAATAAACCAATGAGAAAACACCTTATCCTGTTGGCTGCCGTCGCCCTGATGGCCACTGCAGCCACGGCGCAAAGCGCCACCGACCATTATCCACGCCTTGAAGTCGGAGCCTCGCTCCAGTATTGCCACGACTTCGCACACGGCAAGCCCAACCTCGGCGCCGACCTGCGCCTCACCTGCCAGCTTACCGACGTGCTGCGCCTGCGCGCCATGGCCAACGTGAACGGCTTCATCCCCGATGGCTTCGACCGTTACGGCACGGCCACGCTGGGCCTCTCCGCCGAATACGGCATGGCCTACTGTTTTGCCGACCTTGGCTATAGCATCAACCCCTTGTCGGTGCAGCTCGCCAATCCCGATGCCGGCTTGGGCATCGGATTGCGCTACGACCTGGCCGGCCTCCACCACCTGTTTGCCGAAACCGGCTTCGACCTGACACCCACCCGACCCCGACAGTGGCACGGATGCTATTTCCTGAAGTTGGGCTACACCGTCACCCTCACCAAAACACCTCAGCAATGGCCAGCAACGAAGCGAAACTGAAAAGCGCAGGCCTCCGCATGGCCATGAAGCTGCTGCCGCCCGACCTGCTGAATGCCGCCCCGCAGCACCTTGAGAACTTCCTGAAGCAACGCCTCGCCGACGTGGAGCCCGAGCGACACGAGGCCGGGGCGTGCTACCTCATCGCCCCGCATGCCAAAGACGGGCACCTTCGCGTGATGACCGTCACCCTCGACGAGCAGAACGCCGTGAGCCGCATCGTCAGCGAGACCACACTTGAAGAGATCTTCGCCTCGATACTCGACAACATGAAAGAACTGTAAAAACTATAACCCATGGACAGCATTTTCGGAAACCAAAACAACACCGGCTTCGTCAGCTTCGACGAGATCGAGAACGCCTTCAAGACGCCCACGCAACGCCAGGACTACTACGAACCTCAGCCGTCATCGCAGCCTGGCAACGACGACCTTGGCCGACTGGCCGACCCCGACGGCACCGCACATGAACCCGAACCCGAGACCGTGGAGGCCGAGACCGTCGTCGACCACGAGCACGCCATGCGGACAGGGGAGAGGATAGCCCGCCTCATCGACACCGGAATCGACTTCACCCTGTCGAACTTCGTGGCCCGCAACGGCGAGAGCTACCGCGCCGACGAGCGCGACCTTCAGGATATCGCCGAAGCCTGGGGAGAGATATCGGAGGAGCACAACTGGAACATCGGCCCCGAGTGGACGCTGGCCATCCTCTACCTGATGGTGTACGGCCCGCTGGTGAAGCAAGCCGTGGCCGACCGCCGCATGGCCGAGCTCGAAGCCCGCACCAAGCAGCTCGAAGAGCGCATGGCCGCCTACGAATACCAACCACCGCAACCCGCAGAAAAGCCCAAAAGCAATGGAAACAAAGTACGGATCAACCCCGAATACGAGCCTCCCAAAGCAAGCCCCTACACCCACCGCCCAGCCCCTGAGGCCCCAGCACAAGACTGAGCCCCGCGAGGTGATGAAGATGGTCTTCGTGGGCAAGCCGGGCACAGGCAAGACCACGCAGATCCGTCGCCTCGTGCGCCGCGCCCTGGAGGCCAAGCGTCGGGTGCTTGTCGTGACGCCGCACGAAAACGAGTGGCAGGACCTTCCGCTCGTGCATCCCAACTACCCGCAGCGCATCGCCACCTACGTGGGCGGGCGCCGCATCGTGGTGCGCGAGCTGGAGGAGTTCCGCCGCGTGTGCGAGCTGTTCAAGCACGGCCTCCTGGTGTGCGACGACTGCCGCGCCTACATCCCCGACGCGCCCGACCCGACAGTGCGCACCATGCTGCTCTCGTGCCGGCAGGACGACCGCGACCTCATCGCCGTCGGCCACGGCTTCACCACCGTGCCGCCATTGTTTTTCACCTATGCCACCCACTTCGCCGTGTTTGCCACCACCGACGCCGTCAGCCGCCGCAAGAACTGCGTCATCAACTATCCGGCCTTGGAGCAAACCGTCAGCCAGGTGAACCGCGAGGCCTTGCAGAACCCGCATGTCTTCAAGATCATCAAAAACGAGTGAGCCATGACCGAACACCCCATCCCTCCCCATCCGATGACGCTCCGCCAGCTGGCCGCCCGCTGGCAGGTGAACGAGAAGACCGTGAAGAAGTGGATCGCGCCCTTCGCCGACGAGCTGGGACCCGTCCAAGGCAACCTCTTCACGCCCCGCCAGGTGAAGATCATACTCGACCATTTGGAATAATCCGCTATCTTTGCAAACTGAAAATAACAACTGGATATAATGGCAAAACAAAATAAAATACCGGAAAAGTTTTCCAAGGTCGGGCGCATCACCATGACCATTGCGCGCCAGGCCCACATCAAAGCTGCTGATATCGTTGTCGACAAAAACCACCTTGTTCACATAGAGAACAAGCACAAAAACCAGCTCCAGCCCCTCGGACTCAGCGCTTTCGACTACGTAAAGATCGTGCTGGCGCAATTCACCGAGATACGCGAGGCCGAACGCAACGCCGTGCTGATCGTGAAGCAAAACCAAGGCCGCCCAAAGGACACCGTTGTCATTGAACTGACGTTGAACGACAAACTTCACCTTTGGGAAGTGCGCACGGCACAGCCCCGAAGCGACGTGAGCGACAAGAAACTGCTGTGGAGAAAAGAAAACGGGAAATCCGTGAAGGATCTCCCGTAAGCCTGTCTTCAGAGCTGGCAACCGCCCGATGCCAGTATGGGTTTTCTGCACCCCCAATTTCCCGTACCCCGCTGGCCAGGTGAAAAGTGCAGACCTGCCAGGGAGGCGGACGGATGTGGAATATAGCCGACCGACTCGGCTTCTTCAACCAATGTTGTAGGGACACCCAGACTTTCATGTCTGGTCATCATCACACATCCGTAATGGATAAAGACACCGCAAAGATACACATTTTCCAACTTGACAATGTAAAATATTTAAAAAAATAAAGTTTTTCCCTTGACTTTTCCATTTTTTCCCTATCTTTGCAGCGTTCAAAATCGATTGGCGTCACGAAGACGCCGCCTGCTTGCGGCTTTTTTTGTGGCCCCTACATACTGAAATTTGAGTCAACGACTCCGACGGACGCGGTAGCAGTAATGCCCGCAAGGTATCGCCAATCGAACCTTGAACACCCGTATCGGAGTCTTTCGTTTAATATCAAAATATCGAAGAATATGAATCACGAAAAATGGATGGAAAGAACGCAAGAGCAGTTCAAGATTGTTTCGCTCTACATCATACACCTGAAGAAAGGGGATGAAGGAGAGTTCCCCTACACGAAGCGCGAGTTGCGGAAAGCATTGCAGACCGTTTTCAGCCTCGCCGTCAAACACCGGCGGCTGATAAACTCGAACTTCTACAAGAGAATCGAAAAGAAATATCTGGAAACGGAGCACAACGAGGCTCCATCCGATATATAATCAACTAAATTACTAACCGTTCAAAATCGATTGGAAATGAACAAATTTGAAGAAGAAATCGCCCGCCTCAACGAAGAGCGCAGCGAGAAGATCGCACCGATTCAAGAGAGAATCGACAAACTTACGGTGCAAGTCCACAACATGAAGGAGCTGTGCAAGCTCAACAGCTCGCAAATCGAAGTCCTTGCCGCCGAAAAAAGAGCCATCAAGGAAGAGTATTCCCAAAGGAAACAAAGGCTGTATGAGGAATCGAAGGATTACTATTCCTGCACCATGTCGGCCAACAAACTCCGTTTCCTCCTTAAAGGCTTCTTGTCAGTGAACGACGACATCAGAGAATTATGGGATGCCTATGTGACCGCCAACTTTCATGCAGCATCAGAATTGGCAAACGATTTGTCTATTATGAAAGGAGGTGCGGCATGAAAACGCAGGTGAAAAAAGGATGGGGCATTGTTGCCGTCATCGGAGTTGTAGTAGCCCTAACTATGGGTGACAGCCTCATCATGGCCGCCATCGGCACGGCCATGTTAGCCGCAGGCGCTTACTTTGGCGGCTACATGAACGAGACCTCGCAAAAACTTCGCAAAACTTCGGCAAACACGGTCAATGCCGTAGAAAGGAGGGCGGCATGAGCAAGCTGATGACCGACTCCACCGTGCTGATGGAGATGCTCTTCGACGGCAACGCGCCCGACGACACGCCGCTGTGCTGCACCATCGCCCAGCTCAAGGAAGCCACGCTGACCGTGGCCGAGCTGCGGGTGACAGCCGAATACGAGACCAAGGAGGCCATAGGCGCCAAGCTCGACACGGTGAACACCGCCCTCGTCGAGACCTGAAAGCTGATGCTGGCCGTGAAAAACGACTTCCACGACCTCGTCGAGAAGCACTTCAAGGAATAGACAGGCATTTCATTTTTACCCGATTTTTCTCTCCGAGCCCGGTACCCGCACGGTATCGGGCTTTTTTCGTGTGCGTAAAAGTCGGCAAAAACAGGTAAAATCCGGTAAAAACAGGCAAAAGTCGGCAAAAGTCGGTAAAAGTCGGAAACCGTATTTTCGGGCCATTGTAGTTTTGCGGTCTGATTTCAAATTTACCTGAACCAAAAACCAAAATTTACAGAACCATGTTAGACAAGATCGCAAAATCGAACAAGATCATGGCCTTGGTGAGCATCCTCACGCTGGCCATCGTGACCTGGGTGCTGGTCTACAAGCCCTACAAGGCCAAGAAACAAGCCGAAGCATAAGGAGGGCCTGCCGTTATGAAGATCTCGAAGAAAACAATCGTCATTATCATCATCGTGGCTGTCGTTGCCTACGTGCTTTGGAAGAGGCGCAAGGGCGCGGGCGGGCTGGAGGAGGTGGATGTGTCGGTAGTAGGCGCTTCATCGGGCCTCGACCCGCACAACCTCGAGGACTGCATGACAGCCGCCTTCGGCAACGACCAATACGCCTCCGTGTTCCGCCAGCAGGTGATGAGGGTTGCATCCGATGCCAACCGGATGCAAGCCTATAAGGACCAGATCATGGCCCGCGCCGCCGAGAACGGATTCACCTACGAGCAGCAACTTGTGCTGCAGGGCTCCTACCAGGAGTGCTACCGCAAGGACGAGAACGGCCAATGGGTGCCCAAGGACAGCGCCCACAAGGCATATCACACGAAGGTGAAGGAACGCCTGGCCGCCATGTAAGAAAGCAACAAACCGTAAAGAAACAATCAACCAAAAAACCTAAGACAAATGCAAAACACATTGAGAGAGGCCTTGATGGCCCAAGCAACGTTCGATATCACGAACACCGATTCCAGTAACGCTGTGAAGCTCTGCCTGCTTCCCGGTGTCTACAATACCATGAAGATGACCCAAGACCCCACCTCGAAGGAAGTGGTTGTCAGCTTCAGCGACCCGGCAGCCCTGAATGCCGCCGGCTATGCCGCCGACCAAGTGGCCGACGACGCCAAGTTTGACGCCAACGCCACAGTTCAAGTGGCAGGTGTTGGCCGCGTCATGTTCCGCGACTTCCTCAACACCGTGCAGCGCGTGGGTTGCACCGTCAACAAGATCATCATCCAAAACAAAGTGCCAGCCCAGGACATCTATGACCAGCAGATCGAGATTGCCAAGACCGTCATCGGCGCCAAGGGTGGCATGGACTTCATCACACTGCAGAACTACGTGAACGTGAACGCCTACGACCGCACCAAGATTACCATCGACCTCAGCGAGGAGCCTCTGGAGCTCACTCCCGAAGTCTTCATGGCCTTGAACATCCCGGCCAGCGCCCACTTCTCGATCCAGTTCCAGTTCAACACCACAGTGAACTTCTGATCAGGAAAGGAGATTTTCTTTTTCATAGATTTGGATTTAAGAGTTAGACATTTGTTGACGAAAGGCGGGCAGGGCTCCAAACCCGTCCGCCTTTTTTAGGAAACCAAAAAACAAGACAGAACCATGAACCACGTAATAGCAGCAAGAAACGCCCGCCATCGCCACAACGTGGTGGCGCGCTACAGCAACTACGACTACGGCCCACAGAACGAGCACGAGAATACCGACAATAGCGGTTCGGGTGGCAACAGCTCAAGCGGATTCAGCTGGGGCAACTTCTTCAGCGACCTGTTCGGCCTCGGCAACACCTTCGTCTCGTCCTACTGGAACAACGGCGACAAGGTCGTTGCCCAATACAACGCCGAGATGCTCAGGAAGCAGGAACGGATCAACACCATCCTGTGGGTGGTCATCGGCCTTGTGGTGGCCCTCGGTGTAGTGCTCGTCATCCGCAAAACCAAATAACGAAAGGAGATAAACATGTACAACAACAGAACATACAGTGGCGCCTACAGCCGCCGTCGCTATAGCAACACTTTGGTGGTAGGCACCACCACAACCACCGCGGCTGGCGGGGCGACGGGAGCCACCAGCTTCCACGTGAACACCTCGGCCAACGACCGCTCGATGGGCGACGTCGAACTCATGGTGGTCTCTACGCCCAACAACCCTGGAAATATTCAAGAGAATACCCATG
Source organism: uncultured Bacteroidales bacterium (assembly GCA_900317055.1). Classification (GTDB taxonomy): domain Bacteria; phylum Bacteroidota; class Bacteroidia; order Bacteroidales; family F082; genus Limimorpha. Next base: position 24,617 of record ONFF01000027.1, on the reverse strand, counting down.
GAAACGGCACCTATAGCAAATATACGCCGGTTGGCGGCAGTGTGTATGCCAAAGGAACCGTCCTTCTCGTGACGGCCAAGGCGTACCCAGGCTCCCGTTTCGTTTCTTGGCAGAGTGCAACCTACATCCCCTCGGGTTCGCACCAGAAGAGCAGTTTCCAGGTCACCGTCGACCGCGACATGACCTTCGTAGCAAACTTCGTGGCCATCCCGGCTGACTATCCTGCCAACCACACCCTCAGCGTGGGTTGGGACAGCACCATGGGCCGCGTCACTGCCAACGGCATGCAGGACGGACAGATGACGGTGCCGACGGGCGCGCAAGTCACGCTTTCGGCCACGCCCAAGGACGGTTACGTGTTCCGTCGCTGGACGGGCAGGCAGTTTGCCGGCAACGTGCAGAGCAACGAGTCGCGCACCATCACCCTGACCATGCCCAATGCCGACGTCAGCCTCTATGCCGAGTTCGCCAAGGCTGTCGACAGCCCAGGTGGCGGTGGCGGCACCCCAGGCGGCGGCCAAAGCGACGACGAACGCCCGGGCGGCGGTGGTGGCGGCTACACTCCCGACCCATTCACTCCTGGTACCACACTGGCAGGCGGCGGCATCGCCGAAAAGGCCTTGGCCTTCGCCAAGCAATGGTGGTGGGCTATCTCCATAGTGGCCTACCTCGTTTGGAAGGAGAGGAAAGGAGGCGGCAAATGATGAAGACGCAGTCGGGCTGCTTCGGCGGCATGGGCTACGAGCCGCCCATCGACGACATCAGGGAAGCCGCCAAGGCGGTGGACGATATCATAGTCAGCGACCCTGAGACGGTTCCCCAAGAGCCGCCTCAGGAGTCCGCTCCCGACCTTGGCGCGGCCAGGCTGCTCGGCCAGTATGTGCGCCGCGTGCGCCTTCTGACCTGGGCAGTGGTGGCCATCGCGGCCTACCTTGTGCTGAAGGAAATGAAATAACCCCGTAAAAAGAGAAACCATGGGAAAACTGAAAGGAAAGGCTCTGCAGACTATTAAGGACAACGTCTCGTCTGTCCGCAAGTCGTCAGACAAAAACGTTTATTTCCATTGCACGTCCAATGATGGAGGAGTAGCAGTGCGTGATGCAATCAGGACTGTCTTCAAGCCAAAAGATGTGACACGCTACAACTACGACTTGGAAGCCTTTATCGTTCCATTCGGCATCAGCCATTGGAGAGACTTTCGTGCAAAGTTCAGTACTGAAAGTGAAGCGGACGAGTGTTTCAACGAAGTTGACGCAGCTGTCAATTCAGCGTATGCAGAAGAAATATACGACCCTGTCTCTGGCGTCGACGACGAGAACCCTGACGGGACCGGAGTAAAAACCAAAGCCAAAAGCTGGACCACCTATATCGTCATAGGTGCTGCAGCCATTGTCATTCTACTGTTGTTATGGGACCGCAAGAAAAAATAAGGATCGTCGACCGTGAGGACCTGGGTCCCGTGCTTGCCCGCGCCGACCACGAGCTGAACGTCATCGAGGTGAACAAGGCAGCTTTCTACAAGCTGCCCCCGATGATGCAGGAGTTCGTGCTGTGCCACGAGGTGTGCCACTTGAGACACAATGAGTGGGACGAGGTCGAGACCAACCGGCTTGCCTCGCGCCTCTTCATGGAGCGCTCGGCCAACGAGGCCGACCGTGCCGAGCGGCGCAAGTTCCTCTCGTATCTCGACGGCACTGACGGCGACTACAGCAACTGGTGGCAGGCCGTGCTGGCCGCGCTGCCCGCCGCGTTCAACTTGGGCTCCAGCATCTACGGAGCCATCAAGCAGGGCAACTCGGGCTGGTACGGCTGGGACACCACCACGCAGAAGGCCAACCTCGACGTGATGCTCACGCAGGCTTTCGAGCAGAGCCGAAAGACCAGCAAGCAGAGCGCCGCACAGATCTTCTGGCAGCAGCTGCAGCAGTTCGACTTCAAGGACGAATCGCTCGCCGAGTTCCTTGCCCGGTCCGACAACAGCTGGGTGCGCAGCCGGGTGGCCGCATTCGAGAAGAAGTACGGCTTCCTCTTCGACGCCGTCACGCCCGTCGACCTGACGGCCTTCCCGCTGGTCATCGTGGCCATCGGCGCGCTGGTGGGATTCGTCGTGTATAAGATCATCAAAAAACGAAAGAAATGAGCAAAAACGTAACTGGAAAATTCAAGTCGACTGTGGAATGGCTCAGCAAGCCATCCAATGCCATAGTGGTGGCCGTGCTGCTCGTCTTGCTCGTGGCACTCGTTATGTTCGCCACAAGGAAAATCAAGACGGCCATCGCCAACGCACGCGATAAGGCCAACGCCCCGCAAGTGAACCAATCCAACCTGACGCCCGGGCTCAACTTCAGCGAACTGGCCCGTAGGCTTTGGGATGCCACAGTGGCCTACCATTCGCTCGGCAGCGCTTCCATCTTGTTGTTCAACATGCCCACCGGCACCAACGAGGAAGAGGTGTATGCCATCCTTGGCACGCTTCGCACGCAGGACGACTATCTCGCGCTCAAGCAGGCTTGGCGCAACTACTACGACCAGCAGAGCGGATTCACCACCTGGGTGACCAACGCTGTGAGCACCCTTCCGGGAATGCTCAACGACGAGCTCCGCAGAAAAGAACTGGCCCGTTGCCGCGCCATTCTGGAAGCCAACGGCATCACCCCCGATTTCTAACCACCAAAAACCGATAAACCAATGAAACCTAAAACCAAAAAGACATTGATCATCATTCTGGCCGTCGTGGCCGTCTTAGTCATCGTGTGGTATCTTTTTTCATGGAGGAAATCACCAAACGGCATTGTTTCGAGGCTCGATTTGTCGAAGATTGACTTGAAAGATGATACGGACTCGAACATAAGGAAGCGCATCCGTGCCCAAGTTGGTGCGGTGAAGCAAATGTATACCAGGGAAGAAATCATCCATCAGGCTGAAAGTGACGGATTGACCTACAACCAGGAACTCGTCGACTGGGCATGCTTCCTATTGAAAAAGATGGACTACTTTAACGAATCGGCCTACGTCAAATTGTCTCAACAAATCAGAAACTTGTAAGCCATGAACGACCAGATCATACAATTGTTAGAAAACTACAAGGATGGCGTTCCGGTCAGGATTGAGCGCTCGTCGCTCATCGCCCTGGCAGCGGTGGCCGTCCTGGTCGTCGCCCTGAGCGCCGGCATAGTAAAAATCATCAAAAACCTGTAAGCCATGACCAAGAAAAGAACCAAACCCGCAAAGGCCTCGGCCGTCACCCGCAAGGCCAAGGCCATTTACGACGACCAGAAGGAGACCTACCAGAAGATGCTGAAGACCAAGTGCCGCCAAGGCAAGAAAGTGACCACAGCCGCCAAGGAAGCCTCGAAGACCTACAAGGAAATGTACGGCGCCACGCCCATAGCCCGCTGGAAGCGCGCCCTGCGCGAGGCCAAACACTCGTAAAGGAGGCGCAACCATGACAACCTACGAATGGATATCGACGTTCCTCATTCCGGTCACGGGCATCGTGTCGTGGATTGCAGGCTCACGCCTGCGCCGCAACGACACGCTCAAGGCCATGCAGACCACCGTCGACCTGCTTGTGCAGAAAAACCGTGAGCTGTACGAGGAACTGTTGCGCCTGCGCCAGGAGAACGACATGCTGCGTGACCAAGGCATTAAGCGCGACAACGAGATCGAAATGCTGAAAGACGAAATCGAAAGACTGAAGAAATGAACAAGCTAGCCTACATCAACCGCGTGGCCACCGCGCTCCAGGGCATGGACCTCCGTGGGCTTTTCCCCTCGGTGATCATCGCCCAGGCCATCCTCGAAAGCGGATGGGGCGAGAGCCTGCTGGCCAAGCAATACAACAACCACTTCGGGATGAAGAAAGGCAGCGGCACCAACTACGGCGGCTGGACGGGCCAAACCGTCACCCTGAAGACCGGCGAAGTGATCAACGGGCAAAACGTGACAGTGAACGGCGTTTTTCGCGCCTATCCGTCGCTTGAGGCATCCATAGCCGACCACAACGGCCTGTTTTTCAAGCTGAGCCGCTACAGGGACGTTCTGACGGCCACAACGCCGCGCGAACAGATCACCGCCATCAAGAACGGCGGCTACGCCACGGCCACCCACTACGTCGACTCGGTGATGAACATCATCGACAGCAACAACCTGACCCGCTTCGACGGGCAGCAAGGCACCGGTGCCGGCACCACGCCTCCATCGCCACGCCCAACCCAAAACAGTCAAACCTCAAAAACCTACAAAATGGACACCAAGACACTTTCCATCATCATCGTCCTTGCTGGCGTGGCTCTCGCAGCCCTCGGCGGATACAACCTTGTATTTTGAACCAAAAACCCGAAACTCAATGAAAAAATTCATCAAAGACTGGTGGCCGCTGCTGCTCATCGCGGCCTTCGTGCTGTGGAAACGGTGCGCAAAGAAGAAACAGGTGCCTGAAGGCGACCAACCAACAAACCAACCACAGACCGTCAAGCTGCACGACGGCACGGTCTACATCGTGCCCGATGTGTGTCCGCGTTGCGGTAGCCCCGTCGACCACACTGGGGGAGGCAACAAGAGCCTCATCGCCAAATGCACCAACCCCGTGTGCTCTTATAAGGTGTGCTATCCCAAGGAAGGCCAGGAGGCTGGCGAATGCAGCTATTGCGGATCGAAGCGCCACTACCGCGTCGTGCGCTCCAACGCCGACGGCTGCAGCATCATCAACTTCGCCGTTTGCGACAACCCTGATTGCAAGTCGCACATGTTAGTTTATTGACCCATGACTTGAAAACCTTAAAAACCTGAAAACCCAATGAAAAAATTCAAGAAGGGAAAACCTACTACGGCCATTCGATGGTGGATTCCGACACAAAAATCGGGATAAAGGTTCTGAAACGCACCGACAGCTTTGTCACCATCAAGAACCTTTCATGTTGGCCTGTCGACAAGACGCGCTTCAAGATACATGCAGGCTCCATCAATGGCCAACAATACGAATATATCCGTCTGGGAAACTATTCCCTGGCTCCTATCATATCGGCAGCTGGATATTAAACCATAAAACCAAACCCAAATTGAAAAACGCATGAAAGCCAAGAAGCCACAACCGGGCACACTTGAAGCCAAGACCGAAGCCTTCAAGAAGGAGGTGAACTTCAGCGGCCTCAACGAGGAGCAGAAGCGCATCTACACTGCCTTCGTGTTCCGACGTGCCAAGCCCTACCGCTTCGCCGTCAACGACGCCAACGGCAACACGGTCAGGTTCCTGCTTTACACCAACAAGACCGACGACGGTGTGCTGCACATCATAGGGAAGCATTATCGGGGAGTCGCGGGACCCGTCACGGCCACGGAAATCATCATAGGGAAGCATTATCGGGGAGTCGCGGGACCCGTCACGGCCACGGAAATCGTCAATCTGTGCGACGTAATCCGAAACGGCGTAATGACATCGGACGGAAAAAGCATCACCTACACATGGATTAAGGGTGCAAGCACGCTCAAGCTGATTGTGGGGCTGAAGAGATCCAAGACTGGGGAAAATGTGCTGAAGTCGTTCTACTCAAACAGAAAAACTTCCAGGACAGCCGGTAGCAGCAACAAATAGGCTGTGGTGCCAATCCTGAAAGTTTGCCGCAAAATTACGAAAACTTTTGAAAACCAAACATAAAAACCGAAAATTATGGCAACAACGAAGAAAACCAAAACCGTTGACTGGAACAAAGAACTGGGCAAGGCCACCGGGAAATATGTCAGGGCCATCGACAAGCTCTTCAAAGACTTCGAGAAAGAAGTCCGCGAATCCAGCCGACCGATGCACCTCAACCAACGCAACGACCTTTGGAAAAAGAAGTACCAGCCGAAGCTGGACAAGCTTGAGGCCAAAGAAGACGCTGCCTACAAGAGACTATGGGAAAAGTATTTTGACCCGAAGACCCGCAAGCCCAAACCTGGAATAACATTCAAGAAATGAAAACGAGCCTCAAAATATTCCTCCTTGCCGCGGCCCTCAGCGTGATGAGCGGCTGTTCGGCGCAGAAACGAGCCGAAAGGCACGTGCGCAAGGCGGTGAGCCTGTGCCCAGAGCTGGTGCAAGTGAAAGCGCACCCGATCGACACGGTGCTCACCGCGCCCGGCTATGCCGACTGTACAACCGTGCCCCTGATGGAAGTGTTGCAAGGCAAGACCGTTTATGCCCCAACCGACCACGGAACCGTCGTCGTCAAGCTGCGACCCGACAGCACGCTGAAGGTAGGCTTTGTGGCCGACCCCATGCCCATCCGCTACAAAGACACCATCAACTACGCACAAGTGGTTGTTCCCGTGAACATGGAAAAGGCATCCGGAGGAAGTGCCTGGATATGGATAGGCTGCATCCTGTTGGGCATCGTCATCGGTTTTGTCAGGCTCATTTGGATTGCACTGAAAGTAAAGATTCATGAATAACCCATAAAAACCAATCGCCATGTTTATCAATTTCGCAGAACTATACGCTTCAGGCGGCACATTCGACCGCCAGGAAGTCAACACGTCGAGCAAAGACGGCACCACCACCATCTACGGCGGTTATTCGCCCATCGCCGATCCCAACAATCCCAACATTGAAGATGCCGTATGGCTGATCCGCAAGCTCGTTGTCACCGAGTCGGGCGGCACGCAGACCATTGAATGCACCTGGGCACGCGCCCCATGGAACCGAAGATCCAGCAACGAAACAATCTACCAATACGGAAAGCCATGAGCCTGACAGTAATATTCGACAGAGTCCTTGGCCGCTTGCGCGAAAAGGACTATGAAGGCGGTGGAGGCGGAGGGAGCGACGTTCCCGACCCGACGTCGCATTTCAGCGTGAAGCTCACACCCGACGTCAACCAGAAATACTTTGCCGATGCACAAACAAGCCCCGGCATGACCGTCACCGTAACGCTCAGGTTCGATGGAGCCCTGGTGGATGCCGACGCCACACCGAGCGGCTGGACGCATGAATCGACAGGCACCTACACGAAAACGCTGTCCGAGCCCGGCACGGTAGCTGCCCAATCGTGGAGCTACACGCCTGGCGGAGTGTATGAGGAAAGGACGGCAGTGAAAAATAGCCCTGCCCGCAGCCTCTCAGCCGTCTATCCTGCCTATTGGGGCATCTTCCCCAGCAACACAGTCAACCGAGAAATTACATCCGTTGTGGCAGCGCTCAACTCGCAGAACCGCCGCGTCACAGCCAACATGCCCACCACCGTTGTCAACGTGCCCAACAACACCCAGGATGATTGCTGGATGTGGATCGTCACCAAAGGCAGCGCCACGGCCACACCTGAGTCGTTCGACATCAGCATGATGGAAGATCCTGTCGGTGGAGTAGCCTTCACATCACCCATCAATGCCGAAATTGATCTCAGCGGCTACAAAGCCTATGTTTCGATCAACAAAGCCGACGCCGGTCTTGGCTTCGGCAACATCAAACTAACCATCAACCTGTAACACCATGAGTAATCCCGTCAACCCGGGCACAAACAAAGTGCCGCAGTCGCTTTTCCCGCTCTCACTCAAGCCATCGTCGCCGACCAGCTTTCCCCTGGCCTACGGCGATAATATTTGGGATGTGGTGCATGAAGGCAGCAGCCTGGCCGAGCTCACCGAGGCCATCGGGCAATTCGACCAGCACACCATCAATGAGCTTTTTGCGATGCTGATCATCCAGCTTCAGCAACTCATACCACCGCCGGAAACACATGTCGAGTTTACGGACGAGTTCACGGAAGAATTTCAATAACAAAAACCAATAACCAATGAATTACAGCAATCTCAGATCTCAAATTTTGGCTGCCATCAAGTACCCGCCCCAAATCAGTGCGGCATCACTGCAAGAGCAGCTAATCAACATAGTGAACGGCCTCGACCTTGGCGCATTGCTCCTTGGTGTGGCCACACCGTCGCTGACACCCAACACTGAAGCCAACGGATTCTATTTCGCTCTCCAATCGGGCACCTACACCAATTTCCCGACCATCAACGGGCAGACCATCACGGTAGACAGCAGCGAGGTGGCCATCATCGTGCGCAGCGGCAACTATTGGAGCAAGATCCACATCACGACCTACCCGACCATCGACCCGACGACGAAGCACTGGATGATCGGCAACAAGGACACCGGAGTGTTGGCCGAAGGCCAACCAGGCCAACCAGGCCAATCCGCTGTGAATCCGTTCAAGGGATGGTATAATTCACTTGCAGAACTTAAAGCTGCCCATACTGCCATTGAAGGTGACTCTGCTTATGTCAAGGATGCTTCTCCTGCGACAACTTGGAGCATTTATGTCTATGATGCAACGGCTACGGCTAACAATAACTGGGTTGATAGCGGTCTTGATGCCGACACTTCCAATGTGCAGACTTTTGCAAGTGGTGAGGAAGTCAACGAGACACACATCGACGAGACTGGACTTGTAAGTCCTATCCTCGGCTCCTTGGCGAAGGCCGGGGACGCGATGCAGCTTAAGTCCACCTTGCAATGCTCTACGCTCGAGGAAACGAAAGCCGAGTTTGTGCTTGGAAACGGATATATCGACCACAACGGCGCTGTTAGCGGATCAACAACGAATGCACATGCAGAGATTGTTATTCCGAGCGGATATGATTCGATTAGGTTCCTTGGTCTGATGACATATACGCGTGCAAGCTCAATTAATTACTGCATCGCATTCTATAACTCCAATGATGTCGCCATCAAGACTATAAGGTATCTCATCAAGCCTGATTCGCCAGCCGTAAAGAACGAATATATTGTTGCAATACCAGAGGGAGCAACCAAGTTTAAGTGCTCAATGGCCGCAGCGAATAGGAACACTTTCTATTGCTACTTCCGAAAAGGGAAAAGCGTAGGAGATAACATCGATGGCGTGGTCGATGAGGTGCATCAAGAGTTCTACGACCTTGCGCAGGTAACTGATGTAGTAGTTAATCCCGATGTGCCAGCAGGCACTAACTACAAGAGCATCCAAAATGCCGCGATAGGAGGAAATATCACCAGTTATTATGTTGATTCTTCTACACAGAAGATTATGAGATACGATGTGGAGGGAGGCAGGCAATACTTCTTGAGTGGCTACTGGAGAATCTCTTATGGTTACACGGTCGCGTCTTGGACTGACGAGAATGGTGTAATCTTAAAGGTGGAGCCATTTAATGGCGATGACGCAGCGTCCTTGGCGTTGACCTTGAATGACTACAAGCTGACCGCACCTGACGGTGCAAGGTATCTCTATATCTTGAACCGCACTTCGACACATCTCACGAACCCGATACTGAAGGAATGGCGCATGAAGGACTTCTCGACAAGAAGGAAGGTCGGCGTGTTGTGCATCGGCAACTCCTATTCGCAGGACGCGTTGGCATACCTGCCGTTCCTTTGGACGAAAGTAGTCGATGGCATTGATTTGACGGTAGGGATTCTTTATGCAGACGGCGCTTCATTGAGTGACCATTGGGACAACTGGCAAAACGATGCTGACTCTTACACGCTGTTTGTGTCGGAGAACGGCAAGGCTTGGACATCACGCTCCAGCAGTTCGATAAAGTATGCGCTCGATAATTTCGGTTGGGACATCATTCTTACGCACCAAAAGTCGAGCGATTCCTACTACCCCTCGAACGCTTATGAATCGAACCACCAGCCCTATCTCAACAACTTAATCAATGCTATCCAAGCGTATGTCAGCCGACCGCTCAAGTTCGGCTGGATGCTTATTCAAGCGAGACCAGCGCAGGCGAGCGGCAATAACTACACCGAAACACAGCTGGCAACAAACTTTGCGAACATAGTGGCGAATGCACAGAAGGTCATCGGTCAGACACTCTGCGAGTTTGTAATCCCTTGGGGCACTGCCATCCAAAACGCAAGGACGCTCCAAGACATATGCGTATTGGGCAACTATGTGAACAACACTAATAACAATTCTGGCAAGGGCTATCTAACTTATGATGGGGTTCATCTTCAGGAAGGCCTACCGTGTCAAATTGCCGCTTACACCGTGTTGCTATCTTTGCTCGGGCTTGTCGGGGAAAGTTGCCGTTCGATAGTCGGTGACGACACCGTGACCGACACTTCATGGCTTGCGGGAAAGAATATCCCTGGGCCAAACCCGTCTGCAGGCACACCGGTAGGGGCTACGCTCGAGAACGCAAGGAAAGCACAGAAATGCGCTGTTATGGCCCGCAAGAGTCCGTATGAAGTAACAGATATGAGTTACATTGTAAGTCCAAAATGATAATAATTCGGCAGCACCTTAAATTAAACTAATAATGCAAGAGCGCAACATAATAGCAGGCTTCGCGGCATCGGTGCTGTCGCCGTCTCAAACTCACTTCTATCCCATGACGCGGTTAGAAGTGAATAACGGCACATTTCCTGCGTATATCCTCAGCCTTTGACTTGCCCACATATTTCTGGGTCATCTCGAGGCTATGGTGGTCGGCCAGTTCCTGAACCATCTTGGCGGGAACACCGGCTTCGAGCATCTCGGTGATGCCCGTGTCTTTCAGGCTATAGAACTGATAACAAGCAGGCAGTCCGAGAGCCTTGCGCAAGTTTGACCACGTGCGGCCTGTGTCGCGCGTGGTCAACAGTTTTTTGCCTGGCTTGTAGTCGAATGAGAAAAGATATTGGTCTGAAGTGGTGCTCTTGATGTGGTCGGCCATCAGCACGGCAATCTCCATCGGCATCGAGATTTGCCGCTCGCAGTGGTTCTTTGCCACCTCGGAAGGTATGGTGATGAGGTTGTCTTTCATGCTGACATACGACACCTTCAGCATGAGCAACTCCTTCGGGCGGATAAGGCAATGGTAGGTGAGGAGGCAAATCAGGCGGAAGCCATCCATTTTTTCGCGCACGAGATAGTCCATGATCTTGGCTCGCACCTCAGGTGGAATGACGGTTCGTTTCTTCTCGTCCACCCGCTTCAGCTTGATGGAGGCAAAGGGGTTCTCCTTGGCCAACCCTTTGTCGATGCAATAATTCATGAACTGCCCCATGAAGCGGACATAGTTGTTATAGGTCTTGGCCGATACGTCGCGGTTGTCGATGTGCAGCATGTACTGTTGTGCCGCTTGCCGACCGAACTCATAAATGGGTTTGTCGGCAATATTATTTAAGGTACAAAACTCGGTGAAGGTCTTGGTCATGCTGTCGTAGCTTCGGAGGCTGTCGGGGCGCACGTTTGCATAAGACTTCTTATAGAGCCTGATGGCCTCGGCCACGCTGATGACCTTGGAGAGCCCAGACTTCTCGATGATGGGGTTCCATCCGTCATACAGCTGCTTGTTGATCTGCTGCACCTTCAGCCGACCGTATTTCAGCCGTTCGCGTTTATTGTGGATGTGGTTGAGCTTCACGCGCTGCCGTTCGAGCAGTCCCGTTGAGGGATTCTTGACATAGTATACGATGGTGGTACCTGAAGCGTTGTCGTGGATTTCGGCTGGACGGAAATCGACGAAGATCTGGGATGACATTTTTTTTTATTCCTTTCCATTTTTTCTGTTGAAAATCCGGAAAAGAACCAAAGTTACTGACCCGATTTTGGCACGGCAAGTTTTTGAAATCCTTTTATTAAATTGGTTTTCAATAACTTGCCGCGATTCAGCGGAGAGAAAGGGATTCGAACCCTTGGAACGCAAAGCGTTCAACGGTTTTCGAGACCGCCCCGATCGACCACTCCGGCATCTCTCCTTACTGCCTTGCCAGGCAGGGTCTTACACTATAAAGGCGACTTTCGCCGCCTTGCGGAGACAGAGGGATTCGAACCCCCGAAGCCTTTCGGCTTAACGGTTTTCAAGACCGCCGCTATCGACCACTCAGCCATATCTCCGCTGCAAAAGTACAACATTTTTCGATAGGTTGAGATTTTTCGCGAAAAAAAACTTTTTTCCGACGAAAACCCCTATCTTTGCAAAATTGAAAAGACCGCGTTTTAATGAGAGCCTTACGCATTTCTCCAGCCCTGTTTTTGCTTTGTGCAGCACTGTTTTGTGCCTGCACAAAGAAATCAGCATTTACCGAGAAAAATGCGCCCCTCCATTTCAACGAGTTGCGCGCAGTGGAAGCCATGATGGAAACCGACCCTGTCAAGGCAATGGACACTATAAGTGGATTGGCGGCAACCCTGTCGGAGTCGTCTGTTACTCCTTTGGATGACATCGAGATGCAATTGCGAATCGTGCAAGCCCAATACAAAAACCGTTGCCTTACCGAACAAAGTCTCGACTTGTCGCCCATCGTTGCTTTTTACGACAGTCTGGCGGAGGTCTATCCCGAGGATGCCGATTTGCAGTATCTACGAGCCAATGCCTATTATTATAAAGGTGTGCAGTGGACATTCGCCAATGAGGATGTGGATGCCTTCAAGCACTATGTGAAGGCTTTGGAAGTGATGCATCAATGTGTGGGATGGGAAAACCCGTATGCAAAACGATTTGTGGCCTTGGCTTACACGCGTCTGTCGGAGATTCTATATCGTTATGGTATCCGTGATGCGGCTATCGAAACCTGCCACAAAGCGGCTTCATATTATGAGTCGGAGGCCGATCTCGCGGCTATGCTACGCTTCGAGGCTGCCATCTACCAGTCCCAAAAACAATATGACAAGGCTTTGGCACTTTATCAGGAGGCTGACGAAAAGGTTTCGGTAGGGGACGACCCCATTCAGTTGTCGATAGGTGCAAAGTTTTTGGAGATTCATCAGTATGACTCGGCGTTTCCTCATTTGGAACGTGCTTTTTTGAAAGGTGACCGTTTCGCACGCATGGATGCAGCAGCCAAGTTGGCGGAAATCTGTCGAGAAAAGGGACTATTTGACGAAGAGGTATCATACAACCGTTTCTATGTGGAAAGCTCGATGATGGAAAACCGTATGGCGTCACGAAAGATGGAAATCGAATACCTGTACGATGTGTTCAGGCGGCCGAAAACCGCTGACCCATCATCACCTGAAGGTAAAGGCTTCTCCTCTTTGATGCTTTCGTTGTTTTTGATGCTCGTCATCGCTTTCTTGGCTTACATCATCGTCCGTAACCGCAAGCGTATCAGTCATATCGAAAATAAGATCACGACCATTGAACAAAAGCACGAACAAGAGAACGCAGATAAAGACCATGAGATTGAACAGATTTCGCAGGCTTTGAATGACACCCGAGAGCAACTGAACGCCCAACGAGTCGATTTCGATGAAGCCTGGCAATCCTTTATGGCTGCTAATGTCGTAAACAAGATCAAGCATTCCGTTGAGGGTAAGGACATTATGATTAAAAATGTGGGCGTGTTTCCCAAATTGAAGCTGAAAGAAATGGACTATATCGCACTAGTGCAGGAAGCCAACCGATGTTTCCCGGATTTTTCGTCACGTTTCCTGAAAGACTTCCCTGAACTGAATGTGGCCGATTTGCGCCACAGTTGTTTGGGCCTGCTGGGTATGAATGACGCTGAAATCGCTGTAATGGAAGGCATCTCCTATAGCGGCGCAAATCGTCGTACCAATAAGATTTTGACGGCAGTGGGGCTGGGTGATAATCTTGAGCAAGCTATGATAACTTATTTGAAAAAGAGTAATGTAAATAGTTGAAAGACAGTTGATTATTTTGATTTTGTTGAGATTCGTTGAGAAATTGGATAAGAAAAAATGAAGCATTTGGAAAAAACATGTATATTTTTGTTTCGTCAAAAAACAAACGCCATGAATACATCAATTACTATTTCTAAGAAAGTCCTTGTGACTTTAATGTTGTTGCTGGTTGCATTTGCCGGCAATGCCCAAACGAAAAAACTGAAATCCTATCTTTCCACGACAACCTATTGTGTCCCTGGCATGACGCCATATGTGGAAAACGCCATCGCTTTCGATTGCCGGACAGCAGTCTACAAGCAATTTGAACCTGGCAAATTCAAGGCTACTGTGGAAGTCGTTACCGTTTTCAGAAAAGGTGAAGAATCGGTGTTCTCCAAGGTGGCTGTTGACAGCCCTGTGGTGACCGATACCACCAAACTCGATGGCGCTTTTATCGATCAGCAGCGCTTTTCTTTGCCCAACGGTGAGTATCAGATGGAAATCTGTATCACCGATTTGAACAGCGGCGATGTGCTGCCACCTACAACGGTCACCGTGGATGTCAACTATCCCGACAACACACCGGCTATTTCCGACATCCTGTTGTTCGATTCCTACACGAAAGCCGTAAAGCCAAAGGATTGCACCAAGAGCGGCTTCGACTTCCTGCCTCGCGTGTATCCTTTCTATGGTGCCAATGAGAACAAACTGAGTTTCTACGCCGAGATTTACAACAGCGACAAGCTGTATGACGAAGGCAAGTTCTTGGTCAATTACTACATCGAGACTGTCGAGTCATCGAATCGCATGCAGAACTATATCTTCAACAAACGCTTCGATGTGAAAAAGGTTGATGTGTTGCTCAACACCATCGACATCTCGGAGCTGCCTTCAGGCAACTATTACCTTGTTGTTGAGATGCACGATCGCAGCAACGAGTTGATTTGTTCCAAGAGCTGGTTCTTCCAACGCAGCAATCCCAATGTGTCCTTCAAGATGGATGACCTCGCTGGCGTCAATGTGGCCAATACCTTTGTCGGTAACATCACTGAAATCGACACATTGCGCAAGTATATCCGTTACCTCGACCCAATCTGCAGCGAGATGGAACGCGACTATTCCTCCAATTTGGTTCGTACCGACGACATGAAAACCATGCAGCAGTTCCTTTTCAACTTCTGGAGTAAACGCTTTCCGATGAATCCCAAACAAGGCTTTGATGATTATCTGGCTGCTGTCAAAAGGGTCAACATGTCATTCGGCACTACGGCGTTTCCTGGCTATCGCAGCGACCGTGGCTATGTGTTCCTGAAGTACGGTCAACCCGACAAGATTATGGAAGTGCCTGATGAACCTGCCGCTCGTCCCTACGAGATTTGGCACTACTATCAGGTGGCCAATCAGCGCGACAAGAAGTTCGTTTTCATGGCTCCTGATCGCTCAACTAACGACTATCAATTGATCCATTCCAACATGGTCGGCGAAATCAACAATCCGCGCTGGCCGATGGAAATCTATCAATTTGTTTATGGTCAAGGGTACGATCAAGGCGTCGACCAAACTGAATACGAGAGAGGCTGGGGCTCGCATGCTGTCGAATTGTACAATAACCCGAGATAAGCCGTGGCAAAAATCGGATTTCATATTGTGAAGTTGTGGGTGGCTTTCCTGTCCATTCATCCCTATTGGCTTCTCTATTTGAAGTCCGATTGCTATTACTTTTTGGTATATCACCTGCTTCGTTATCGCCGTAAGGTGGTCAGACAGAACCTGTTGAATTCTTTCCCCGATAAGAGTGAAAAGGAAATCAAACACATAGAACGGCGTTTCTACCAAAACCTCTGCGACTTGTTTGTGGAAGCCCCGAAGATGCTGCGCATGAAGAAAAACGGCTACAGAAACCGCATCCATTATACCAATCCTGAGCTGGTGAAACAGCTTTATGAGCAAGGCAAAAATGTGTTCTATGCCATCCCGCATTCGGGCAACTGGGAGTGGTTTGGCAAGATGATACCTGAACTCACCCAACATAAGGGCTTGGCTGTGTATAAGAGAGTGGAAAATCCTGTTTTTGAACGGTTGATGCTGTATATCCGTACTTGCCACAGCACTTTGGAAATGGTGGAGTCGAACTCGGTGTTGCGCCGTTTGGCCCAGCTGCGCGACAGCCAGACCGCTGTGTTGATGATGGCCGACCAAACATCGCATGGCTTGGCACAAGACTATTGGACGGAGTTCCTGCATCAAGACACTTGTTGGTTTACGGGCATCGAACGCATTGCCCAAAAACTGGACTATGCCATTGTGTTCGTTGACATGCGGAGGCAGGGCAGGGGACGCTATGAAGTGAGCTTTGAATTGCTTACCGACCGCCCAAAAGAGACGAAACCGGGAGAAATCATGGAACGCTATGTGCATAGCGTGGAGCGTTTCATTGAGGCCAACCCCGATAATTGGCTGTGGTCGCACCGCCGCTGGAAACACCAAAGACCCCAAATGAAAGAAGCATGAAGGTAGCTGTCGTTATATTGAACTACAACGGACGGAAGTTCCTCGAACAGTTTCTGCCCAATGTCATCGCCAACTGCGACTCGACATTGGTTGAGATTGTCGTGGCCGACAATGCCTCTACCGACGATTCAGTAGCCTTCATGCATGAGCATTTCCCTGAGATTCGTTTGATTGAAAACGGTAGCAATGGAGGATTCGCCACGGGCTACAATTTGGCTTTGCGTCAGGTGGAGGCACAGTATTATGTGTTGCTTAACTCGGATATCGAGGTGGCGCCGTATTGGATTGAACCCGTCATCGAACTGATGGATGCCGACCCGCAGATAGCCGCTTGCCAGCCGAAGATTCTGTCGTATTACCACAAGGAACAGTTTGAATATGCCGGCGCGAGTGGCGGCTTCATCGACAAGTACGGCTATCCTTTCTGCCGTGGTCGGGTGTTCCAAAACTTGGAGGTAGACGAACATCAATATGACAATCCAATCGAGGTCTTTTGGGCCACAGGTGCTTGCATGTTTGTCCGTGCAGACTTGTATCATCAGATTGGTGGCTTGGATGACAGCTTTTTTGCCCACATGGAAGAAATTGACCTGTGTTGGAGACTGAAGAACGCAGGATATAAGGTGTATTGCTGTCCGCAGTCGTGGGTTTATCATATTGGTGGAGGCACTTTGCCGAAGAACTCACCCCGCAAGACTTACCTGAACTTCAGAAACAACCTTTCGTTGTTGGTGAAGAATTTGCCTGAGCAACGAGTGCATCGTACCATTCTCTATCGCATCTTTCTTGATTGGGTGGCGGCACTGAAATTCCTCTTTGAGGGCTGCCCAAAAGACTTTGGGATGGTCTTCAAGGCGCATTGGGATTTCTACAAGAGGTTGAAATCCTTGAAAGCATACAGGAAAACCATTGAGCACAAGGTCGTAAGTTGTATCTATCAGCGCAACATCGTCTTCGATAATGTGCTTCGCAAGAAAAATAAATACAGCGAATTGAAGGAAAGTGATTTCTCTTCCTTATCCTAAGGCTTCAATTGCCTTCGCATAGCCTTCCAATCCCAATCCGGAGATGCATTTCATGCAAGCCTCAGCCGTAAAGGAATGCCTGCGGTAAGGCTCCCTTTTCGAAATGTCGGAAATATGCACCTCAATGACAGGGATGCTGATGGCGCGGATGCAATCTGCGATGGCGATGGAGGTATGGGCATAGGCCCCAGGGTTCATTACCACAGCATCGAATTGTCCGTCGGCCTCTTGCAGCTTGTCGATCAATGCCCCTTCGTGGTTCGACTGGAAGTAGGTGAGTTCGTGTTGTGGAAAACGATTGCGGAGTTGAGGCAAATAGACTTCGAAGGAAATGTTTCCGTAAATGTCGGGTTCACGCTTGCCCAAGAGGTTGAGGTTGGGGCCGTTGAGGATCAGGATTTTCATCATTGTGTGTTTTTATGCCGCAAAAGTAATGCTTTTGTTGGAATAATAAGTAAAAAAGGCAGGAGCGGTTCCCCACGCTCCTGCCTTGCTCATAATCGTTATATTACTTTTGTTATTTCAAATTGCTGGGTAGGCGGTAACTCGTCTGAGTTTCCATGGCTCTGAAGATGGCCTTAAAATCCTCGGGAATGAGTTCCCAAATTCTCAAAGCTATGCTTTCAGGGATCGTTTTGTAGAAGGCCTCGGCAATGCCACCGGTGATGCAGGCGAGGGTGTCGCTGTCACCGCCCAATGAGACTGCCAACCTGATGGCCGACTCAAAGTCGGTGCTGTCCATAAAGGCTACTATGGCTTCAGGCACTGTGCCTTGGCATGAGGAATCCCAGTCGTACACGGGACGAATCTCGTCGCAGGTGCGGTTGAGGTTGTATTCGTATCTTGTTGATATATAATTTCTTATCTCTTCCTTGCTTTTTCCGTTTCGAGCCATAAAGATGGCTACCGCTGTTGACTGTGCTCCCTTGATGCCTTCGGGATGGTTGTGGGTGATAGCAGCCGAAAGCCCAGCCACACGCTCCGTTTCTTCCAAAGTATCGAACATCCAACCGTTCGCGCTGCAACGCATGGCGGCGCCATTGCCAAACGAGTTGTAGGGATGGCGTTTTCCCTCTACAAAGGTCTCTGGCTCGAATAGCCATCGGTAGAATCCAGGTCCATAGCCGCCCATTGGGCAAGGATATTTCTTGGCGAAGTTCAGAAATGAGGCTTCCAAGGTGTCCATGCCATGTTGCGGGTCGGTCAAAAGCCAATTGGCCACGGCCATGGTCATCACGCTGTCGTCGGTGTAGTTGCTTCGCGGATCGAACAGAGGGAAGTGTGTGGTCTTTATATTGTGGAATTCATATACCGATCCAATGGTATCTCCTATAATTGCTCCTAACATAGTATTTAAGTATTTGATTTTTAATGAATTATTATGAATATGGCTAATGGCCTATGACTATGGCAGCTTTTCAAGAAGTTGAAGCTTCCATCCATTATAGAAGCTGCCATAGGCCATCAGCCATAGTTACACCAGTTCCCTCCAAAAGTCCATCGGCAGATGAATGTTGGGCACATTGATGGCGCCAGCAAACAAAGGCGCGATTTTTTTGGGAGTGAAGCCTGCAATGCCGCAGCCTATCTTGGTGACGAGGAAGGTCAGCTCAGGATGCATGTCGGCAAAACGGATGAACTCTTCCACATAGGGCAGGATGGTGTCAGGGCCGCCTTGCATCGTGGGGATGGCGTAGCTTTGGCCTTGCAGACCCACACCTTGACCCATGATGGCACCGAATTTCTCCACTGCGATGCGGGCTGCGCCACCAGCATGTGCCCCGGCAAGGTTGCTGCCAAAAACGAAAATCTCGCTGTCTTTAAGGCTTTTGATGTTCTCAGGTGTGATGCGGTTGCTGAATTCGCCTATCTCGTGGTAATTCTTGGAGGAGCGGTGTTCCATGCTACGGTAGGCCTTTCGCTCTTCTCTCGACATAGCCGAAGTGGCAGCGAAGCCCATTGAGAATCGCGAGAACATCGACATCTTGGCTTTGCGTTCCTTTTCCCAAGCATCGCGCATGCCGGCGTCGGTGTCGGCGAATTCCATGTGATTGTCGATGGAGAGTGAGGCTGAAGTGGCGCGCACATCTTGGTTGGTACCGATGTAGGCGAAGTTCCAGCCTTCCTCATCCTTCATGCGTTCCACGAGGGCTTTGATGGCTTGGCCAGAGTATTCCTTAGAGGCGTTCTCAAGTCCGTCAGTGATGACGGTGACCACTGCGGTGGCATCTTCCTTGTCCTTGATGGCCTTATGCAAGGCATTGATGCTGATGCCCATGGCGTCGTAAAGTGGGGTGCAGCAGCAAGGACGGTATTCCCTGGAGGTCAGTTCTTTGACTTTGTCAACGGGTACCATGTCGTAAACCATGGTTTTCTCACAGTCACAGAAAATCATCAGTGAGACGAAATGCTCTTGCGTGTCTTTGAAGCGTTCTTGGGCTGAGCGGATGCCGCCTACGGTTTCATTGAAGCCAGCGATAGCGGCCTTGGCAATGCTGCTCATCGAGCCGCTCTTGTCGAGGATAATCAGATTATAGACCTGCGTCTTTGGGGTTGTGTTGCTTGTTTCCATAACTTATTGTTTTATTGTAGTTTTACATTTTCAATTCCTAACTTTTTACATCTTACATCTAACTTCTAACTTCTAACTGAACAACTGAATAACTGAACAACTGATAACTGATTAGAACTCTTGACGGAAGCTATCGCCTTCTTTAAACTTATCGTATCTTTGTTTGTTGAAGCGAAACTTGGTGCCCCAGCGGCGCGTTGAGCGGCTGTCGTCGTCACGCGATGAGGAGTAGGCCGTACGCGATGGTGCTGCGATGCCTCCGAAAAGCGCGTCGATGCTCATGCTTCGCATTTCATTGTTTTTACCAAAGAAAGTGGGTGAGTTGTCGTCCACTTCTTCCAAAATGCCAGTTTGCAGCATTTTCTTGTGGAAATTGCGACGGTCAAACTGCACGCCTAGGATGGCTTCATAAAGGCGTTGTAGTTCTGACATGGTGAACTCCTTATCCAAGAGACCGAAACCAATAGGCTCAAAATGAATGTCTTCACGCAGCTTTTCCATGGCCTTCCGTAGGATATAGTCATGGTCGAAGGCCAGATGCGGCACCTCGTTGAG
The DNA here is from genome assembly GCA_900317055.1 of uncultured Bacteroidales bacterium. Taxonomy (GTDB): domain Bacteria; phylum Bacteroidota; class Bacteroidia; order Bacteroidales; family F082; genus Limimorpha. Next base: position 4,377 of record ONFF01000027.1, on the reverse strand, counting down.
GGCAAACCATTTGGCTTGAGCCGCATCATCGCCACCTTGCACATCCGACTTCTTAGCCAGGGCATAGAAGGCAATTGAAATCACCCTTTCGCGCGGGTCGCGGTTGACATCAGTGAAGGTCTTGAACTGCTTGAGGTAATTAAGACTCAGCCCGGTTTCCTCTTTCAGCTCGCGCAAAGCGCATTGCTCTGCGGTCTCGTCCATGCGAAGGAATCCTCCCGGGAAAGCCCATGCACCTTTGTACGGCTCTATGCCGCGCTCGATAAGCAACACCTTCAGTTCGCGTCCATCGAAACCAAACACGACGCAGTCAGTTGCCACGGCGGGATGAGGATATTCGTAAGTGTAGTTTTGTTTTTCCATTTTTGTGTAAATTTGACGCAAAATTACAACTATTTCTACTACCTGCAATGTGTGATTGTGTATAATTTACACTTTATATGGAATTGAGAAAGTTAATAATTTGATTTTTAACTATTTAATAAGTGTAATTTTTACACATTATAAATAGTTTAATCTGCCACATCCATGTTGCTAGATTCAACTTTGTTGTTGACGGCTCCAGGTTTGTCCTGTTGCTCAAGGATGTCAGTGATGACTTCGGAATGAAACATCTCGTCAACAAACTCATGTGCTTTTGAATGCTTTTTGTGCCAATTCTCGCCATCTTCCTTGGTCTTGGAAACGATGTTTTTCATTTTTTGATTGAAACTCAACATGCTCCCATAGAAACGATAGATCCCTCTTTCTCTGTCAATGAGCGGGATAAGGATAGAGTTGATGACGATGGTGAAGAGAATTACGGAGAAGACGATGTTTCTGATGAACATGGCGACTTCGAGATCAGGAATATAGATGAGGGCTTGTGTGGCCAATACTGCAGCAGTCAGTCCTTTCGGGTTGAGTGCCGACATGAAAGCCAGTTCCTTGTCCGGAATGTTATCTTTTTTCGAAATGGCAAAACGGACGGCGGGAATGCGGATGATGAAAAGCAATACGCTGATTCCCAGTCCGATGACGATAGGTTGCCATTGCTTCAGTTGGATGGAAATGCCCACATAGATGAAGAAGAAGGTCTTTAGAAGGAGGACGAGTTCCGAGAACAGCGAACGCTCGGTTTCATTCAGGTTGACCGGCACTTTTTTGATGAATTTCTTGAGCCAGGCGTTATAGATGGTGTCGATGTTGGCCAAGCCTATGCCGAACGCCAAGGCTGCGATGGCGCCACTAAAGCCCATCCACTCGTTGATACCATAGATGATGAACACGAAAGCGGGAGTCGTCAGAATGGAGTACTTGATGTTGCGGATTTGGTCGAGAATCAAGGCCCAAAAGATGGCGCCGATGAGGCCCATCACCGTGGCCAGGATAAAGGAGGAGAAGATGTTGCCAAGAATAGCGCCAAACTCCAAGTGTTTGCTCTTGATGGCTTGCATCAAGGCCAAGGCCAGAACGATGCTGAACACATTGCCAATGGCCGCTTCAAGGATGAGCATGATGGCGGGTTTTTCGGACATCCTCAGTTGCCGCACAATAGGGATGACCACCGCTGATGCTGTACCACCCAGGACGCAGCCCAAAATCATGCTTATCACTGGATCGATTTTCAACACAAGCCATCCTACCAGCCAGACAGCGACTGCAGAGAAGATAAAGTTCAACGCAGTGAGCTTTAAAGCGCCTCCAAACGAGTCTTTCAGTGCTGCAAATCGCAATTGGGTACCACTTTCAAACAGAATGGTGACCAAGGTGATACCCGAAAACAGACTGCCTGCGTTGCCCAAACTCTCTGGCGAAATCCAGTGGAATACGGGACCGATGAGCAAGCCAATAATAATAAGGAACAATACATCGGGGATGCGTTTGCGGCTGAAGATTTCGCTGAAAAGATGGGCGGTAAAAATGAGTAGTCCGATGATGGCGATGGTCAGTCCAATCTCTCTTGACGAGCTGTTGGTCGATACCTGCTCCAAGACATTTTCCACGGCATGATGGTGCTTGAGGGTGTCAGACACAGTAGCAATGGTGTCAGTGACTCTCGACAGGGTGTTGGTAGTGGGTATGAGTTCTGTTTGAAGCATGGTGTTTGTTTAATTGAAGAGTCTCCAGTTGATTCCAATGAAAATCTTGCTGTCGCGCATGGGGTAGTGAGGAGCGATGAATGAATTGTAGTTGCCGGTGAGTAGGAACATGTTGCTGTAGACAAAAAAGATATGGGCCTTCTTGACTTTGAGCGAAATGGCAAGGTCGATGAACGGGAAATTGCCAATCTCAACCTCGTTTTGAAGATAGAAGGTTCGGGTAGCAGGCATGTAGGCGTCGGCGTAGTATTTGGTGAAATAACGCACTGTAATGCTTGGATGAAGGGTGGCCACTTTGTGAAATATGGGTTGTGAATACCCGATTCTCAGTTGTCCTAGCAACAAGGGGAGGTGCATGACCTCTTCGTTGCTCGACTTTTGCAGGCTGGCAAAGCCTTCAAACTCAAATCGCCAGAGGTTTTGGTAGAAGCTAAGATATGCCTCGCGGATGCTGAACATGTCGTCAGACTGGGTCGGACGGGCATCAGTACCGAAATAGATTAGGTTGGAAACTGTGGTCTGCTTGAGGCCGATGCAATAGCTCTTGTAGTTGTATCTCAAGTCGAAAGTCAGGTAAGTGGAAGCCTTGAAGTCGTTCTCCCAGCGGAAATGGTTCGATGTGTAGCTCTCCTCAAACCAGTTGGCACTTTGTCGTTTGATTTCCGCATTAAAGGTGGCGAAACCGAAGTTCTTGGCCGTTGTCCCCAAGAATTGTTTCCATTGTCCCTTGAGGTCGAAATCTCCGATTTGATAGCCCAAAGTGACGAGTTCGCCTTGCCCTGTGATGCGTGTCGATTTGAACAGGTTGACGATGATGCCGCCGTTGACGCTCAATTGGTTGTAGTTGCGTGAAAGTGTGGTTTCGTTCTCAAGATAGTCGAAATGCTTCACTGTATAGAACCCATGATTAACTCCTGCATACACATAGAAAGGAATGTCATCATTGTACTTCTTGTATCCTAAACTGCTCCATTTCAGCGTATTTCTGATGGCTCTGACCAATGTGGTATCCGTTGTTTTCGTGGTGTTGAGCAAGGTGTCGAAAGGCCGATAGAAAGCAGCGGAAGGGGAGGTTTCGTTATAGTACAACTTGTTGTTCAGATAGCTGAAGCTATGGCAAATCCTTCCTAGAGTGAATTTCCTATCCTTTGTTTCTTGCACAACTTCTTGAGTGATAGTACTTTTGATGCTATCTAAGGACAAAGTGTCAATTGCGAGGCTGTCCAATGCCAAAGTGTCAATCGTGAGACTGTCGTTGGTTGCGGGAAGGGGAAGGACGGAATCAATTTCAATAGGGGAAGTCTCTTTCTTTATCTTCACCGTCTTTTTCGATAGGAGATTGAAATATTGTTCGAAGCCTATCCCACTGGAAATAATGAAGTTGGTTCCATTGTTCAGATTGACAGGGATGACAGAGTTGTCGGATTCGGTATGTGAGATGTAGTTCTCGTCGTTGACGATACCCCCGTTTTCTCCCATCTCAAGTTTGTTGCGATACCAATAGGCGCCCACGCCATAGCGTTCGCTTTGGGTGATATACTTGGCATTGACCCAGAAAGCGTTGTTGATGGTTTTGTTGTTGATAAAGGTGGCGGGAGCATAGTCGGTATCGAAGGCGAAGGATATCAGCAGGCGAGGGGTGACTTGTCTGCCGAACCTTACATGAAAATGCTGTTCCAGGTCGCCGGCGGTCATCAGGTAACGGATTTCGGAGTAGGGTAGGACGGACTGGTAGGATAGCATGTTGCTTTCGTTCTGCATGAGGGCGGAAAAAGCGGGTAGGGTCATGTCGAACCCTGCCTGATGCAGATAGTTGAATCTCATCGACTTATGAGCCATTCCCGTGTTGCTCAAAGTGCTGTAGATAGTGTTGCCGTGTTGCAGATAGTCGAATTCAGCTGCATGGAATGTTAAGGTGTCGACGACTTTGGAGGCATTCAGGAAGATGCTGTCGAAGGGATAGGCATTGTAAGTGACGAAGGTGGAATCGATGGGTTGGGGTGGGGTGGGAGAAGGCTTTTTCGGGGCAATGCTATCTTGGGTAGGATTTTGTGAAAATCCTAATAGGTTGGTAATTAACAAAATAAGTACAAATACCAATCTTTTGGCCATACTTTCGAATTTGGCTGTAAAAGTAGTAAAAATTTGGGAATGTAGGACTTGAAATGATTGAAAGCTTGGGGAAGGGTAGGGTAGTGCATAAAAACAGAAAACCCCTCACCTGTTTCGGTGAAGGGTCTCCGTTGTGGGTGGGCGGCGAACTACTTTCCCACGGTCTCCCGCAGTATCATCGTCG
>ONFF01000028.1 GCA_900317055.1 uncultured Bacteroidales bacterium | reverse complement strand
GCAAGGCAGCACATGCACGCTGACGGTGGCGCCCAATGCTGGCTACATGTTTGTCAACTGGACAAAGGACGGCGAGGAGGTCTCGACCGATTTGAGCTTCAGCTTTGAGGTGACAGAGACAGCCAGCTATGTTGCCAATTTCCAAATCAACAGCTATGAAATTACGGTAACTGCTAATCCAGCAGATGGCGGAACGGTGACGGGCGGCGGCACATACAACCATGGCGCATCGGTCACATTGAGCGCCATAGCGAACGAAGGCTACACATTCGTCAACTGGACGAAGGACGGCAATGTGGTTTCCAATAGTCCGAACTATACTATCACCGTAACAGAAGATGCTGCATATGTTGCCAATTTTGAAATTGCCAGTTATGAGATTACAGTAACAGCCAATCCATCTAATGGTGGTACAGTCACGGGTGCGGGTGTATACAACTATGGTTCTACTGCCACATTGACCGCTACTGCCAACTCAGGGTTTGTTTTCGTCAATTGGACTAAGAATGGCACCGTGGTTTCGAGTAACGCATCGTATAGTTTTACTGTTACGGAGAATGCCACTTATGTTGCCAATTTCACGGTCAACATGTACTTGATAACTGTTTCGGCAGACCCGATAGAGGGTGGTACTGCAGTTGGTGGCGGTGCATATTACTATGGCAACAATTGCACCGTTTCCGCTTTGCCTAACGCAGGTTATACTTTTACCAATTGGACGAAGAATGGTATGGTAGTTTCCACAGATGCCTCTTATACTTTCATGGTGACTGAAAATGCCAACCTGGTTGCACATTTCAGCCTCGACCATTATAACATTACGGTTTCCGTTGATCCCGAAGCTGGTGGTACAGCAGCTGGCGGCGGCAGCTTCACTTATGGTGAAACATGCAATTTGTCAGCCACACCTAACACGGGTTATGCTTTCGTCAATTGGACGAAAAATGGCTCGGTGGTAAGCAACAATGCCAACTACAGCTTCACGGTTACCGATAATGGAAACTATGTGGCTCACTTCGTTGTTGAACATTACACAATTACTGTGTTAGCAATGCCTACTGAAGGTGGTATAGTTTATGGAAGCGGAACTTACGATTATGGACATGTTGTCACCTTACGCGCTGTCGCTAACAATGGTTATGAGTTTGTCAACTGGACGAAGGATGGGGTTGTCTTCTCGACGGATGCCATTCATTCTGTCGTGGTAACAGAAAATGCTGAATATGTGGCCAATTTCTTGTACAATGTTTTTGAAATCAAGGCTAATACAGATCCTGATAACTCGGGCGATATCGAAGGCATCGGATTATACAACTATGGTGAGACATGCACGCTAACAGTCACTCCGCACGACGATTACGAGTTCGTCAACTGGACTTTGAATGGCCAAGTCGTCTCAGAGGAAGAGAGCATCTCCTTTGTTGTGACAGAAGCACGCGAGTATGTCGCTCATTTGCAGCATGTGGAAGGTATTGTTGAACAAGGTGACATGACGGTTACGCTATATCCGAATCCTGTCAAGTTCAAATTGACAATAGAAGCTTCCGAGCTAATCAAAAAGCTTGAAATCTATACCATCGATGGTGCTTTGATAAGCAAGCAGGACTATTCTTCCGATAAGATCATGATCAATGTTGATAGCTTTGCCAGCGGAACTTACATGATTCGTATGGCTACCGATAGTAAGGTTGAAATTAGAAGATTTGTGAAGGAATAACACTTATCTTTCTGTTTCTATAGAAAAGACCCATATCCGAACGAAAAGGATGTGGGTCTTTTCGTCTTTTTATGTAATCGTTTTCCCGTCAAAAAGAAAAATCCCTATTTTTGCCTCTTAATTTAAAATTATTCGCTATGAAAAAGCTTTTATTGTTTTTACTCGTTTTTATGGGCTTGTCCTCGATGGCCCAAGAAAACAACATCTTAGATCAATACAAGGACTTGCCTATGCAGAAACATCGTGGCGATCTCTATTTTGGTGAATCTTTCAAGGCTCCCGACGCCCATCTTCTCACCGATGATGAGTTGAAGACCATAATGGACTCTGAATTATTCGATCAATTTAACTCGGGTCGTACCTTGTATTACACAGGCAACACGCTAAAAACCGTCGGCTGGATTGCCTTCGGAATAGGCTTGGGCTATGCAGGACTGACCTATTTTGTGTATGATTACAATCTAACCAATGATGCTTTATTGAACATCAATTTGGGATTGCTCAATGCCGGCTTGGGAGTGGATATGTTTGTGGTAGGTTATATTTTGAGGGGCATTGGTAACGGAAAACTCGATGGCGTGGTGGAACAATACAACCAAAACACGCAAAAGGTGTCATTCCATGTTTCACCTTCACTGATGAGATGTTGTCTTTCGCAAGACCATAGCCATACGACACTGGGTTTGACGTTCAGTGTTGATTTCTAAAAACACGAGTGTATGAACTTTTTGGATAACCTCTTCCATATTGAATCCATAGAAGAAGCCGAAAACGGTTTCGTAGCCCTTTTGTGTTGCAATCCCGAGCATTTGATCTATCAAGCCCACTTTCCAGGCAATCCCATCACTCCGGGAGCCTGTTTGCTTCAAACTGTAGGAGAGGTGCTGCAACAAAAACTTGGCCGTCCGCTTTTCCTGAAAGCGTCGAAGAACATCAAATACCTCAATATGTTGGTTCCTGCAGAGAACAAAGAGGTGCGTTTTACTTATTCGAATCTTGTCGAGACTGAGAACGAATGCAAAGCCCAGGTTGTCGTTGCAGATGAAGCTTCCGTCTACACCAAAATGTCGCTGACTTTTAGCTATGAACCCGTCTGATGCCATAGCGACACGGAACCTGATGCAGCAACGGAAAGCCTGCACCATCTTGCCGACCTATAACAATGGCGGCACGCTGCGCGATGTGGTGGAAAGGGTGCTGACCTATTGCTCTGATGTCATTGTGGTCAACGACGGATGTACTGACAACTCTTCCGAGATTCTAGCTTTGTTCGGCGAACGCATCACCGTGGTCGACTATGGCCGCAACCGAGGCAAAGGCTATGCCTTGAAGCAAGGCTTCAAGAAAGCCAAAACCATGGGCTTCGACTATGCCATCACCATCGACAGCGACGGACAGCATTATCCCGAAGACATCCCGCTGTTTGTCAAGGCCTTGGAGCAACACCCTGGCGCCTTGATTGTGGGCAGCCGCAACCTGAAACAAGAGAACATGCCCGGCAAGAACAGCTTTGCCAACAAATTCTCGAATTTTTGGTTCAAACTTCAAACTTGGATCGATTTGCCCGACACACAGACTGGTTATCGCTTGTATCCTTTGAAAAAGTTGCCCTATATTTTCAGCGCCCGCTATGAGGCCGAACTTTCGCTGTTAGTCTTCTCTGCTTGGCGCGGCACCGACCTCGTACCCATCAAGGTTAATGTGTTTTATCCAAAGGCCGAAGAGCGCGTCACGCACTTCCGCCCGTTTTGGGACTTCTTCCGCATCAGCGTGCTTAATACCATCCTTTGCCTCGTGGCCATTGTCTATGGTTGGCCTTCGCGATTAATCCACAAACTGTTTAAACCCAAAAATCGCTTGCGATTTTTTCTCTAATTCACATCGAAATTCAGTATAAATTTCTCTAATTCTCTACATTCTTGATAAATAACAAGAAATTCCGATGAACAAGTTCTTCCTCAATATCTACGACTACCTGTCGAAACACAAGGCCTTCTCGATAGCCCTATTGTTGGTTGTCACGGCCCTCTGCGTGTTTTCGGCACTGCGTCTGGACTATAAGGAGAACATCGCTGACTTCCTGCCCACCGACCCCGAGAAAGAACGCTATACCTCGGTCTACAACGACTTGGGCAACCAAGGTCAAATCACCGTCATCTTCACTGCCGATACCATCCAGTTGGCTGGCGACGAAGCCATAGACGCCATCATGGAAGCCATGGATGCCTTTGAGAGCCATTGGAAAGCAACAGATACCGCACAAATTGTCAACGACTTGCAATGTCGTGTCGACGGCAGCCAAGTGTTTGATGCCATTGATTTCATCCGCGAAAATCAAGCCTTGTTTCTCACCGAAACCGACTACCAACGCATGGACTCCTTGTTGGCTGATCCCGAGCATGTAGCCACTAGTATGGCCAACATCAAGCGGATGCTTTCCATGCCCACGGCAGGTTTTGTGGTGGACGGTGTCAAGGTCGACCCGCTCAACCTTTATTCGCCCTCTTTACAAAGACTCAACGCGCTCAATCCCACACAAAATTACCGTCTGGAAGACGAATACCTCTTCAACGAAAGCGGCGACAAAGGCTTTGCCTTCTTCTCATCGCCTTTCTCGGGCAGCGACACCCAAGGCAACGCCAAAATCGTCGATTTGATCGATAAGGTGACCGAACTGACCGAGAGCGAGCATCCTGAAGTAAAGATTTCGGCTGTCGGCGCGCCCACCATCGCCGTCACCAATGCGCGACAAATCAAGCACGACAGCTTTTTCTCCATCGCCTTGGCACTGGTGCTCATCTTTGGCATTTTGATGTTTACCATGGCGCGCAAGCGTAATCTGCTTTGGCTCGGCATTGCCATCCTTTTCGGTTGGATCTTCGCCTTGGCGGTCATCGCCTTGTTCAAATCGAGCATCTCCATCATCGTGGTAGGCATCGGCTCGGTCATCGTGGGCATCGCGGTCAACTATCCCTTGCATTACCTCGACCACATCAAGCAGGAACCTAACAAACGCGAGGCCTTGAAGGATGTCATCCAGCCTTTGGTCATCGGCAACATCACCACCGTGGCGGCCTTTGCTTGCCTCGTCTTCGTGAAGGCAGAAGCCATGCGCGACTTGGGCCTTTTCGGTGCCTTGACTTTGGTTGGAACGATACTCTTCGTGATGGTCTTCCTGCCGCTGTTTGCCGTGGTGCCGAAAAAGACCAAGAGACTTTTCGTCGACGATGGCAAAGCCCCTTCGGAATGGTGGCGCAAGGTTAAACTCTATGCTTTTTGGCCTTTGGTAATCATTACATTGATACTCAGTTACTTTGGCAAGGAAGCCGCTTTCGATGCCGACCTTCATAACATTAACTATATGACTAGCCAAGAGCAGGAAGACTTGGCCTTGCTGAGCGAGTCGCTGCAAAAGGAAGGGGAGACAGACTTGATCTATGTGGTTTCGGAAGCCGAGGATTTCCAAGAGGCCATCAAGCAAAACGAAAGCATCATAAACCATTTGCAGCAGTCGATTTCCGACAGTGTGGAATACAGCATTTCAGGCATGGATGGCCTGTTGCCTTCGGTGGAAAGACAAGAGAAGTCGTTAGAGTTGTGGCAAGCATTCTGGCAGCGCCATGAAGGTTTGGCGGATCAAGTCAAAGTTGAGGCGGTGAAAGCGGGTTTTACGGAGAATGCTTTTGCTCCATTCATTGAGGGCATCACCAAGGACTATCAGCCTTTGAACGAAAGCGAAATGGAACCGCTGTTGGGTTTGTGTGGCAACTATATGTTGCAGCACGATTCGGTGGCGAGGGTGGTGAATTTTGTGAGGGTGCCAGTAAAGGATTTGGAGGTGGTGAAGGAACAGATCAGGCTTGTGGTCGCTTCGCGTCATTGCGAGGAGGGACGACGAAGCAATCCAGAAATAACGACCCTTCAAGCCTGCCCTTCGACGGGCTCAGGGACCTTGGTTTCTAATGGCTTCGCTTTCAGTATCAGCGATGTGGGCAACAACTTAATCAGTGCGCTATCAAGCGACTTCGACTACATCCTTTATGTGTGCAGCATCGTAGTGTTCTTCTTCCTCTGCCTTTCCTTCGGACGCTTGGAACTCGCACTGCTGGCTTTCCTCCCGCTGACGGTCGGCTGGGCATGGATCTTGGGCATCATGAACCTGGTCGACATCAAGTTTAACATCATCAACATCATCTTGGCCACCTTCATTTTCGGTCAAGGCGACGACTACACCATCTTCATCACCGAGGGCTTGCTATACGAATACGCTTACGGCAAGCGAATGCTGAAAAACTACCGAAACAGCGTAATCCTCAGCGGTATACTGATGTTCATCGGTATTGGCACTTTAATCTTCGCCAAGCATCCCGCCATGCGTTCCTTGGCCGAAGTGGCCATCATTGGTATGGCTACGGTGGTTCTGATGGCCTGCTACCTGCCGCCCATTGTCTTTGGTTGGTTGACCAAGAGAAAGGGTCAACTTCGCCAAGTGCCGTTGACCCTGAAACGACTGATTTATACCATATTATCCTTGTTGGTCTTCGTCGTTTTTGTGTTCTTTATCTTTACGCCGTTTACTTTGGTTTACATGATTTTGGGCCCCAATACCGAGAAGAAACGCTATCGTTTCCATCAATTGATAGCGGCTTTCATGCGCATTGCTTTGAAACTGTTGCCAGGCGTAAAGTGCCATTTGGTCAACAAATACGGCGAGAACTTCGAAAAGCCTGCCGTCATCATCGCCAACCACCAGTCGCATCTCGACTTGTTGTGCACTATCATGTTGAACCCCAAGGTGGTGTTGCTGACGACGGACTGGGTATGGAAAAACCCGATTTATGGCCTCATCATCCGTTATGCCGAATATTATCCTGTTTCCGACGGCTACGACAAGAATGTGGAACGCCTGAGAAACTTGGTGGAACGAGGTTATTCCGTGGTGGTCTTCCCCGAAGGCACACGCTCTGAGACGGGCGAAATCCTGCGTTTCCATAAAGGTGCGTTCCAATTGGCACAGTCGTTGCAACTCGACATTCTGCCGGTCTTTATCCACGGAGCCAACCATGTGATGCCTAAGAAAGATGTGGTATTACGCGAAGGCCAACTGCATGTAGTGATTGAGCAACGCATGCCATATGAAGAGTTGGTCACAATGGAGACTCGTGCTTTGACTTCGCAGTTCCGCGCTTACTATACCCAGCGTTTTGCCGAACTCAAGAACCAATTGGAAAACACAGAATATGTGTTGCCATTTGTGCGCTACAAATACATCTACAAAGGTCCTGAAGTGGAACGCACTTGTCGTCGTAACCTAAAGAAAATCAAGGCACAAGCTTTGGAAATTGACGCCATGGAACAGAAGTCTTTTTTGATTCAAAACAGCGGCTATGGCGAGTTGGCGTGGACGGTGGCTTTGGTGCATCGCGACGCACAGGTATATGCCGTTGAGGCAGATGAGGACAAGTTCCTTTTGGCCTCTCATTGCAGTTACATCCCCGAGAACCTGCATTTCTTACAGGGTGTTGATGCGGTTCCACAGTGTGAGTATATTATTGAATCCCAAGATTTTTTGAAATGAAGAAATGCATCATCATAGGGAGTGGATTGGGTGGTCTTTCGACGGGTGTCATCCTGGCGAAAAATGGCTATGAGGTCACCATTTTGGAGCAGGCCTCGCAGGTGGGCGGTTGTCTGCAATGTTTCACTCGCGATGGAGTAAAGTTTGAGACGGGGATGCATTTCATCGGCAGTCTCGACGACGACCAGGTGCTTTCGCATTATTTCAACTACCTCGAAATCAAAGATAAAATCCAGTTCAATCGTTTGGATCCACAGGCCTATGATGTGGTGTCACTGCAAGGCGAGCATTTTGCCTTTCCCAACGGTCGCGAGGCTTTTGTTGAGCAGTTTGCACAGCGTTTTCCTTCACAAAGGGAAAACCTTGAGCGGTATTGCGACCTGGTGGAGCAGGTGGCCAGTTTGTCACCCTTCCGTGACTTGCAGCACAGTGTAGATGAGAACCGTTTTATTGACGACAAGTTGTTGTACCAAAGCCTGAGCGAGGTAATTGAACAAACCATCACCGATCCTTTGCTGCGCGAGGTACTGGTAGGTAACCTTTCACTCTATGCAGCCCAAAAAGACAAGACACCCTTTGCCACCCATGCTTTCATCTTCGATTTCTACAACAAAAGCGCATTTCGCATCGTAGGCGGTAGCGATGCCATAGTGAAAGCCTTGCGCGAAGTGCTTGAGCAATACGGTGGCACCATCCTGACCCGTCACAAGGTGAGTCGAATCCTTGTGGAAGGCAAGAAAGCTACAGGCGTGATGACCGAAAACGGCGAGACTTTCACCGCCGATATTGTCATCTCCGATGTCAACCCCAAGCAATTGATAGACTTAGTGGAGCCCAAAATCTTCACTGAAGCTTACAAATCACGCATTAAGAATATCTCAGACACCATCTCCGTGTTTTCACTTTTCCTTCGTTTCAAGGAAGGTGCGATGCCTTACATCAACTCCAATTTCTATAGTTTCCACACGGATTCGCCCTGGAAGATGGGCGGAACAATCGACGACACTTGGCCACAAGGCTACCTCTATATGCACCATTGCCATGAGCCTCATCCCAAGACCGCCCGTGGAGGCGTTGTTTTGGCCTATATGTCGATGGATGCGGTGAAACAATGGAGCGAAAAAACCATTGGCCACAGAGGCAAGGACTATGAACAGTTCAAACACGATATGGCCGAACGCCTTATCGATGCCGTGGAGCAAGACTTCCCAGGTTTCCGTGAGTCCTTGGCCGATTATTATGCCGCCACACCATTGACCTATCGTGACTATACGCTGACACCCGAAGGCTCCATCTATGGTTTGGCCAAGAATGTAAACAACATCGCAGACAGAGTGTCGTATAAGACCAAGGTATCTAACCTGCTTTTGGTGGGGCAAAACATCAATTCACATGGCATGTTAGGTGTGTTGGTGGGCACGATGACAGTGTGTCAGCATCTATTGGGCGAAGAAAAGGTGCGACAACAGATGATGGAAGCCAACCGAAAGACCGTTGTTGTCATCGGAGGCGGCTTGGGAGGCTTGGTTTCGGGTGCCTTGTTGGCCAAGGAAGGCTACAAGGTGACCGTGTTGGAAAAAAATGCCATCATCGGCGGAGGCCTCCAAAACTTCAAGAGAAAAGGTGTCAATTTTCCCACGGGCATGCATGTGTTTGGTGGTTTCAATGAGGTGGGACAGTTGCGCAAACTCTTCTCCTATCTTGGCATCATGGATTGTCTATCGCTTCGTGCTATGGATGAGGATGGCTATGATGTAGTGACAATGCTTGAAGACAACGCTTCCTATAGACTTCCCAAAGGCAAAGAACAATATATCAACTATTTGGCTGAACTTTTCCCAGCTGAAAAAGACAACATCAGAGCTTATGTCGAGAAGATATATGCCCTTTCGGAAGAAGAAGACCTCTTCTATTTGCGCGAACGACCCTCACAAATGTTCATGTCGGTGTCCGAAGACGCTATAGTACCATATGATGAGTTGATGGACCGTTACATCAAAGATCCGAAACTGAAAGGCTTGTTGTCTTACATCAGTCCGCTCTTTGGTGGGGTGGCAGGCACGACACCTGCTTTTATGGCTGCCCTACTGGGTGTATTGCACATTGGCGGCACTTACCAGTTTGTCGGGGGAAGCCAACAGATGGCGGATTTGTTGAAAGAAGTCATCGAAGAGACTGGTGGACAGGTGCTGGCCAACGAAGAAGTCATCCAAATCGAGGTGGACAACCACGAAGTAAAACAAGTGGTCACCCGAAAAGGCCATATTTATCGTGCCGAAGGTTACATCTCAGATGTGCATCCCGATGTGCTTTTGCGTCTGGTGGGCGATAGGGCTTTCCCTGTTTCGTTCAGGAAAAGGCTGTGGTCGATTCCTGAAACCTATTCCAGCTTCAAGGTCTATGTGAAATTCAAGAAGAAGGCTTTTCCATATGTCAACCATACCAACTATTGTCTTTACAAGTACGACTCGCAATTCAACCTCAAAAACCTGCGGCAGGAAGACTGGCCGAACAACCTTATGTATTACACTCCAGCGATTGAAAACCAAGATGAGTTTGCGGAAACAATGGTCATCATCGGTGAGATGCCCTTTGAATGGGTTAGACCATGGGAAGACACCAAGACAGGTCATAGGGGAGAAGATTATGAAAAATGGAAACAGGAGATGATAGAGAAAACGCTTAATTTTATGGAAAAAATCTATCCTAGTTTTCGCGACAGAATAGACTTCGTTTTGGCTTCATCGCCGCTCACCATCCGTGACTATTATGGCAACAAGGAAGGTTCAAACTATGGTTTCTTAAAGGATAGCCACAATATTATGCTCTCGCAGATGTCGGTCTATACAAAAGTCAAGAACCTGTTTTTGACAGGGCAGAATGTCAACATACATGGACTGTGCGGCGTTTCGCTCACGGCCATACAGACGGCCGAGGCGTTTGTGGGGGCCAATGCCATTGTTTGCAAAATCAACAAATACTAATCCTGATATAATTTTTTGTATTTTTGCAGTTTCAACAATATGAAATGGACACAATCAAACTGAAGCTCATTTATCCGAAGTGGAACAAACTGCCGGGTCAGACGACATTCAACCTGCCGCCTCATGGCCCCGTTGCTTTTGCTGCCACTTTGCCTGAATATGTCGACATTTCCTTTACTGATGAGAATGTGGAGCCTATCGATTTTGACGAGGAGTGCGACCTTGTGGCTCTTTCAATGATGCTCACCACGCAGGTGAAGCGCGGCTGGGCCATTGCTGAGGAATACCACAAACGCGGTAAAACTGTCCTTGCCGGTGGCATTTCGACTATGTTGCATGCCGAGGAAATGGTGAACCATGTCGACAGCGTGTTTTTGGGCGAGTCGGAAGGTCGTTCCGAGCAGGTCATCCAAGACTGGAAGAACGGATGTTTGAAAAAGATATATAACTACATTGGCAACCAACCCGACATTGCCTCGGTGGGTCCCTGCCGACGCGATCTTTACAAGCGTGACCTGTACAACCATAAGGGCGTGCAGATGGTCGACCTTTTCAACGCCAGTCGTGGCTGCCGTTTTAGCTGCTATCCTTGCGCCGTGTCATATCTCGGCGGCCGCAAGTTCCGTCCGCGTCCCGTCGACAAGGTGGTGGAAGACATGGCGGGCATCGACAACAACCGTCTTTTCATCGTCGACAACTCGTTAGCACAGGACAAGCAGTGGGAGATGGACCTCTTCCGTGCCATTGCGCCGCTAAAGAAGAAATGGATCAGCCACACCATTGAAGACGACCCAGAAGTGCTTGATCTGGCTGCCAAAGCTGGTGCTTGGTATGTGTATCAAGCCGTTTACGATACCTCCGACTACATTAAGGAGCGCGTGAAGCGCTATCATGACTACGGTATCGGCGTGGAAGGCACCATCCTCTTTGGCCTTGACAACCAGACCGAAGATGACATTAAGCGTCTCATTGATTTTTTGGGCGAAATTGACCTCGACTTAGCCGAGTTCACTATTTTTGCTCCGTTCCCGCATACCAAAGGTCACGATGACCTGTTGCGCCAAGGCCGCATCTTCGACTTCGACTGGGACCATTACAATGCCGGTCAGGTGGTGTATCAGCCTAAGCACATGACGCCCGAAAAGTTGCAAGACCTCTATGAGTACGCATGGAAGAGCTTCTATGCCTCCGAGAGTCAAGAGGCGAAAATGTTCCGCTTGTTCTGCAATGTGGCCTTGCGTGAGATGGAGGAAGGGACCTATCGTCCGCGTGACCGCCGTTTGGCCAACAAGTCGTTCGGTCGCGATGTGGATCGCAGCAAGCGCAATGTTAATGTAAGAACCGAAAGCCAAAAGCTGATAGTCAGGAATGCTGAATGAGGAATGCTGAATGTAGAATCTTAAATTTTGAATTTTTAAATTAATGAAAGTTTCCCCAGATTATTACGACGAAATATTTCCTTTTAAAGGCGAATGGGACATGGAATCGACCTGCGGCTTGAAAATCCGGGAAGTGGTAGGCAAAACCTATGTCATCGTCACAGAATTGTATCAAGATAACCCCGGCACTTCCGTGACCTATGCTGGTCGCAAGCTTGCCGATCAGATTTGTGAAGCAAAGAACTTGAAGTTGGAAGATATTATCTATTTGGAATGCACTCCCAACACCAACTCGAAGTTGTCGTTTTACGACGAAGAGTATTTTCAAGTGGATTTCTTTGCTGACATGCAGCACAAATACAGACAGCTTACGAAGGAAGAAGTAATGAAAATACTTAATTATAATGAGAATTAAGACACTGTTAACCAGTTTAGTAATTGTTTTCTACATAGGAACTTCGATGGCACAAGAAAAAATCCCGATATGGAATGATGTCCATGTGAAAGGCGCTCGCAAAGTTGGTTTGATTCCTTTTATTGCTGACAAGAATCCCGACGGGAAGGCCATCATCGTTTGTCCAGGCGGTAGTTACTATTGGCTTGACAAAAAGGTGGAAGGCGATTCGGTGGCGATGTGGCTTCGCGACCAAGGCATCACCACTTTCGTATTGCATTATCGCACGGCAGGCGTTCCTGCTTTTGCTTGGCGTTACCGTTATCTTTTCCGTGGCTATCAGTATCCTGATATGCAGACCGACGCGCAACGGGCCCTGCAATGGGTGCGCGAGCATGCCGAAGAATATCATATCAACCCCGAAAAAGTGGGCATGTTGGGCTTTTCGGCTGGTGGCCATTTGGTATTGTCGGCGGCTTTCTTCAAAGACCATGACTATCTCAAGCAAGTTGGCGTGGTGACCGAGACCAGCCTTCAGCCCGCCTTCGTGGCTTCGCTCTACCCCGTAGTCACTATGGTGGAGGACTGCGTTCACAAGCGTTCGCGCCGGGGATTGTTAGGAGATTTGCGTGTCAACGATGCCAAGTTGCAAGACTCGCTCTCTCTTGAAAGGCATGTTCCCAAGGATTGTCCCCCTATTTTTCTTGTCAATTGCGTAGATGACCCTGTAGTCGACTACCGCAACTCCGTTCTTTTGGACGAAGCCTTGACGGCAGCAGGTGTCAATCACCGTTATATCCAGTATGCAACCGGAGGCCATGGCTTTGGCATGAGCAATTACAAGGGTAGCGCCGAGTGCCATGCATGGAAGGAAGAATTTGTCAAATGGCTGAAAGAAATTGGTTTTTAAAACATAAACAATGATTACCAACGACATAGAATACCAATCCGTTGACCAAATCAAGGCCTATCAAGAGAACCTGCTACATGAGGCTTTGGCTTATTTGCAAGCCCATTCGCCTTACTACCAGCGGATGTTCAAGAGCTATGGCATCCAAATCGACAAGATCAAGCATATCGAGGACTTGGTGAAGATCCCTTTCACGGAAAAGAAAGACCTCCAGCTCTTTAACGATGAGTTTTTGTGCTGCCCTAAGGATAAAATCATCGATTATATCACCACTTCAGGCACTTTGGGCGATCCTGTCACCTTCGGTTGTTCCGAGAAGGACTTGCAGCGTCTGGCCTTCAACGAGAAGAAATCGTTTGAATGTGCTGGTGTGAAGCCAGGTGATGTGGTGCAACTGATGACCACTTTGGACAAACGCTTCATGGCGGGTCTGGCCTATTTCCTTGGCCTTCGCGAATTGGGTGCGGGTGTCATCCGCGTGGGCAACGGTATCCCCGAGTTGCAATGGGACACCATCCGTCGCATCAAGCCCGACACCATCATGTGCGTGCCATCATTCATCCTCAAGCTAATACAATATGCCGAAGAGCATGGCATTGACTATAAGAACAGCAGCATCCGCCGCATCATTGGCATTGGTGAAGGTTTGCGCGACCAAGATTTCAACCTCAACCTGTTGGGCAAGAAAATCAAGGAGAAATGGGATGTGCAACTCTTTGCCACCTATTCTTCGACGGAGATGGGGGCGACCTTCTCGGAATGCGAATATGGCCTTGGCGGTCATGTGCATCCCGAGCTGATTATTGTTGAAATCATTGGAGAGGACGGTCTGCCCGTTCCTGATGGCCAGCCAGGCGAAATCGTGGTCACCACCCTTGGCGTGGAAGCCATGCCGCTGTTGCGTTTCCGCACGGGCGACATCGCCGCCAAGATAATCGACCAATGCAAGTGTGGCCGCAACTCTTATCGTCTTACACCGCTTGTGGGTCGCAAGAACAACATGATCAAGTTGAAGGGCACCACGCTTTATCCGCCGGCGATTAACGATGTGTTGGACAACACTGACTATGTGGAGAACTATGTCATCGAGGTGCGCCAAAGCGAGGCTGGCACCGATGATGTGGTGGTGAAAATCGGTCTGAAGTATGAACCTGATTTTGATGTGGTCAAGACCTTGAAAGACAGTTTCCGTTCACGCATTCGCGTAGCTCCTGCCATTGAGATACATCCCGTTGATGAGATTAGGCAAATCAACTATCCCGCAAAGAGCCGCAAACCTATTAAATTCATTGATTTGAGAAACAGATGACGACCAATTTCGACGACATCAGACCGTTCAATGCAGACGAAATTCCCGCAGCGACACAACGCATGGCCGACAGCGAGGTGATTCCCGCCATTGCCCAATATCTTGGTGTGCCTGCTGAAGCGCTTCGCGAAAGGATCCGCAGCATCAAGACCTTGAAGGAATTCCAACTCGGGCTGCTGAAAGAGGTGATCGAAACCTTGTTGAAAAAGACAACCACGCAGTTCGATTGGGCGGGTTTGGAAAACATTGAGGAGAAGAAACCCTATCTTTTCGTTTCCAATCACCGCGACATTGTGCTCGATGCTATGTTCTTGCAATATATACTGACTAAAGCTGGACAAAACACCTGCCAAATCACTTTCGGCAGCAACCTGATGTCGCATCCTTTTGTCATCGACTTCGGTAAGGTCAACAAGATGTTCCGCACAGAGCGCGGAGGTTCGCCCAAAGAGTTCTACAACAGCATGATGCATATGTCGGAATATATGCGTCATGTCATTACCGAAGTGCATGAGTCGGTGTGGATTGCGCAGCGCAATGGTCGCACCAAAAACGGCATCGATGCTACCGACCCTGCCATCATCAAGATGTTCGGCATGAGCCGCCGCGACGACAGGGTGATCTCGTTGGCCGAGCTCAATATTGTACCTGTAGCGGTGTCCTACGAATGGGAGTCATGCGACAAATTGAAGACCTTGGAGTTGTACATGACCAAGAAAAACGGCCATTACGAAAAGAAACCAGGCGAAGATCTTAACAGTATCTTGACTGGCATCATGCAGCCTAAGGGTCATGTGCATTTCCACATTTGTCCTCAGGTTACTGAAGATGATCTGATTGCTTTGAATGACTGTCCTTCGGGCGAGTTCTACAAGCGTGTGGCCGAGCTGATGGACAGCCGCATCAATCCGCATTTCTATCTCCACCCGAACAATTATATTGCCCATGACCTACGGAGCGGCAGTGATGCCTATGCTGATCATTATACCAAGGAGCAAAAAGCAATGTTCATCAAATATATGGATTGGATGAACGACTATCTTGATTTTGACCGTTCGGAATTGGAGGAGATTTTCTTAGGGATTTATGCCAATCCGGTGAATGTGAAATCACAATATTAACTTAAAACACTAATAATTATGAAGAAGTTATTCTTATCGATGATGCTTGTCTTGGCAGGTATCTCCATGTTTGCACAATGCAACTACAATGAAACGGAAACCATCAATGTGTCCAACCAACTGACGCTATCTACTCTGGCGGGCGGTCACATGGAACGTGATGGCAGACATCTAACCCTCGACGGTCGCCAACTTTCGGATGCGGAAGTCAAGCAACTTGTCGGTTCACAAAACTTTGAGACTTATCTCGGTGCGCAAAAGCAAATCACAACGGGAAATGTTTTCATGGGTGTCTTTATCGGAACGGCTGCTGCCGCTGCTGCTATTATGGTAACTGGTGCTGCCACCGATAATATGGATTTGGTATATTTGGGCTATATCCCAGCCATTGCTGCCGATGTCAGCCTTCCGTTGTGGATTGTTTTCTCGAGCATAGGCAAGGGTCGTATGAACTGGGTGGCTAACGAATACAACAACAGCAAATCGGTTTCGTTCAACCTCTCGCCATCAGTCATGCGTTGCAACACTATGCCTGATCAAGCCAATCTGGGTGTGGGCATGACCTTTAGTGTCAATTTCTGATCAGTTTTTGGTAATCAACCTTTCCGTTGCCGTTCATCGGCAAGGCATTTCATCGGCAAGGCATCAATCAACTCGATGGCCGCTGGAACGAGGTGAACTGGTAAGTTCGCCTCACAGTAGGCCATCAGTTCTTTTATGGTGGTCTGGGTGTCGGAATCCTTCAGCACCAAAAATGCCTTGGGCAAATGGCTCTCCGAATGGTCGGGGTCTTGCATGGGCACCACAGCACAAGCCGCCACTAAGGGATGGTGCATTAAGCAGTCCTCAATCTCTACGGGAAAGACCTTGGAGCCGTCGTGACGGACAATCATGCGCTTTTTGCGGCCGATCACGAAAATATTGCCTTCCTTGTCCACATAGCCCATATCGCCCGTGTGTAGCCATTTTCTGCCGTCAGCGTGGGTTTGGATAAGTTGTTGTGTGGCTTCTTCGTTTTTATAGTAACCGAGGAACTTCATCTCCGAGTTCACGCAAATCTCATCGTCAAAGGTCTTGACCTCGTAACATGTCACAGGTTTACCAGAAAAGCCTTGTACATATTGTTTCTCGCTGCCTTGAGGAGTAAATGAAATGACACCTGCCGTTTCGGTCATACCGTAGGCTTTCGTGAGGTCGTAGCGGCACCCACCTTGGTGCAGACACTCGTTGATGCGCTTCTCAAAAGCGGTGTTCAAGATGTCACCCGCCACATTGATGGATTTCAAGTAGGAGAAGTCTTCCTTGACCACTTTTTCCTCGTTGACGAAATCCCAATAGGCTGGCACCGAGAAGACATGCTGAGGTTTATATTGGGTCAGCAGTTTCAAGAATTCTTTCCGTGGTGCAATGGGGATGACAATAACCCGCAAGCCATTGAATAAAGGCAGCAACAAAGTATTCGCCCCGAAGAAAGCGAAAATAGGCAAGATGCATAGTGCAGTGTCGTTGCTTGAAAGGTTGTTGAGCACGGGCGGGTTGGGAAACACGGAGTGCATGATATTTTCGGTGGAGAGCATTACACTTTTCACCGTACCGGTTGTGCCAGAGGTCTGGAACAAGGCGGCCATCTCGTCGGGCAACCAATGGTAAGGCTCGGTTTCGTCTTTGCCTTGCGCTGTGTTGTAGAAGTCTTTCCAGTGGCAGAATTTCTTGTGTTTGCGAAACACCTTTCTTCTACCATTGAACCTTTCGCCTAGGCTGAACCAGAAAGAAATCCCAGGAATGGAATCGGCACCTGAACATACCACGACTTTCTCCACATTGAGTTGGGCATCCACAGTGGCCAAGTTGGCTGCATAAAGCCCCATGACAAAGAGCATCTTCGATTGTGTCCTGTCGATGATTTTGCAGTATTCTTCAGGTGTGTATCTGACATCGATCATGCAGGGGATGGCACCGATTTTGTTCAGTGCCAGGAAACACATCAACGACTCGGGCATCGAAGGCAATGCAAGACAGATGATATCGCCTTTTTTCACCCCATGTTTCCTGAAAGCCAAGGCTGTTATGTCGACGCGTTCCAATAAAACTCTAAACCTCGTATCCGTCTTAAAATAACTCAAGGCAACCTTATCGGAATACTTTTTTGCAGCTTCCTTGAATGTTTCGTATAGACCTAAGGTTTCTTCCATAATGGCGGATATGAGCGATGTTCTTTTCAAAATTGAGCGGCAAAGATACAAAAACTTCATAAAAATTTAGAAAAGAGCGTGTTTCGTTGGAAAATACTGGCAAGTGGAGTCATAAAAAGAAAAAGTCGTATTTTTGCACGCATTATTTTCCAAAGTCAAAAAAACACGATGATAGAAAGCTATCCCAATCCGAGAAGAAAGCATTGTGAGACAGGCACTTTTCTGAATATGTTGGAATATTACGGATATCAGATCAGTGAGCCTATGGCTTTTGGTATAGGTTCGGGTATTTATTTTCTTTATTCGCCTTTTTTGCGGATGCGCGGTGTCGTTTTACCCATGCTTCGCATCAAGCCTGCTTGCATTGTGAAGAATTTTGCCGAAAGGATGCATATTGGCTATCATGGCATGAGATATGGTTGCAAAGTGAACAAATCGATGCGCGATCTCGATGAACTGGTGGAGAAAAAAATTCCAGTCGGGGTGGTGGTCAGCGTGAGCGGCTTGACTTATTTCGGGAAAATTGTCAATGAGTCGCATTTCAATGGCCATGTGTTGACGGTTATCGGCAAAGAGGGTTCTAACTATACCATCGCTGATTCCGACAGTCGCCTATATACCGACGACTATGTCTACATCGATGAAGAGACTATGCGCAAGATTCGTTTTGCCAAAGGTCTGGCAGCTCCCGAAGGACGTATGTTCTATCTTGACCCGCCATCGACTGATTTTACCGAGAAAGTCGACCTGAAACCGGCCATTGTGCAGGGATTGGAGGAGTCGTGCTACCGTATGTTGCGGATGCCTCTTTCTTATTACGGATATACGGGCTTGCATCGTTTTGCCAAGAACCTGAAGCGATGGAAGGCTTATTTTTCAGATGAATTGAGAGGATATATCCTGCTATGGTTTTATAGGCTGATTGAAACGGCGGGAACAGGTGGCGCCGGTTACCGTTACATCTATTCCGACTTTTTGAAAGAAGCCGCTACAGTGTTCCAAAATGAGGTACTTGATGACTGTTCGACATTGATGAACAAGGATGCCGACACCTGGCGCCAATTCTCCTTGGATTGCCGTCGCTATATGAAAAGCGAAAATGTGACCTTGAACGAGATGGCTGACATTTTGGAGACCATCGGGCAGCAGGAGAAAGAGATTTTCACCCGAATCGATTCGGAGTTTCTCAAGTCCAGTTCGGCACTAAAGTATGCATAAATAAACAGAGCAAAAGCTATGGGTCCCCTGATACAAAAGACATCGCGTTGCGCCGTCATCGGACACGGCAGTTGGGCTACAGCCATCACCAAAGTGTTGATTATGAATGAGTCGTCGGTGTGCTGGTATGTCCGCAATCAGGAAGTGCTTGAATCGTTGCGCACCGAAGGCCGCAACTGTCGTTATCTCTCCGATGTTGAGTTCGACATGAGCCGCATCCATCTTACCGACGATGTGAATGAAACTGTCGACAAGGCCGACATCATCTTTTTGGTGACGCCTGCACCTTATCTGAAGTGTTATCTCTCCGATTTGAAAACCCCTTTGCAAGACAAGATGGTGGTTTCTGCCATCAAGGGCATCATTCCCGAAGAAAATCAGTTTGTTACGGATTATCTGAAACAAAACTATGGTTTAACGGATGCGCAGTTATGCTGCATTAGCGGTCCCACTCATGCTGAGGAGGTGGGCCATGGAAGGCTTACCTATATGACTTTCGCATGTTCCAACATAGGCAATGCCCGCGTTGTGGGTGAAAAACTGAAGACGCCTTTCATAAAGGTCAACTGTCTGAGAGACATGCACTATTTGGAGCATTCCTCAGTACTGAAAAACATTTATTCCGTGATGGTAGGTATGGCGATGGGTTTGGGCTATGGCGACAATTTCATCGCTGTATTGGTCTCAAACTGCATCAAGGAAATGTATTTCTTGCTCGCCCCGCAGAGCGTCAACGACCTCACCAAGTTCAATCCCTCCAATTTCTTTGGCGACTTGTTGGTGTCATGTTATTCCAGCCACAGTCGCAACCGCCAGCTGGGTGTGTTGATTGGTCGTGGCAACACGGTAAAGACTGCCCTCAACGAGATGACTATGGTGGCCGAAGGTTATTATTCTTCCGCCTTGTTACCATTCCTTCCTGAGGAACAACGCCGACAGCTCCCCATTGCCGAGAAAACCTACCAAGTGCTGCATCAGGGCATGTCTGCCCGCAAGGCCTTGAAAGACCTTGAGAGCCTTTTGGAATAAAGGTTGAAATCCATCAAGCCAGATAGGCCAGGAGGGCGATAAGAGCAATACCGAGAGCGATAGCAATGAGTACTCTCCATACCGAGACAGGAGCCTTGCCGCCCACTTTGCCAGTTTGGCCATTCACCGCAAACTGATACACTTTGTCCTTGTATTTAAACGAGGAAATCCAAGTGGGGACAAGGAGGTATTTATAGGTGATGTTGCTGTAGAGTGTGGAGAATCTGACCGAATCGGCACGGCTGGCATTCCAATGCCTGCGGACATAAGAGGAAATGTCGGAATGCAGTCGCGACTGGATGGTTTTTTGCGCTGATTCCCAGCCTTCCTTAAGGCCAATAGAATAGCGTTCTGCAATGAAGCCTGCCACCACTTGTGGGGAATAAGGCACTAGTTTCGAGAAATCGAATGGTTCGCAGGCACTCACGCCCGAGTCAGTCTGACGTTTCGAGGCCATGACGGTCACATCGTCGAAAAACTCCTGATAGATTCCGCTAACATGTCGCCAATCGGTAACCGTTTTTCTATTGCCGTCTTTATCTTTCACAATGCGGTCATAACCAGCGCGTGCAGTAAAATTGGATGTGGTCTGTGCATCGTAGGTCCAATAGGGGAGATACACGCCTGTGAAAGATTCGGGGCGGGCGCTCCGCTTGGCTTTTCTGGGTGTAAACAGCTTGCCTTTGAGCCATTTAGTGAAGCGTTCGCCGGCTTGGTCTTTGGTGATGGCGAAGGGGCAAACCGCTCCAGGAGCAATGGTGTTCTCGTTAGAAGCTGGCATCACACTGGTGGAGCCGCAAAAGGGGCACACGGCAGCGGTTTCGAGAGCATCGTAAACCGTCACTGCACCGCATTGCTTGCATTGCACTTCTTTTTTCTGCTCACCCCAGTTGAAACTTTCGGTGTGAAGAGCCGCTTCGAAATCCATTTCGCAGATTTCATTCTCACTGTCAGCCTTAGGCAACTCACAAGTGTAGCCACAATATTCACAATGCATACCACCTGTAGCAGGGTCGAAGACGACCGTAGCGCCACAGTTAGGGCATTTCTTATCTGTTTCTTTTTCAGTTCTTTCAGAAAAGATTTGTTCTTCTGGGTTGTCGTAGTGTTCTGACATAAGTTTTATGTGTTATTGCAGAAATAGCAATGCAAAAATAAGGTTTATTTTAATCTTTTGAGCAATCAACGAGAATAATTTCTATTTTTGTCCCCAAAGTATTAAACGTTTAATATATGAAAAGAAAAACTCTACTTTTACTTTTTCTCGCTCTGATAATTTCACCTTTTGCCGCCCTTGCACAAAGCATTACGGTGAGCGGTAAGGTCGTGTCAAGCGATGATGGCTACGGTTTGCCAGGTGTCACCATTCAGGTGAAGAATTCGTCTAACGGCACCGTGACCGACATGGATGGCAACTACAGCTTGAATGCCGACAGCAAAGATGTGCTGGTGTTCAGCTTTGTAGGTTACAAGACCAAAGAAGTGGCCATCAAAGGCAAGAACAAAATCAATGTCACCCTTGAGGTAGACTCACAAACGCTTGATGATGTGGTGGTTACCGCACTCGGCATCAAGCGTCAGAAACGTGAATTGGGTTATGCCACCGAGGAAATCGGCGGCGAACTTATTGCCAAATCTGGTTCGGGAAGCGTCATCAGTGCTTTGAGTGGTCGTTCGGCGGGTGTGCAAATCATCAACCCAAACGGTGTCGATGGTGGCTCATCACGTATCACCATCCGTGGTAACAACAGCATCTTTGGTGACAACCAACCCCTCATCGTGGTCGACGGTGTGCCGATGACCAACGAAGGTGGTGTCACCGATTGGAGCGGTGGCCGCGACTGGGGTACTGCCCTTAATAACATCAACCAAGAAGACATTGAGAGCCTCGACATCCTGAAAGGCCCTACGGCAGCGGCTCTTTATGGCTCGCGTGGCGGCAACGGCGTGGTGCTCATCACCACCAAGAAAGGTTCGAAACAACGCGGCTTGGGTATCAGCTATTCGGCTGGCTTCAAGATTACTACACCTTATCTCTATCGCGATGTGCAAAACAAATATGGTGCAGGAGGACCTATCACTTTCCATACTCCTACTTTGAAACCCATTGAGGGTATGACAGATGAAAATGGAAACCAAGTCTATGAATATCCAGGCATTTATAGCGTCGACAATGGTCCTGCTGGCGAGCCTACCAACACTACTTTTGGCTACTACGGCGGTGCCCAAAGCTGGGGTCCTGCGATGAACGGCGAGAGCGTTCTTTGGTGGGATGGCGAGGTGCGGAAGTACGACCCCCAGCCCGACAACCTGAAGATGCTCTTCAAGAACGGTCACACGATGAATCACAATGTGGCCTTCCAAAATGCCGGTGACTTCGGTAGCGTCCGCGTCTCTTTCACCGACTCACGCACCGACGCCATCATCGACAACTGCAACCTGAAGCAGACCACAGTCAATGTGGGTACCTTGATTAATGTATCAGAGAAAATCAAGGTCGATGTTTCGTTTAACTATTTAGACTACTTCCGCCTCAACTCGCCTGAAATCGGTGAGTCGAACAGCAACTTCAACAAAGGTTTGCTTTACAGCTGGCCTCGTAGTTGGAAAGGCCTTGAGGTCACTTCATACGAAAATGAAGACGGTACGATGAACCAGTTTGACGGTTATCCTTATATGTACATCTACAACAGTACATTCTGGACATTCTACAACAACAATACCACCCTCGACCGCGACAAGATGTACGGCTCCGTCCGCCTGATGTACGACATCACGCCTTGGTTGAGTGCTTCCGCAAAGGTAGCCTTGGACTGGACTGCCGACGACTACACTACCAAGCATAAGCCCACCACCCTCGATGGCATGGCGGGCGGCTATTACTCAAAGAGTAAGTCGAATTCAGTGACCCGAGACATGGACTTCTTGCTCACGGCATACAAGGACAAGATCTTCGGTTCGAAGTTCAATGTGCGCTTCTCGATGGGTGGCGAACAGTATTATGGTTACCGCGACGGCCTCAATGGCACTTCGGGTAAATGGGCTTATGCCAATCTGTACGCCATAAGCAACTACTCCAACGCCACGGAACGCACCTTTGGTGAATCGCGGTGGGAGAAGCAAGTCAACTCGGTTTATGCCTTCTTCAACATGAGCTACAGCGATTGGTTGTTCTTGGATGTTACAGGTCGTAACGACTGGTCGTCGACCTTGCCCATCACCAACAACAGCTATTTCTATCCCTCCGCCACCTTGAGTTTTATCCCGACCTCGGCTTTCAAGAACTGGAACTGGGGTCCGGTGAATTACCTCAAGTTACGCGGTTCGTGGGCACAGACCGCCAGCGACACCGATCCGTACCAGCTAACTTATACCTACAGTACAGGCTCTTTTGGTCATCAGCTATCGGCCGCCTTGCCCACCGTTGTGCCGCCTTTGGAGCTGAAACCCCAACGTCAACGCGCCTATGAGTTAGGCTTTGATCTCGGACTGGGTGCGAGGTTCAATATGGACTTCACTTATTACGACATCTATTCCTGGGACCAGATCCTTTCCTCGCCGCTTGCTCCCTCATCGGGTGCCAACAACGTGACCATTAACACAGGTGTGGTGACCAACAAGGGTATTGAGGCCATTTTGACTTACGACATTGCCCAAGGCAAGGATTATGGCGTTCAGGTGGGCATGAACCTCGCCCGCAACAAGAACCGCATTGTCGACCTGGCAGGCTCCGATATGTATCTGCTTTCCGAGATTTGGGGCTCCAATGGCCCTGCTATCGCTGTGGAAGAAGGAGAGGAGTACGGCACCATCTACGGATGGGATTATGTATATGAATACACCATGCCCGATGGCTCCGTCGTGGGACCATTCTACGATGTCAATGGCAAACCCATGCCTTTGCTCAATGAGACGGGTACCACTTATCTGAAGACCGACAATCGCGTGCCGGTGGGTAACTGCGCACCTTTGGTGACGGGCGGTATCAACCTGAGGGCTTCCTATAAGAACTGGTCGCTCTATGCTTTGGTCGATGCCAAGTTGGGAGGCCAGATTTACTGCGCCTCTTATGTGGTGGGTATGCAGACCGGCCAAAGCCCCGAAACCCTTTATGAACGCGAAGGCAACGGTTTGCCCTATGAAGAAAACGGTGAGCTGCTCGGCAACTACGGCATCATTCTACCGGGTTATTGCATCAACACCGAGACGGGCGAGGCCGTTGAGAACGACCATGTGGTGCATTACCTCTACAAATACATGCCCAATTTCGGTGGCTGGGGCAATATCCTCAGCACCCCGGGCATCGTGAACAACACTTGGATCAAGATGCGTGAACTTTCGTTGACTTACGACTTCCCTCGTAAGTGGCTCGACAAGCAGAACTTCTTCAAGCAGGCATCCATCTCCCTCGTGGGTCGTGACCTGTTCTATTTCTACAAGACCTTGCCTGACAATATCAACCCCGAAGGCACCCAAGGCTCAGGCAACGCCCAAGGCCTCGAGTATGCCTCCTATCCAGGCTCACGATCCTTTATGATAAACCTTAAAGTCAGTTTGTAATTAATCACAAAACAATGCAAAACAATATGACACGAGACTGCGAGACTACGAGACTGCGAGACGGACAATGTCCCGAAGTCCCGTGTCCCGAAGTCTCGCGTCAAAAAGAATAGAATCACCATGAAAAGAAGCTTATTTATAGTTTGTGCAGTATTTGCCTTGGCATCATGTACAAAGAACTTCGAAGAGATGAACCAAAACCCGTTCTCGCCAACGGGGACGACTGTCGAGGCCTTGTTTAATGGCGTGGTCAGTTCCTTGCAGCAGAGCATGAACGAGCAGTTCTACCTGCAAAACGAGATTTGGTATCCCGAAACGGAACTCGGAGCCCTGACATCTGAGGCTTGGGGCAACTCCCAAATAGGAACCTCAAATGTTTGGTCCGATTACTATCTTATGCTGTCCAATATCCGTGAGCTGGAGAGGCGTTTCGACAGCTACTGCGAGGAGCAGGCCGACAGTGCCGTTTGTGACAAAGCACGCGCCCAACTCAACATATTGAAAGCTTACCAGACTTTTAAAGTCACGGATATCTTTGGTGACATGCCTTATACTCAAGCTGGGCGAATCTGGGAAAATGCCTCTTCACAGGCAACAATGAAACCTGAATGGGATACCCAAGAGAGCATCTACAAATCGCTTTTGGAAGAGCTGGTTTGGTCGCGTGACCTCTTGCATGCTGACTCTGTCACCACCGCTAGCGGCAACGAGTATTACAAGCTGCCCTACGAAGTGCTGCTCAACAACGACTACACGCTTTGGGCTGAGTTTGCCAACTCGCTCATCCTGCGTCACGGTCTGCGTATGTATGACAAGGACCCTGATTACGCCACGCCTTTGTTGGTGGAGGCCTACAACTATATCTACTCCAAAATAAGTACATCTGGCGGTGGAGTTACGGGAGGAGGTATCTGTTTGTGGCCTAGTGTATTAGGTACGAGTTGGGACAACAACTGGTCGTTCCGCGAACATAAGCATCTGCGCATGGGCGAGACCATCTGGAGCTGTCTCTCTTCGACTGACGACATGGACGGCAGCGGCATCTTCGACTACCGTACCTACCTCTTCTTCGACACGAGCCACAAAAACGACAGCTTCCCCGATGGTGCCTGGCGGCCTTATCCGCAGATACGCACTCTCGAGACGCCCACCGAAGGTGGTTCTCCCTACGCCCAAAGCCGCGACGGCAACTATACCTTCAAAGGCCCTTCGTGCCTCTTCTCGCCCTTCAACTACTATCTCACCCGTGATGAGAAATATGTGCCGCAAATCCTGGTTACCTATGCCGATGTGCTTTTCATGAAGGCTGAGATTGGCGCACGCGGCATCGGTGGCATTACCCTCTCGGGCATGGACCTTGACCAGATGATCTTCCAAGGCATCTACCAGTCTTGTCTATTTTGGACCCACATGCCCCAAAACACAAATCGTTGGACCTTTTTCTATCCAGAGTATACCAGCTTTATTGGGAACCTAGATATCTGGTCTTACTGTAACAATATGGCTTCTAATGTGATGAACAATGCCGTGTATATGAACTTCGACTTCGATTATTCTAACGAGGCTTATCTGGAGCTCATCTATCAACAGCGTTGGCTCAACCTTTTCCGTCAGCCTTGGGAAGCCTGGGCCTTGGCACGCCGCACCATGGCGACGCCGACCACCACCGACCATGCCAAGTTGACTTCGTTCCGCATGGAATATCCCCAGAAGGAAATCGAATACAATTATGAGAACTACACCAAAGAATTGGCAAGGATGTCGCATGGCGACACGAGGCAAACCAAGGTGTGGTGGAACGAGTTTTAGTTTAGAGTTTAAAGTTTAGAGTAATTATAATTTAAAGTTAAAAGTTATGAAAAAACTATCACTAGTCCTTATGCTTTTGGCCTTCTCCTTTGGGATGAATGCCCAAGTCGAAAAGACCTTCGACTTCAACGATTATGAGTATGGAGAGAACCCGAACCATCTCCTCAATGGCCAGGACGGCTGGTATGTCCGCGTGCACCACGCAGGCAATGGAGCCTTCACTCCCTTGTACACCGACTATATGGGCCACTTCTGGGGCACCACACCGCCCATCCCGACGGCCGACGAGACCATCGGTGTGTTCTCTGATGCCTCTGGTACTGCTTTTGGCGACATCGCCACGCACGACATCACCCAATATGGTTTCGACTTCTCAAATGGCGGTATCATCGAGTTTGAGTGCGACATCCTGCGCCAATGGTGGGGCGACTTCTTCGGCATCGGCTATGACGGTGACGGCGACGGCTCGGTCCTTCCTCCATTGCGCAAGGCCTCCTCTGCCAACGCCATCTGCGAACCTGTCTATCCCGATGAGAACAGCACGATTCCCGATGGTGGTATCTACCTGATGATGACGGGTGTCAACCCGAGCAACCCGCTCTTCATGAACGGTGTGGTGCTTCCCAACAATACCATCACCAGCAATATCCAGCCCATCGGAGCTGAAAGCCATTGGTACCGTTGGAAGGTCTCCATCGACCTTGACGCCAACAATGGTCAAGGTGCCGTCACCCTCTTTATGAAGTATGACGACCTTGATGCCGAATGGGAAGCCGTGCCGGAATGCCAAGGCGTCAATGCTGGTCTCACTCCCGGCAGTGGCGACAAGTACGACCCTGCCATGTGGCATTACATTTATATGCTCAACAGCGGCTGGGGCGGTTTCGACAACTTCACCGTACGCCATATCCCTGGTGGACTGGCTGCACAGTTTATCGACTTCGCTGAAATCCCCGACCAGTTGGTCTATAATGCACCTATTATCCTTGAAGCCACTTCAACCTCCGGTCTCCCTGTGACCTTCGAGGTTGCCCAAGGTCCGGCCACCGTTGAAGGCAACATCCTGACCCTCACGGGTGAGGAAGGTACCGTGAAGGTGAAAGCCATCCAAGGTGGCGACGGCACACAATGGCAGCCTGCTCCCACGGTGACCCGTACTTTCTATGTGGTGGATCCCGAAAACTATGAACCTGAGATTACCATTCGTCGTCCCTACGAAGGAACCAAGGTGTTTATGCCCGACTTCGAGAATCCCGTGATGATCGTGTTGAGTGCTTATATCGAACATGCCAATGCCATCAAGTTTGAGCAAGTGAAATGTGAGGTTGACGGACAAGAGTTGTATTTGAAGACAGATTATCCCAACAAACCGGAAAACGGCTATTGGTATACCACTTGGACTCCCTCGAGCGTAGGTACCTACAACATGACGGTAAGCATTACGCAGACGGGTGGCAAGGTTACTACAGCCTCCAACACCTTTGAGGTGACTACCGACTACGATGACATGGTAGTTTCCGCAATGAATGGCGAGATGGTGGCTACTACCTCACAGTTTACAGACCATGGCGAATACGCCTTCCCGACCCATGTCAATGCTTTCAAAGCCATCAATCTGCATTATCTGCACAACTGCGTGAACGGCAACTGCAACACCTACGACCACATTAGTTATGTCCGTGTGAAAAACTACCGTGGCGAATGGGTGGAACTCTGCCGTTACATCACTCCGTTTGGTGTGCAATGCGTTGACGACCTCGATGTGACCGACTTCACCTCCGTGCTGCAGGGACTTGTCGAATTCGAGTACTATAGCGAACAATATGCAACAGGCGATGGTTACAATCCCACCGCTATCTTTGAATACACCAAGGGCACACCTGAGTATCCTTATGTAGATATGCAGGAGATTTGGTATGGCAACTATGCCTTCGGCGACTATTCAGACCCTTGTCCCATCCCGACTCGCAATGTCGTGTTTGACCCATGTGTTGAGAAGGCAAAACTGCAAATCACGACCTCTGGCCACAACTGGAGCGATACGCAGAACGGCGCATACAATACAGGCAACGCCGCCGAGTTCTATCATGCCCACCACAATATCAATATCAACGGTGGCACGACCTACACCCAGGATCTCTGGCAAACCTGCACGCCTAACCCCGCAGACTGCCAACCCCAAAACGGCACCTGGACCTACAACCGTGCCGGCTGGTGCCCGGGTAGCATGAGTATGGTTTGGGACTACAGTCTCGACGACTATCTCGCCGATGGCCATGCCGACGTGCTTTATGAATTCGATCCTACCTATGTCGACCAATGCCACCCCAACTATCCCGACTGCGTGAGCGGCCAAAATAGTTGCCCGGATTGCGACAACTCCAGCAACCCGATTTTGAGGGTCTCTGGTAAATTGGTGACCTACAGCCACAACACCGATATCCTTACCGATGTTTCTGAGCTGTTTGATGTCGATGACGATGCTTTCCAAGTCAACATCGCTCCCAATCCTGTGAGAAGCAATATGACCATCTCCACGGATTATGAGAAGGGTCGCGCCACTGTTCGTATCATTAACGCCCAGGGTGTACAGGTGCGCCAGTTCAGCATGAAGGGCTCGACCACTGTCGATGTGAGCGACCTTCCTTCAGGTATGTACTTTGTCCATGTCATCGGTGGCAAGGTGGTGACGAAGAAGGTGATGATTCAGAACTAAGAACACCAAAACCTTAAACTGCAAGACCTCCTGTTGGCAACGACGGGAGGTTTTTTATATACATACCAAAAAAAAGCGTAACTTTGCGGCTTCAATTGAGAACAAAAAAAATCAGATATGAAAGTTGCAACATTATTAGGCGAACGATTCAAGAAGGCACCAGCCGACTGCGTATTCGACAGTCAGGCGTTGATGGTGCGTGGTGGATATATCAAGTCGGTAGGTACCGGTCTGTTTTCTTTCTTCATGCCGGCCAAGCGCATCGCGAAGAAGATCGAGAATATCATCCGTGAGGAGATGGACCGCATTGACGGTCAGGAAGTGATGTTCCCCGTCGTGATGCCAGGTTCATTGTGGCAGGAGTCTGGGCGTTACAACAGCATCGGCTCGGAACTGCTCCGCTTCAAGGACCGTAACGGAATCGACATGGTGCTGGGTATGACCCATGAGGAAGCCGCTGTGCAGCTGGCTCGCGACGCCGCAAAGAGCTACACACAATATCCCTTCATGATCTACCAGATCCAGACCAAGTTCCGCGATGAACCTCGTTCACGCGGTGGCTTGATCCGCACCCGCGAATTCACGATGAAGGACGCCTACAGTTTCCACACCTCGCAAGAGGACTTGGAGCAATACTATGCCAAGGCTTACCATGCCTACGACCGAATCTTCGCCCGTGCTGGCGTGCCGCAAGTCGTGGCCGTCAAGTCCGACTCGGGCATGATGGGTGGCCGCATCTCGCATGAGTTTATGCTGCTCACCGACATTGGCGAGGACACCATCGTCATCTGCCCTGAATGCGGCTACCGCTCCAACAGCGAAGCCGCTGACTGCATCGTCCACAACGAGGAATACCCCATTGAGCCTCTGGAAGAGGTCTATACCCCCGACCAGAAGACCATTGAGGATGTGTGCAACTACCTGCACAAGTCGCCTCTTCAGTCTTGCAAGGCCGTGCTCTATCAGCGCAACATGGATGACTCGTTGGTCATCGTGTTCTTGCGTGGTGACCTTGAGGTGAACGAGACCAAGCTGCGCAACCTGCTTTGCGCTGAGGTACATGCCGCCACCGTCACCCCCGAGATGGGTATTTGCCCTGGCTTCATTGGTCCTAAGGGTTTGCCGGAAGGCATCACCGTGGTCTATGACGAGTCGCTGAAGACCTTAAACAGCTTCGTGGCGGGTGCCAACAAGGAGAACTACCACTACAAAGGCATGAACATGGCCCGCGACCTCGGCGAGGTGAAGTACGACAGCGTTGCTAAGGCCACCGCCGGCGGCATCTGCCCTGTGTGCGGCAAGCACAGCATCACCATCAGTCGCGGCATCGAGGTGGGTAACATCTTCCAGCTCGGCACCAAGTACACCGAGTCGATGAACATGCAGTACCTCGACAGCGACAATACCTTGAAATACCCCATCATGGGTTGCTACGGCATCGGCGTGGGTCGTCTGATTGCCTCGGTCTGCGAGGTGAGCCACGACGACTACGGTCCGATTTGGCCCATCACCATCGCCCCTTGGCAGGTGCAGATTTGCGCCCTGCGCATCGCTGATGAGAATGTGCGCCGCGTGGCCGACAAGCTCTACGAAGACCTGAAGAAGGCGGGTGTGGAGGTCATCTACGACGACCGCAACATCAGCGCGGGCGTGATGTTCTCCGATGCTGACCTGCTCGGTGTGCCGCTGCGCATCGTGGTCAGCCCGAAGACGCTGGAACGCAATGCCATTGAGTTCGCAGCCCGCGACAAGAGCTTCAAGGCCGACCTCAGCCCCGACAATGTGGTTGGCGAGGTGAAGGCCAAGATTGCTGAAATGATTGCGGCATTGACGCCTGAAGATTAATGAAAACCTTTGTAGAGACGTAGCGCGCTACGTCTCTACATTATTTAAAAAAATAAACAACATGAAAAAACAAATCCTAATCCTATCCCTCTCCGCACTCATCCTCTTCGGTTGCGCAGGAAAGGGAAACCACAACAGCAGTAACAATCAACCGACCGTTGACACAGTAACAACGGAAAATGTGGAAGCGATTGAAGAAGATGATGACATATATCAGCTTCCGAGCGTTCCCGACAGTTTCTTCGAGTTTGTAAAAAACCTTCCCCAAACACCTGACCAGCAGGTTTATCATGTCTACGATTCATACGAGATAGAGGAACAATTCTGCGAAATCAATGAGGATAGTTACGCCTTGCCGATGAAAGACGGCGGTTATATGGCGATGTACAGTTACAATTCGCAATGTGAGGCGACTATGGAATGGTATGATAGTACCTTCATTTGCAAAAACGGAGAAATCAACAAAGTAGGTAACATCTTGCCAGTGCCTGAGATGCGTCTCATGCTCGACAGCGAGAAATGCAAAGGACGCGAGGCGCAAGTTCAAGACATCATTGCTCAGTACAACAAACACCCCCAATGGTATCTTCTTTATGGTCTTAAAGATAATGGCGCACTTATTGTCAGTGCTAAGGGCAACGGCTGCGAACAATGGGGCGAGATTGATTTGGAACTCATGAGAGATATCGTGTACCAATGGGATGGCGAAAAGTTTGTCCTCCAACCTCTGGAAACAGCAACGATTGCGGAAGATATCTTCACACAACGATTCCCAAACATTGAAGAAGCGTCGGGCTACTATCCTCTTTCTTACTCAGGTGGTTACGATCCTGGTTGTGAAGGTTGCTACTCTAGTGAAGGCGTTTATTGTTATCCATTGAAGGATGGCGGATTCCTTGTGATATCTGAAAGTTGTTTTGCTGGTCCAGGCTGTGCAGGGAACTATACTTATGCTACTCACACTTATAAGGATGGCGTTTTCGATACCATATCCGACATTTTGCCATTGCCTGAATTGGAGTTGTTGCTCAATCCCTCGAAAACAGATCCATACAAAGCTGAAATCGCTGATTTTAAAGAGAATTATTATGACAAGGCACCACTTTACCATGTCAATTTTGATTTCACACCACCTCTTTTTTTGAATGTTGAGCTTTATCCTTACGATTGCGAGGACACTTACGCGGGTATGGATGAAACTAGATGGAGTTCTTATAGGGGTGACAAAACACCGAAATATCTTTGGAATGGTGAGGGTTTTGTAAAAGAATAACTTGTTGAACCTCGATGAGCCATGGCTCAGCAATGGAATGACAAAAAAAACCGACAGAATCACTCTGCCGGATTTTTTTCTACCTCTGTGACTTTCTTGTTCTTTCGGAACCACTCCGTGATGTCCTTCACACGGCCGTCGGCCAAGCGTTTCATCATGCGCTGGTTGGTGGTTGCACTGTCCAAGGCACCCAGTTCAGCCACATATCGGCCTAACTTGATGTAGTCGAAATGGTCGGTGGAGACATTTTGTGGCAGGTCGTTCTTGCCAGAATACCAAGCCACTTTGACCCCGTAGTCTTTTTTCACTTGGTTGGCCAATTGGGCCACCGACTCGGGTTCGTTGTCGCCGCCCATGAAACACACGCAGGTGATGCCCGTCTTGTATTGTTCTACAAGGCGATATAACTCTTTGGTGTCTAATGGGTTGCCTTTGTTTTCCCACAAATACTTGCTGTGGCAACCAGGGCATTGGTTGGGACAGTTGGAGATATTAATGGCAAGCGTCACCTCTTCAGGAACTTCCTGAAAGACGATATCAAAATTAGCATACTTTAACATCTGTCCATCTCCATTTTTCCATAGTAACGGCGGGCGGCTTCCTCTTGGCGTGGCTCGCTGAAATTGCTGACGCGCTTCAGGTAACCGATGATGCGGGTCAGGTAGTCGATGTTGTGGCTGTGGCACTCGGGGCATTCCTTCAGGTAACGCTTGTCGATGTGGCCGCAGTCGTTGCAGATTGTATTCGGGATGTTGAAGGTGAAATAGTTGCAGCCTTCGCGGGCAGCCACACGCAGCAGCTGGCGGTACTGTTCCTTGGTGAGGTGTTCCTCTAAGTTACAGTGGAGCGCCGAGCCGCCGGTGAGGTGCTTGATGTACTTCTCGCCGTGGAGGCGGAACTTGTCGAGGACATTGGTGTTGGGGTCTTCCACGATGTAGAAATAGCTGTTGTAGCAATCGCGGTGAACCTCGTAACCATCCTCTCTGTCCCACTTGGAGTGTTTCACACCCACATTCTCGGCAGGAATCATCTCGCAGTTGAACATCAGGCCGTCTTTCTTCGAGTAGTACTTTTTGTTGTAACGCTCGATGAGCCCGAGTACATCCTGCACAAACTTTTCATATTCTGGGTTGTCAGAGATCTTGATTTTTAAGAATTCAGCAGCTTCCACAAGGCCGTTTACGCCAATGGTAAGATACTGGCGACCAAGATTAATGTAACCCGCGTCAAACAGTGGTAACATACCCTTTTTCTGCAACTCCTTCAGGTTCTCGTTGTAACAAATCTGCACTTTGTGGCAGAGGTCGACGATTTCCTCAAGGAAGGTGAGATAGTGCATGTTGTTGCGTGCGGCATACTGGATGCAACGGTTCAGGTTGATGGTCAGCACGCTCTTGGAGCCTGTAGAAACGCCACCGGCACCAAGGGTATAACTGAAGCCGTTGTCCTGGATTTCGTTGCGCAGACGGCAGCACGAAGAAAGTGAGTCAGCGTTGTCGCTGAGGTAGGTGAAGAAGGAGTGTCCTTCGGCGTACATCTCTGCGGTGAAGTCGCCCCATTCCTGGTCGATGACATCACCGTCTTTCGAGAGCAAGGCCATCGTCTCCACAGGGAAGGTAAGCACACTTCTCAAGCGTTCGGCATTGAACCACTTCATGAAGCGCTTCTGGAGCCAGCTCAGCGATTCCCAGTCGGGTTTTGTGCCGTCAGGGAAGTAGAAGTTGCCGAACAGAGACTCAAAATAATTCTTGTCATAGTAAGCGATGTTCCAGAACACCGATTGGTAATTCCTTGCGCCCGCAGGTTGGTTCAAGGAATAGACGATTTGCTGGAAGCAGTCGGTAATGACCTTGTCGATGGTGCGTGGTTTCAACGAAAAGTCAACCACTTCGTCGGCGCGTTTGTAATAGTCTTGGCCGTAGTCCTTGGCGATGAAGTAGTTCATATACATCAGGAACTCAGGCGTGGCGCAGGCACCCGACAATTGTGACGAAACCATGAACACCATATTAATAAAGCCGCCGCAGAAGGAACGGAGCTTGGTGGGGGCGGTTGAGTTGCCACCGATGGAAGCCGTGCCTTCGTTGAGCCATGGATACATAGTGATGGAAGCGCAGTAGTTGGCCAGACTGGTCTCGTCGTTCTTGTAGATAAAATGGTTGTTGAGCAAGTAGAGGTAACGGTCGGCAAGTTCTTTGCCAAACATTTCTTTGATGCGGTCCGTCAGCAGGCGGCGGTTGATGCGAATGAAGCTCGACTTGGGCAACTCACCAATCAAAGTGGCGATGTTCTTCTTCTCCACATTGGCGTTGGCGTCGTACTTTGAGCCTGTTGCAGCATTCGAAGCATTGACATAGTTGCTCAAGAAATCAATCTTTTCACGAATCTCACGGTCTTCGGTGTGCTTCTGGCGGTACAAGATGTAGTTTTTGGCTACAGTGTAGTACTGCTCGGCCATTAATGCCGTCTCCACCTGGTTTTGGATTTCCTCTACGGTAATGCCGTTGGTCACGCGGACGCGACTCAAGATGGAGTTCAAATCCTCATCGGTGGCGTAGAAGCCTGAAGCGAGAAAAGCCTTGCTAATGGCGATTTTAAT
Source organism: uncultured Bacteroidales bacterium (assembly GCA_900317055.1). Taxonomy (GTDB): domain Bacteria; phylum Bacteroidota; class Bacteroidia; order Bacteroidales; family F082; genus Limimorpha. The sequence goes on along the minus strand of ONFF01000028.1, from coordinate 43,855 downwards.
TTTGTCAAGAGAGAAGGCTTCCTGCTTGCCGTCCCTTTTGGTAATGTACAATCCTCCGTTGCTCATATAATGTGCTCGTTTTCTGTTTGTTGCATCAAAAACTGATGCCTAGTATAGTTGTCGTTTTCAATGGTTCGGCATGTTTCCCTTATCCCGAGGGAGGGCATGCTTCAGTTCACAAGGCAGGTCTTCTGACTTACTCCCTTCCGAACGGCCTTCCCGTCCTCATGGTCGGACAGTGGCATGGGGTGTTCGGCATGTTTCAGAGCTCACAGCTACGGGTATAGTCCCTGATTTTCACGGGGTTCCCTTTTCATCTTCTCCCAAGAACCTTGTTTTGCAAAGGTATAGCATTTTGGTTTCACAGCGCAAATTAATTCTTTATTTTTTTGTCAACAAAATTATCAACAGGGTTAATTGGGTGATTTCATTATCTTTGCAAAAAATTTCGCATTTGATATGGCTAAAAAGAAAAAAATCGAGAATAAACTCAGCACTTTCACAAGTGTGATTTTAGGCATCTTTGCCGACCAGCCTTTCCGCCCGAAGAACTACAAGCAGGTCTGCAAGATCATGGGTATCAAAGACCAAGCCGGAAAAGATGTGGTCTACAATTTGCTTATTGATTTAAAAGACAAAGGCTTGCTGCAAGAAGTGCGGCCCTACAGCTATGTGATGGGTCCCGAGGGTATGGCGCAGTTCGGGCCCAAGACGAAGTATGTGGAGGGTACGGTGGAGATGAAGTCGACGGGCAAGGCCTATGTGGTTCGCGACGATGGCGAAGGCGAGGACATCTTCATTGCGGCACAGGATACCTACAAGGCCTTGCATGGCGACCGTGTGCGCGTGGCCATGTTCCCCAAGCGCAACAACAGCAAACCTGAAGGTGAGATTGTCGAAGTGCTGGAACGCAAGCATACCGAGTTTGTAGGTGTACTCAGTATCTCGCATGGCTATGTTTTTGTCCGCCCCGATGTGGACTGGATGCCAGTGGATATCTTTATCCCTCGCGGCGACCTCAACGGTGCCATAGACGGGCAGAAAGTCATCGTCCACCTCACAGATTGGCCTGACGGATCGGGTAATCCTTTCGGCGAAATTGTCCGCGTGCTCGGCAAACCCGGCGAGAACGATGTGGAGATGGAATCCATCTTGGCGGCGCATGATTATCCGATAGAATTTCCTGAAGAGGTTGAAAAAGAAGCGGATAGGATTCCAGTTACCATCAGTAAAGACGAAATCAAAAAACGCCGCGACTTCCGTAAGGTATTCACCATTACCATCGACCCGGCCGACGCCAAGGACTTCGATGACGCCATTTCATTGCAAAAACTAACGAACGGCCATTGGGAAGTGGGGGTTCATATCGCCGATGTGTCGCACTATGTACGCAAAGGTTCTGCCATCGACAAGGAAGCCCTCGACCGAGGTACTTCTGTCTATCTTGTCGACCGCACAATCCCCATGCTGCCCGAGAAACTCTGTAACAATGTCTGCTCGCTCCGTCCCGACGAGGAGAAACTCACCTTCTCTGTGGTCTTCGAAATGGACGATGATGCCAAGATTTACGATAAATGGATTGGCAAAACCATCATAAAATCGTGCCGCCGCTATAATTACGAAGAGGTGCAGACCATGATAGAAGGTGGCGAGGGCGACTACAAGGATGAGATTCTGACATTCAATAGTTTGGCTACCAAACTCCGTGAAAAACGCATGGAGGCAGGTAGCATCAATTTCCACTCGGAGGAGGTGAAGTTCATCCTTGACGAGAACAAGAAACCTATTGACACCTATGTGCGTGTGCAGAACGAGTCGCACGAACTCATCGAAGACTTCATGTTGTTGGCCAACCGCACTGTGGCCGAGACCTTCGGCAAGCCGGAAAGCAAATGGCATAACGACACCTTTGTCTATCGTGTTCACGATGAACCTAATCCCGAGAAACTCAACAAGTTCATGTTGCTGATTTCGCGCTTGGGTTACTCAATGAATATTAGCAACCGCAGCACATTGGTCAACTCCTACAACAAACTCTTTGAGGATGTGGAAGGCAAGGGAGAGAAAAATCTCATCCAGACCGTCGCCTTGCGTACCATGGCTAAGGCGGTCTATAGTACTGATAACATTGGGCACTACGGCTTGGCCTTTGACTATTACACCCACTTCACTTCGCCCATCCGCCGTTACCCCGACTTGATGGTACACCGACTGATAGAAAGGTATCTCATCGAAAACCAAGGTTCGGTCAACAAGAAGGAATACGAGGAGATGTGTGTCCATGCCAGTGAAATGGAAAAACAGGCCGAGGAGATGGAACGTCAGAGTATTAAATACAAACAAGCTGAATACCTGCAAGATAAGATTGGACAAGTGTTTGAGGGTCTGGTGTCGGGTGTCAGCAAATGGGGTTTGTTTGTGGAACTGAAAGGCAACAAATGCGAAGGCTTGGTGCGCTACGAAGACCTTCCCGGCGACTATTATTATCTCGATGACGACAACTTCCGTGTCATCGGACAGGAGACGGGTCGTGTCATCCAATTGGGCGACGAGGTGCGCATCCGCGTGAAAGCCGTCGACCTTTTCAAGCACAAGATGGACTTCGAGATGTTGGCCGATACGCTGCCCAAGAAGTCGAAACAAAGAAGAAGGTATTAAGAAAATATTGTACTTTTGCATTTTAAAATTAATCGAAATGAAAAAACATATCCCTTTTTTGACCATGGCAGCTTTGCTGCTTATTGTGGCAGCTGGATTCACAAGCTGCAGGAAAGCTTACGAAATCAAAGTTCCTACCAATAACCTTTGGTTTAGCATGGATGCTGGCTCCCAGGCTTTTGACTTTACAGCCAATTGCAAGTGGACCATCTCTAAAAACGGTGATGCCGATTGGTACACGATTAGCACGATGAGTGGTGAAAACGATGCCACAATTATCATCACTGTTGAAGCTTTGGAAGATGCTGATTTCCGTGGATCCTCCTTTGTCATCAACTCTCCTGATGGCAAAGTGAACCGCACAGTTTTCGTCACACAAAACAAGATGGATTTTGACGGCCTTTATAATAAGATATTTGGGGTGTCAAGTGTAGAGTATTGGAACACTGACTATTATGATCAGATGATTGAGGATTCGTACAAGCACAATGAATTTGACCCTTACGACACGGCTACCGGTTATACCATGTTTTTCCTTGCCGACGGAACGGGAGTTCAGATGGACCATCATAGTGATACGGCAGCCTACTATGCTTTCTCCTATGAATATGATCCCATGAATCAGATTCTGCATATTGAATTTGAGACGGTTGAAGACGCTCCTGAAAACTACGATCCTCAAGTATTGACAGCCAGCGACTCGCTATTCCGTTTCATCCACGAATACAAGGAACACTGGTGGGAACGCGCTGACATGCGTAAGATCGGTACCATCAATCCTGATGCCAGAGCTATCATTAAGCAAAAGGCCATTAAGCGCAAGGGCGACGAACCGATTTTCCAATTCTAATGATATGTTTTGTAGAGACGGTGTCACACCGTCTCTACCCATATAAATCAAGACCTATGAAAACAAAAAAAAGATACCTTTTTGTCCTAGTTATGGCTTTGTTGTGCCTTACGGGTTGTGTCAAGGACTATAGTATTTTGGTTTCATCTCAAGACCTTCGTTTTGGGTTGCAGTCTGAGAGCCAAACTATTACCATCAATGCCAATTGCAAATGGACGATATCCAAAAACGACGATGCCGACTGGTACACCATTTCTCCCATGTCGGGTCGCGCCAAAGACAGTATTGTTACGGTCACTGTTAAGGATTTTAGTGGAGGCGATTTCCGTGGTTCTTCTTTTGTTATCAATTCGCCTGGCGGTCATGTTTATCGTACGGTTTTCATCAGCCAAAACAAACTTGATTTTGATATGGTCAACAAGGTGTTTGGCTTGACCACCTTAGAGCATTGGAATACAGATTTTTACGGGCAAATCATAGAGGATGAGTATGATCTTTATGAATATGACCCTTATGACACCACGAAAGGTCAACGGATGTATTTCTTAGAAGATGGTCAAGGTATACAACGTCGTGTTCGTGAGCGTGATGACAGCGTCTTTTATTTTGCTTTTGAGTATGATTATGACAGCGACAGCAGCATTTTTCATATCGTGTTCCATTTAGAGGATGGCACTCTTGAGCCTTACAATCCCGAGGTACTTTGTGCTTCAGATTCTCTTTATCGTATTTTCCACGAATACAAGCCCAACTGGTGGGAACGTGCCGACATGCGTAAGGTGGGAACGATTACGCCAGGTGAGAAATCAATGTTGATGCGCGTTGTCAAAAACCGTAAAGGCAACGGTGGTATTTTCAAAACGGATTAATTGTAGAAAAGTAGCGCGCTACGTCTCTGCTATCAAAAACATGAGCACCAAACTGCTGAGACATATCTCCCTCATTGGCGTTGCGCTGTATCTACTTGCGCTTGTTGTCATCAGTGTGGCCTTTCGCGAGCATGCCCTCCAGCTGAGATGGATGTTGTGGGGGATAGGTGAGGTGCTGTTTTTCTTTGTGTTGACCACCGTTTTTTATCCCCGTTGGAAAAACGATGATCCCAAGAGTTTTTGGCGCAAGGTGTTTTGGGTGGCTTTGGCCATACGGCTGCTTTATATCATCTTTTCATACTTTTATTTTAACCACAATATGGGATTTCCCTTCGATAGTCCTGGCGATGGGGTTGGGTATTATAACAGGAGCGTAAGACTGTCGAGATACATTCGGAGAGGCGATTTCGGGTATGTCATTGATTTCATCAGGAAGTATTCATTTGGCTATTCCGATCACGGCTATTTGATTTGGCTCACCTTTCTTCATACCCTATTCGGTCGTGGTGTGTTGGTGGCGCGGGTTTTCAAGGCTTTGATGAGCGCCTATTTGTGCATTGTGGTCTACAAACTGGCTTCGCGAACTTTTGGTGAACGCACAGGTCGTTTGGCTGCCGTGATGTGTGTCTTCATGCCCATCCTGATTCAGTTGACAGGAATGCACACCAAAGAGATGGAAATGATTTTTCTATCCATTCTTGCCCTCGAACGCATGGATTATCTTATTCGGAGCAAGAAATACACCTTCTGGAACATCTTGTTTCCCATATTGCTCATAGGCTTGAGCTTTGGTTTCAGGACGGTCATCGGCATGTGCCTGCTTTTCGCGTTTTTGGTTTTCGTCATCTTGTCACCCGGCAATTTGGTGAGCAGAAAGGGCAAAATCATCACATTGTCAATCACTGCTGCTGTTTTTCTGGTATTCCTTTTCACGACGATTGGTAGTGAGATGAAAATCATCTATAGAATCAATTTCAGCGGCACGGATTATATGGCCAAACGATATGAGGCGATGGGTTTGAAATATGGTGAGCTCTCAAAGAGCAAGTATTTGTTTCCGGGTGCGTTTGTTCTGCCTTTGTCGCCCATGATAGAAGAAACTCCTGTCCATAATAAACTGATACACGGTAGTACATACATTAAAAACTTCATGGCCTTCTTTGCCATGATGGCCATAGTGATTGCCATAAGGCAGAAAAAATGGCGCGAGTTCAGCTTGATTGGCGCTTACGAGCTTTCTTATCTGGCCATAATCATGTTCACTTTCACCTCCAATTCGGAACGGTTCCACGAGCCAGCCATACCCTTGATTTTGGTCATGGCGGCATACGCTATGACCCGTTTGCGGCGTAAGGATTTGGTTTTGTTCTATGTGTATAGCGGCTTGCTTGTCGTGGCTTTGTTATCATGGAATTGGTTGAAGCTAGCGGCACGAGGGGCGGTTTAATGTTGGATAAAATGTCATAAGAATATGGGAAATAAACTAGTTCGGCATATTTCTTTTATTGGTATAGGGTTGTATCTGGCAGCCTTGCTGACAGTGAGTTTGGCGTTCAGAAGTCACGCCTTGCAACTGAAATGGATGCTATGGGGCATTGGTGAAGTTTTGTTTTTCTTCGTTTTGACCGCTGTTTTTTATCCCCGATGGAAAAACGCTGAGACCAAAAGGTTTAAGCATAAGGTGTTTTGGACCGCCTTGGGTATCAGGGTTGTGTATGCCGTTGTGATGTGTTACTATTATTATCTTGAGACGGGTGTCGGGTTCGAGTATGATGCGGCCGACAGCCTATGGTATCATGCAACTGCAGTTCATTTTTCGAGAGCTCTTCGGGAAGGATATGTTTCCTACATATTTCGTTATTTGAACGCTTATACCATGGGCTTTTCTGAACACGGATATGTGCTTTGGCTGACTTTGATATATAGTATTTTTGGCCGTATCTGGTTGGTGCCAAGGCTTTTCAAGGCTTTGATGAGTGCCTATCTTTGTATCGTGGTTTGGAAGCTGGGTTCGCGAACTTTTGGTGAACGCACGGGTCGCTTGGCTGCGGTGCTATGCGCATTTATGCCAATCCTCATACAGATATGCGGCTTGCATACCAAGGAATTGGAGATGATTTTTCTTTCCATCCTTGCTCTTGAGCGTATGGATTATCTTATTCGGAGCAAGAAATATACTTTTTGGAACATCTTGGTTCCCATTGTTTTAACGGGATTGTCTTTCGGTTTTCGCACCATCATCGGCATGTGCTTGATTTTTGCTTTCCTTGTTTTTGTGCTTTTGTCTTCAAAGGATTTGGTGGGCAAAAAAGGCAAAACCATCATTTCGGCATCCGTTGTGGTCGTTTTTTTGGTCTTCCTGTTTTCTCCTGTGGGAAACGAAATGAGTAATATCTACCGTTGGAAGTTTACTGATTTGACTTATCAGTCTGAGAAATACGAATCCATGGGCATGAAACATGGTGAGTTGGCTCAAAGTTGGGTTTTGGCTCCAGGGGCTTTTGTGCTTCCTTTGTCGCCTATGGTGGAGGAGAGCCCTGACAACAACAAGATGTTGCATGGTAGCACATTCGTAAAGAACTATTTGGCATTCTTTGCCATGTTGGCCATTGTTATTGCTTTTCGGCAGAAAAAATGGCGTGATTTCAGCCTGATTGGGGCTTACGAATTGTCGTATTTGGCTATTATTATGTTTTCTTTTGCAGCCAATATGGAACGGTATCACGAACCAGCCATACCATTATTAATCATTATGGCAGCATACGCGATGACCCATTTGCGTCGTAAAGACTTGAAACTCTTCTATGTATACTGTGGTGTGCTTTTCGTTGCCCTGATTGCATGGAATTGGTTGAAATTGTCGGCACGAGGCTTGGTTTGAAAAAAAACTTTGAAAATATATTGCGGTTCGCCAAAAAGTCGTATCTTTGCAGCCGCAAAAGGGTACCTTGCCCGAGTGGTTAGGGATCGGTCTGCAAAACCGGGGACGGCGGTTCGAGTCCGCCAGGTACCTCAAAAGCCTGCTGAGTTTCGGCAGGCTTTTTTCGTGTGTCGAAGACACACTATCCTTTTTACCCCACACAAGTGTGGGGCTGAGACACATCCAATGCGGGTACTCGGCGTGTCGGAGACACGCTACATCAGCTAGTTCCTCACACTGCAGGTGAGAATAACATGCCATCGTCATGTCATGTAACTTAATCAAAAAACATAAAAGCCTTTTCAGTGTATTGAACATTTTATTAATTTTGCACCTTGTTTTAATCCTATTTTAACTATGACAAACCCGGAAGAAGAAAAAGTAACGGAAAAGAAATCGCTCAATTTCATTGAAGCGAAAGTGGAAGAAGATCTCGCCAACGGCAAGAATGGCGGTCGCGTGCAGACACGTTTTCCTCCAGAGCCGAACGGTTATCTCCATATCGGTCACGCCAAGGCCATCTGCCTCGATTTCGGCATCGCTGCCCAACATGGCGGTGTGTGCAATTTGCGCTTCGACGACACCAACCCCACCAAGGAGAACATGGAGTATGTCGATGCCATCAAAGAGGATATCCAATGGCTTGGTTACCAGTGGGGTAACGAATACTACGCCTCCGATTACTTCCAGCAACTCTGGGATTTTGCCATAGAACTGATTAAACGCGGCAAAGCCTACATCGATGAGCAAAGCTCCGAGGAGATTGCTGCACAGAAGGGTACGCCTACGCAACCTGGCATCGAGAGCCCCTATCGCAACCGTCCCATCGAAGAATCGCTCGATTTGTTCAACAAGATGAACAATGGTGAGATTGGCGAGGGCAAGATGGTGCTTCGTGCCAAGATTGACATGGCCAACCCGAACATGCACTTCCGTGACCCCATCATCTATCGCGTGGTCGACACACCTCACCACCGCACGGGCACCAAGTGGCACGCCTATCCGATGTACGACTTCGCCCATGGACAAAGTGACTACTTCGAGGGTGTCACCCACTCGCTTTGCACCCTGGAGTTTGTGGTGCACCGTCCGCTCTACGATCTCTTTGTCGACTGGTTGAAGGAAATCCGTGGCGAGGGTGACAACATGGACGACAACCGTCCGCGCCAAACCGAGTTCAATAAGCTGAACCTTAATTATATTTTGCTGAGCAAACGCAACCTGCTCGTCCTTGTCAACGAGGGCTTGGTGAGCGGCTGGGATGACCCGCGCATGCCCACGATTTGCGGCTTCCGTCGCCGTGGCTACACTCCGAGCGGTATTCACAAATTCATCGACAAGATTGGCTACACCACTTATGATGCCTTGAACGACTTCGCCTTGATGGAGAGCGCCATCCGCGAGGACCTCAACGCCACCGCCACCCGCGTGGCCGCTGTAGTCAACCCTGTGAAGTTGGTCATCACCAACTATCCTGAAGGACAAGTGGAAGAAATGGAAGCCATCAACAACCCCGAGGACGAAACAGCCGGCAGCCACAAGATTGCCTTCAGCCGTGAACTGTGGATTGAGAAGGAAGACTTTATGGAAGACGCACCGAAAAAATATTTCCGCATGACCCCAGGCAACGAAGTGCGCCTGAAGAACGCTTACATCGTGAAATGCACAGGCTGCAAGAAGGATGAAAATGGAGAAGTCGTTGAAGTCTATGCCGAATATGATCCCGACACGAAGAGTGGCCTACCAGGTGCCAACCGTAAGGTGAAGGGCACCATCCATTGGGTGAGTTGCGAGCGTTGCCTCGAAGCCGAGGTGCGCATGTACGACCGCCTCTGGAAGGTGGAGAACCCGCGCGATGAACTCGCTCGCCTGCAAAACGAAGGCAAGACCGCGTTGGAAGCCATGAAGGAAATGATGAATCCCAACTCGTTAGAGGTGCGTCCCGTGTGCTATGTGGAAGAATACTTGGCCGATGCCAAGCCGCTCGACCACTTCCAGTTCCAGCGCATAGGTTATTTCACTGTCGACAAAGACAGTACGGCAGGACATCTGGTCTTCAATCGCACTGTGGCGTTGAAAGACACTTGGGCGAAAACCATGTAAAAAACCTTTGTAGAGACGCGGCGCGCCATGTCTCTACTGCGAAACCGACAATGTAATTTGTAATCATCTTGAATTCACATTGTTTTGTGGAGACGGAGTGCACACCGTCTCCACATTTTTTTATGCGATGGGGTCGCGCAATTTGTCGTTGTGGATATGCCGCTCTCGGTCGCGCATGGTTTTCTTCTCCATATTCTTGGCAAAGGCTTCTGTGAGATCGACCCCAGTTTGATTGGCTAGGCAAAGCAACACCCAGAGGATGTCGGCCATTTCGTCAGCCATGTTGCGGTTCTTGTCTGATTCCTTGAAGGATTGGTCGCCATAGGTGCGGGCGATGATGCGGGCTAATTCACCGACTTCCTCGGTCAACAGAACCATGTTGGTCAATTCACTGAAATAACGCACGCCGTAGGTCTTGATCCATTTATCAACGGCGGTTTGGGCTTGTTTTAGGGTCATGATGAAGTGTTTTGATGGGGTAAAATTAGGGGATTTTTCGTTTCCTTCGCCCAAATCCAACAATAATCGTAATTTTGCACGTTATTCTATCATGATGAAAGGTAAAGTGTTGTTCATAGTATCCTTGTTCCTCCTGCTGTCGCAACTCGTTGTGGCTCAAGAGCAAGACACTGTGCAACGCAAGAAAACCCGCATCAACATTTTGCATTATGACATAGCCACTTACTCAAAGAGCATGGGCGATGTGCAACGGCTCATCGGTCATGTGAAGATGCGTCACGACTCGGCCTATTTCTTCTGCGACAGTGCCTATTACTACCAAGAGAACAACAGTTTCGATGCCTATCAAAATGTTCATATTATTGTCAATGACAGCGTGGAGGTTTTTAGCGACTTGCTGAATTACGACGGTGATACCCGTTTTGCAGAGTTCCATAATAATGTTCACCTGCGAGATGATTCCACCAACCTTTACACTGAATACCTCACATATGACCGTAACCTACATTTGGCTTGTTATCCCGACAGCGCAATTACAATCCGTGGTGATAAGACCTTAAAAAGCCGTTATGGCTATTACCGCGACAGACTCAAAGAGTTCTCGTTTTTTAAGAATGTTGAGGTTTATAGTCCTAAGTATCAGTTGTATACTGATACTTTGTATTACAACACGGGCATCGAAAAGATGTGGTTCCAAGGGCCGACAACCATTATTAATAAAGAAAATGTATTAGAGGGCAAGCATGGTTATTATCTTGTAAATGAAGACCATGTATATCTTGACCAACGGCCATTCATGCATAACGAAACCCAACTGATGTGGTCTGACTCTATCTTTTATGACCGCAATCGAGGTGTGGCGCAGGCCTATAGTCAGGTGGACATGATTGACACTTCATACAAAGTCGTCATGCGAGGTGATTATGTGGAGATGTGGGAAAACAAAGGTCTTTCCTTTGCCACCGATAGCGCTTATGCCATCAGTTACGATGGCGGCGACTCGCTTTATATCCATGGTGACACATTGTTCATGTACTTCGACAAGCAGAAAGAGGAGGCCAAGAAACTCATTGCCCGCCGCCATGTGCGTTTCTTCAAGTCAGACTTGCAAGGCAAATGCGACACGCTCACTTATCTGATGGAAGACTCGATTATCCGTATGCGTGTGTCACCGATCCTTTGGGCCGAAGACAGCCAAATGTCAGGCACCGACATCGACATTAAAATCAAGGAAAGTACGGTAGAGTGGGTGCTGCAAAAAGGAAATGCCTTCATCATTTCCCAAGATACGATTGAAGGTTTCAACCAAATCAAGGGCAAGGACATCACCTCACTTTTTAAGGATGGCGACATTCATCATGTCAATGTGGACGGCGACCAAGCCGAGACCATCTATTGGATTCGTGACGATGATGGAGGGTTTATCGGCATCGATGTGTCGAAGTCGGAAACCATGGTTATCGAGATGGAAAAACAAAATGTTTCCATCATCAAATCGTACAAGGGCATAGATGAGACAATGTATCCTAAGGAAGACTTGAGTGAAAGCAGTCGCTATCTGCAAGGTTTTAAGTGGCATGAGGAGGCCCGGCCAAAGGATAAGGATGACATTTTCCGCCGCATTGAGGCCGAAATGCCCCAAGCTGAAGTCACGCCAAAGGAAATGCCAATTGAGCCGTCAACAGAAGCTACTGAAGAAACGGTAATTAAAGAAAAGCAGCCCAAACGGCATCGGGCAAAAAAAGACAACAATTAAACAGTTCAACAATAATCAATCAACAACAATGAAAAAACTGATTTTAATCCGTCACGGAGAAAGTGAATGGAACAAATTGAACCTCTTTACGGGGTGGACCAATGTTGACCTTTCGGAGAAAGGCGTACAAGAAGCCATCGAAGCAGGCAAAACGCTGAAAGAGAACGGTTACAAACCTGAAATCTGCTTCACTTCTTACCTGAAGCGCGCCATCAAGACCTTGAACCTCGCCCTTGAGGCCATGGACATGGACTGGTTGCCGGTGTACAAGTCATGGAGACTTAATGAGAAGTCGTATGGCCAGCTGCAAGGCCTCGACAAGAAGATGACTGCTGAGAAATATGGCGACGAGCAAGTGCGCTTGTGGCGCCGTGCCTTCGATGTGCGTCCGCCCGCGTTGGACATGAACGACCCCAAGAGCCCTCGCATGGACCCGCGCTATGCCGAGCTCACCGATGAGCAAATCCCGCTCACCGAAGCCCTTTGCGACACCATTGAGCGTGTGATGCCTTATTATGAAAACAACATCATGAAAGCCTTCGAGACCCACGACCAGGTGCTGGTGGTGGCCCACGGCAATAGTTTGCGCGGTGTGGTGAAGGTGCTGAAAGGCATGAGCAATGACGAAATCATCGCTTTCAACATTCCGACGGGCATCCCGTATGTCTTCGAGTTTGACGACAACATGAAGCTCCAGAAAGACTTCTTCCTCGGAGATCCCGAGAAGGTGGCCGCGCTGATGGCCGCCGTCGCCAACCAAGGTAAAGCAAAATAAGGGAAACAAATCTATCACAAATCTGTTACAAATAAGAATCGGTCGGCAAGGGATTTCCTCGCCGACCGATTGTTTTATAGTCTATTTATGTAAGATTTGTGTAAGATTTGCTTCCGAAAAAAATCAGAAGATATAGTTAAATCCGACAAACGTCTTCAGTTTCTCGCCGTCGCGCTTGTCCAAGGCTTTGCCCAAGTCGACGGACACGACGAGGTTGCGGTTCATGATGAGTTTGAGGCCACAGCCTGCGCTCATGTGAAGGCCTTCTTTGCCAGCATAGCATTCAAAAGCAGGTTCGTAGTTAGGTATGCCAGAACCGCCAGCCACCTTCATTTCTTCCTCTCTGAAAGGTTGTGTCACCATACCGGCATCGAAGAAAGGATTCAAGGCCACTAACCAGTTTTGGTTGATAAATTGGAAGCCAACGATGCGCCAGCGCATTTCCAGATTGGCAAAGGCAAAGCCTTCGCCGATGACACCGTTACGATTCACGCCACGCATGGTCACACTGCCGCCCAAACCCTCGGTGTACATCTTCTGGAAGAACATAGTGTTCAGGTTGTTGATCATATACCACGGGGTCTTGCCTGCGATGCGGTTTTGGGCACCCAAGCGGTAGGCGAAGGTCAGTTTGTCTTTATAAACAGGGATGTAGTGTCTCCACAAGAAGGTGTACGACAGGTTGCTGTAGCCCTTGCGGTCGATGAAGTCGGGGGCGCCGACAAGAGTGGCTTCAGCATAGATGCCCTTCGTCGGGTCGCTGTTGTGGTCGCGGCTGTCGTAAACCATGCCGAGGCGAATTTGCGTAGTGTTGCCGCCATGGGCCTCATCTTCCTTGATGATATTATTGTTCACATAGTTTTCATACAATGTCACTTGGTCTTCGTAGCCTTTCAGGTTAATTCGGTCGACCTTGGTGTTGTAGTATGCTAAGCCTGCCGTCCAATAGAGATTAGGCACGCCAAAGAAAGGTCGTTGCATGCTGCCCACAAAGCGGAACTGGTTGCGGTTGATAAAATGATAGCCACTCTTAATGCCTTCTAAACCAGCATAAGGATCGAATGTGCTGGCTTCGAAGCCGTTGAAGCCGAAGAACTCGTATTTCTTGGCGTAGAAATAGGTCATGTCGAAGAAGAGTTTGGTGTCTTTCACGACATACGGCATGTCGCTGTAGAAGCGGAACACACCTGAGCCTTTGGTGTAACGCGAGGCCTCCACATTGAACTTGTAGTTGTAGCGGGGATAACGAGAGCCATCGCCGAAGTTGAAGATGTCGCAAGTCACGCCGTACTGGAAGCCCAGGTCGGCATCATAGCCCACCACAGGCAGTGGACCGAAGTTCCAGCCTTTCTTGATGATTTCACCTTTTTCGTTGTAGGTCTTTTCTTTTTTGGCTTTCTTTTCTTGAGCCATGCCGCCCACTGCCAACAGCAGGGCAAGCATTAATACTATGGTTTTTTTCATATTATTGATGTTGATATACTTCTTACAAAGAGTAATCCCTAACCCTATAGCGTCATCGCGGACTTGATCCGCGATCTCCTAAGCGATAGGGACACCCTTTCGCATAGGAGATGGCGGATGTCCCTCCGCCATGAGGCTAGAGGCTTGAGGTTCTACTCATCGTGCAAAAATAGGTTTTTTATCAACAATAGCGAAAAATAGTGCTATTTTTGCGCCATAATCCTGACGCAAATGTCCTTCCTCGAACTATTACTCATCGCCATTGGCCTTTCCATGGACGCCTTCTCGGTCTCCATCTGCAAAGGCCTGACCACCAAGCGGTTTTCATGGCGTATGGCTTTGGTCTGTGGTCTCTGGTTCGGTGGATTCCAGGCCTTGATGCCTACGATTGGCTATTTTTTGGGTGCGCAGTTTCAGGAAATGATTGAAGCTTACGACCACTGGATTGCCTTCGGATTATTGTTTCTCATCGGTGCCAACATGATTCGGGAAGCCATTTGGGTTAAGGAAGAAGAGGGTAAAGAAAACGGTGCCATTGATTTCAAGACCATGCTGTTTTTGGCCATCGCCACCAGCATCGATGCCTTGGCGGTGGGTGTTTCGTTTGCTTGTATCCAAGTGAAGCTGTGGTCTTCGGTGCTTGTCATCGGCCTGACCACCTTTGTTTTCTCGGTCTTGGGCGTGAAGATTGGCAATGTGTTCGGATCGAAATATGAGAAGTCGGCTGGGGTTATTGGTGGTATCATATTGATTCTCATTGGATTGAAGATATTGTTGGAGCATTTGGGCATTATCAGTTTTTGACTGAAAAGAAAAATTTTTGCAGCGCAAAACGGTTCGGGATGTAGCGCAGCCCGGTAGCGCGCTTCGTTCGGGACGAAGAGGCCGCAAGTTCGAATCTTGTCATCCCGACTTTGAAAAAATCAGCTTGAATATCAGTCGAGCTGTTTTTTTATTTATTTTTGCGTTTGTATTAACTCTAAAATTAGCCCCATGAAGAAGTATTTACTTGTTGCAGCTGTTTTATGTTGCATGATTTCGGCAATGGCTCAGATGCCAAAAGAAGGTTTTTCAAAACAAATGAATGCATATACCGAAAAACTTGATAGTATTGATGCAGGAAGGTATAAATACCATTTTGTGTATGACAATCAATACAATGTAGAGAAAATGGAAATTAAAGAAGGCGGTGATTTATTCTATTTTGAGTTTACGTATGATAGTCTGAATAGACTTAGTAGTGCTACTCAAACAGATATCGATCCTGATTATAGTTATCGTACAGAATATGTTTACGACAATTTAGGTAGAAGGTCGGAAGCATTGCTTTGTTTTTTGGAAAACGGAGCCGTAACTGATGAAGCGAAAACCGTTTATGAATACAATGAAGATAACAATGTTTCAATTGTAACGGAATTGTTTCTTAATAATGGAAGTTGGCGAGAAGAGAGTAAGAAAAAGTTTTTTTATGATGACCAACTTGATATTGATGAAATTGTTTTTTGGGGTACTAATTCGCTTGGGGTTTGGATTCCTGAAAGTAAAATTGTACACACCTATGACAATCATCAAAACTGTATAGTTTCAAAACAATACTATTATGATGCTGAGGAATGGTGGCTTGAAAATGAAATCAGTAATTATTATGATACGACAGTTCTTAGCAGTAATATTGCGGGTCTTGATTTCTATTTTTACAATTTGTATAATATCAACGGCATCAATAAGTTTTGCCGCAACAAATTATTGTATAGCGATGATGGGTGGGGAAAACATGATGGTCAATCTGAAAGAAGTCAAAAGATATTCTATTATTCGACTATTACAGGAATTGATGAAATGTCTGAAATCCTATTGAATATTTGGCCAAATCCCGTTGACGAAGTGCTTTATCTTGAAGCAGAGGAATTGCAACAAATAGAAATCTTCAGTTTGGACGGAAAATGCATTATGACAATTGCAAATAGTTTAGAATCAGTTAATATAAGAGGTCTGGCATCTGGTTGCTATTTGTTGAAAGCAACTACGAAGAATGGTTGTGTGGTCACACAAAAGTTCATGAAGCAGTAAGATGCTTTTGGAATAAGTCGTACCTTTGCAGCCATGAAACGAAACATCGAAATCATGGCCCCTGTGGGCTCTTACGAAGCCCTCGCAGCCGCCATACAAGCTGGCGCTGGTAGCGTCTACTTCGGCATCGGCAAACTCAATATGCGCTCACGCTCGGCGAAGAACTTCACCCTTGATGACTTGCACCAATTGGCTGAAACTTGCAAAGAACATAATGTAAAAAGCTATGTTACAGTCAATACCATCATCTACGATGAGGAGATGGAAGAGATGCATCAGCTGCTCGATGCCATCAAGGCCAACGGCATCTCGGCCATCATTGCCTCCGACCAAAGCGTAATCCAGTATGCCCGACAGATTGGCGTTGAGGTTCACATGTCGACGCAATGCAATATTACCAACCTTGAGGCGGTGCGCTACTATTCCCAGTTTGCCGATGTGATGGTGACCGCCCGTGAGTTAAATATCGACCAGGTGCGCCATATCACCGAGGAGATTGAACGCCAACAAATTCGCGGTCCCCATGGTAATTTGGTCCGCATTGAGGTGTTCTGTCACGGTGCCTTGTGCATGGCTATTTCGGGTAAGTGTAACCTGAGTCAGGATTTGTTCAATTCCTCTTCCAACCGTGGTGCTTGCCTGCAACTTTGCCGTCGCGGTTACGATGTGCGCGAGCGCGAGGAAGGCTACGAGTTGACCCTTGACAATGAATACATTATGTCGCCGAAAGACCTTTGTACATTGCCTTTCTTGGACAGGGTCTTGGATGCAGGTGTGGAAGTGCTGAAGATTGAAGGTCGAGGTCGTTCGCCGGAATACACCAAGCTGACAGTTTCAGTCTATAGCGAGGCGGTGAAAGCCATTCAGGAAGGTACTTTCACGCAAGAGAAGATCGATGCTTGGATGGAACGGTTGAAGAGCGTTTATAATCGTGGTTTTTGGGATGGCTATTATTTGGGCCGCCGCACCTTTGAATGGTCGAAACAATATGGCTCACACGCCACGCAAAGCAAGGAATATATCGGACTCATTACCAATTATTACAGCAAATTGGGCGTGGCCGAAATCCGCATGGACAGCAACGACCTCAAACTCGGTGAACAGATTATGATCATCGGTCCGACAACTGGCGTTTACGAGGACACACTTACCGAAATCCGCGTGGACTTGGGTAATGTCCAGCAGACCGTGAAAGGCGAGTATTGCTCCATTCCCGTGAAGTCGTTGGTCAGGCGCGGTGACAAAGTCTATAAGGTGGTGAATAATTAGGGCTTGTAGAGCTGTCACACTGTGGCAGCCGTACATAGTCAGTAAAGAAAAGATTTCAAATCATGCAAAGTTTTAATCTCCATACCCACAGCGTTTATAGCGATGGTAAATCCCAACCTCGCGAAATCGTAGAGGAGGCCATCCGTCAAGGCTTAACTACGATTGGTTTTTCGGAACATAGTCCGCTACCTTTCGACAATACATTTTCGGTGAAGTCAGCCGACATGCCGCGTTATGTGGCGGAAATCGCCCAGCTGAAAGCGGAATTCAAGGACAAAATCGACATCTACTGCGCCTTGGAGGCAGATTACCTTACAGGCGTTTCCGAGCCTTTTGCCGTGACCAAGGAAAAGTATCACCTTGATTATCTGATTGGTGGAGTGCATTTAGTAGTAGACAAGGTCCCTGAGCCTGTCGAAGGGCCGGCACTTTCAGAAAAAATCTGGTTCATCGATGGCCCGAAATGGGAAGTCTACGATGAAGGCCTGCAGAAGTTCTTTAATGGCGACATCCGCCGTGCCGTGCGTAGATTCTTCGAACAATCGAACGAAATGATCGAAAATGAACAGTTTGACATCATCGCCCACTTCGACAAAATCAAGATGCACAACCGCGACCGTTATTTCCACGAAGACGAGCCATGGTATCGCAAGCTCGCTCTTGAAACCCTCGACCTCATCCGCGAGAAAGGTCTCGTGATGGAAATCAACACGCGCGGTATCTACAAGAAACGCTACAACGGCTTCTATCCCTCGCCTTGGCTGATGGAAGAGGCTTGCAAGATGGGCGTTCCCGCCATCATCTCAGCCGATGCGCACCATTTCAGCGAAATCACGCTCGAATTTGCCACTGCAGAGGAAGCTTTGAAGAAAGCGGGCTATCGCAGTGTTGTCAATTTCAAGAATGGACAGTGGATTGACGTTCCGCTGGCTTAAAAAAGTTATAAGATGACCTGTTTTCAGGATTTTTGCTATTTTTGCAGATGGAAACAATAAGTTAAAGTTATGAATAGGACATACAGAATCAATCTGAGAAAGGAAAAAGAAGGAGGTTATACGGTATTTGTGCCTTCTTTGCCGGGTTGCATCACTTATGGAGAAACTGTCGATGAAGCCATTGATATGGCAAAGGAAGCCATCGAACTCTATATCGAGGAATTGCAAGATAGGGGCGAAAGTATTCCTGATGACAGCAATTTGTTGGAATACTCTTTGAATTTGATGGCTGTATGAATCTGAGTCCTAAATACTTGATCCAGTTGCTTGAAGAAAATGGCTATATCTTTAAGAGGGCAAAAGGCTCGCATCAAGTATACTATAATCCGATTAACAACAAGACTATTATTGTGCCTTATCATAATGGGAAGGATTTAAAGAAAGGAACTTTTATGGCCATTTTGAAACAGGCAGGAATTGAATAAAAAACAACTCCCTCAACCTAAAAGATTGGGGGAGTTTTTTGTGATAAAAGTCAATACTGAAGCGTTATAGTTTCAAGTAATTCATCACATTATTTTCAATCCGTTTCAAAAGATCTTCCGAATCGGGAGCCTTCTCGAATTTGTGTCCCGTGACCTTCTCGTAAAGCTCAATGTAGCGCTCCGAAACGCTGTTGACGTATTCGGGCGTCATCTCAGGCACTTGCTGGCCTTCCTTGCCTTGGAAGCCGTTGGCCATGAGCCACTCGCGGACGAATTCCTTCGAGAGTTGCACCTGTGGCTCACCCTTGGCGAAGTGTTCCTCGTATTGGTCGGCGATGAAGTAACGCGATGAGTCGGGGGTATGGATCTCATCCATCAGCACGATTTGGTCGCCAATCTTGCCGAACTCGTACTTGGTGTCGACGAGAATCAAGCCCTGCTTGGCGGCAATTTCGGTGCCTCGCTGGAAGAGCTTTCTAGTTATGTCCTCAATTTGCACATAATCGCTCTCGCTGATGAGTCCACGGCTGATGATTTCTTCGCGGGAGATGTCTTCGTCATGGCCTTCCTCGGCCTTCGTGGTCGGGGTGATGATGGGTTCGGCAAAGCGCTGGTGCTCCTTCATGCCGTCAGGGATCTGCACGCCGCAGATGGTGTGTTGGCCGCTCTTGTAGGTGCGCCACGAGCTTCCGGTGAGATAACCACGGATGATCATCTCAATCGGGAAGGGCTTGCAGAGGCGCCCCACAGTGACCATTGGGTCGGGGGTGGCGAGCTTCCAGTTAGGGACGATGTCGGCGGTGGCATCGAGGAACATGGCGGCAATCTGGTTGAGCACCTGTCCCTTATAAGGAATGCCTTTAGGCAGGATAACATCGAAAGCCGAGATGCGGTCGGTGGCGACCATCACCATGTACTCGTCGTTGATGAAATAACAATCGCGGACCTTGCCGTGATACACCTTGGTCTGGCCAGGGAATTGGTAATCTGTTCTAGTTAGAGCTTTCATATCTGTTGAGTTTTGTTGTTGTTTTTCAATTGGTACATCCCGATGGGATGCGTTTGTTCTCTATTGTGTTGTTTTTACCGAGCGCCCATCCATATGGGATGCGGTAGAAGCCGTTTGTTGTTTTGCCAAATGTTGTATTCACAGGGCTGTTTCCCGTAGGGAAACTCGCTCGGTAGAAACAAGGTACGGGTTTAATTGCTTCCCATCGGGATGCTCCAAATTTTTATTCGATGGGTTGAAATATATAACGTTTATCATATTCAATTCCGAATTTTTCCAAAAAATCAATGTATTCTTCTGTAAATGTTCTTTTTCTATGATGTTCTTCTTGGGTTTCAATATATCTGCACACATTTGGGATTTGGCTCTTGCTATAAGAAAAGGCTCCAAATCCTTCTTGCCATGAGAATTTCCCTTTCACAAAATGATTGGTATTTATCCATGCTGACGAATCACGTTTCACCTCTTGCATAAGATGAGACAACGATTCTGTCGGACGGAAGCCAAACAAGATATGCACATGGTCGCCAACACCACCTATGGCAAGCACCTTATGACCATTGTTCTGTATGATTGAAACGATGTACTGGTAAAGCCTATCTCTCCAGCTTTTATCAATCAGGCAGAGCCTGTTTTGAACCGCGAACACGGTATGTATGTGTATCTGTGTGTATGTGTTTGGCATGTTTTCTTCTTATGGAACATCCCTACGGGATGCAGGTGGCTCTTTTGTTATGCTTTTACCGAACGAACATCCCTACGGGATGCAGGTGGCTCTTTTGTTATGCTTTTACCGAACGAACATCCCTACGGGATGGACTATCTAAATGAAAAAGCTCCATTTCCAACAGGTAATGCTCCAAATCTGTCATAAAACCCTTCTAATGCTTTACTTTCAAGCGCTTTGTTTGTCTCTCTTCCTTGGGTTAGCATATAATACACTTTACCTCCATAGGAAATAATATAGTTGTATCTGCCATAAATCCAACGGGTATGGTCTTTCCAATGTTCGACGGCAATTCCGTAGTATTTGATATGCTCTTTTAATCTCCGATGTAAATCGTTTGAAGTACCAATATAAATAATAGGTGAGGCTCCTAAAGGATATATGAATTTTTGCGAGGGGCTCATTATGATATATATCCCAGATTTATGCTTAACTGTATCTATCAATTCTGGATATTCAAACAAATCCAAGGCAGTATATAGTCTGTCTCTTGATCTTTCATTACCCAAGTAATTGTTTAAAAATGTCAAATACCTATTCATATTGATTCATTTTGCTCTTCTTCTTTTCCCGTAAGATGTTTTTTATAGGCATTAATAATGTCAGTGACCAATTTATGCCTCACTACATCCTTATCGTCCAGATAGATGAATTCAATGCCTTTCACATCCTTCAAAACCTCCATGGCCTGCGGCAATCCCGAAGGGGTCTTAGGCGGTAGGTCGATTTGGGTGATGTCGCCGGTGACGATGAACTTGGCCGAGCGTCCCATGCGGGTGAGGAACATCTTCAGCTGGCTGCGGGTGGCGTTTTGTGCCTCGTCGAGGATGACAAAAGCATGATCCAAGGTACGACCGCGCATGAAGGCTAAAGGCGCAATCTCAATGGTGTGGTCTTCCATGTAACTTTCTAGTTTAGTGGAAGGTATCATATCGCGCAAGGCATCATAAAGCGGCTGCAGATAGGGGTCGAGTTTGTCTTTCAAGTCGCCAGGGAGGAAGCCCAGATGTTCATCAGCTTCGACGGCGGGTCGGGTCAAAATGATTCTTCTTACCTGCTTGGCTTTCAAGGCCCTGACCGCCAAAGCCACAGCAGTATAGGTCTTTCCGGTTCCGGCAGGGCCGATGGCAAAAACCAAGTCTTTCTGTTCAGAGGCCGTCACCATGCGTTTTTGGTTGGCCGTGATGGCTTTGATGGGCACACCGCTGCGACCAAACACCAATACATCGCTCTCCGACATTTTCCGTTGTAACTCGCTGTCGGTGCTGGCCATCATCACGTCTTCCACGGTCTGGGCGGTGAGTTTGCCAAAACGCTCCAACTGCACCATCAAGGTCTCATAACGGCTGGCGAAATACTCGATTTCATCGTCATCGCCAATCACTTTCACAAAGTCGCCACGCGCGATGATTTTCAACTTGGGGAACATACTCTTCACTAGCTCCAAATATTTGTCATTGGGTCCGTGAAGTTCCTTAGGGTCAACATTTTCTATCTGAAGAATCTGCTCTGCCATAGCTCTTTATTTGGTCGCAAAGATAGACTATTTTTCAGAATGAAAAAAACGAATATTTTTTTCAAAAACCTATCTTAAAATTGACATAAATGATATACCTTTGCAAAATCACAAAAGGGCTAATAAGAAACGATGGCAATTATCACAATAACAAGCGATTGGGGGACGAAGGATTATTATGCTGCTGCGGTAAAGGGCAAGATTTTGTCCATGCTACCGTCAGCGACCATTGTTGATGTTACCCATGAAATCGAACCATTTAACGTTGCACAGGCGGGTTTTACACTGAAAAACTGCTATCAATGCTTCCCTCAAGGTACAATTCACATCATCGCAGTCGACACAATTGAATCGACGGAATGCCCCCATGTTGTCGTGAAGGCTGAAGGACAGTATTTTATCTCCACTGATAATGGTATTTTCAGCCATATCCTTGATGGAAAATTTGATGAAGCCTATTGCATCGATGTGATGCAAGACTCTGATTTTTTTACGTTTGCTTCACGAGACCGTTTTGCCAAAGTGGCGGTGATGATTGCCAATGGCGAGCCACTCTCAAGTATCGGTGAGCCTAGACTGAAGTTGAATCCAGGAGGCACTTTCTGTGCCGTTGCTCGCGACAATACCATAGAAGGCGTGGTGATGCACATCGATTCCTACGACAACTTGATTACCAATATTTCCAAGGAACTCTTTGAGCGTGAACGCCGTGGTCGCGACTTCACCATCATGGTGAAAGGCGACCTTTACACCGTGGATGAGATTTCCGATAGTTATTTGGATGTCGATGTAGTGGATTTGGTGGCCATCTTCGGCACACATGGCTATCTTGAACTCGCTTTGAACAAGGCCAAGTTGGCTTCACTTTGTGGCATCGAACCAAAATCGACCATCAAAGTGGTTTTTCACGATGAGGAAAAAACGCCACAACTTGATTCATTGTTCTGATTTCCATATTTTTCTTACTACAACGAGCTGAAATATTTTCCAAAGTATCAGCCCTATGAGTGTGCCTAAAATGGCACCACAGAGGATGTCGCCTGGGTAGTGATAACCAATATATATGCGGCTGTAGCTTGAAATAAAAGCCCACAAAAACAGCACGATGGCCATCCAAGGATTGAATCTTTTCAAGACAGGAGTCAAAAATGTAGCTACTCCAAATGTGTTGGCGGCATGGGAGGAGACGAAACCATATCTTCCCCCTGCCAGCCCTTTGGGAAGATGTATTAAGTATTGAAAATCAGTATTATAGCATGGTCTTAAACGTTGGAAAACAGGTTTGCACACATGAGAGGCAAGCTGGTCGGTGCAGAGTACTACCAATCCGAGGGCAAAAAACACCCACCAGCAACGCTTGCCATACTGCTTCACCGTCCAATATATTAATAATAGGTATAAGGGAATCCATACCCACATGTCGGTGACAAGCACCATGACCTTGTCTAACCATTTGACATGGAGGCCATTGAGGAAAAGGAAAAGGTCAGAGTCGATGTGAGAGAGGGTTTCCATACATTGAAAAGATTACCAGTCTTCCCCTTCATCCCCCTTGTTCAGCGTCAGCCAAATCAAGTCCTTCAGTTCGTCGATGCCTTGTTGTGCCACGGAGCTGATGAAAACATGTGGCACCTTCTTGGGCAAGTGCTTTTTGATTTCCTTGATGGTGTCTTCGTCAGCGAGGTCGCATTTCGTGATGGCCAAGATGCGGTCTTTGTCCATCAACTCGGGGTTGTATTTCTTCAACTCGTTGAGTAGGATGTCGTATTCCTTTTTCACATCCTCAGTGATGGCAGGCACCATGAAGAGTAAGGTAGAATTGCGTTCAATATGTCTCAAGAACCTGATGCCCAATCCTTTGCCTTCAGAAGCACCTTCGATAATGCCGGGAATGTCGGCCATGACAAAGCTTCGATGTCCACGATAGCTGACAATGCCGAGGTTGGGTACCAAAGTCGTAAACGGATAATCGGCAATCTCAGGCTTGGCTGCCGAAACGACAGAGAGCAATGTCGACTTGCCTGCATTGGGGAAGCCCACCAATCCGACATCAGCCAACAGCTTCAGTTCCAAAGTGATCCATTCTTCTTGATTGGGTTCGCCAGGTTGGGCAAACTTGGGCGCTTGCAAGGTGGCTGTCTTGAAGAAAGCATTGCCCTTACCACCGCGACCACCTTTAAGCAAGACGACTTCTTGTTTGTCTTCGGTGATTTCGCCTAACAAGGTGTGGTCTTCCGAACGGTAAGCCACCGTTCCCAAAGGCACATCAATGTATATATCATCACCGGCGGCACCCGTAAGTTGGTTTTTGCCTCCAGGCACACCATCACCGGCATAAACATGCTTGGTATAGCGAAGATGGAGCAAGGTCCAAAGTTGAGCATTGCCACGCAAGATGACATTGCCGCCACGTCCGCCGTCACCGCCGTCGGGACCACCTTTTGGGATATACTTTTCCCTACGGAAATGTAACGAACCTGCACCGCCCTTGCCTGAGCGACAGAATATCTTGACGTAATCAACGAAATTTGAGGTCATAATAAGAAGTTGTTAAAGGGCGCTTCGATACTTTGGCTGCGTTCAGCAACCGCAGGCTCAGCGACCCATATGATTAAAACTCATCTATGAATTCATCACGTTCTTCATTTTCATAATGCCAACAGTTGAAATCCAAATCTACGCCAGGAGCATACGGCTTTGGAAAATCACCCTTGCTAACTTTGAGATTCGGGTTGTTGTAAACCTTTTTCATATACAGTGCCCAAATCGGCAATCCAGTGTGTGAACCTTGTCCCAAACGTGTCGAACGGAAGTGCACGCTACGGTCTTCGGCACCCACCCAAACGCCAGTGGTGAGGTCGGGGGTGATGCCCATGAAGTAACCGTCACTGTTCTTCTGCGTCGTGCCCGTCTTGCCAGCGATGGGGTTTGTAAAACCGTACTTGGAGCGCAGACGCACACCAGTACCACTTTGCACCACGCCCTTCATCAGTTCGATGGTCTTATAAGCAGCCACTTCGTTCATGGCTTCTTTTTCTATTGGCGCATTACGGTAGATGACATTGCCGTTCTTGTCTTCGATGCGGGTGACGATTACAGGTGCAACATAGACGCCTTGGTTGGCAAAGGTACTCATGGCACCAACCATTTCGATCAGTTTCAAGTCGCAGGAACCCAGACAGATGGATGGTACGGCTTCGATGGGTGACCTCACACCCATACGACGAACATGGGTGATAATGGCTTCAGGACCATAGTGATTCATCAAATAGGCCGAAATCCAGTTGTTGGATTGCGCCAAGGCACTCTTTAAGGTAATCTCACCGCCACCGCCACCACCGTTGCTAGGCGACCAAAAACGACCGCCAGGAAGCTCGATGTTGTATGGGATGTTGGGAATCTTTGTGCAGGGTGTGAATTCAGGGTCTCCCATGGCATACGAATACAAGAAAGGCTTAAAGGTGGAGCCTACTTGACGGCGCGCTTGCGTGACATGGTCGTATTTGAAGAAACGGTAATCCAAACCGCCTACATAAGCTTTCACATGGCCCGTATGTGTCTCGATGGAAACCAAGCTGGCTTGCAGGAACCACTTGTAGTAGCGGATAGAGTCCAAAGGAGTCATCACCGTGTCAATGGGGCCGTTCCATGAGAAAACTGTCATTCGCACAGGACGATCAAATACGGCTTTGATAGAATCCCAAGGCATGCCTTCGTTTTTAAGGACACGGTAGCGCTCTGAGCGTTTTATGGAAGTCTCCAAGAGATGGTCGATTTGGTCGGCGGTCAGATTGGAGAAAGGTGCGTTTTTGTGCCCTTTCCAGTGGCTGTAAAACATGGGTTGCAGTTCTTTTCCCATAAACTCTTTCACAGCCTCTTCGGCATAACTTTGCATGCGCGAGTCGATGGTGGTGTAGATTCTTAGTCCGTCTGTATAGATATTGTATGGTGTGCCATCGGACTTGAGATTTCGTTTACACCAGCCTCTCAGTTTGTTATCTTTCCAATCCGCCAATTCCAATTCATATTGTTCTTTCGACTCATAGTTATCGCGCTCAGGTTCTGAAGCGTTCATCACCGAGCGAAGATACTCTCTGAAATAAGTGGCTTGTCCTGTGTTGTGGTCCCTGATGTTGAAATGCGTCATGTCCAAGGGAATCTGCGAGATGGAGTCGTATTCGTCTTGGGTGATGTAGCCGTTTTCAGCCATCTTTCTGAGAACCAAATTGCGTCGTCCTAAAGAATTTTCGGGATTGCGAATGGGGCTGTAGCGTGTAGGGGCATTCACCACACCAGCCATCAAGGCACATTCCTCAATGGTCATGTCGATGGGTTTCTTGTCAAAGAAAGTACTGGCTGCGGCACGAATGCCAAAGGCATTGTGACCAAAGGCAACTGTGTTCAGATACATGGCCACAATCTCTTCTTTGGAGTAATTATGCTCCAGTTTGGTGGCCGTTATCCATTCTTGGAACTTACGCAGCACGAGCTTGGGCTTGCTGAGGTTCTCACCACGGGGGAAGAGGTTTTTGGCCAACTGTTGTGTGATGGTCGAACCACCGCCTTTCTTGTTGCCCGTCAGCACACCAAAAGCCACGCGGAACAAAGCTTTTTCGTCGATGCCGGAGTGTTGGGTGAAGCGTTCGTCCTCAATGCTGATGAGGGCTTCAGGCATGTAATGCGGGAGTTCGGCATAGCGCACATTGCTCCGGTTTTCCACATAATAGGTACCCAAAATCTTGCCGTCAGCCGAGATGATCTCAGTGGCCAAGTTGGTTCTTGGGTTCTCCAATTCTTCGAAAGTGGGCATGGTGCCAAAGACACCCAATGCGACACAGATGAAAAACAGGATGAGAAGCCCCAACAGTGACCCGAAGATAATCCACAAATTCCTGATGGCATGTGATTGGCCAGTTTTTGATGTCTTTTTATCTTTCATATTTTTAAT
This sequence comes from uncultured Bacteroidales bacterium, assembly GCA_900317055.1. Lineage (GTDB taxonomy): Bacteria > Bacteroidota > Bacteroidia > Bacteroidales > F082 > Limimorpha. The sequence continues at coordinate 17,042 of ONFF01000028.1, read as the reverse complement.
CTTTCTTTGTGTCCAAGGATCTTAAACTTTGAATTATGAATCTTTGAATGGACCTAATGTTTTTCGATGTAAAGTCCAATGTCGGAAATGCCTTTCAGCACGGGTTCGCGCATGGCTTGCTCGATTTCGAAATGGTAGGTTCCCGAAAGAGGGAAGAGAAGGTTCTCGTTGAGCGGAACGGTCAGGTCGCGCATGCTGCCGCTGCTCTTGCCAATCCAACGGCCTTCGGGCGTGGCGAGGGTGCATTCTATGGTATCGTGGGTGCGGTTGCCGTTGGGCATTGTTGTATGCAGGAAGACAAAGAGATTGCTGTAGCGGTAGTTCTCAAGGTGGCGCAACCCAATGCCGAACTCGTAAGGACTGATGGTGTCGTTGATGTCGACATCAAAAGTCACGCGGTCCTCTTGCCTCCATTCGGCTTCAGGGATGACAGTGCGCTTGTCGAATGAATCATTGTTGCAGGCAGAGAAGAACGCCCCTAGGGTCAACAGAGCCAATAAAACACAAACCCTGCGTGAGAGACCCTCATTGCGGGCGAAGACCCGCAATCTCCCGAGCACATGGGTGGCTTTCCTGCTTGAGGGATGGCGGGTCAAGCCCGCCATGAGGGTACGGGGCGTGGGTTTTGTGTTTGTTGTTTGGTTTTGTATTGTCATCATATCAGTCACTCATTTTCTTGAGGTCAGCTTCGCCGTAGCCTTCGTTGGTGTTGGTATGGGCTTCCTGAGTCACGGCAAAGTCTTCCAGCTTCTTGGGCTTTTGTCCTTTTTTGTTCATGGCGATGATATCTTTCACCTTGTCGACGGGCACGGCCATGATATTGCTCTTGTCGGTGGTGTAGGAGTACCACATGATGCCTTTGAAGACATCGTTTTTCTGATGCACGGCATCACCGCTCTCAAAATGCAATACGATGTTGGGGTCGGAGAAAGCCTTCAAGGCTTCCACATATGCTTCGTACTCGAAGTTGAGGCAGCATTTCAGCTTGCCACATTGTCCAGCCAGTTTTTGTGGATTGGGTGAAAGTTGTTGCACACGAGCCACTCCTGTTGTCACCGATTGGAAATCACAAATCCATGAGGCACAGCACAACTCGCGACCGCATGAGCCAATGCCACCCAATTTGGCCGACTCTTGGCGCACACCAATCTGACGCATCTCAATCCTGATGTGGAATTCCTCGGCGAGTTTCTTGATGAGCTCACGGAAGTCGACGCGTCCGTCAGCAGTGTAATAGAATATGGCTTTGGTCTTGTCGCCTTGGTATTCAACATCGTTCAGCTTCATCTCTAATCCAAGGTTTTCGGCAATGGTGCGCGTGCGTGCCAAAGTGCTGTCTTCCAACTTGATGGCAGCCAGCCATTTCTCCACATCGTTGGGGCGCGCCCGACGATAGATTTTCTTCAACTCGTTAATCGGCGTGCGGTATTTCTTGCGCTTCAGTTGACGTTTCACTATGTCGCCCAAGAGGGTGACAATGCCGATGTCGTGTCCGATGGCGGTCTCTACAGCTACTAGTTCGCCCACTTCCAGTTCCAAATCCTCAGGGTATGAAAAATAATCCTTTCGGTCATTCTTGAAACGTACCTCAGCCAAGCAAACATTTCCAGTGATCTCTTGGTTTTCATAGTCTTTCAACCAGTCAAACTGGCTTAGTTTGCAGCGACCGCATGAAAGCACATGCTGACCTGTATTGTAAGGTTCATCCAACCGGCAGCCTCGGTTAATCAATTGTCTTTCAATGGAATTATTGTTGTTTTTATGTTGATTATCAGTCATTTGATAGATTCAATTTTGTAAGTGCAAATAAAACGCAAAATTACGAAAAAATTGTTTACCTTTGCGGTCGAATTATACCAAGTTGATTAATTAATCCTGATTGTATTATGAAAAGAATTATCATTATCGCCCTTGCGGCTTTGTTTATGGCCTTGGGTTTTTCTTCTTGTGGCTATAACACGATGGTTTCCAAAGAAGAAGCAGTCACTTCGGCTGTAGGTAATCTGCAGGCTGCCTATCAAAAGCGTGCCGACCTGATTCCCAACCTTGTAGCTACAGTAAAAAGCTATGCTGAATATGAAGCTGGCACGCTGACAGCGGTGGTGGAAGCCCGCGCCAAAGCCACTTCGGTCACCCTTGATGCCGAGAATCTCACCGAAGAAAATTTGAAAGCTTTCCAGGCTGCCCAAGATGAGATGTCGGGTGCTTTGTCGCGTTTGTTGGTTACCGTTGAGCAGTATCCAGACTTGAAGGCCAACCAGAACTACCTTGACCTTCAATCCCAACTCGAGGGCTGCGAAAATTCCATAGCCAATGCCCGAAGGCAATTCAACGAGAAGGTGCAAGACTATAATACCTTTATTCGAATGTTCCCCACCAATCTTATTGCCAAGCTCTTTGGCTTCCACCAGAAACCTTATTTTGAGGCTTCCGAGGGTGCCGAGAAGGCTCCAGATGTGAAGGAGCTTTTTAAATAATTGAAAAAAATCTTGCATCGTTTTTTCCATTCTACTATTTTTGCGCCTTTTAAATCAACGCAATTATGTGTGGAATAGTAGCTTATGTGGGCCAACAAGAGGCCTATCCTATCCTCATTGAGGGCTTGAAACGCCTCGAATATCGTGGCTACGACAGCGCCGGTGTGGCACTGCTCAACGAGGCAAACGAACTGAATGTCTACAAAACTAAAGGCAAGGTCTCCGACTTGGAGGCCTTCGCTTCTTCTAAGGATGTCAGCGGGCACATTGGTATCGCTCATACCCGTTGGGCTACCCATGGTGAGCCTAATGAGGTGAACGCGCACCCCCATCGCTCACAATCGGGCAACATTGCCCTGATTCACAATGGCATCATCGAAAACTATCTGAGCCTTCGCAAGGAATTGGAAAAGCGTGGCTTCACATTCAAGTCGTCGACCGACACCGAAGTACTGACTAACCTCATCGAAGATGTACAGCTCAGCGAGCATGTGGATTTGTTTGAGGCCGTGCGTATCGCCTTGAACCATGTGGTGGGAGCCTACGCTATCGTCATCGTGGAAAAAGACCATCCTGATCAGCTGATTGCTGCCCGAAAGGGAAGTCCTATGGTCATCGGCATTGGTGAGGGCGAGTATTTCATTGCCTCGGATGCCACGCCTATCGTGGGTCGTACGCAAAAGGTGGTATACCTTGAAGATGAGCAGGTTGTGAGAATCAAGTTGGGTGAGGAACTGCACATCAAGACGATACAGGATGTGGAGGCCATGCCTTATGTCCAGGAATTGAAGATGAACCTCGACAGCATCGAAAAGGCTGGCTTCGACCATTTCATGATGAAGGAAATCTACGAGCAGCCCACCATCGTGCGCGACACTATGCGTGGCCGTCTGCATCCCGAGGCCAACACGGTGCGTCTTGGTGGCATCGCTCAGTATGAGAAACAATTGCTGTATGCCGACAATATCGTCTTTGTGGCTTGCGGCACTTCATGGCATGCCAGTCTTGTGGGCAGTTATCTCATTGAAAAGCTGGCCAAAATTCGTGTAAAAGTAGAGTATGCCTCGGAGTTCCGTTACCGCGATCCTGTGGTCACGCCGCATGATGTGGTAATCGCGGTGTCGCAGTCGGGCGAGACTGCCGATACCTTGGCAGCCATCCAGTTGGCGAAAGAAAAAGGTGCCATCGTTTTGGGTATCTGCAATGTCATCGGCTCTTCCATTTCGAGAGCCACGGATGCGGGTATTTACACCCATGCTGGTCCGGAAATCGGTGTGGCTTCCACTAAGGCTTTCACCTCGCAAGTGACGGTAATGGCTATGTTGGCCTTGCGTCTGGCGGAGTTGAAAGGCTCAATGAAAGACGAGGAACGCCTTGAATTCATCCAAGAACTTGACCGCATTCCTGAAAAGATCCAATGGACGCTCGACCACAGCGGCCATGTGAAAGAGATAGCTGAGAAATACAAAGATGTGCATAACATGCTGTATCTCGGTCGTCTGCAGAACTATCCTGTAGCTCTTGAGGGTGCCTTGAAGCTGAAGGAAATCTCTTATATCCATGCTGAGGGTTATCCAGCCGCTGAGATGAAGCATGGCCCCATCGCTTTGATCGACAAGGATATGCCTGTGGTCTTTATTGCCACCAACCATAGCACATACGAAAAAGTGTTGAGCAATATCCAAGAGGTGAAAGCCCGTGACGGGAAGATTATCGCCATCATTAGTGAGAATGATGTGTTGGCGCGCAAGATGGCCGACTATGTCATTGAGATTCCTGAGACGGAATGCCTCTATTCACCTTTATTGGCGACGGTGCCCTTGCAGATTTTGGCCTATCACATCGCCGTGATGCGGGGCTGCAATGTCGACCAACCACGCAACCTCGCCAAGTCGGTTACTGTGGAGTGATTTCTTATGGAATAGCCCGCCTATAGATTCCCGAGGGAATGACATAGGCGGGCTATTTCAAAAACAAAACAGCCTCGAACTCGAGGCTGTTTTTCGTAGTACCGAAGGCCGGGATCGAACCGGCACGAGTGTTACCTCATCGGTTTTTGAGACCGACGCGTCTACCGATTCCGCCACTTCGGCATGTGCTTCATCGCGTCAAACGCGGCTGCAAAAATACAGAAAATTTTATTCACAGCAAGCAACTTGAGAAAAAAAACTATTTTTTGCCTTGTTGGCTCGAATAAAATCCCTAATTTTGCAGCCCGAAAAACGGAGTTAAATCAACATAATATCCTTCAAAAATGTCAGGAAGATTTGTTTCCATTTTCGCCGGTAGGGCCACAAAGGAATTAGGCACCAAGATTGCCGAAGCATATGGCACTGAATTGGGTAAGTCACAAGTCGTCGTTTTCTCCGATGGCGAATTCCAGCCTTCATACGAAGAGAGCATCCGTGGCCATCACGTGTTCATCGTGCAGTCTACCATGCCCTCCACTGATAACCTTATGGAACTCCTGTTGATGATTGACGCGGCCAAGCGTGCCTCGGCTCACAAGATTATCGCTGTGATTCCTTATTTCGGATGGGCTCGTCAGGATCGTAAGGACCAACCGCGTGTGAGCATCGGCTCGAAGTTGGTGGCCAATCTGCTGACCGCCGCCGGTGTGAACCGAATCATCACCCTCGACCTGCATGCCGACCAAATCCAGGGCTTCTTCGACATCCCTGTGGATGCCCTTTATGCTTCAAGCCTCTTTATTGACTACATCCAAAAGATGCAAATCGAGGACTTGATGATGGCTTCGCCCGATGTGGGCGGCTCGAAGCGTGCTTCGGCTTACGCCAAACGTTTGGGTTGCGATCTCGCCATCTGTCACAAGCAACGCTCGCGCGCCAATGTGGTGGATAGCATGACGCTTATTGGTGATGTGAAGGACAAGAATGTCATCCTCGTTGATGACATCATCGACACGGCTGGCACCATTGTCAAGGCTGGTCAGGTTTTGATGGACAACGGCGCCAAGAGCGTCCGTGCCTTTGCCACCCACGCCGTGTGCAGCGGTCCCGCCATGGAGCGTTTGGACAATTCTGTGTTCAGCGAGGTGGTGGTTACCGATTCCATCCCGTTGCCCGCCAATGCATCCAAGAAGATCAATGTGGTGAGCACGGCTGCGCTGTTTGCCGATGTCATCCACCGCGTGGAATCGTATGAATCCATCAGTTCGTTATTCAAATAATGCAAATCCTGTAGAGACGCGCCATGGCATGTCTCTACCAACAAATAAATCAATCAATTAACAATCAATTAAACAATTAAACACAATGAAAACTGTATCATTGAGCGGTTCTCTTCGCGAGAACGTAGGGAAAAAGGATACTAAGGCTTTACGTCAAGCCGAGATGGTTCCATGTGTCATGTACGGTAGCGGCGAGCAACAAATCCATTTCGCCACTTCTGAGAAGAATTTCTCAAAGATTCTCTTCACCCCTGAGACCTACATTATCGATTTTGAGGTCAATGGAAAGACCTACAAGACCATTCTTCAAGACATCCAGTATCACCCTGTGACCGACAAGGTGTTGCATGCCGACTTCCTCATCGTGAAGGAAGACAAGCCCGTCACCGTTGTATTGCCTATCGCCCTCGAAGGCTCGGCTGCCGGTGTTATGCGTGGTGGTAAACCCAAGATGGGTATCAAGAAGGTCAAGGTTTGCGGTCTGATTAAGGATCTGCCGGACTATGTGAAGGTCAACATCAGCAATGTGAACATCAACGAAGCCATCAAGGTGAAGGATCTGAACATTGAGAATGTGACTCCCGTCACTCCTGGTTACACCGTTATCTTCGCCGTCAACGCTGCCCGTGGCGCTGTTGTCGCTGAAGAAGCCGAAGAGTAATCATTTATCACTCATACGAATAGGCCGTCTTCGGGCGGCCTTTTTTAGTTAATAAAGCCAAGGTCCCTGAGCTTGTCGAAGGGCCGACAGATAATAGACGGTGCTTCGACAGGCTCAGCAACCTGCTTCGTAGGGATTAATGCATTATGTCGATTATTAATAGTATTTTTGCGCGTTTATTCCGCAAAAGGAAACAAACCGAACCTGACGAAATGAAATACCTGATAGCCTGTTTGGGAAATATCGGTGCCGAGTACGACAACACGCGCCACAATATAGGTTTCAAGATTGCTGACCGTTTGGCGAAGGACCTTGAAGGTTCCTTTACCACAAACCGTCTTGCCCAGACCGCAGAGATGAAATTCAAGGGCAAGACCTTGCTTGTCATCAAGCCGACGACCTATATGAATTTGAGTGGTAAGGCAGTGAAATACTGGCTGCAGCAAGAGAAGATTCCGATGGAGAACTTGCTGGTTGTCAACGATGATATTGCATTGCCTTTGGGTACACTGCGCCTCCGCAAACAAGGTGCCGATGGTGGCCACAATGGTCTGACCGACATTATCGAAAAGTTGGGTACCAATGTGTTCTGTCGCTTGCGTTTTGGTCTGGGCGACGACTTCCCGCGCGGCCGTCAGGTGGATTTCGTTCTGGGTCAATGGAAACCCTCTGAGGAGCCCATTGTCGACCAAAAGGTTGACGAGGCCGTGGAAATCATCAAGAGCTTTGTCACGCAAGGGGTGGACAGGACGATGAATCAGTTTAATAAGCGTTAATTGTTTTCTTCTGCCTCCCTCGCCTTCTTATCTTTCAACGACCCTTCAAAAATATCGAACCTCACAAAGCGACACTCCAAAGGTCCGTTCCAGACGGGAATCTTGGCCGTGGGCTTCAGTCCTACATGGCGCAAAGCCACCGCATCGTCGGTGATGAGCCAGCATTGGAAGCCTTGGAAATTGTGCTTTAGCGTGTGGCCGATTTCCTCATAGAGTTGGTCGATGTTGTCTTCTTCCAAACGGTCGCCGTAGGGTGGGTTGATGACCATAATTCCGCCGCCTTCGGGTGGAGTGAGGTCGTGCATGTCTTTCTTCATCAGCTGGATGTCGTGCTGCAAGTGGGCATAGTTAAGGTTACCCTCAGCAATGGCGACGGCCTTGGGCGAGCGGTCGGAGGCCCAAATCTCATATTCGAAATCGCAGATTTTGTCGTCGGCTTCCTGACGGATGCGCTGCCAAAGCTCAGCATCGTAGTCGTCCCATTTCATGAAGCCCCACTGCTTGCGGTAATAGCCCGGCGGAATTTTCATGGCATACATAGCCGCCTCGATGGGCAAGGTGCCTGAGCCGCACATGCAGTCCAGGAAGTTGCAGTCGGCCTTCCACCCCGTGAGCTGGATGAGACCTGCGGCCAACACCTCGTTCATCGGTGCCTTGTCGACCTGCTTGCGGTAGCCGCGATGATGCAATGACTCGCCCGAGCTGTCGAAGAGGATGGTTACCTTGTCCTCGCGGATGTGCAGGCTGATGCGCAGGTCGGGGTTCAAAGTGTTGATACTGGGTCTAATACCATACACATCACGGAACAGGTCAACTATGGCGTCTTTTACCGTCAAGGCTGCATATTGCGAATGGGTGAAGAAACGCCCGCTCGTCACGGCATCGACGCAGAAGGTCTGGTCGGTGCGGAGCAGTTCACACCAGTTGATTTCCTTCACTTTCTTATAAAGTTCATCGGGATTCTTGGCGAAGAAGTTCTTGAAGGGCTTCAGCACCTTAAGGGCGGTGCGTACCTCATAGTTAATTCGGTACATCAGCTCTTTGTTGCCTTCGCAAATCACGGCGCGGTGCATCGGTCGCACATTCTTCGCCCCAAGGGCTTTGATTTCCCGAGCCAGCACTTCCTCAAGTCCGGCTGCAGTCTTGGTGATGAGTTGGTAGTTGTCTTCCATGTTGTTGAGCTTGTCGAAATATGGGTTCAATTTTTTTGCAAAATTAGGAATAATATTGAATCTTTGAATCTTGAATCTTTGAATTGATTATTTTTGCACCCTCAATTTGAAATCCAATATGAAAGAAGTCAGAGTAAGATTTGCCCCCAGCCCGACGGGTCCCTTGCACATCGGGGGTGTGCGCACAGCATTATATAACTATTTGTTCGCCAAAAAGAATGGCGGCAAGATGATCCTCCGTATCGAGGACACCGACCAAACCCGTTTCGTGCCAGGTGCCGAGCAATATATCGTGGAGTCCTTGGACTGGTGCGGCATCAAGTTCGATGAGAGCGACTATGTGGGCGGCGAGTTCGGTCCCTACAAGCAGAGCAACCGCAAACACCTTTATAAACAATACAGCGACGAGTTGTTGGAAAAAGGCTGTGCCTACATTGCCTTCGACACTGCCGAGGAGTTGGACAAATACCGCAAGGAAGCCGAAGCCAACAAGCAGACCTTCATCTACAATTGCCAAAGCCGCAAGCACTTGCGCAACAGCTTAACGATGAGCAAGGAAGAAGTCGACAAACTGATTGCTGATGGTACACCTTACACCGTGCGTTTCATGATTCCTGAAGATCGTGAAATCGTGATGCACGACCTGATTCGTGGTGAGGTGCATGTGCAGACCAACACCCTCGACGACAAGGTCTTGTTCAAAAGCGACGGCATGCCGACCTACCATTTGGCCAACATTGTCGATGACCACCTGATGCAGATCAGCCATGTCATTCGTGGTGAGGAATGGCTGCCTTCGATGCCGCTCCATGTCATGCTTTATGAGGCTTTTGGCTGGGAAGCACCCCAATTTGCCCATCTGCCCCTGTTGCTTAAACCCGATGGCAACGGCAAGCTGAGCAAGCGTGACGGTGATCGCCTTGGCTTCCCTGTCTTCCCGATGTATTGGGTCGACCCGAAAACTGGCGACACGGCCATGGGTTACAAGCAGTCTGGCTATTATCCAGAGGCCTTCATCAACATGCTGGCTTTGTTGGGTTGGAATCCTGGCACTGAACAGGAAATCTTCACCATGGAAGAGCTCATTCAGGCTTTCTCGCTCGAGCGTTGCAGCAAGAGCGGCGCCAAGTTCAATGTGGAAAAAACCAAGTGGTTCAACCACGAGTGGCTCATGCGCAAGTCGAACGAAGAAGTCGGTAAGGACTATCAGGCTTGGCTGAAGGACGAAAAGAACCTCGATGTTCCGCTCGATTTCGCTGTGAAAGTCGCTGGCTTGGTGAAAGATAGAGTCAACTTCGTGAAGGAAATCTGGGACCAGAGTTTCTTCTTCTTCGAGGCTCCAACGGAATACGACCCCGTGACCGTAAAGAAACGCTGGAAAGAGAACTCTGCCGAGACCATGCTCAAGGTGAAGGAAGTCATCAAGGGCATCGAACCCTTTACTTTGGCCAACATTGACGAGACCTTGAACAATTGGATTACCTCCAATGAGTTGAATATGGGTCTGGTAATGAATGGCTTGCGTCTGATGGTGGTGGGTGCCGGCAAGGGCCCGCACATCGGCGAAATCCTCGAGCTTTTGGGCAAGGAAGAGACCTTGAAGCGCATTGACGCCGGCGTTAAGGTTTTAGGTTAGAAGAAATTGAAGACTAGTGAAAATGACTATGACTGGTTTCCATCTTGTGTAAAGCGGTCATAGTCATAGTCACGAGTCATAGTAAAATAGATGAAAAAAGCGATCAAAATATCGCTCATCGTTCTTGGCAGCATCCTTGCTTTGTTGCTGGCAGCGGTACTTTTAGTGTCGCCTATCGCGAAATGGTACATCGAGAAGCACGACAAGGAACTGATTGGCCGTGAGTTGACCATCGGGAAATTGTGGGTCAATGTGGTGTCGGGAACGGTGAAAATCAATGATTTGACACTGTATGAAGACGACGCCAAGACTTCTTTCGTGAGCTTTGACCACTTCGATACCCGAATCAAGGTTTTGGACTTGTTGGACAACCGCCTTTGGGTGAAACATGCCCTGCTTTCTGGGCTGAAGGTCAACATTGAGCAGGACCGTACTTGGTTCAATTTCGATAGTATGGTGCAGCATTTCGCTTCCGATGAACCCAAAGAAGAGAAAAGCTCATCCAATTTCGGCTTGATTTTCAACGATGTAACCATTGAGAAGAGTTATCTCCGTTACTCCGATTTGGATATCGGGAGTGAGTTCAACCTTCGCGACATTGCCATCCATGTGCCTTTTGTCGATTTGTCAGATATGAAGACCAATGTTGGCCTCGACCTTTGCCTTGCCGACAGTGCCACTTTACATACCGATTTGCACCTGTCGCAGAATGCTGAAGAGTATTTTATCAACCTAAAAGTGAACGATTTAGGTATTGATATCATCGAGCCTTATCTGCAACAAACCTTGGCAGTCGACTCGCTGCAAGGTCTGCTTTCCCTTAACCTTTCCGCTGAGGGGCGCACAGAGCATATTCTCGATTTCGACATGAAAGGTGATATTGTCATCAACGACCTTTCATTATGCGACAATGGTGGCTATAGATTAGGTCATATTGATTCCATTTGGACCAACATTGGGCGATTCAATCTAAACCAGAATGTATTGAATCTGAATAGTTTGCAACTATCTGGTCTTGAAACGGCGTATATTGTCAATGCCGACAGCACCACCAACTTCGACCTCTTCCTCGGCCATGTGCATCATCATGACACTACGGTCTTCGAAAAAGTCATCGACACGGTTGCCTCAGCCATCGAAGAGGTGCAGGAACGCAGAACCCTTTCCATCGGCATCAATGAGCTCCAACTTGACAAGATTAATCTTGAGTATCAAGACTATACCTTGCCCAATCCTTTCATTTATGAAATCTCCGACATTCGAATCACTTCCAGAGGTTTTACCTTGACGGGCAACAACGCCGTCCATCTGGACGCTTTGCTGAACAAGGAGGGTCGACTTAATGTGCAATGGCAAGGGGATGTCCATGGCTTGGAGAACCACGACCTCACTCTGATGCTGAGCAATGTGAAAGTCTCCGATTTCTCACCCTATGTCCAACAAATGTTCGGTTATCCGCTGGAAAGCGGCATCCTTTCATTCCGTAGCCAGAACAAGATTGTCGATGGTAACCTTGAGGGTATCAACAAGTTGCAGTTGGCCTCGCCAGCAGTGGGCGACAAGATGAAGCAAGTGGTGCCACAATATCCCAAGATACCGCTGAAGCTTGGCCTTTATTTGCTCACCGACAAGAACCACAATGTGAGCATCGACCTGCCTATTTCGGGCAACCTCAACGACCCACAGTTTTCTTATCGTAAGGCTTTGCTGAAGGTGTTTGGTAACCTGTTGGTTAAGGTGGTGACCTCGCCGTTCCATCTGTTTTCGGACGATGATGACATTCAATATGTACCTTTCGACTTGCTTCACCCTGATTTCACTGCCGAGGAATATACCATGCTTGACAATGTGGCCGCCACTTTGAGCCTTCAGCCCAATTTGTCCGTCATCTTTGAGCAGCGGGTGAACTATGAGGAGACCCTTCAGCGCCTGTGTAACATGCAGTTGCAGCGCGACTATTATCTCTCGCAACACCCCGAAATCGACTCCACGGGCATCGATTTCCTTACCAACGAAGCCATTCAATCCATCAAGTTGAGCGACAAGGGCTTATGTGGTTTTGCAGCGCAGTTTTCAGAGAAAGAAAAGCTATCCTCGAAGCGAGATGTCGAAATGGTTGCCCATGCTGTATATCACGCAAAATCTAGGACCATCATATCGAGGTTGATGGACAGAAGGAATGCTTTGCTATCCAATTACTTGTTGAATATCAAAGGATTATCAAATAATCAAGTTTCTGTGACCAAGATGGACGACACTTCGCTGGAAACCTACCGCAAGGCTTCGAGATATGAGTTGCATGTGGTCGCCTACGAGGATATGGAATCCGATCAATAAACCATCAATTGCTTGGCAATAATCCCTTTTTCAGTCCTAATTTTGACAACATAAATTCCTGATGCCAAATCACTTGTGTTGAGTGTGCACTTGCTTGTGCCCCCCAATTCCATCGTTTCGATTTGCTGTCCCAAGAGATTATAGATGCCGACATTCTGCATATTGTCGTCAGTGAGAATCGTGACCGATTCATGGGCTGGATTGGGATACATCGCCACATTCACAGATTCAGTTTCAGTGACGCCGTCGTTGTTGATGCCTGCCAAGGTAGCCACCAAGCCAAGATTGAGTTCGGTGAAGCGTTTGGATTGTTCCAAGTTGTTGACACTCAGTCCTAAGACATCGTTGCGCGAGTGGATAAATGGGGAACTGGCATGCACATCTTCGAAGGGATGCACGGCGGGGTAGCCGTTGCGGTTGAACGACGAGTAGTCGCTATCGCCCCAAGCCAGCCATTGTTGACAGATGGGCATCTCGGGGAAGTAGATGTGGCTGAAGTTGTAGACGAAATCAGCAATCAGCGAATCCTGGGTGGTGTACATCAGATGGACATGGATGTCCGAGCCTTCTTCAAGGTAGCCGGTCATGTCGAGGTTGAAGTAGCCCACGATGTCCATGTTTTGTGCGGCACAGTCCTCGGCATAGGCGGCGGAGCCCAGCAGGCCACATTCCTCAGCGCACCAATTGGCATAGATGATGGTGCGGTCGAAGGTGTGATGGCTTAAAAGTCGGGCGGTCTCGAGGATACCCGCCACGCCTGAGGCGTTATCATCGGCACCAGGCGAGCGGATGGTGTCGGGGTCGTAGCCATCCCAAGCGTAGGAATCGTAATGAGCACCGCAAATCACGAATTCTTCCGGTGTTCTTGTGCCCCATTGAATGGCAAGGATATTGTCTCCAGTTTCCGTGATGCTCAGGTCATGGAGTTTGAAGTCGTGTTTGATGACCGTGTCGACGGGCAAGGTCTGGTAATGATTGTACAGCCAGTCCTGTACATCATAGATAAAGCGGCTATCGTAACGGCGTGTGTGATAAGAACATAGGTGTTCAATGTTCGCCTTGATGCTGTCGATGGAGACGGAATCCATAAGCCCACGGATCTCTGGGTTCTCTTCCGTGACAACAGGGTAGGTATGCTCAAAAAGATGCGGCGCCTGTGCTTTGATGACGAAGCTCACCGCCAAAAGCAATGCGATAATCAAAAATCTCTTCATAACTTTAAGCTCTTAACTTGAAACAAATTACTCTAAACTTTAAACTCTCAACTCTCAACTGACTCTAAACTCTAAACACTCAACTCTAAACTAACCCCTTAACATGCGGCTTTCCCGCAATAAAATCCTTTAAATAAAACGGCTCGAAATAAGCCACATCGACAAACTGTTGCTTTTGCAAAGCCTGTTCCGCCAAAGTCCGCATATAGGCTGCCGAAGGCTTAAAACCGTCGATGATATTGATATTCTGTTGGTTTTCAAATAGTTTACTCAACTTTGGAGCGCCGTCACCGAAGAGCCACAAACGATGGTCTTTACCGAGTTCGTCGAATGTATGCTCATCAATGACCATTGCTGCTGTATCGTTGATTCTCTGTAAGTTGGCATCGAAGACCGAGGCATACACCTCCATGCGCCGGGCATCAATCATGGGAATGAGCAGGTCATTAGGCTCGATTTGGCTGCCTAGTTTCTCTTTCATGCCGTGCGCCATGGCTTCAAGCGTGTCGATGGCCATCAGCGGGAGATCGGCGGCATAGCAAATACCCTTGGCGGTACTCACACCGATGCGTAAGCCCGTGTAGGAGCCAGGACCTTGGCTCACGGCCACTGCATCCAACTTGGAATAATCGATATTTGTTTCCTCCATCACCGCTTTGATGAAGTTGGTAATCTTTTCAGAATGAGCGTTTTGTCCTTCAGTTTCACGCATGGCCAAAGTGCAACAGGCCGAGTTGAGTGCGACCGAACAAACGGGAGTCGCTGTTTCCAAACACAAGATCATAGTTTATGCTTTTTATGAGGGCAAAATTAGTATTTTTTAGGCTAAGAGAACCGTCCCATTTGCCCTTTTATTAATATTTAAATAAAATTAGTTGTAAAACTGCAAAAATTCTTATTTTTGCAAGATTAATGTGCCATTTTAGGCATTTGTGTATATGGTTGAAATAGAGTTCGTTAAGTAATCTTGATGGGACTTAGGAGGCGGAGCTGTATCATGACGGAATCAAAAATATTTATCTCAAAAGCCACCCAACGCAACTGGGACAAGCTGAAAAACAGCGGTGCTGACCGTTTGACGCGTCGTGCCAACAAGAGTCGTTCGCAGAAAATCATCACTCCCGAAGGTTATGTGATGGCGGGTAGCTTGCCCCGTTTTGTGGAAGAACTGAAGGCGGCATACTATCCCATCAATGACTTGATTTTCAGCCTCTGCGCCATGTATTTGGAGCATAACAAGGTGAACGAAGCCAACAAAAGCCGTTTCTTCGAGGAATACACGCAGTATCAGCGCATGGACCTTGAAGTGCCGCGTCAGATTCTGAAAAACCGACAAGACGATTGGATTGGTTTCGTCTATCAGTCGCTGACGGCGGAAGGTAGCCGCATCTTGAAAGGACTTTATTATACCAAGCCTGTGATTGTCAACGAGATGCTTTCCGACATCCGGGTCTTGAACGGTGAGAGATTCCTTGACCCTTGTTGTGGTAGCGGTATCTTCCTGCTGAAAGTGCAACATGCCCAGATGGAACAACTCTATGGCATTGACAACGATCCTCTTGCCGTGATGATTGCCAAAGCTAACCTTATGGTAAAGTTCAATGAATCATCGGTTTATCCACAGATTTACCAGATGGACTTCTTGCTTCACGCAGCCTCGGCTTTGGGCGACTTGAAGTTCGACTACATCGTCACCAACCCGCCTTGGGGCACGGAAAAAGGCAAGCTTCATCCCTCCGAGATCATCCAATCCAAGGAAAAGGCTTCGCTGTTTTTCACCGAATCATTCAAGTTCTTGAACAAGAACGGAATACAACATTTCCTTTTGCCCTCATCCGTGCTGAAAATCAAGGTTCATGCCGATTTGCGTCGTTTTGTGACCCATGAAACGCACATAGAGAGCCTGAAATGCTATCGTGAGCGTTTCAAAGGTGTGTTTACGGATTTCATCAGCTTGAAAGTCAGCAGGAAACCGGTTTTTGGAGGTCAGAATTACTTGGTGTATGGTGCCAACAACGAGGTGTCGAGGAAGGAGTTTAAACTTGTTGAAGACGACTTCTGTGCTATTCCCATGCTCAATGACCGCGATGAAGCCATCATCGGCAAGGTGGAGCGTTTGCGTCACGATGACCTCTCGCATAGCCAATGGGCATTGGGCATCATTACGGGCAACAATGCCAAAGTGCTGAAAGACAGACCGAGAAAAGGCTTGGAGCCCATTTATACGGGTAAGGACATTAGCAAATACAGCCTGAAAAAAGCAAGCCGTTATGTCAAATACAATCGCGCTGATTTTCAGCAGTGTGCGAAGGATGAGTTGTATCGGGCGAAGGAAAAGTTGGTGTATAAGTTTGTCTCGGGTCATCTTTGCTTTACCTACGACGACAAGCAGCGTTTGTTCCTCAACAGTGCCAACATCCTCATTCCCGAGGTGGACGGCATGAGTGTGAAGACAGTGTTGGCTTTCCTTAATTCTTCGTTGTTCAACTTCTTATATGTCAAGCGATTCAACGACCTCAAGATATTGAAGGGCAACCTTTCGACCTTGCCGTTCCCGAAGATAACGCCAGAGCAAGACCAACAACTCGCAGCGCTCGTTGACCGCGCCTTGAATGGGGATAAAGAAGCGCAAAAAGAGATAGATGGGATGATTATTGATTTGTATCAGTTTAACAAAGAAGAAAGGGATATGATACAGGAGTATTAGTAGCAGGAAGTCTAGCAGGAAGTCCCAAAGCGTGAGGGATGGCGGGTCCTTGCCCGCCATGAGGGTCTCCCGCTCTGGGTTTATCAATAAAGCCCTGTTTTTCTGATAGCCTTTACTTAATACTTAACCAAAACTCAACCCAAACGACTAACTCACCCCTAAACCCCTCATAGCGGGCTTGACCCGCTATCCCTGATACGAACCGACTACCTCTGATAGCTTTTTGCTAGTATTTAACCAAAACTCAACCTAAAGACTATCTCTCCCCCAAACCCCTCATAGCGGGCTTGACCCGCTATCCCTGACACGAACCGACTACCTCTGATAGCTTTTTGCTAGTATTTAACCAAAACTCAACCCAAACGACTATCTCTCCCCCAAACCCCTCATAGCGGGCTTGACCCGCTATCCCTGACACGAAACGACTGCTCTTATGACTCTCCAAGGAATAGTATACATACTTACCAACAAGAACAAAACCACTCTTTATACTGGCGTGACAAGAGACCTTCGGCGACGGATTGCAGAGCATAAGCTTCACATCAATGCAGGCTTCTCTGATCGTTACAACTTGGAGATGCTGGTCTATTATGAGATATACGAACGACTTGACACAGCAATTTATAGAGAAAAGCAATTGAAGAAGTGGCATAAGGAATGGAAAGAAGCGTTGATAAACGACTTTAATCCGGAGTGGAAGGATTTGACAGAAGACATTGGCGTGGATGAAGAGTATATACAAGGCGTAAAAGAAACATACGATACAGAAGCGCTAGTAGCAGGAAGTCCCAAAGCGTGAGGGATGGCGGGTCCTTGCCCGCCATGAGGGTCTCCCGCTCTGGGTTTATCAATAAAGCCCTGTTTTTCTGATA
>ONFF01000029.1 GCA_900317055.1 uncultured Bacteroidales bacterium | reverse complement strand
CGCTAGATATAGTAATGGCAACTGGAGGTCACAAGGGTTGAGCATACTTGAACCTGGACAGGGTTACATCTACCAGTCCAACGCGACGGAAAGCAAGACATTTACCTATGGAATGAACGCAAAATGAACCAAATACGCAAAAGAAAAGAAAAAAAAGACATCGTAAAAAAGTTTTTCATACTTTTGCAGCAACAATTTAAATCACACAAAATTACATTACAAAGATGAAAAAAGTATTATTTTTAATTGCCGCATTTGCAATATGCGGTTCGGTTTTCGCCCAAGATGCCATTTGGCCTGACTTGGGAATTGGTGTATTTGAGGATTACGATCCTGTCGTTGCCATGGTACGCCTTGACAACCACCTCATTACTACTCAAGATAACTACTCTTACTATGAAGTAGGTGCATTTGTTGGTGAAGGAGAAAATGAAGATTATCGTGGTCACGGCTTTATGAAATATTATAGTGGTGATGAATACCCATGCGTGGCTGTTGATATTTATTACAATCCGACTTACAGTCCAAATGAGGGAAAACTACCTGTTCATTTCAAGCTGTATGACCACAACACGGGAATTTTGTACGACTATTTCACATGCACTGAGGATATTCTAACTCAAGAACCGCATAGCAGCTGGGATTTCAATGTGATGCCCATTATTTCCTTCTTCACAACAACTACGAAGGAAATCGAGGGTTATTCTGCGGATGGTGGTTGGTACCTCATCACTTCTCCACTCAATCAGGAGGAAAGCCCTGAGGCTGTGTTAAGCATGACTTCTAACAACTACGATCTTTATTATTTCGACCAAACCAAAGATTTGGAATGGATCAACTACAAACCCGGTGAGGGTTCCACTAACCCTGGATTCAACCTTGTCCCTGGTAAAGGTTACCTCTATGCCAATAGTGAAGATGTTACATTGACTTTCGTCGGCCCTCGTTACAATGGTGATGGTAGAGTCCAGTTGACCAAGACCGATGATGAGACTGTTGATTTCCAAGGTTGGAACCTTGTGGGTAACCCCTTTGCTGAGACGGCATATATCGACCGTACTGAGTTCTATGTGATGAAATCAGATGGTACTGAAGTCATTACTCCCGAAAGCAATGAAATTGGTGCCCTGGAAGGAATTTTCGTCGTTGCAGCAGAGAACGGAGAATATGTGACTTTCAGCACGACCAATGCTAACTTAGGCAAGGGCCAGATTGTTCTCAATGTCACTCAAGACCAAGGCAATGTCATTGACCGTGCCATCGTTCGTTTCGGTCAAGGCGGCACATTGCCTAAGTTCATGCTGAACCAGAACAACACCAAGTTGTATATCCCCAAAGATAACAAAGACTTCGCCGTAGTGCGTAGCAGCAACTCAGGCAGACTCCCTGTCAACTTCGAGCCTGCTCAAGATGGTGTGTACTTCATCAATGTTTCGGTTGAGAATCTTAGCAATATGAAATACTTGCACCTTGTCGATCACGAAGCTGGTTTGGATTTCGACTTGCTCCAAGATCCAGTTTACAAATTTGAAGCCAAGACAAATGGTAAACCTGGTCGTTTCGAATTGGTGTTCAAAAAGTCCAGTCAGTTCAAAGAATTGTTCAGCAGCAATAGCGGAATTAGCTTCAGCTTCTGCAACAATGGCAACTGGATCATCAACAATGAAGGTGATGCCGTTCTGCAAGTAATCGACGTCAATGGTCGTATCTTGAGCAACGAAGAAATCAGCGGTAGCGTCAGCAAGCGCATCGATGCTGCTCCTGGTGTCTACATGCTCCGTCTCATCAATAACAACGATGTGAAGGTTCAGAAGATTGTGGTTGAATAAAGAACCACGAACTTAAACAAAAAAATCCTCATCGAAAGATGGGGATTTTTTTTTGTTTAGGGTAGAAGAGAAGCTTACTTTTCTGTTGCCTCCTCACCACTACCAATGCCTTCCTTGATTCCGTCAATGACACCATTGAGCATTTCTTTGCCTTCGTCGATGGCATCCTTGATGTCACTGCCGACCCTCTTGGCACCTTGTTTGGCGATGGCTGCGGTCAGCTCAGCTTCAACCTTGGCCAGGTCTTTGAGCTGTTCCTTTGAGAACTCGCATTCCTTGGCTTGCTGTTGGAGCGCATTGAATTCATTGATAACCTTGTCCCACTCAGCATCGCTGTAGGTCTCTTTGTTGTTTTCAACACGCTCTGCAAGGGCTTGCATCTTGCTGATGACCTTTTGTTCCTGTGTCTGTGTTTGGCACGATGACATGAATGCTAGCAAAAGGCACACTGTCAACACTTTGAATGCTTTCTTGATCATAATTAATCAGTTTTAAGTTATTGAATAAGTGAATGGTAATTCAAAAACAATAGGGTAGAGGTCAGGCTTTCACAGCCTCTGCAACGGCTTTGCCTAAGGAGTAGAGTTTGTCCCAATCCTCTTCACGGATAGGTGCGCCCTTCACTTCGACATTGTCTGTCACAAGAGCCCATTTGCCTTCCTCAGCATATTTAGCGAGGGTCTTCACACCGCCGCCGCTCCAACTCATGCCGCCGAAAATGCCGTAGCACTTGTCCTTCGGCTTGAACTCGTTGATTTCGTGCACTAACAGTGTCATGTCTGGGAACATGTTGGCATAATGGGCACAGGCACCGATAATGACACCTTTGTATTTCCAGATGTCGCTCATGATGAATGACACCTCGGTCTTAGCCACATCGTAGACCTTCACTTCCTTAATGCCAGCTTCGGCGGCGCCACGAGCCACAATTTCGGCCATTCGAGCTGTGTTGCCATGCATCGAACCGTAGACGACGACCACGCCTTCTTCCGACTCCTGTTTACTCCATTGGGTGTATTTGCCGATGACCCAAGCCAAGTTGCTACGCCACACAAGACCATGTGAAGGGGCAATCATCTTAATCTCCAAGGCACTGAGCTTCTCGATGGCTTTCAAGGCCTGCATGGCAACCTTGCCAACGATATTGGCATAGTAGCGACGCATCTCGTCCTCATAGAAAGTAAGGTTGACTTGATCGTCGAAGATGCCGCCATTGAGAGCACCAAAGCCACCAAAGGCATCGTTGCTGAAGACAATCTTGCTGCTTTGCTCGTAGGTCACCATCGACTCTGGCCAGTGCACCATAGGCACCATGAAGAACTGTAAGGTGTGGCTACCGAGGCTTAAAGTCTCACCTTCGGCCATAACCTTCTTGTTTTCAATGGGGCCATAGAAAGCCTCCAAAGGAGCAAAAGTCTTGGCGTTTCCGACTATCTGCACTTCGGGATATTCGCGAAGCACAGCGGCCACGGTGCTGCTGTGGTCGGGCTCGTCGTGATTAATAATAAGGTAGTCGACTTTGCGGCCTTGCAGCACCGACTTCACCTTGAAGAGGTATTCCTCAAGGAAGTTGGCTTCTACGGGGTCAATCAAGGCGACCTTCTCATCGACGATGAGATAAGAATTGTAGGAGACACCATTAGGCAGCTCCATGTGGTTTTCAAATTTATCGGTGTGACGGTCGTTGACACCGACATAATAGATGTTTTCGGTTAATTGTATTTGTTGCATAATTGAATCTGTTTTGTTTTGTAGAGACGGTGTGCACACCGTCTCTACAGCTAAAAAACCTCCTCAAAATCCTCAACGCCATGTTTGCACAACGGGCATTCGAAATCGGGTGGGAGGGAATCACCCTCATATACATAGCCGCAGACCTTGCAGACCCAGCGGCGTTTGCCGTCCTTGGGCTTCTCGGCTGGCTGCGGTTTGGGCTTGATGTTCTTTTGATAGTAGTCGTAGGTCACCGAGGGCTTGTCGGACAACACTTGGGCATCGAGTACATCTGCTATGAACATGGTGTGCGTGCCAAAGTCGATACTCTTGGTGACACGGCAGGCCAGGTAGGCATTGGTGTATTTCGGGATGTAGAGCACATGGTTGACGGCACGATGTTCAGCTTCGCAATCGGCGAACTTTTTCACCTTGCGCCCCGACTGGAATCCGAAATGCTCAAAGACCTTCATGGGTGTCTCGTTGGTCAGCATGCTGACATTGAACACACAAGAGTCCTTGATGAGGTCGTGCGTATAGTTGCCCTTGTTGACCGTCACAGCAACCTGTAAAGGGTTGCTCGTGACTTGAATCACCGTGTTCACAATACAGCCGTTGTCGATGTTGTCGTAATTGGTGGTCAGCACATAGAGGCCGTAGCCGATATTGAATAATGCTTTGGTATCCATTTGTTATTCAATCCTTTAAAAAATGTAGAGACGCGATCAAATCGCGTCTCTACAAACATAATGAATTATTCCATGACAGAGAAGCTGTCCTTGCCGATGCCGCATAATGGGCATTTCCAATTGTCAGGGATGGCTTCAAAGGGAGTGCCGGGAGCGATGCCGCTATCGGGATCGCCTTTCTCTGGGTCGTAAATGTAACCGCAGACGTCGCAAACGTACTTTTTCATTTTAAATAAATATTTGATTAATAATGGATTAATAGTTTTCAGCCTTGATTTGGAAGTAGGACTGTGGATGGTTGCACACGGGGCAGATTTGAGGAGCCTTCTTGCCGATGACAATATGACCGCAGTTGGAGCATTGCCACACCATGTCGCCTTCGCGTGAGAACACCAGGCCATCCTCAATGTTCTTTAGGAGCTTGCGATAACGCTCTTCATGTTCCTTCTCGATTTTGGCCACCAGTTCGAAGAGTACGGCGATCTTGGTGAAACCTTCCTCGCGAGCCGTCTTGGCCATGCCGGCATACATGTCGGTCCACTCGTAGTTTTCGCCATCGGCGGCATCTTTCAGGTTGGTTTTGGTGTCGGGCACCTCGCCGTCGTGCAAGAGTTTGAACCAAATCTTGGCATGTTCCTGCTCATTATGGGCAGTCTCTTCGAAAAGGTCGGCGATTTGGTTGTAGCCTTCCTTGCGGGCTTTGGAGGCGTAATAAGTGTACTTGTTGCGGGCTTGTGATTCGCCAGCGAATGCAGCCATCAAGTTGGCTTCGGTTTTTGAGCCTTTTAATTCCATGATAGAATAGTTTATTAATTGATTATGAGTTAGTTATAAAATATTCAATGTTATGAAAGGGTAGGGGTTAACCTACTTTTCGTGGCAAAGGTAACATTATTTTTCTGAAAAGCCGCACAAATTCCGTAATTTTGCAACCGCTATGATTTTTGATCGAAATAGGGAGAAAATTAAAGGTGCTGACTGGCCAGATGCCGAGTGGCCTTCATATATTCCCAAGTATCATTTACATGAATTTGTCGCCATTGATTTTGAAGGAGCCAACGGTGAGGTGACGAGTGCATGTAGCATGGGCATAGTCATCGTGAGAAATGATGAAATTGCAGAGCGTTACTATAGCTTGATTAAACCGGTACCCAATAGATACGACTTTTGGACGACCAAGGTGCATGGCATAACTTATAAGGACACGAATCATGCACCGTTGTTTCCCGAAGTATGGGACAAGGTCAAGGACAAAGTGAAAGGCTTGCCCATGGTGGCACATGGCATTTCGTTTGATGAGCGGGTGCTGAAGGCTTTGCATGAGTTGTATCACATTCCGTACCCGAATTTCAAATTCTATTGCACGCATCTTGGGTCGCAACAATTGGTTCCAGAGTTGGAAAACCATAAGCTTCAGACAGTGGCCAAGTATTTTGGTTACGACTTGGCAAAGAATCATCATAACGCAGTGGCTGATGCGGAGGCTTGTGCGGTGATTGCGATGAATATTTTTTGAAAAATGTGTAGCTTTTATGTCATTCCCTTGAAAATCCATAAAAGCGGACTAAGCAAGAATTGGTTTATGTTATTATCGTTGTCGTGTTCAAAAGAAAAGTGTTTTGTGTCCAAGTGGGGCATACTCCAAAATATACTATTTAACATAATGTTGATTATTTTCAAAAAGTGGAAATTCGGAAACAACGCCAAAATTTGCCATTTCCATCAGTTTTTCGCTTGCTAAAACCAAAATGATGATTACCTTTGCATCTTCACAAAACCACCCAGTTGGGATGGTATTTGAATCTTTAAATTTTGAATCTTAAATATTAAATTACAGTATATTATGGAAATTATTGGAAAAGTGGTCAGACTCGGTAATCTGACCGAAGGTACAAGCGCCCGCGGTCCATGGCGCAAGCAAGATCTCATCATCGAAACCGAGGAACAGTATCCGCGTACCGTTTGTCTGACCTGTTGGACGAACCAAATTGACGAGATTCAGAAATTCGCGCCTGGGCAGACCATAAAAGCGCAGATTGAGATTTCGTCGCGCGAATTCAACGGAAAATGGTACACGGATGTGCGTGTGTGGCGTTTTGATCCCGTTGGTGTCGCTGCTGCTCCTGCAGCAGCACCCGCGCAACCCGCCCAGCAACCGATGATGCATCAGACACCGCCTGCCGCAGCTCCTGCACAGGATTTCTATCCGCCTACGGAAGACAGTACGGACGACTTGCCCTTCTAATATTATGTTAAATTGAACGGCCCTTCGACAGGCTCAGGGACCTGCTACAGCTAAGGTCATTGAGCCTGTCGAAATGCCGGTTTTTGTTATGCAAACCAACATCTTAAATACCGATACCATCTGCGCCATTGCCACCCCACATGGGATGGGTGCTATTGCAGTTGTACGCGTCTCAGGATCTGCATCTTTTCCAGTTGTAAGTCAGTTGTTTATGCAGAACGGCAAGGCTTTCGATATTGGAAAAATGGTCGCAAATAAAGCCTATTATGGCCACATCGTAGACCATGGCGAGATGCTTGACGAGGTGTTGGTGACCTTCTTCAAAGCCCCCCACTCTTTCACGGGCGAAGATTCTGCTGAAATCAGTGTACACGGTTCGGTATTCATTCAGCAGAAACTCCTGCAATTGTTGATTGCTCACGGTTGCCGCATGGCCGAAGCCGGAGAATTCACCTGCCGTGCCTTCGTCAATCGAAAGTTCGACCTGGCACAGGCTGAAGCTATCGCGGATTTGATCAGCTCTGAGAGTGAAGCCGCTCACCGCATTGCCATCAACCAGCTGAAAGGCGGATTTTCCAAAGAACTTCAAATGATGCGTTCCAAATTATTGGAAATGACATCATTGATGGAATTGGAATTAGACTTCTCTGAAGAAGATGTTGAGTTTGCTGACCGTAGCCAACTGAAGACTTTGCTACAAGAAACGCTGACTCATGTCGATAAGCTGAAAGACTCGTTTCGTCTAGGCAATGCCATCAAAAATGGTATCCCTGTGGCAATTGTTGGCCAGACCAATACGGGCAAAAGCACCTTACTTAACGCCCTTTTAGGCGAAGACCGCGCTATTGTAAGCGACATTGCTGGCACCACCCGCGACACCATTGAGGAAACACTGAATATCAACGGAATACTCTACCGTTTTATCGACACGGCTGGACTTCGCAATACCGATGAAACCATAGAAAAAATTGGCATTGAGCGGTCGTACAAGAAAATCGCCGAGGCCAATGTCATTATCGGTATGCTGGATGCCACAACTGGATATGAATCAATGCTTTCGGCTGCGAATGACATCCGATCCAAAGTGGACTTGTCAATCCAGCAACTGATACTATGTATTAATAAGGTGGATACTATTGTTGACCAAGGTGAAGCCCTGTTGGGGGATCTTCGTCTTGACCTCGACAACGACGACATTATGGTCATTTGTCTTTCCGCCAAGCATGGATTCGGCCTCAATGACCTTTACAATGCATTAAAACACAGCCAGCCTCTTGCAGCTCCCGACGCCACATTGGTCACCAATATTCGGCATTATGAGGCTTTGCTTCATGCCTCTGATAGTCTAAAATCAGTTCAACAAGGACTTGAAATAAATATCCATACCGACTTGATTTCTCAAGACTTGCGACAAGCATTGCATTATCTTGGAAGTATCACAGGAGAGATTACGACCGATGAGGTATTGGGAACTATCTTTTCAAGGTTTTGCATCGGTAAATGATGGATTATGAGCAAGAAGAGCACTACATCGAAAAAAGTCCGTAACAAGGCCAGTATCGCTATTCTCATCACAGCAGCGGTACTTATGCTATTGATTTCGGGCATCCAGCAGTATTTTTCGCGCAATCAAATCCGAATCGACTTGGAGAATAATGCAGAGATGGAATTGGTGGTCAAAGCCTTGTCTGCTAAACACGCGCTAGAGGATGTGGAACTTGCGCTTCGGAACCGCCGCTGGGAATTCGAGCAGATCCTCCCATATCCTGATTCCTTGTTTGCCGTCACACGCCGTTTCGTCGAACAAAACCCAAATTTCGATGGTTGCTGCATTGCTATGTTGCCCGATTATTATCCCGAAAAGGGCCGTCTGTTTGAGCCTTATACCGTGCGTCGGGGCGAGGTGGTTGAAACATATCAACTTGGTTCTGAGGAGCATGACTATTCCAAAAACATATATTTCACCGTTTCGGTTGAAAAAGACTCCTCTTTTTGGAGCGAACCTTATTTAGATGAAGACGACCCGAATGTGACGCTTATCACATATACTTTTCCTGTTTATGATGCATCGGGACGCATAGCAGGTGTCGTTGGTGTTGATTTGGAATCTGAATGGCTTGGCAATATGCTGAATGCCAGACACATGTTTCCTTCTTCCTACGACATCCTGATTTCGGGTGAAGGCAAGTTGATTTGCGGTCCTAAGGAAAGCGGAAACTCGCACCAGCTTGCGAAAGAGACTGTGGCCATGATTAACGACAGCAGCCTGCAACGTCATGTGAGTTCTTCGGGAAATTCCACGCTTTTGTCCTTTATCGACAAAGAGGACGGCTCAAAGGGTAGTGTTTTTTACAGTTCCCCAAAAAGCCTAAAACCATGGAGAATCGCTGTCGTCAATTACGATGACGAGGTTTTTGAGCCTTTGCTAAAAATGAGCTGGCGAAACCTGTTTTTGACCTTGGCCGGTCTGCTGATTCTCGCCTTCATCATTCAGCGTTCCGCCAAGAACATTTCCAAACTGCAACAAGCCACTTTGGAACGGGAACACATTGACAGTGAGTTGAATATCGCACGGAAAATCCAAATGGACATGTTGCCCAAAGTTGATGAAATCGCTATGCGAGATGACTGCAATGTAGTCGGCTCGCTCGACCCCGCTAAAATGGTTGGTGGAGACCTATACGACCATTTCATCCGCGACGAAAAACTGTTTTTCTGTATCGGTGATGTGAGTGGAAAAGGCGTTCCTGCTGCTTTAGTGATGGCTGTTATACACACCTTATTCCGTTCAATATCAGCGCACGAGACCAATCCTGCGCGCATCATGCATGCATTGAATGAGACTACTTGCCAACGCAATGAGCAGAACATGTTCGTAACCTTCTTCATCGGTGTGCTTGACCTGCCCACAGGACGATTGCGCTTCAGTAATGCTGGACACGACCTTCCGTATGTCATTAGTAAAACTTTTAGGAGCATCCAAGCCAAACCCAATCTGCCTTTGGGCGTAATGGACGACATGCTTTATGATGTCCAAGAAATGACCTTGTCACTTAACGAAACCTTGTTCCTTTTTACCGATGGTTTGACTGAAGCCAAGAACGAAAGCCACGAACAGTTTGGAGCAAAGCGTTTAGAGTCGATTTTGAGGAAAAGTGTTGAAGATAAATCTATTACACCTGATTTCCTTATCCATGAGATGAAGGAAAAAGTTGCGGAATTCGTCGATGGTGCTGAACAGAGCGATGATCTCACTTTGCTGGCCATCCAATATACGCCCAAGGAAAAGCCTGTCATTTTCCGCGACACACTTCTTATAATGAATAAGGTGAGCGAAATCACGAAGCTCAATGCTTTTGTGAAGTCGGCTACAGCAACCCTGAACTTGGAAAGCGGGCTTGCCAACAAGGTTAAGTTAGCCATTGAGGAGGCCGCAACAAATGTTATCGAATATGCCTATCCTCATGGCACAGAGGGAGATATAAATGTAACTATTGAGGCTGATCAGGAAAGGATACGTTTCATCATCATCGATTCGGGTGCCGAGTTCGACCCAACAGCGGTCAGCAAGGCCGATACAACGCTAACGGTAGATGAGCGTCCCATCGGCGGTTTGGGCATCCTGCTCGTCCGTAATCTGATGGACAGCATCAACTACGAGCGCGTTGAAGGCAAAAACATTCTTCGATTGGAGAAAATATACGGTTGAAAAATCTATCCACTTCTTTCAAGGGAGTGGATTTTTTTTTGTTTATTTGCAATTTCTCAAATTATGAGCCTTTTTTGAGTTTATTTTGATTTCAACAAACAAATATAGAAGCATACTATGAATACAACTATCACAGAATTAGAAGGAAAGTACATCGTTGCCCTTGAAGGCGAACTCGACACTGCTCATGCTATGGAGGTTGAACAAGCCATGCAACCTTTGTACGAACTCAACGGAAAGGAAATCACCATCGACTGCACAAAGTTGGAATACATCGCTTCCAGCGGCTTGCGCATTCTTTTAGGTTTGCTGAAAAGTGCCAAGGCGAAAGACAACCATGTCGTTTTGAAGAACCTCAACGATGAAATCAAGGAAGTCTTCAAGATGACGGGCTTCATCGACCTTTTTGAGATACAATAATCATAATTAAGTACATATGAAACTCTATTTCAACCAACCTGCAAAATGGTTTTGCATGGTGATAGCTTTATCGTTTGCGATTGGACTTAAAGCACAGGAAGCCGACAACGAGTTTACAATAGGTGCCAAATTGAATTCCCGTGGCGAACTACGCATTGGAGGATTTAAGGCCGACAGCATAGATAACGACCGTATGGCCAATTTTATCTTAGGCTCATACCAACTTGATTTCGACTATAAGCGTTCATGGCTCGAGTTGCGGCTTTCGCCAAAACAAGCGGGCGTTTGGGGTCAGGCTGTTGGTGGTTTGGGTCTTGCCGAAGCTTGGGCTTTGGTGAAATCGGAAAACGGCTTTTTTGCCAAAATCGGCCGTCAGATT
This sequence comes from uncultured Bacteroidales bacterium, assembly GCA_900317055.1. Taxonomy (GTDB): domain Bacteria; phylum Bacteroidota; class Bacteroidia; order Bacteroidales; family F082; genus Limimorpha. Next base: position 22,049 of record ONFF01000029.1, on the reverse strand, counting down.
CTGAATTATGACGACGAACGCATCTTGGGTTATGATGATTGGACAATGACTGCCCCCACCCACGATGTGCTGAAGTTTGGCTACGAAGGCTACGGCCACAAGGTACACCTTATTTTATCCTACAACCAAAACGCCGACAACCCTGATACAGGCAACACCTATTACTCTGACGGCATTCAGCCTCACAAGTCGATGCAAACACTTTGGTATCACTATGATACGCCAATATCGTTGTTCGGCGCGTCTTTGTTGCTTATGAATGTCGGTATGCAAAGCACTGACACAGAGCACCCCAACACCTATTACCAGCAGCTGTTGGGTACTTATTTGACTATTACTCCCAAACAATGGAAACTAACGGGATCGTTCTATTACCAGATGGGCAAGCAGGAAGATGGTGTCCCTATCAGAGCTTTCATGGGTAGCACAAAAGTGGTTTACTCCCCAGGTATTTATTCCCTCTATGCCGGCTATGACTATTTGAGTGGCGATAAGTTTTTTGCGTTGCCTCCTCATGGCGCTATAGGAATGGCCTTGCACGACACAATCAGAGGCTTCAATGCCATTTATGGCTCGCACCACGACTTTTATGGAGCGATGGACTTTTTCTACCTCGACAGTTTTGTCGGTAACTACACGCCCGGTCTTCAGATGCTATATTTCGGCGGCACTATTAATCCAATCAAAAAGTTGAATGTTGACTTATCGTACCATTATTATGCCATCACGACCAATCTGGAAAGAATTCCTTCAAAGACCCTTGGTCACGATTTGGAGATCAAGGCCAGTTATGCCTTCTCCGATGATATTAGACTATCGGCAGGCTACTCCTATTTGATTGGTACCGACACCATGGCCACCCTACAGCAACTCGATGAAAGGCGAAGGATGAGTTGGGGTTGGCTGATGTTGTCCATTACACCAAAACTTTATACAACCACATGGCAAGACAAAAAATAATCTAATATGAAAACCGCACCATTAACTCAATCCCAAGTCGGCATATATGCGGAGTGTATGAACAATCCGGAAAGCGACTTGTACCAACTTTCTTATCTTTTCACCCTTAGCAAAGACATTGACCTTGAACGGCTTAAAATGGCCATTCTCAAGGCTTTGGAGGCTCACCCTTACGCCAATTGTCGTGTGAAAGTGAACGAAGAAGGCATCCCGGAGCAATATATTGAAGCACAAGAATTCGATATTCAGATAGAAGCCGTCAATGACATTGAAGCCGAGAAGCCGAAACTTTACAAGAAGATGGCTTTTGACGGTAGCCAACTGCTCTATTTCAAGCTGTTGAGTTCGTCTGAGGCCAAATATATCTATTTCCAGTTCCACCACATCGTTTTCGATGGAGCCTCATTTCGGATTTTGTTGCAAGATATTGACAATGCCTATCAAGGGAAACCCGTTGACAACGAGCCTGTTTCATCCATTGATTTCGCGCTCGATGAATACCAGCAACGGCAAGGAGAGCTTTGGAAAAACGACCAAAATTGGTATCGTGAACACTTCTTTTGCGACGAGGTGGATACCCTTTTGCAGCCCGATTTGGATGAAACGGCTTTCCGCAGCAACACCATCGAAAGGCAGCTGAAAGTGGATGCAAAGGCCATCGAGAGATTTTGCAAGGAAAACAATGTGGGTTTGGGCGGCTACTTCACTTCGGCATATGCCCTTCTGATGTCGCGTTACACGGGCGATGAGCAAGTGCTGTTTTCCACCATTTGGCATGGTCGTGGCGACTACCATTTAACCCAAAGCCTTGGCATGTATGTGAGCACTGTGCCTGCCTACTTCAACATTAAGGACGATATGACCGTGGGCGACTTGCTTGAACAAGGTACATTAACCACGAAGGAAACCCGCAAACACGCGCTGTATTCCTATGCCGATTTTTGTGGAGAGCAAGGAATTGAAACGCATCAAATGTTTGTGTATCAAGGAAAACTGTTCCGTGACTTGAAGTTGAACAATAAATTATTAACCATTGAGCAGTTGGCCGACAACACGACCAACCAGCCTTTGGAGTTTCAACTTTTCCAAACCGATGAAGGCTTTCACGCAATCTTTTCCTATCATGCACACCGTTATTCTGAAACTTTTGTCGAGCAATTGCTGGAGAGTTTTGAGACCGTCATAAACCAAATGCTTGACATGAATATGCCTTTGAAAGAGATTCATGTTGTTTCGGAAGCACAGCAAGGTCTTTTGGATAGTTTCAATGAAACTGATTTCCAATACGATGAGAGCCAAACCATCGTCTCAATGTTGAATAAACAGGTGGAGCAACATCCCGACAAAGTGGCTGTGGTTTACAAGGACAAGCAATACACCTATCGTGAACTTGGCGAACTCAGCGACAAGATTGCCAAGCAATTAGCTGCCAAAGGTTTGTGTAACGAGGATGTGGTGGCCATTTTGATTCCGCGCTGCGAATGGATGGCCATTGCCTCCATAGGTGTACTTAAGGCTGGTTGTGCCTATCAGCCTTTGGATCCGTCCTATCCCACCGAGCGATTGGAGTTTATGATCAAGGATTCTGGCACCAAATTGCTCATTGCCGATGAAGAGTTGCTACCGCTTGTGGAGTTTTACCATGGCGAGGTGTTGCTCACCCGTGACCTCAACCAAAGCGTTGAAACAAATGTGCAAATCACCCCACCTACGGCGCACAGCCTTATGACTATGATTTACACTTCGGGCACCACTGGAGTTCCTAAAGGATGTCAAATCGAGCACCGTAATGTGGTGGCTTTCTGCTTGATGCACCAAGCTTGTCACAACATTTCCGAGCAAAGCAAGATTGCAGCATATGCCAGTTTTGGTTTCGATGCATCAATTGAGGAACTGTTTGGTAGTTTGACCATTGGCGCAGAGCTTCACATCATTCCTGAAGACATCCGTCTCGACTTGATGGCCTTGAACGACTATTTCGAGCAAAATGGCATCACGCACTCCTTCATGACGACGCAAGTGGCCTATCAGTTTGCCACCAATTTCGAGTGCAAGTCGCTGCAACGCCTGTTGACGGGTGGCGAAAAGTTGCCTTCTATGGTGCCGCCTCAGAATTATGTGGTAGCTAACGGCTACGGTCCTTCGGAGTCCATTTGTTATGTCACCAATTTTGATGTGACCGAGGAACGCAAGAACATTCCTATCGGCAAGGCACAACGCAACATCAAGTGCTATATCGTTGATAAATATGGACATCGTCTGCCCGTGGGTGCCTCTGGTGAACTCTGGGTGGCTTCTCCACAGGTGACGCGAGGCTATCTCAACCGTCCCGAAAAGACTGCAGAAGTCTACCTCGAGAATCCTTTTGACAAAGAGGAGAAATACAATCGCGTCTATCGCTCTGGCGACATCGTGCGTTATCTGCCTTCTGGCGATATTGAGTTTGTTGGGCGTAAGGACGGTCAGGTGAAGATTCGTGGTTTCCGTGTCGAATTGAAAGAGGTAGAAGCCGTTATTAGACAATTCCCTGGGATCAAGGAGGTCACCGTTCAAGCCTTCGATGAACCAAGCGGTGGAAAGTTCATCGCAGCTTATGTTGTCAGCGAACAACAAGTTGATATCCAAAAACTTAATGCGTTTATCATGGATGAGAAACCACCTTACATGGTTCCCGCCGTGACGATGCAGATTGACCGTATTCCCTTGAACCAGAACCAAAAGGTAGACAAAAAGGCATTGCCGAAACCCGAAAAGCCCGCTGAATCAGCTATCCAAGAGGGAGGCAATGTTCCGATGAATGTGTTGGAGAAGGAAATCCATGCCATTATCGCACAAATCGTTGGAAACGAGAATTTTGGCGTTACTACCGTTTTGGGTTATGCAGGACTCACCTCTATCATGGCCATCAAGTTGGCCATCCAAATCAACAAGCGTTTTGGCGTGACATTGGACTCCAAGACTTTAGCCAAGACCGGCACGGTGCAAAGCATAGAGAACGAGATTTTGGCCAAATTGATGAGCGAAGATACTGGAAAACAAGAGATTGGCGAGGAGAAACATGCCGAATTGAGTAACATACCCTTGTCCTATGCGCAAATGGGTGTTTATGTGGAGTGCATGAAGCAGCCAGAGTCCACCTTGTATAACATTCCTTCGTTGGTGCGTTTCCCAAAGGATACCGACATCTCACTGCTCGCAAAAGCCGTGGAGACCGTCATTAAGGCGCATCCTCAGATGCGGGCTCATTTTGGAAGTTCGGGTTCTGACATCATTCAAACCGTTGACTTGGATCAAACTATCGAAATTGTGAAGAGTCAGTATAGCGAGGCGGATTTCAAACAATACAAACGGGAGTTTGTCAAGCCGTTCAACTTGAGACTTGGTCCGCTCTATCACATGGAAATTGTCACCACCGAGAAGTGGGTTTACCTTTTGGCCGATGTGCACCATCTTGTCTTCGACGGTGGCTCATTCGACCTGTTCATGAACCAGCTTTGCGACTTGATGAATGGCAAGGAGGTTGAAGTCGAAACATTCAGTTATGCCGACTTTGTCGCTGCCGAGAAAGCATCCGAAAACAGTGAAGAACACACTGCTGCCAAAGACTTCTTCCAAGAGCGTCTGGGTAAGGTGGAAGGTGTGACAGAGGTTCCGTCAGACCTGACCAATCCAAAGGAGCAAGGTGTCACAGAAACGGTCATCGGAAAGCTGGATTTCAATGCGGTTGAGAACTTCTGCCGTCTGCATAACCTCACGCCAGCCCACCTCACCCTTGCTGCAGTTTTTTATACGCTTTCGCGTTTCACCAACAACGAGCAACTCTGCATCACTACCATCAGCAACGGTCGTTCGGACCTCCGTATCAGCAACACCATTGGCATGTTCGTCAACACATTAGCATTGAGCGCCACTATTGGGGAACAAAGTGTAATGGAGTTCTTGAACGAGACTAGTAAGAATTTTGACGAGACCTTGCGGCATGAAAACTATCCTTTTGCGCAAATCGCCAACGACTACGACCTCTCGGCTGAAATCATGTTTGCCTACCAAGTGGGTGTGGTCAGTAACTATGTTTGCAAAGGTCAAACGCTTGAGGTTGAGAGTCTTGAGTTGGATGTGCCAAAGTTCCGTATCGCTTTCTACATTACTAATGATGAGACGGATCAACCCTGTGTCTGTGTACAATATGACAACGGACGCTACAGCCACGACCTGATGCAGCATTTGGCCCAATCGGTCTGCAATGCAGTGAATGCTTTCATTCGTCAGCCAGAGATGAAGTTGCAGCAAGTGTCGTTGCTGGATGCCGAACAAACTGCCGTTCTTGATGGCTTCAACCAAACTGATGTGCCTTACGACGACACACAGACCATCATCTCATTATTCCGCCGCCAGGTTGCAGAAACACCCGACAATTTGGCTGTTGTCTATCACGACAAGCAGTTTACTTATCGTGAGATTGACGAGATTTCGGAGCGTATTGCCAATTACCTCGTGAAGCAAGGTCTTGGCAATGAGGATGTGGTTTCGGTGCTCATTCCGCGCTGCGAATGGATGGCCATCGCATCGTTGGGTGTGTTGAAGGCCGGTTGCGCCTATCAGCCTCTCGACCCAAGTTATCCATCTGAGCGTCTGAATTTTATGATGAAGGATGCCGATGCCAAGTTGCTTATCGCTGACGAGGAATTGCGTCCTCTCGTCAACGAATATCAAGGTAAAGTGTTGCTGACGAAAGACATAGACACGCTGCCCGATGCGAAGCCAATAAAGGCTGACATTTCGCCTTCAAGCCTCTTCATCATGCTTTACACTTCGGGTTCAACGGGCACGCCGAAGGGTTGTCAACTCGAGCACCGCAACCTTGTGGCATTCTGCCACTGGTACCAACGGCATTATGGCCTGACTGCCAACGACAAGGTGGCCGCCTATGCAAGTTACGGCTTCGATGCATGCATGATGGACCTCTACCCCGCCCTAACCTGTGGCGCTTGTGTCCACATCATCGGAGAAGATATCCGCCTCAACCTGCCCGACCTGAATGACTATTTCAACGCACAAGGCATCACCCACTCGTTCATCACGACGCAGGTGGGTTACCAGTTTGCGACCAATGTTGAGAATCATTCATTAAGGTGCTTTGCCGTGGGTGGTGAAAAGCTCTCGGCACTCAACCCGCCGACGAACTACAAGATGTACAACGGCTATGGCCCGACGGAATGCACTATTTTCACCACGAATTACTGGGTGAAGGATTACGAATTGGACATCCCCATCGGTAAGCCTTTGGATAATTTGAGACTCTATATCGTTGACAAGCAATTCAATAGACTGCCCATTGGAGCGGCTGGTGAGTTGTGGGTGAGCGGACCTCAGGTGAGCCGAGGCTACCTTAACCGTCCGGAAAAGACCGCCGAGACCTACCTGAAGAATCCTTTCTGCGACGATCCGAAACACGATAGAGTGTATCGCACGGGTGATATCGTGCGTTATCTCTCCGACGGCAACATCCAGTTTGTTGGCCGTAAGGACGGACAGGTGAAGATCCGAGGTTTCCGTATTGAGATGAAGGAAGTGGAAGCCGTCATCCGACAGTTCCCAGGCATTAAGGATGTGACCGTGCAAGCCTTTGACTATGAGAATGGTGGTAAGTATATCGCTGCCTACATTGTCAGCGACGAAAAGGTGGACATTAAGCAGTTGAATGCCTTTATCGGCCAGCAGAAACCTCCTTACATGATTCCGGCGGCCACGATGCAGATTGACAGTATTCCGCTGAATCAGAACCAGAAAGTGAACCGCAAAGCATTGCCGGCCCCCGTCATTCAGGCTGCCGACCGCGAATATGTGGCACCGGTTAACGACATTGAGAAACTGTTCTGCAAGATCTTCAGCGACATTTTGTCGATGGACAAAATAGGCGCGACTGACAACTTCTTCGAGTTGGGCGGCACCTCGCTCATGGTAACGCGTGTCATTATCGAGGCCGATAAGAGTGGTCACCATATCGCTTACGGCGATGTGTTTGCCAACCCGACACCTCGTCAGCTGGCTAACTTCCTCGCAGGTGGTGCTGCCGATGAGGATGATGAGGCTCGCAACTATAACTATGGTCCAATCAATACCGTTTTAGAGTCCAACACCATTCAAGCATTCCGCGATGGCGAATGCCAACCCATTGGCAATGCGCTTATTACGGGTGCAACGGGCTTCTTGGGCATCCATGTACTCAAGGAACTCATTGACCGTGATGATGTGCCTGTCATTTGGTGCATGGTTAGGGCGGAGAACGAGGAAAAGGCCGAACGCCGCCTGAAAGGTATGCTGTATTATTACTTCAGTAAGAACTACAACGAGTTGTTTGGCAATCGTTTGCGCGTCATCAACGGCGATGTGACCCAAGAAATCAAGGTGGATGGTAAAGTGGACACCGTGTTCAATTGCGCTGCCGTGGTGAAGCACTTCTCGAAAGGCACTGAAATTGAGGATGTCAATGTTGGCGGTGCATCGCATTGCGTCCGCTTCTGTCTGCTCAACAATGCAAGGCTGATACATATTTCGACCTACAGCACTGCAGGCATGTCCATCAATGGAATGCCGCCTGAGGACACAGTCTACACTGAGCAAAAACTCTATTTTGGCCAGAACCTTGGCAACCAATATGCCCATTCCAAGTTCATCTCCGAGCGTGTCGTCCTCGATGCTGTGGCCTTGCACAAACTTAACGCTAAGGTGATGCGTGTGGGTAACCTTGCGCCGCGTTCTACCGATGGCGAGTTCCAAATCAACTTCCAAACCAACAGCTCTATGGGTCGCATCAGAGTGTATGAGATGTTAGGGTGCTATCCTTATGAAATGACTGACTCACCCATGGAGTTCTCCCCCATCAACGAAGTTGCCAAAGCCATCGTGTTGCTGTCGGAAACACCGCAATCGTGCTGTCTGTTCCATCCTTTCAACAACCACTATGTACATTTCGGCGATGTGTTGGCTGAGTTGTCACAAATCGGGAATGCACCACAACAAGTTGAAAATGAGGTCTTCAACGAGGCTCTTGAAGCCGCCAAGCAAGACCCGGAGAAAGCCAAGCGTCTGTCGAGCTTGTTGGCCTATCAGGACATGGCGCACGGACAAAAGGCCGTGATGATTCCTACTGATAACCAATACACTACGCAAGTGTTGTATCGCCTAGGTTTCCGTTGGTCGAGTACCTCATGGGACTATGTCGACCAGATGCTGGTGACTATCGGCGGGTTCGGCTACTTCGATTAAGCAAAAAGGCCTGGACTTCGGTTCAGGCCTTTTTTTATTCTGTACAACTAATAATATCAGTCCCTCCTTGCCTCGCGCAAAGGTTTTTCCCAATAAACAGTTCCGCCTGCTTCTTGGGCGATAATGTCTATGTTTTGCTGAAACTCTTGTAATAGTGTTTCTTCTCTTTTCTTCGAGCGCCTGCCTTTGGCTTCATAAAGAACCTTGCTGAAATAGGCGTCATATGACACGGCATAATCCTCTTCGTCATTATGTGGGAAAAAGGTCACTGCCGCCTCATAGCGGATGTTTCCTTCTTCGGAATCGGCAATGAGCAAGACCAAAGCCGCATGGCGAGGAACATCGTTGAATTCGGCTTTGGCAGAAAAATATTGTTCGTAAACATTGACAGTAGCCATCTCAGAAAAGTTTATCTCTTATCAATTATTGTGGCGTTGGGAAATTCCTTTGGGTTGAAAGTGACTTGTTCTTCTGTGACGCCGAAAGAGAAGTCTCGCATGGTCACTGTCGCAGCCGTAACGCTTGTGGATAGGCTGACAGGCCAATAGGTTCCTTTGGCCACAACCAAGTCCATTCGTTTGGGAGCATCTTTGTCGGGATTCGATTTCGACCTCTTGCAGCGAATGTGCCATTCAGTGGCAGTTTCTTTGTCGATTTTCACATCATAACCGTCAGTGATGTCTTGGAACAGCTTAGTATCGCCATTGGTTTCAGATTTTTCCTTGGGTTTTGCGTTCGTGATTTCGATTTCATTCTTTTCGGAGTCATAAACCCATTCAGTTTTACCATCGCTCCAAGTGACGAAATTCTTGCCATCATCATTAATTGCCTCGATACGCATTTTGTCACCTAAGACATAATTTCGGGAGCTTATTGTGCCAACAAAGATAATCTTCATGTCCATAGTCATTGCAGTTCCTTCACTTTCGTCATGTTTGCTCATTTCAGCCTCCATACGAGTGATGATTTCTTCTGCGGTTTGTGCCATGGCAGTGGTGGCCAAGGCGATAAAGCTAATGATAGCAATCAGTTTTTTCATAGTGGTATGTTATTTTGATTGATTTGTGATTCGGTTTAGAATGCAAAAGTACCACCTTTTTTGTTTTAGACAATCATCTTTTTTTCTTTTTAAACCACTTCCCTATCCTACCCTTGCCATTGAGTTCCATAACAACGAGAATACCGAAAGCGATGGCGACAGTAGCCTTAAGTGCAGTAAAACCCGTGTTGATGGCATCAGGGAGCTGGTTGGAGACGATGTTGTAGCTCGTCCAAAAGATGCCGGCACCTGGCACCAAAGGAAAGATGCCACTGATGAGGAATACGGTAATTGGGCACTTCCGCCCTGTCGACTGCAATAAGGCTGTGATAGTCACCAAGGCAGTGGCGCAGAAGATGACTTCGGCAGGCGACATGGCAGTGTAACAACTCAAGACAAGATAAAGCAGCCATCCTATCGTTCCACAAAAACCGGCATCAAAATAATACTTGCGCGGTACGCCAAAGAGTGCGGCAAACGATACCGTGCCCAAAAATGCCGCAACGAGTTGCACGACAAAGTTAGAGGTCTGCGGGTCGGCGATGAGACCTTCCAGTCTATGCATTTCGCCAAAAACATTCTCATCAAACATGAATGCCAAAGCCACACCCAAGGCAATGCAGAAAAAAGTCAGCATGGCGTCCAAAAGGCGCGTAGTGCCTGCGATGTAGTCCTCATTGGCCATGTCGCGGATGCCGTTGGTGAATGCCACACCGGGAATTAAAGGGATGATGGCACCGATAATCATGTTACTCAGATGGTTGCCGATGCCGATGCGGTACATGCCAAAGCAAATCAAGGTGGCCAGCAATCCCCCCGAGGCCGTCCCAACGATGCGTGACAGTCGCTTGGAGGCAACAAAAAGCAAATACACCCATAACACCAACCCTGCGATAAATGAGGCTAAACAATCCATGAAGCCACCACCGAAGATGATGCAGAAAGCCGCACTACCCACAGCTGAAGCGAGTATTTGTTCCCATGCAGGTTTTGTTTTCATGGCACGGATGGCTTTGAGTCTTTGCTCCAATTGTTCTAGAGTGCATTGCCCTTGCTCCACTTCTCGCGATAATTGGTTGACAGCGACCACTTTATCCAAACTTGCACCCTTGATGGGGATAAACTTGGAGCGGGCGTAGTCCTTGCCCGTTGCCATGATGCCATTGCTGAGCACAAAGAAGCTCTCATCCTCCACACCATAGTGGCTGGCGATGCGCTTCATAGTCTCCTCCACGCGCGAAATCTCAGCACCATTTTCCAAAAGAATGGCACCAGCTTCGTAGGCTAGGTCAAGGGGGGTTGAGTTGGTGGACATGATGATAGATTAAAATAGCAGAGGCACCATTCGGTGCCTCTGCTGAATGTGGTAGTAATTAATTACTTCTCGATTTCCTTCTTCAGTCTCTCCGTCAGCATGGGGACAATCTTGTGCAGGTCTCCAACGATGCCGAGGTCGGCGACGCTGAAGATGGGCGCAAACTTGTCCTTGTTGATGGCGATGATGAAGTCGGACTCTTCCATACCGGCCAAGTGCTGGATGGCACCGCTGATACCACAAGCCATGTAGAGGTTCGGGCGGACGGTCTTACCCGTCTGACCGACCTGACGCTCGTGAGGCATCACGCCGTTGTCGACCATGGCACGGCTCGACGAAACCTGTCCGCCAAGCACATCGGCCAAAGCCTGCAACTTGTCGAAGCCTTCCTTGTTGTGGACGCCACGACCGCCAGAGACCAAGATCTTTGCATCAGCGATGTCGACCATGGCCTTGTCTTCCTTGATTGTCTCAACGAGTTTCACCTTGAACTTGCTGGTGTCGAACTTCGGCGCGAAGACAGTGACCACGCCTTGGCGGCCTTCTTGGCGTTGACGCTTTTGCATCACGCCAGGACGCACGGTCGACATCTGCGGACGGGTGTTCGGGCAAATGATGGTGGCCATCAGGTTGCCGCCGAAAGCTGGACGCGTCATGCGGAACTGCGGCTCGCCGTTGCTCTTCTCGTCGCTGACGACTTCGAGCTTAGTGCAATCTGCGGTCAGACCGGTCTTCAGACGCGAAGCGATACGCGGAGCCATGTCACGGCCAATGGTAGTAGCACCATAGAGCACGATGTTGGGGCAACGCTCTTTGATGATCTGGTCAACGACCTGAGTGTATTGCTCACTCAAGTAATCTTTCAGTTCGGGGCAGTCGGCGACGATAACCTCGTCAGCACCGAATTCAATCAGTTTCTGGGCTTGGTCTTTGATGCCATAACCGAGCAACATAGCCACAACCTTCTCCCCGAGGGTGTCGGCGAGGTCGCGGGCTTTACCTAAAAGTTCGTAGGCAACGGATTGGATGTTACCTTCACGCTGTTCAGCGAAAACGAATACGTTCTTATAATCTTTCAATTCCATGGCTGTAACTTTTAGATGATATGTTTTTCTTTCAGTTTATTGACAATCAGCTCGACGGCTTCTTCTTCGCTCACTTCGTGAACCTCGCCTGGGGCCTTCATGGCCTTCGGGAACGACTGGAACACCTTGGTGGGTGAGCCACTCAGACCGAGACGGTTTTCATCGTAGTCGATCTTGTCGGCACCCCAAACTTCCACTTCCCTGTTGTAGGCCTCAACGATGCCGCTTACGGTCATGTAACGAGGTTCAAAGGCGGAAGCGAGGACGGTCAGCAGGCACTTGCCTTCCACTTCGAGGACTTGGACACTGTCTTCGTTCTCCTTGTGGACCAGCAGGTTGCCATTGTCGAGTAACTTGGCATCGCAGACATAGGAGACCTGAGGCAGACCGAGGTGTTCGGCCATTTCGGGACCCACTTGTGCGGTGTCGCCATCGATGGCCTGACGGCCAGCGATGATGAGGTCATAGTCCAAAGTGCGGCAGAGACCGGAGATGGCATACGAGGTAGCCAGCGTGTCGGAGCCTGCGAACTTACGGTCAGAGAGAAGGATGGCGCGGTCAGCACCCATGGCGAAGGCTTCGCGCATGATGACATCGGCTTGAGGAGGTCCCATCGAGATGACGGTGACCTTGGCGCCGAACTGGTCTTTCAGACGCAGGGCGAGTTCGAGGCCGCCCTTGTCGTCGGGGTTCATGATGCTCGGAACGCCTTCACGAATCAGCGTACCCTTTACCGGATCAATCTTGATTTCGGTGGTATCCGGAACTTGCTTGATACAAACGATAATATTCATACTGCTTCCCTCCTATTATTTGAACAAATGACCGGCAATGACCATGCGCTGGACTTCCGATGTACCTTCGTAAATCTCCGTAATCTTGGCGTCACGCATCATGCGCTCCACAGGATACTCACGGGTGTAGCCATAACCGCCATGGAACTGCACGGCCTTGGTCGTGACTTCCATAGCCGTTTCAGCGGCAAAAAGTTTTGCCATGGCTGCATCGGCCGAATACGGGATGCCATTGTCTTTCTTCCAAGCGGCGCTGCGCACGAGGAAACGGGCAGCCTCGACCTTCGTCTTGAGGTCGGCCATCTGGAATTGGGTGTTCTGGAACTGGGCGATGGCCTTGCCAAACTGCTTGCGTTCCTTGGTGTACTTAACGGTCTCATCCATAGCACCTTGAGCGATACCCAAAGCCTGCGAGGCGATACCGATACGGCCGCCGTCCAAGGTCTTCATGGCGATGCTGAAGCCCTTGCCGAGTTGGCCAAGGAGGTTTTCCTTCGGCACTTCGCAGTTTTCGAAAATCAGCTCGCAGGTCGCGCTGCCGCGGATACCCATCTTCAGCTCTTTCTTGCCGATGCTGAAGCCAGGCATGCCCTTCTCGACGATGAAGGCAGAGATACCCTTCGTGCCCTTTGACTTGTCCGTCATGGCCATGACAATGAACACATTGGCATAGGATGCGTTGGTAATGAAGATCTTCGTGCCGTTCAGGATCCACTTGTCGCCAGCGTCGACGGCGGTCGTCTGCTGCATGGCGGCATCGGTGCCGGCGTTGGGCTCGGTCAGACCGAAAGCGCCAATCCATTCACCCGAGGCGAGTTTGGGCAGATACTTCATCTTCTGTTCCTCGGTGCCGTTCTCCAGAATGGGAGCCATGCACAAAGAGGTGTGGGCCGAGAGGACGACGCCTGTGGTGGCGCACACTCTCGACAGTTCTTCGACGGCCATGATGTACATCTGGACCGTGCCGCCTGCGCCACCGTATTGCTTCGGAATCGGGATGCCCATCAGTCCGAGTTTGCCCATCTTTTCGACGGTCTCCATCGGGAAGCGCTCCTGCTCATCGACTTCGGCGGCCAAAGGCTTTACTTCATTCTCCGCAAACGAACGGATCATCTGCAGGAAGAGTTGTTCTGTCTTTGAATAACTAAAATCCATTTTTCTTTTTTTGGGCTTCTGGCTCTTGGCTCCTGGCTTCTGGCAGCTTTATGATAAGGTAGGACCTCACTCTTTTATTCAAGCAGACAGTAGCCAGAGGCCAGTAGCCAGAGGCAAATTAATACTTATAGAATCCTTCTCCAGTTTTACGACCGAGCAAGCCAGCTCTCACCATCTTGCGGAGCAAGGGATGAGGACGGTACTTCGGGTCACCGAACTCTTTGTACAACACTTCCATGATGGCAAGGTTGACGTCGTTACCGATAAGGTCGGCCAAAGCCAGAGGACCCATCGGGTGGTTGGCACCCAGCTTCATGCACTTGTCGATATCCTCAGCACTGGCGATGCCGTCGGCCAAGATGCCAACAGCTTCGTTGATCATCGGGATGAGGATGCGGTTGACGACAAAGCCAGGGGCTTCCTTCACTTCCACGGGTTGTTTGCCGATGGAGGTGGCGAGTTCAACGATGCACTTGGTCACCTCATCGCTAGTCAGTTGACCTTTGATGACCTCAACTAATTCCATACGGTCGGCGGGGTTGAAGAAGTGCATACCGATGAATTGGGTGGGACGGTTCGTGCAGGCAGCGATCTCGGTGATCGACAGCGAGGACGAGTTGGTGGCAAAGATGGTCTCGGGCTTGCAGATCTTGTCAAGCTCCATGAAGACATCTTTCTTCAGTTGCATCTCCTCGACGGCGGCCTCAATCACGAGGTCGGCATCGGCGAAGGTGGCATAGTCGGTCGTGGTGGAGATGTTCTTCAGCAGGGCATCGACGGCCTCTTGGGTCATCTTGCCTTTCTCCACCAGCTTACCGTAACCTTTTTCAATGGAAGCCATGGCCTTGTCAAGGCTGGCTTGCGTGCGGCTCTTCATGACGACGGGCATCTTGGCGGCGAATGCTTTCACGATACCTTTAGCCATGGTGCCGGTTCCGATAACACAGATTTTCATATTTGTATGATTTAAAGATTAAAGATTTTGTTTACATATTCAGGATTAAAATGTGTGTTTTTAATGGGCTTGTTATTATTGGAAAACAGGACGAATAGAGTAACCATAATATCTAAGTCCATGATCAAACACATTAATTACATGAGTGTCAAAAGCAATAGACCAAGCTCTATTTGAAGCATGCATATTTGGAGATCCAGTCCAATACCCTCCATTATCCCCATCCATGAGTGTGTCACTATTATGAGCATATCCAGCGGCTGGCAGGAAAATACTGGCTCCATTTATTTTACTAATTCCTAATCTACCATTAACTCCTGAGTTTTCATAATTATTTATCCATTCCCACTTACAGTTGTTTATGAGTTCTAAAGCTTGTTCACCAGAAGGAATTCTCCAATTCTCGCCCAAAATTTGAGCTGCTGCGTCATAATTGGCAGATAACACATTTCTAGTGTTTAGATAATCATCCATTTTTAAGGCTATGATATCTAAATCATAAGTCTCACATGTTCTCCCGACATAATTGCCTTTTGTAGAAACATCACCCCATGCAAAATAACCTCCATATTCTGTCGATTTGTTTGCACCAAGGTTGCAAGTTGCCCATTTTGTTCCCGAAGGAAGTCCAAGATCAATATAGTCCATTATACAAAACATTTATGATTCATAATTCGTTCATTTCGGGTCTTCGTCTCCCCCGCCCTTCGTCCCCCCCTCAAGAGGGGGACGCCTACCGGACGCATATTTTGCGCCGCTTTGCGCGTCCCCCTTTTAAGGGGGCAAGGGGGATTCGAAAACCCGCTTTGCGCTCTTACTTCCCTTTAAACTTCGCAGGCCTCTTCTCCAGAAACGCCGTCATGCCCTCCTTTTGGTCCTCGGTGGCGAAGCACTTGCCGAAGTTGGTGTTCTCCAGTTCGATGGCGTCGGCGGCAATCAGGTCGTAACTCTCGTTGATGCACTGCTTGGCGTAGGCGATGGCCAAAGGCGCATTGGCGACCATCTTCTGGGCGGTCTCCATCACCTTGTCCATCAGTTCCTCCGGCTCATAGACGGCGTTCACCAAGCCGATACGCAGGGCTTCGTCGGCGCGGATGGCCTTGCCCGTGTAAATCATCTCCTTGGCGTAGCCTTGCCCGACGAGTTTGGCCAAACGGTAGGTGCCGCTGAAACCAGGCGTGATGCCCAGTCCCACTTCGGGCTGACCGAACTTGGCCTTCGACGAGGCATAACGGAAGTCGCAAGCCATGGCCAACTCGCAGCCACCGCCGAGGCAGAAGCCGTTGACGGCAGCAATGACGGGTATCGGCAGCGTCTCAATCTTGCGGAACGCGATGGCACCGAGTTTGCTGAACTCGTAGCCTTCCTTCTCATAGAGATGCACCATCTCGGAAATGTCGGCACCGGCCACAAAGGCCTTTTCGCCGTCGCCCGTGATGATGAGGACGCGCGTCTGCTTCGTGTCGAGGTTGCTCACGAAGTCGTCGATTTCCTTCAGGACTGTTGAGTTGAGCGCGTTCAACGACTTGGGCGCTGACACTTTCATGACGGTGATCTGGTCGTGCTGCTCAATCTTCAAGAAATTGTAGTCCATGTCCGCAGGGATTAGATGTCCATGGGTTTCCAGTTGGGGTCAAGGATGAGCTTGGCCTCGGTGGCAGCTTGCATCTGCTCGAAGGTGAACTCGGGGTGGATTTCGCGCACCACGATGCCTTCGGGCGTGATGTCCATGACACCCATCTCGGTGATGATCATGTTCACCTGTCCGGCAGCGGTCAGAGGCAGCGTGCACTCCTTCAGGATCTTGGGAGCACCCTTCTGGGTGTGTTCCATGGTGAGGATCACGCGCTTGGCACCCACGACGAGGTCCATGGCACCGCCCATACCGGGAGCCATCTTGCCAGGGATAATCCAGTTGGCGAGGTTGCCCTTCTCATCCACTTGCAGGGCGCCGAGGAACGACACGTTCACATGGCCGCCACGGATGATGGCGAACGAAGTGGCCGAGTCGAAGGTGCATGCACCAGGCAGCAGCGTGATGGCGCCACCACCAGCGTTGATGAGGTTCTTGTCTTCCTTGCCTTCTTCGGGGGTCGGGCCCATGCCCATGGCACCGTTCTCGGTCTGGAGGGTCACAGTGACACCTTCAGGAAGGTAGTTGGGGATCAAAGTCGGAATGCCAATACCCAGATTGACAACATCGCCGTCGTGCAGTTCCTTGGCAGCACGCTTGGCGATCACTTCTCTCATTTCATTTTTGTCCATAGTTGAAATGTTTAATTGTTGATTGATTATTGTTTAATTGTTGATTATGCTTTGAGTCGGGGCCTTCGACAGGCTCAAGCACCCTTAACTTCAGTAAAAGCAAAGGTCCCTGAGCTCGTCGAAGGGCCGTCTTTATTTCATGCCTCTTTTCACCATTTCTTGAACTACGAAGGAGGCGACATCGTCAGCGTAGGTGTTCATGCCGAAGCCGGCGTCGAAGCCGAGTTCCTTGGCCAGTTCGTGGGTGATACGGGCGCCGCCACAGCAGCAAATCATCTTGTCGCGCAGGCCTTCGGCCTCCATCAACTCGATGAAGTTGGTCATGTTGTGGATGTGAACGTCCTTCTGGGTCACGGTCTGCGAGACGAGCAGTGCGTCGGCATGAAGTTCAATGCCTTTGGCGATGAACTCCTCGTTGGGCACCTGCGAACCGAGGTTGTAGGCCTCAATCATCTCATAGCGCTCCAGTCCGTAGTGGCCGGCATAGCCCTTCATGTTCATGATGGCGTCGATACCTACGGTGTGGGCGTCGGTACCCGTCGAGGCGCCGACGATGACGATCTTGCGGCCGATGTTCTCCTTGATGTACTTGTCGGTCTCGTACATGTCCATCGTCGTGGATTCCACCTTCGGCACATAGATGGTCGAATAATCGACGGTGTGCGTGCAACTACCATAGCAGTTGACAAAGGTGAAACCGGGCGTCAGTTCCCTGTAATACACCACGCTGGGGTTTTCCAATCCCATCTTCTTCAGCAGCAGCTTGGCCGCTTCGATGGCTTCTGCGCCGCAAGGCACGGGCAAGGTGAAGCTCAACTGCATCTTGCCGTCGTTCATGGTGTCGCCGTAGGGCTTTATCTTGGTGAGGTCTAGGGTTTTGTCGTAATCCTTGGCCTCCATTGAATATAATCCTTCGCTCATTTTTTCTCTGTTTAATTGTTTAACTTCTCTCTTTCACTGAATGCGGTTTTTTTGGCTTTTAGCTATTAGCCGTTAGCTTTTAGCAGCTTTAACTAGCTAACAGCTAATGGCTAAATGCTAACAGCCACTCCGCATTCATTTTTTTCCTTTCATTAGTTCAACAAACGGATTCAGATAATTCTCGCTCTTCAGCGTCACGCCGGCCAAGCCCTTGCCGCCGTTCTTCGGGCGTTTCACATCGCCGAAGATACCTTTCTCCAAGGCGGTGAACAGGCCTTCCTTGACGAGTTCCTCAAGCAGCTTGATGGTGTTGTCGAGCACCAGGTGGGCGCGTTGACGGCAGATGCCACCTTCCTTGAACTCCATCTCCTCGCCGATGTCCTTCATGTTGTTGAAGATGTAGCGGGCGTTCTCGATGGAGAGGTAACGGTCGCTCATGAACGGCGTGTGGATGGCCTCGGTAGGCATACCTAAAAGTTGCAGGCCTTGGTGCGTCCAGATGCCGATGATGTTGAACAGCGCGTCTTGGATGTGGCCACGGAAGATGTTGCCCGTCATGAACTTGGTGGGCGGCATGTATTTCAGCGGCGCGTTGGGGAAGATCTCGCGGGTCATCTGTGCCTGCGCGAGTTCCATGAGGAAGCCGTTTTCGAGCATCGGGTCCATCTCGAAGGCGTGACCCAAGCCCATCTGCTCTTCAGGCAGACCGGCAATCTTGGCCAACTGCTCGTTGATGAGGTCGGAGGCCAACACGGTATGCGCGGCTTCCACGGCGTCGGCGGTGGTCAGGTAGTTGTCCTCACCCGTGTTGATGATGACGCCCGCGAAGCCGTTGATGATACGGCTCATATATTGGTCGATGAGGGTGCGCTGCATGTTGATGTCGCGGAACAGGATGCCGTAGAGGGCGTCGTTCAGCATGACATCGAGGCCTTCGAAAGCGCCCATGATGGCGATTTCGGGCATGCAGAGACCCGAGCAGTAGTTGCAGAGGCGGATGTAGCGGCCTACCTCCTCGCCCACTTCGTCCAAGGCCTTACGCATGATGCGGAAGTTCTCCTGCGTGGCGAAGGTGCCGCCAAAGCCCTCGGTGGTGGCGCCGTAAGGCACATAGTCCAAGAGGCTCTGGCCTGTGGTGCGGATCACGGCGATGATGTCGGCTCCCTGACGGGCACCGGCCTGGGCCTGCACCACATCCTCGTAGATGTTACCCGTGGCCACAATAATATAAAGGTATGGCTTGGGGCCTTCGCCGATGGTTTCGAGGTAGTGCTCGCGGCGGGCGCGGCGGGTGCGGATGCGTGTCAGGCTCTCGTCGATGACGGGCTGCAGCGTGGCGGCAATCTGTTTCTGGTCGCGCGTCACCACTTTGGTGATGTCGAGTTCGCCTTTGGCCACCTTCTCGGCGATTTGTTGCGGGTTGAGGCCCGTCTGGATCATGGTGTTGGCGATGAAGAACAGGATGCCCTCGCCGAGCACGCCCTTGTCCTTGATGGCGTCCACCACCACATTGGGCAGCGGCACATCGCTTTCGTCCACCCCGTCGATGCCCATCAGTCGGGCGAGGGTGCGCTCCACGGCCACCGTGGTGTATTGCTCGCAGAAGGCCTGCACATCGTCAGCGATGTTCTTTGCCAGCCCTCTTGCATACTCCACTTTCTTAAAATCAAGTCCTAATTTACTTTCCATATTACTAGTATGTTGTTTAAATAATTGATGTTTTATTTATTGTTCTTTTATCCATTTTCCACTTTTCTGTAATAACTTACAAATCATCCGTGACTTTTGTCAATTGTCCATATTCGAAAAAGTAAAACTCCCCATCCAGTTCTTCTGGTATATCCCGTTCCTTCGTCTTGCGCGGTAGTCCTACCAGTTCATTGGTGAAATAACGCAGATAAAGCGGCTGCAAAGATGTCTTGTAGTAGTCGTTGTCGATGACAAACAGCGGGAAATCCTTTGCCTGTTCAATTGCGTTCTCCATCCCGGCATAACTGATCATCACTTGGTATATGGTGTATCCGTTTTCTTGGGCATATTGCTGAAAAGTGGAAAGAGGTTTACAGGCATTGCCTCTGCAAGCAGCATTGAAAACACGCACAATGGTCCTGGGCTGTTGCTCCAACTCTACCTTAAGCATCGGCATGGTCAATTTGTAAACCAATCCCGGCTGTGCCTCCTCAAAACTTTCCAATGGACGCACTAATGCCTTGTGGCTTTCGTCCAAATCCTTATAATCGTTCCCCAATCCGTTGATTTCAATGACAGCGCAGGAGGTAAGTAAAAGGAGCGCAAATAAAATGAATGATCTAAAGTTCTTCATCTTATTGATATTTAATTGTTTAATCATTTTAGCATCCTCCTTTCTTCCACGCCTTCCAGCACCTTCATCTGTTGGATGGCGATTTTGTTCAGTTCAATCAGTCTGTCCCGCTGCGGCATACCTTTATTAATAAAGACCGCATTGAGGTTTTCCATATTCGAGAGGCAAATCAGTTGGTTGATGTTCGCATAGTCGCGGATGTTGCCCTTCAAGTCGGGGTTGGCATCGCGCCATTCCTTGGCCGTCACACCAAACAAGGCCACATTCAGCACATCGGCTTCGTTGGCGTAAATCAACGACGCATGATAGCGGTCAATTTCTTCCGGCACAAGGTTCTCCTTAATCGCATCAGTATGAATATGATAGTTGATTTTCGCCAACTCTCGTTTTACCGACCAACCGAGTTGTTTTTGTTCTTCTTCTTTTAGGCGTTGGAATTCCTTGGCAACATACAACTCAAACTCAACCGAAATCCAACTGGCAAACTTAAAGGCAATGTCCTTGTGAGCGTAGGTGCCACCATTACGGCCAGTCTTAACTATGATACCAACGGAGCCAGTAGCATCAATCCATTTCGTTGGCGACATGGTGAAAGCATTTAGTCCTGCCTGCTTTCTAAACCCCTCGAATTCGAGGGGGTTAAAATTGGGATTATACAACGATTCCCATATCCCCAAGTATTCAATCGTATTACGATTCCGCATCCAATTGGCAATGACCGCTGGCGGATCGTCCGTTTTATACTTTGCAATGTCAGTCAAAGAAATGTAATCCTTGCTGTCAATGGAAAGAATCGTAATGTTTGTATCTTGAACTAATATCTTTGCCATGCTTCTTTTCCTCCATCTTTTTTCATCGCCGGTCATAAACCCCCTCGAATTCGAGGGGGTTTAATTGTGGCGATTTCGCCATAATTAAAACTCTTCCAAATTGTGAACGCAGTGCGTTCACAATTATAAATCATTGTTATTCAAATGTTTTCCTATCTTATAATTAATAATATTTAATACATTGTTTGTTTATATAACTAACTTTTAACACCCAAAGGGGTCGAATTCGACCCCCTATCTAAACCCCTCGAATTCGAGGGGTTTAAAATCTTCCTCGCCGTCTCAATCCACTCCTTATCAATCCCCAAACTTTCAGCAATATTCAGCGCCTCGTGCGGCACTTCGCCGTCTTGCACCTCGACGAGTTCGTAGTTCATCGTGCCGTTCTCGAAGCCCTTCACGCGGAGGCAACGGGCATCGGTCGGCTCTATATCGTAATGCGTGGTCATGACGAGGCTCACATTGTCACCCCTCAACACCTTCACCAAGGCCGACACCAAAGCCGTTCCCTCGGTGGGATTGGTGGTGCGGGCCGGCTCGTCAATCAACGCCACTATCTTTCTGTTTTCGCGCGATGCCTTGATGACGGCATCGATGTTCTTCATCTCTGCGGCAAACGACGACAGGCCTTTCTCGACCGACTGTTCGTCACCGATGCAGAAGTGTATCTCGTCCTTCAACGCAATCCGTGCCGAGGCAGCGGGAATGCCGAAGCCAAACTGGAAGAGCAGTTGACACAGGGTCAACGTCTTCAGCACCACGGTCTTGCCAGAAATTATTCCAGCCATCGATGGCTCCTTTTATAGTATCACAAATACTATCAAAACCACTTTTCCAGTTATCGCAAAAATCACTAATAACTTGACCAAACCCAGATTTTTGAATTTCAAAATCTTTTTTAAGATTTACCATTCTATCTGCATTTTCTTTCTGTAACTCTTCAAGAGTTTTTTCTTTTTCTGCAATTAAGTTACCTTGACTATCATAGTGGTTTCCTTCATCGTCGTAATAACTACCATCTTGCATAATAAACTTCATCTTTAATAATTCATCAAGAGTCCTTTCTTTAGCCTTAATAAGATGATGTTTAGCGTCATAATGGTTACCATCCAAGTCATAATATGAGCCGTCAGGTAAT
>ONFF01000032.1 GCA_900317055.1 uncultured Bacteroidales bacterium | reverse complement strand
GCCGAGTGTCACAACTAAGAACAAAATCCAACACACCATGGAGATGAGTCCATTCTTCACATGCTTATCCATTTTTCCCATAAGTTTCATTTGTTCCTTTTTTTATTTATCATTATGAAAAATCCCTTCGAGTCTCTTGTCTATCTCTTCGCCTCGCAACCCACGTGCGAGGATGGTGCCTTCAGGAGCGAAGAGGATGATGTGGGGAACGGCATTGATTCCATATATTCCTGTAGTTTTTTCTGAAATACCAAGAATCTGAGGATATGGAATGTTCTTATCAGCAATGGCCTTCAATGATTCATCGGGTTCCTCCCACACAGCTATGCCGAGAACCTGTAAACCGCAATCCTTGTATTTGTTATAGGCGGCGATGAGATTGGGAATCTCGCGAAGGCAAGGCCCACACCAAGACGCCCAGAAGTCAGCAAGCACATACTTGCCTCGACCAACAAAGTCAGAAAGATGTATGGTATTACCATTGTACTCTACGGCGAAATCCTTGAACATCGTTCCCTCACTTGTATTTTGTACTGCCAAAATGGTCTGTCTCATATCGTGGATGATGGGGTTGCTTTGTTGTTTCGGACTGAGCATTTTGATATAATCCATCAGACGCTCATTGTCTAAATCCTCCAAGAATGATACAACAACCGTTCCCAAGACATCATTGCCATGATTGCGAACAAAGGGTGCAGCCAAACTGTCAAGTTCTTGATTGGCCTCTGTTTGGGTGATACGACCTTCGTCGGATGCATCCTGTATCTTGTTGAATTGTGTATAGAAATGCGCCCAATCATCATTGAGTGGAGTTCCCATAAAAGCAGCGCCTCTGGTTGTCATTGCTGCTGGACGGAATTTGATGGTGCCCTCTTCCACAAAAAGACAAGGGAATTGCACCAGATCTTCTCCCTTGGAGTGCAACAAGGCCAAGAATGGTTCTTGGGCATTGCCTTCAAAGGTGCGTATCACTCCATCTTCTACCCATAGGCTGTCTATGTCGGAATAATCCTTGTCACTCTGATTCATCAGATATAACCACCCGGTAAACTCACAACCAATATTACCAACGATACGATATTGAAAGGCTTGGGCTCGTCCTGCAATTGCTACAAGGGCAAGCAGGATGGTGATGATGGTTTGCTTCATATTCATTTCGTTTTATTTCAGCCTTTCCTTCAGTCTCGTCAGTTCGTAGTCGAAGTTGTAGAAGCCTTGAATTTGCAGGTCATCGCGGACACGACGACCGTCAGGAGTGATGGTCTCATAGTGGGGGATGCCGTCAAAACGGAACAACTCTTGCAGGCGGGTGAAGTCGGCATTGGTAACGCATACCGTCTCTTCATCGGCCAACCACTCGGCCACGTACTTCTTGTAAGCATCGCTGCCCCCAGTCGTTCTTTCTCCTGCAATGAAAACGAGCTTCACATCATCGCGCTTGGCAATCTCGGCACGCTGTTTCTTGCTATACTGGATGGTACTGCGGCAGGGGCTGCAACTCATGCCCCAGAAGTCGATGACGAGAATACGGCCAGGATATTTGGCGCAAAGTGAGCGGATGAGGTCGGCCATCGGTGCATCGGGAATGGGTGCTGAGAGTTCTGTCTGCGCCATTGCCCGACGGTAGAATTCATCGGCCTTGGCTTTTACATAGGGATGCGTAAAAGTGTTGCTGACCATCGTGTATTTCGATTCTTCGGTAGGGACGCCTCTTAACTCCGTCAACATCTGCTGGTACACACAGAGTTGAGCCATGAGTGTATTTTCCTTGCTGCCGAGTATTTCGCGTATCATGGCATAGTAATTATCCAATTGCTTCTGGCCTGTAGCGCTGAAGTAGGCTCGCTGAGCAGGTTGCGCATACTGGATGCGGTTGACAAGGTGAGACAAATGGTCGTTTGACATCATCAAAGGATTGTTGAAATCGATGCGGTGCAAAGGCAGGTAACTCTTAGCGTCATTGAGCGCTTTCCAGTTGACGCTGTCAACAATCTCGTCATGATACACACCGTCAACGTGTTTCCTCACGCTGAATTTCATTGTCATAGCATAATCCAATAAGGCGGTAGTCAGATAAACCTGTGCATCGGAGAGTGCTAACTGCACCTCCAGCGGTGTGAAATGGTCACGACGGCTCACCATGCCTATGCGGTAAAGCATATTTTGCCACACCTCCTCAGCCAGTGCCGTGGCATCGCTAAAGGTGCCATGAAACAGTGCCAGCGGATTGCTCAGATAGCCCGTCATCAACTTCGATTTCAGCCATCGCTCCACCTCGTGGCTGCTGCCGTTATGATAGAGGCACTCGTAGTAACCGTTAGCGTTTTTCCGCACGGTGATGTCAATGATCTCGCCCGGACGGGCAAAAAAGGGTATCTCGCCGAATTCAACCTCAGTCTCTTTGGCGTAAAATTTAGATCTGACAGGATAACTGGCCATGAATTGTTTTTCAAACGAGCCATCTGGAGCGATGTCGATGACCATCATGCCGTTCTCTTTCGTAAAAACATCGCCCACATATCCTTCCAACGATTTGAATCCGAAGTGTTTTGCATCATACCCCTCGATACGTCCGCGAATTGTGATGGCGGCAGTGTTGAACCAATAGTCTGGGAGTGTAAAAGGATTGGCTGCTGATATTTGTTGCATCGTAGGGGCATTTAGCTTGGTATTGCTATCGTGGATGCCAAGCAACATAAATGCTCCGATGGCATCACCCTCAAAGAAGTCAAACATCTTTACCTTTTTCGGCATCGGCTCGAAGTGCATCGTGAAGTCGGTCACACCGCTTTCAGGCGACTCTACCCATGCATCGAGGGCTATTCCCTCGGCCGAGCGCAACGGATAGCGGTTGCCGTCCTCATCCATGAGGTAACTCTCCTTGGCGAAGCGGAAATGCTCTCCTTTCTCGTATTCCATCGTGAAATGTACGGTGGTCGCCGTGTCGCCCATAATTACCTCACGGGCTTTTAGTTCACCATTACTCACATTCACACATGCCATCGCCACAGGTGTCTTGATGGTCTTGAATGTCTTTGCCTGCCCCGCTATTGCGACGAGGGCGAGCAGGATGGTGATGATGGCTTTCTTGTTCATTATTTATCAGTTATTAAAAATCTTTTTCAATTGTTGTTCGATGTTCTCGCCGGCCAACCCACGAGCAAGGATGGTACCATCGGGGGCGAA